>SCPZ01000090.1 GCA_004299305.1 Methylobacter sp.
GAATTACAACGGTGTTATTAATTTAAGTTACAACGTGACTGATGGCAACGGTGGAATTATCGCGGCGACACAAAACTTTAGTTTAGCGGCGCTGAATGATTTGCCTGTGGGTTCAGCCACCGCGGCTTTAGTGCCCGGCACAGAAGATACCGCTTACAGCATTAATGCTGCTGATTTATTGCTTGGCTTTAGCGATATTGATACCGGCGATGTATTGTCAGTGGCTAATCTAACCGCGACCAACGGACAACTGACTGCAACGTCGACAAGCTGGACATTCAATCCAGTTGCGAATTACAACGGTGTTATTAATTTAAGTTACAACGTAACTGATGGCAACGGTGGAATTATCGCGGCAACACAAAACTTTAGTTTAGCGGCGGTGAATGATTTGCCGACAGGTTCAGTGACTATTTCAGGTAATGCTGTTCAAGGGCAGTTATTGACTGCGAGTAATGATTTGGCTGATGCCGATGGTTTGGGTGGAATCAGTTATCAATGGCAAGCGAATGGCGGTGTAATCAATGGTGCAACGGCTAATACTTTCACGCCTACACAAAATGAAGTCGGCAAAACTGTTACTGTCGTTGCCAGTTATACCGACCAGCAAGGTACAGCGGAAAGCGTTACAAGTGCATCTACTGCAAACGTTGCAAATCCGCCCGTTACTATTGAAGGAAAGGTTATCTATGGCACTAAAGGCAACGACAAGTTAGTTGGGGGAAACGGCAACGACTCCTTGTTCGGCGCGGCTGGCAATGACAAATTAGCTGGAGGAAACGGCGACGATTCTTTGTTTGGCGATGGCGGCAACGATAAATTAGATGGCGGCGCCGGTAACGATTACCTCAATGGCGGCAAAGGTGATGATCGTCTCACTGGCGGAGCTGGAGCGGATCATTTCTTGTTTGTGAATAACACTGGGGAAGATAAAGTCTTGGATTTTAACGTCACCCAAGATTTTATTCATCTTGCAGCGAATACAGGCGTTACAGCAGTGAATTTCACAAGTCATCTTGAAGTACACGAGGGCAACGTAGAAATAAAATTTGATGAGGGCAATGTGACGCTGGTGGGCGTTAGCAACTTAGATGTTAATCACGTTGTTTTTGGCTAATTAAAAGCGAAGGGCTTATTTTAAAACGATAAGCCCTTCTTATTGAATGGAAATTAACATCTGAAATCAATGGGGGCAGATTGCCCTTGCCCCCTTTCCTTGTCCACCCAAAATCCTCGCTTTACCCGCCGGTCATCGGGATAAATTACGGCTCTTCCCTATTTCGCGGTATCAAAACAACAGATAGCTTTTTGATATGGCATCATGCAAAATAAACATTAAATTAATCGCAATATATTGATTTATGATTAAGAAAAATATTTTTGAGATAGGATAAGTGGCTAGCCCACAAAATCGCTACAAGCCCTATTTTATAGCGATTAACGATTGTTAACGGTTACTTTCCTGAATTTATACTTTGCATTGAATCCACCGAACTTTAATAGCAAGATGAAAAAAATAACAATGGAAGCCATCGATTTAACCGCTTTTGATTTGTTCAAAAACGTTCCGTTGGAATTGATAAACGAAATAATGTCTGAACATTCGGTTTATACCATTCCGGCAGGACAGCATTTAGTAAAAAGGGATTTTAAAAACTCAGCCCTTTATCTACTTCTTGAAGGTGAGGTTGAGATTTATTTGGACGAAAAAGACAAGCCTTTAAAAATAATTTCGGCTGGTGACATTATTGGAGAAATATCCATGTTGGATCAACAGTCTGCAACGGCTTCCGCTATTTCGCTTTGTGAATGTAGAATAATTATAATAAATGAAGAATTAATTTGGGAACTTGTAGAAAAAAGTCATTTGTTCACTATAAATTTATTACATATTATTACTAATCGTTTTAGAGGCGTTAATTCGCAAGTAATTTCTTCAATACAGAAACAGCGATTATTTGAGCATAAAGCCATTGTCGATGATTTGACCAAGTTGTATAACCGTGGCTGGTTGAACGAAAATTTCCCTCTGCTATTAGAGCGCTGTAAAAAAGATATGTATCCATTTTCTTATTTCATGATTGATATTGATCATTTTAAGAAAATTAATGATACCTATGGACATCAAGTAGGTGATTTTGTTTTGCAGCTAACGGGGGAGATATTAAACAATTTATCCAGGGCAATGGACTATGTGGTTCGTTATGGCGGGGAAGAAATGGCAATGCTTTTACCCAATACTAATGTTGAAGATGCGCTTGGTATTGCCGAACGAGTCAGGCATACAATAGAAAAAAAAGTCATTATATATGAGCCGGGAAAAACATTGAGCATTACCGTCTCAATTGGCGTTTCTACTTTAACAAGATTTGAAACAAGTGCAGATTTAATAAAAAGCGCCGATGAGGCTTTGTATTATGCCAAAGTACATGGGCGTAATCAGATTAAGTTTAATGACGGAAAACTGTAGTTTTTATTAGTCACTTCTTTGTCGAGCACCCTAAGCAGATTTTGTTTTTCCATAACATTCGAAATGTTGAGAGCCTGTAGATGGATTGGAAATGCTAAGAGGGGGCTACATCGATTTCAAGCGTTTGGTTAATTTATAGTTTCATAATGCAATTGTCCTGTTTTAAATTAATTGGGCTATGTTCAAATTAGCCGTCAATAAGGTCAATATTTCTTTCTTGTTACTATGCCGTCAGTGCCGGAGTGCCTACAATTGCTCTCGGACTAAGGGGTAGTGGTGCTTGGATCCGGCTTGCCGACAAGCTCTCTGCTTGATGATCTTAACTTTAAACTTACCAAGAATGTGACTAAATCGACTCCAGCTTGGTTGATTGGGTAGGTCATAAGAATTTCCCGTATTGTATGGGTAGCGATTAACGTGTACAAGTAAGTCCTCTAGCCTGTAAGTGAGTTGTCATTGCCTCATACCCCGCTTTTATAAAATCATCAAGTCGTTTGCCTTCCATGCCGAATTCCAGGGTGCCGTAACCCTTGGCCGGCAATCGGCAGATTTCGGCTTGATATTGATCGATGACCCTGTTGTTTCTGGCGCTCATCATGGTTTCCGCTAAATTGTGGACGCGTTTAAGCGTAGGTAGTTCTGTCAGAATAGGCAATTCGCCCTGTCCGGCTTCGGGTTGATCGGCAACCGGTAAGTCTTCGTCGATCAGTAAACCAAGATTTAATGCCGCATCAACAAATTCCGCCGTCAAATCACCCATTGTTTGTTGAACCAGTTCGCTATTATGCTCAGCGATTAACTCCATCGGAAAATTGGAGAGCACTCCGCCGTCGATAATGCGGGTGTTGGCGATGTTTTTGACTGTTCCGTCAAACAGCCTATATTGCCAAGCCGCATCCCAAATAACTTCTTCCCAAACGAAAGGAATGCTCATCGACATCCTGACCGCGCGCGCCACCGGTAAATTCGGTGTAGTCCGATGATTTAACACCAGCATTTCCCGTAGACCGACATTCGTGGCGACCAAGCTTAAATCGTTTTGGGTTTCATTAAACAACGCTTCCAAGGTAATTTCCCTGTCATAACCCTTAGCCGCCAAACGGTCTTGCATCCAGGCCAGGAAGGTGCGCCCCGAATAAAATCCGCCCCTTTCGACAAAAGAGAACAGGCGGGTGTAAAGACCGTTATGCAGCAATCCGCGAATCACATAGCGTTGAAGTCCGAACAAGTTGACGGCATTGAAAGCCCTTATGGTTAAACTGCCATTGATATCCAAGTCGCTAAAATCCTCGGCTGTTGGTTTATCCATAAAAGTCGAAAAAACCGGCCTGCCATCCGCCGTTCTTTCATTGATACACGCCAGCATCGCATCGGGAGAATAGCCTGCCGCACATAATGTGGCGGTAATCGCTCCAGCTGAAGTGCCGATCAAGCGCCGATAACTATGCCCTTGCTCCAACAATACTTTTAGCGCACCAACGAAAATAATGCCTTTGGCGCCGCCGCCTTCAAAAACCAGATCAAATTGTTGTTTCATGAGAATCGCCTGCTTAGTTTTTATGACAATGAAATATACGATCATCAACGCAGGAAACGATGTCTAGCGATGAGACGATGTTTTTTGCTTCTAGGTAAATTTGTTCTTTGTTGCGATTGTTGAGACTAACGCCATTGTTGCATTCGCATTCGTCCAGTTCGATTTGTAAGCGTTGCAAACCAACCAAAGCCTTTTTATAGATTATGGCATTGGGTCGAAATTTGAAAAAATGATCGCAAGCGACAAAAACTGTCACCAATCCGGTTAAGAATGGCACCACCCACACCACGCTGTCGAATAGCTTTGCTTCTTTGTGAATAGTAAGTAATGCAGTAGCAAATGCACTCAAGCCTGTCACGCCGACATCATGCCAAAAGGCAAAGCGGTGATATTCGACGTATTTGCATTTCAATAAGTCGATATTAGTTCCGAGATAGTTTTCAGGAAGTTGATTCATGACATCAGATTATAAATAATTAATGTTTGGTTTATTAATTAACTTGCGATCCCAAAAAGACTGGAAGCGAATACCGTAAGTCTTTTTGGTAAGTCCCCACGTTTTGGATAATTGCTGCGATGTCGCCCAGTTTTTAAATAACTCCATCCAACCTTTATTGTCTGGATGATCCCAAGTGTCTTCTAGATTTAAATCCAGATAAACATTTTCCATCAGCTGGATCATTTCGCTGCATTTATAGAAGATTTCTCGTGCTGGCCCAGTCGATGGTAAACCTAATTCATGGTCTAAATCTTTTAAATCATCGTCCTCACGGAGTTGATCCCATATTTCCATGAGCTTATCGGCATGATGGGTGAATTGACTTTGATTGGGCAAAGTAGGAGAAAAAATGGTATTGAGTTTGCAAGCTATACATTGCATTGTGAGTCCGTCCAAATCATCTATTTTCCCAAACAATTTTTCGGTAATGTCTCGACCTAAACTGCGATAACTTTCAAACTGATCCTCTGTATAAAACTGGTTTCCGGTGGTTTCATGAGGGAAATCAGGATGAGTAGCTTTATATTGCATAACAGAGGTGCCTTCGTGACCGTTCATCGCAGCTTTGATGTATATTAACCATCCATCAACCGGATCATCAGGAAATCTCTCTGTTTTTCGATAGTGGATTTTGCCAACTGAGCAACGGCTACGACTCCATTTTTCATCACCGACTGGTTGAATAGCACGAATATCAATGTTAATAGTTGCATCTAAATCCACATCACTTAACCGAGTTAAATTAGCAAGGCCTTCGAATTGCAATTTTGGGTCGCATTCACCGTCACTGATGATAATTACTTTACATCGGCGTTTAATCAGTTCGTAAGCGGCAAGATTTTCGAAGTGGCCGCCATCGGAGATAGCTAGAAAATCATCGGTTTCATTGGCGGTTCCAAATAATTCATAGCGTAAGTATTTTAAACTCCACATGGGAGATGGATTTTCCCAAAGATTCTTATTTGGGTTGGGAAACCACCATCCCAATCGTGCGTTGAATAACGTCATTAAGAACGCCACCGGTAACGAGGTGTGGTAACCCATGTTAGGGCTGGCGGCTGCACCGGAAACCGAAACGGCTTGCCCCAAAGTGGGCTGATGCTCTGTGCCACAATAATTTGCAGTAGGACGATAACCAATTTGCTGAGGCTTTCCATCTGGTGCATTTTCTATAGGTTTACCATTGCCCCCTTTAGGTACGTATGCACTGCCGCAATAAAGAGGCGTTAGAGTAAATACTGCACTATGGCGAGTATGTAAGGATAAATCACTAGAACCGCCTAAATTCAATGCACAGTTAAGTATATGGAATGGGCGGCAAGGCGGATTTTTATTATTGCCTCCCAGCGAACTTAAATTAATATCATCTTGCTCATCAAAACCGGTAAATGGATGAGGTTCTCGTTTGTCATTAGACGCGCCTAAATAGCATCGTGCTAACCGGTCTCGATAGAATGCGTTCAAACTGAATTCGTTAATATCGATCCTTCGTGAGAGTATTAAGCCTATCAACCAAGATAAAATTAACATGCCAGTAACAAGTGGTTGGCTTGAAGTGGTTATTAATTCCCAGTGTTTATCATAAGGTGAGTGCTGTTTATTCTTATCCGCAAGCTGATTAGTGTCAAAATATTCTTTGGTATCTTTGTTGTAGTATCCAGGTTCAAGTGTGTATTTAATTTCACCATCTTTTGCAATACAAACTGGTAAAACATTATTAAATGAGCAAGCGTCGATTTGAGAATGAATTTGTTGCGCCTCTATAATTGGCGAACCTTTTCCCAATAAGCCTTCTTTGGAAATATTTAAATTATTAGAGTTAACGGCTATAACTAAATGCACGGCCCAAGACACAATAACAACTAGACCAAATATGAAAATAAACGGAGCTCCTTTTGCAAGAGTTTGTTTGATCTTGATCGAAAAAGTATTGCCATCCGTCCCATTTGTTGATGCTGACTTTCCGGCTAGTAACCCGGCTATAGTGGTGCCTATCCAGCCTGAACCGATAGTTTTCCATGATTCTTCGTAATAAAGTATCTCTGCCCATAAGGGGCCATAGAAAGAGGTAACCACGATCAACATCCACGCGGTACCATAGATGGCTAGCCATGCTCCGAAGCGGCTCCACCATTCTCTGATGACCTCGTAAGAGTCAATGCCTTGTATGCCAATTAAAACGTTTATGGCTAGTGCAAGCGAACAAGCAATCATGGGCGGTACCCAAGTAAATGCTAATATTTCACCACCAACAAAACCTTTCCAATCGCCTATTTTATAGACTATTGCAGAAAACAATAAGTGCAAAACTATACTTGCGGGAATTGCAACTAAAAAGTGATGAATATTTTTTATGCCAACAATATTTCCCCTGCTGGAAACAAATGAGAATGCAGCAAAGGATAAGTAACTAATAACTAAAACTGAATGTATCTGGCGCCATTTGAAGTTTTCATTGGTGTAAAGTGGAGGTAAAAGTTTTGTTATTGTCTTTCCATACCCATATGTTGGGTCGTTTTTTCCTTGTGGCCATATTAAAGAAAACTCTGACCACATTAATGAATAGAATCCTATTAAGACCAGCATCGCTATAAAAAATACAGCTAACCGAGGTATTCTAATATTTTTTATGAAGCTAATTCTTTCAAGGAAAGCTGTAATCGGATGCTTATAAATATTTTTTGGTTTAACTTGATGCAAGCTAAAAAATATCCAAATAACAAAAACAAAGGTGATTGACAATAGATTTTCAATTGGCAATGACAGCAAAGGTAGCAATGTTCTAGGTAATAATAAAACAGTGGCAATTCCGATAATAACCATTAGCTGTACTAGCAAGGTATTCCTTAGCCAAGTCGTCAGCATGGACCATGTGTCAACACTTAGAAAACCTATATTTGGCGATAGATAATTTGAATAACGACGTAAATAACCGACGGATTCTTGCCAGTCTTTACACTCTTCTATCTTATTTTTGCCAGTGGGCATTTTTGACCAATTATTGCCATGCCTTGCGCAATTGGCACTCAACCAACTACCGATATAACCTCCGCCGGAAACGGTCGATAAATAATCGACTTTTTCTAGAATTCTTTTTTCTTTAAGTGCTTCAAGCACACCAAGCCCGAATGTCGCACTACGAATTCCTCCACCGGAGAAAGCTAATCCAACAAGATTAGTTTCATCGGCTTCAGATCTTATTTCCTGGATCTTTTTTAGTTCATCCCTTTTTATTTCATCGAAAGAAAAACTTTGTAATGTTTTTCTTCTAAGCCCTGTAATACCTGATAGATAATTAATAGGGGTGTGGTCTGAAAAGTCTCGGGTTATAACCGCAGTATCTTTATTCCACCAGTCGTATGTTTCTCGATATTGCTTACGCGCTGCTTTTCTGTCCTCAGAAATTTCACCATTATCCTTATTAGTAGTAGACCGATTACCTTCTTTATCAATGTAATTTAATTCTCCTGAATGCATGTAACCAAACCACTTTGGCACACGTGTAACAAGGTCACAACAATTGACAAATCGTTTATGCTTGATGGAACCCATATGATCGCTGAATTCCTTATCTCCCACTAAGGGCGAACCGAAGGTAAACAGATGAATCTTTTCCGCCCATGGCATCGGCTGGAAGTATGCCGCAGTTAATGTTGCCAATGCGGCGCCCAGGCTGTGGCCAGTAATCAATAGGGTTTGATAATCATTGATCAAAGGTTCTAAAATTTTCTGTATTGAAGTCAAAAAGTTGCCTTCTTCATTATCAACCAACAACGCTTTGGCGAATCCTTGATGCACCTGTCCGAGCTTGTTTCCGTTAACGTCTTTCCAGGGTGTTTTCAAAAATCTAACATCGGCGATCAAGTCGAGGGGATCTTTGCCCTCTGTACCGCGAAAGGCGACGATCAGTGCTGAGTGAGCAGAGCCGGGACGGGGTTTGGCGATAAAAACCTGAGTACCTTTTGTTTCGTACCCCAGAGTCCCATGTAATTCAAAGTCGGCCTGTACCAGATATGTTTTTAGAGCGTCCTGTTGCGTTACGTAGGCTAACCTAGCCATTTCGGCGCACAAGATATTGTGATCTGACAAATTCAAATCCCAATCGGAGCAGAAAAAATCTTTAGCATTGCCTGGCTGGTAAAGCGATTCTTTGGAGGCGTCGTAAGGTATTCGACTCATTTTCAACTCCTGATTATAATTTGAGGATCTATGAGAATTGCCAAATTGGCTATTAGCCAAAATTGGATTCCATGCGTTTGCTAATGTCGGCCAGCGAATATAGCTTCAACGGACTGGCGGCTTTTTGAAATTGAACATGCGGCCAGTCTTTGAGTGTTCGCCACAAACCGCCTGGATCTAAATCGAGCTTGGCGGCCTCTTCTGCATAGACACGATAGCCGTTTAAACCGTTAATGGTCTTTTGCGACGACCATTCTGCCTTGTTATTGACCAACCAAAAGCAATCGACCGCTTCGCCCCATTGATGCCAAGATAATCCGGGAGGGGCATTGGTGACATGATCGCCATGTTGCGGGCCGACGCTTTCTAGGCAATGTGCCAAAAACGGTGCGGCGGAATTTTGGAATTCTTTTATTTTTGCTGTAACTTCTTCAATGGAGCGAGACTGCCGCCATGCGATTGCTTGTTCAACCGGTGTTCTAATCGAAACATAAGGCCGCATTTCGATGCCTCTGGCTACGCAATTCGTAATTAATGAATTTACTTTTGTTGAGAAATTTCCATCTAATAGCGAAAGATTTGCAGACATGTAACGACTCCATATTAATTAAGTTTGTTTTGAACTATCGCTGGCAAATTAACAAGTGTCTGTATGTAAATAAATTTACTCTTATTATTCATAGAATTATGAGTCAATATTCTTATTCAAATATTCAAAAAAATCAGCCGCTAAACTTTGATTCTATTCGTTTATTTATTTCAGCAGCGAAAAATAGGTAGCCATAATTTTGTCCCCTTTTCGCCAATGATTTTTTAAAAATTATGAGGAGAAGTCTATTGCGTACATCCAGGTGTTTTCGCTCCTTCGATCTGATCCACAACTAGTTTGCGGTAGCTGGTTGCATGATGTTGGATCAACTCATCCTTTTCTTCCATAGGCATAGGATAGAGGCAGCCTCCTTTTTTCAAACCAAATACCGGGATTAACTGTCCCGCCAAAGTATAATTGAGCGAAACTGCCTTTGCCTGCTCTTGGATGCTTACCCCTTTGAAATAATCGACATCCAAAGCAACTTGTTTATCTTCAAATAACTTTGCAATGCGATCAGCACCAACTTTCGCTAAGTGATCTTTAATTCTTTCAATGACTTTAATATCAAAATTTAATGTCTTGAAAATTATGCTATCCAAAGAATTGCCTGTATCCGTATTATCGTGAACAATAGATTTAATTGCTTCGGTCGGTGTTTGAAGGCTTAACGGCACCTGAGGAACGGAATCAAGGTCGTTGTTGATAACATATGAAAAATCTTTTGCGATACGTCCAAAATCTTCGGCATATTGCAAATTTCCAGGCTTTGGTTGTGCAAAGACATAGGATTTCAGCTGGATGCCGTTAACATCCTTAGTGCGGAGATGCTGTTTTAACACATAACGATCCGATGAATCGGTCAGCGCATAATAAAGAAAAGAGTGAACTAACGTTGCAATTGCTGCGCCTTGACTATGTCCGGTGATGAATAATTCTGCATCTGCGGGTAATTTCTTTTCTTTTAGCTGCTTTAATATTCCTTTTTCCTTGTCGAAGAGCAGTGCGAAAGCTGCGTTTGCGAAACCAAGATGCAATTCGGCATATGGAGTTGCGGCAAACACTATAGGAAGATGTCGACCTCTTGGGTAATTGATTCCTGTATCAGCAGGGATTGTGGTAACAAGGGCATCGTTCAGGATGCTGGTTTTTTCGCCGACTGTTCCACGAATTGCGATGGCGTATTGCTTTGGGGCATCAAGATTTTTTAATAAAAGCCATGCGTTATTAAACGGTTTAATTCCATTCTCTTTAGGATTATTTGCGCTATCCCCCCCGCTCATATTCCACTGCTTATTGACTGGATTGCGGCTATCATATTCTATTTGCCAGTTTCCTGGATTTGCATTGAATTGACTATCCTTGATTTCTTTTGCAGCTTCTTTATTTCGATCATCCTGATTATTGAGCTCGATACAAAATTCCAAAAGCTGTTTAGCCTCCTGCACTGAAAATCCTCCATCTGGTGTTGGTTTCGATGGGAATGGAGTTTGTAAATCACGTTGCGAAAATGGAGCTACGGATTTAACTGATGTGCTAGCTAATTGTGGTTCGGCCACTGCACAACCAATTGTAAATATTACGGGTAATAAGCCAATTATTTTGTACATGTTTCCTCCTAATTTTAGAATCAGAAATGATTTATAAATTTAATGTTCGTTACTAACAACACTGCGTGTTTTGCAAGCCGTTTCGCAACAGCAAACACTCAGCTTCCAAAACTAAGGTGATTACCTATCGGCTAACCCATATATGGACTTTTGAGTCAACACAAAAAACTGTTCCTAATTTAAGTTGAATATATAAAACTTAATTTGTTTTTTGATTAAGACTGTCAATAGCATTTTGTACAGAACAAGTATTGTCATAATCATCTATTACTTTTAAAACTTCTGCGATCGTATGTGGTGGTGGCACTGGTGGTGTTGGAGGTATATTTTTACCTTCAATATTTATTTTTTTGAAGGTTTCTCTATCGGCAGTAATTTTGTTTTTTATTGCAGGAATCAACTGGCCACCAAAATAGGTATGGGCTAAATTTTCGGCACCTTTATTAGTCAATAATGATGCTGTTGTTATAACTGCCGTACCTACCGGCGTAACAAAGGCAGTACCAGCACTCACAGCACTACTAATGTCGGTTAGTGCTGATTTACCAAAATCTAAACCATCTTTTGAGCTGGATAGCCTATCCAAAAAAGTGTTGCAGTTTCGATCTGCAAGACGAGTTATATATTGCAATTCATTGGTTGTAACCGGGGTGTCTGTGGCAATAGTCCCAGTTTGGCTTTGCTTTATGGTTTTGTAAGTACATATTTCGGGTGATAGAAACGAAAACGATGCCGCAGGGCCAATTATAGGTAGAAATATAATAGCGTTATCCCAGCGACTAGATGTAGTGCCAATGGCCTTGGCGCTCATACTCATGTCAATAGCGGGGCCAATTAGCGGCACCCAAATCACTGGGCTATGTATTGACGCCTTATCAGCGCATACTTCGTAAAACGGTAATCTACTACTGCCGTTTCCGTCTGATAACTGTTGTGCTGTTTGATCAACTGAGATATCGTAACTATTTTCACTAAATGTCTTTTCAGGGTGTAAATATTTTTCTGTATGTGCGCATCCTATTAATGTTAACGCTAGGCTTAAGGTTGTTACTATTGTCAATATGTGTTTGGTTGTGCAAAGCATGTGGTTCACCTGATGAGTAAGCTACGGTATTTTTTTGAGCCCTGATATATTGTAAAAATTACTATTTTTCGAAACGAAATATGAATTAATTTCCTATCAATATTTGATCGAATTAGACAGTAATTAAATCAATTAGCCATCTCTCTTTTGTACCAGTATTAAAGTACTATCATTCAAACCAATCCTCAGTACAATACAAACAACAATCCAATCCTGAATCTTAAAACCCATGAACATCCTCCTAATCGACGACCATTTCTGCGCCCGCGAAGGCGTTGCCTGTTTGCTGAAACAGCTATTCCCTGACTTGCAAGTATTCGAAGCGGAAAACTTTGACGAAGGTTTGGCGATTATTCGCACGACGCCGCTAAATCTGGTGCTGCTGGATATTCAATTGCCGGGCAAGGATGGGCTGGCCGGATTGACGGAGTTGCGTAGCGAGTTTCCGAATTTGTGCGTGGCGATGTTTTCCGGGTTAGACGATAGGGAGCTGGTGTTTGAGGCGCTACGGCTGGGGGCGATGGGGTTTATTGCCAAGACGCTGCCTCGGCAGGCGTTTGCCTTGGCGTTGCGGGATGTGTTGTCCGGGCGGGTGTATTTGCCGGTTTCGGTGGTGGGACCGCAAATAGCACCGGATAATGGGTTGTCTGGCGCGACGGCCGAAGTCGGGGTTAGGCCGGTGTCCGATCCGGCTGGTTTGGGTTTGACCCCGCGCGAGTTCGAGGTGCTGGGTTGGCTGGTGCAGGGCTTATGCAATAAAGAAATTGCCCGTAAGTTGAGGATAGAGGAGCAGACGGTTAAAAATCATCTGCGGCCTATTTTTCAGAAGTTTGCCGTGGTGCGGCGAACGGAGTTGCTGGTTAAGGTGTTTGAGATGGGGATTGTGTTTGGTAGGCCGGAGGTGGGGAATGGTAAATGAGGATTGTCTGGAGTCCTGCACAAATCTGTTTAGAACGGATTTACATTAACTCGACGGACGTCAATGTGAATCCCTAAATGACGGGCGTTTCTGCGCTAACTGAAGTCTCCTGCTAATCAGGTTGGTTTCCCCATCGCCTTCACCATCATTTCTATCAAGTCTGCCTCGTCGGCTGGTTTGCGCAGCAGGTGCGTGTTTTCCGGCCATTTGGCCTTATTTTCGTCCGGGATGCTGCGGTCGGTGAGAATTAGCGTCGGCACCGGGCCGTAGTCGGCCTGGATGGCGGCGATAATGTCGTGAGCGGTGTCCTTGCCGTCCAGGTAGAAATTGGTGATTACCAAATCGGGCGGCCTGATATTTTCGGCTAAGGCTGCAAGTGTTTCGGCTATGGATAGCGCTTTTTGCACCAGACAGCCCCAAGCGGTTAATTGTTCGGTCATGACATTCAATGACTGATGATCGGCATCAACGACGAATACGAAACTGCCGGTAAAAACGGGTTGCTGTGGCCGTGCGCTGATGCCTTGCGTTGTGGCGCAGCTCACCGGCAGGCAGAGTTGGAAGTCGCTGCCGTAATGCAGCCGCGAATAGACTCGCAGGTTATGCTTCGGCAAACGTTCCGTGGCCTTTAATGCATAAGCCAGGCCGATACCCAAACCATTGGCGTGGGTATCAGCCGGGTCTCTACAGCGGAAAAACTCTTCGAAAATCTCGCTATGCAATTCGTCGGCTATGCCGATGCCGCTGTCGCATACATGCAGTTTGAGCCGGTCGTCGCTGATTTTAACCACGCTGATCACTACCCAGCCGCTGGCGGTGTATTTGATCGCGTTGTCGATCAGGTTGCCGATGATCTGGCTTAAAATGCTGGCATCGCTGTAAACGGTGTAGGGCGGACGCGAGCGTAAGCGGACGTTTAGTTTTAGGCCTCGTCTGGCGGCCTGCGGGGCGAACTGGTTTTCCAGTTTCGCTAACAGGACATTGATGTCGACTGTCGTCAGCTTCGGTATCTGTCGACCGTTTTCCAGGTTGGCGACGTCGAAGATGCGATTAAAGGTGGCGTTAAGTTCATCGATGCACGAACTCAGCTTGTCGGCTACCTGTTGTAGTGGCTCGCACGGCTGATCTGAGAAAGCGGCATCCAGCACCGAGGAATAACAACTTAAAGCCTGGAGCGGCTGACATAGGTTGTGGCTGAGGTGCTGTAAAAACAAGGTCTTATCTGCCGACATGGCTTCGGCCTTGCGTCGCTCCTGAAACAAATTGCGGGTACGGGCTTCCAGTTGGCAGCGCGTGCAGAAACCGAAGGCGTTGACGATCAGCAGTATAATAATCGAGGGCATCAGCGCTACGGTTTCAACACCGATCAAGTAACCGCTCAGCGGCAAAGCTATCATTGCCAGTAGGCCGAATTTCAATGTTTCGGCAATAGTCATGAACATTTGCCCGTAGGTGAAAAAATACATTGGCAATAAGCCGATCCAGATTTGTTCATAAAAAGCGGGATTGCCTTCTATGAACAAAATGCCGGTTAGGCTGGCAACCGATAGCGCAACGCTGAGTTTGGCGACGGATTTGATTTGACTTTCGGCTTGAGGGCGCCGATACAGGCTCAACCATAAAACGCTAAATGTCAGCGCTATTAATAAGCGACCAATGATTTCATTTTCCGACAATCCACCGTTAAGCATATCCAAAGCAATGAATGCCAGAAAACAGGCGGCACCCAACAACAACGCGGTTTTCAACGTGTACAGGTTTTCGGATTGACGTTCCTGCCAGAACAGTCGCTCACTTTCGGCATCGAAATGCGGAACTGAAAAGTGTCGGTGTGGTTGTTTTGATCTAACATTGCTACGCTGTCGGAACCGGAGTTGTATCGACGAAACCAGTCTCTGCACTGCAATGACGAACGGTTTTTCTATTGAAAAGCGCATTACTTACTCCCCGCTTGGCAAATCCGATCGGATTGTTTATCAACCGAAGATTTTGTCCGCTGTTTGAAAAGTTGTTATTGTTTGGAGTTGTCGGGCATTCTCGCCTTTATTGATGTTTGTGTCTATTTTGTGTCTAAAGGTAAGTCCGGTAGGATGGGCAAACAGCTTTATCGTTTGCCTAGCATTTGCCAACACATGAATTGTGGGAAAAAAAGCGTTGCCTAGCCGACTATAGACTTTCAGATAAATAATTTCCATCTTCGATGATACGGATAACATCCCTATGAGGGATGTTATCCGTGCAATTACTAAAATTTGGAAATTTAATTTCTGAAAATCTATATATGTAGTAGTTACCCCACGAAATTAGGAAGAGCCAGGATTTCAAGCATTTAAAATATTGAGTAGATAATTGAACTTAGCTTCCTCATAAGGTAATAGTCTTGGATATGATAGACATTTTTCAACAGTTCTTTTAAGCTGTTGATATTGTTTATTGCTAGCACTTTTATGACCATATTCTCGATCAAGAGCATATTCACTTAAGGCTATAATAACTTCAATATAATACGATGTGGCATTCTTATCATTTTTCGTCAATGTTGATAAATTATTCAAATGTTTTCTAGCAACGTCTTCGACACAATAGTTTTTTTTATTGATAAGTGACGCAAATAAGAATAAGGAACAAATATTTGTATAAACCTGCCGTTTTAGCCGTGCTGATATTTCGTCTTCTGATTGAAGGTTATCCAGTGTTTCTGATAGGTTGAGAAGACCTGCCCATGCATCTTCAAGGCTATCTTTTTCGCAAGGCTCATCACATTGCTCCCAATCCGTAAGGAATTGTTTGTAATTATAATATGCCATGATTTGAGCATATTTCTCTGCCTTAAAACGCAACGCTGCAATTGAATCTAATTCATTATGAGTTTTCTCCCAAGCGTTTATAGCTTGTTCAAGAAAACTAACTGCCCGTTGAAATTCCTGACAACTATTGCAGCTATGACGAATCGCAACAGCATAAAAATAATATGCCTCATGCAAGGTATACTCGTCATCAGCATATTCCAGTGAATTTTCACAAAATTCTTTTGTTTTTTCCCAAGCCCCTGCTTCCGCAGCAATCATGGCGCTAACGAGATATATTTTGCCTAACGAGCCCATATCTTCCAATGAACGCAATACTCTTGGGTAATTTTTTTTATATAATGCATCACGAATAGATTCAAATAAATTATCGCTTTCGCCATTAGCGTCAAATGATACAAGGGCAACTGGCATACGTTGCCAGTTTTTCTGCATGGCTATTTTTGCAGTCTCATCATGTAAATCCAATGAAACAGATATGGCCATGTTTACCGTACCAATACCAAGATAGATTTTTTTTAAGCTTGTGTAGGCAGAATCCCATTTATCTCTTAGTAAATAATCTATATCTCGAACCAAATCAGTATGCAATGTGTTTTTATTTATATGAGAATTTAACCAAGATTTGAGTTTATCTTGTTTGCTGTGGATATTTTGGCTTAACGCAGCGATATTGAGCAGTCGACTACGATGATCTTTAATTGCACCATAGGCTACCATTAGATCTTTTTCTTCTTTACCTAAAGCAGCAATTAAATTTTTGAAAGCTTCTTTTTTTTCATTTTTCAAAAAAATAGTCAATAACGAAATATATTTGTCGTTATCACCACTTATAAGCATAAATGGACTCAAGAAAGCATCTAATAATTGTTTAAATTCCTGTAGATTTTCTTGCAAGTCTTCCTTGGATCCTGAATCTGCAAGCAATTTGGTGAATGAAAGATACAGGCTAGGATGACGAACAGGAATTTCTTTATTCTCTTCTCCTACATTGCCAAAAATCTTATGGATAGCCTCATCACCCGTTAAAAACAGTAGTTTTTGTTGTTCCCCTGACTCATGAAAAGACCGATTAACTAAAGAAATATATGCCAATGATTTAGCGTCATCTATATTCCTATGTAGTGAGTGTTGAGAAGGTTTGGTCTTTTGAAGCTTGGCAAACCAATCACGACTTTCCATGAACAGTGACTGTGGCGTAGGTGGCTTATGCAACCATGGTAGGATTTCGATATTAACTAGTCTGTTCTTGTTTACCAAGTAGCCGATACGATCAAGTTCAAATACTGCATCGGGAGATGAAGTTTGATCTAGGTACAAAACACGACATAAACTTTCACAATTTAACAGCATACCGTTTACCAGTTTATCGAGATCAGGTTTTTGTACGTATTCCGCCAGCAGTGCTTCTAATACCGATAATTGAGATTTTCCTTTTGCATCTTGAATTGTTGCATCGCGCCACATACCTTCCAAAATAGAAGTGAACTCGTTTTTGAGAGTCGGCAAAGTCAGCAATGGTTCAAGGTTACCGGTCAAATGTTCGAAAATATATTCTGCCAGACTGTAAGTCTGGGGAGTTAGGTCTTTTTCGTCTTCATCATCGAAACTGCGGGCGTATTTGCTATTTGCTTCAGGATTTGAGTAGAGTTTTATGACATCGTTGTCGACAGCATAAAAAATCTTTCCACCTTCCCTTTGATATTCCAAATCATCAAGTACAACTTGCAAGTCCAATCTGATTCTTGCGATATTTTTATAATAATGGATTTGCTTTAGCTCTGACATAATAGATTCCTAGATGCCTCTTGAGGGAAAAGTTTATCTCTAATGGCGTCAATCATAGAACAATTTGCATTTTCATTAGTCCTGGTAACTGTAGGTGGTAGTTCACTGTTCAACCAATACAATAGCTCATAATTATTATCAAGACTTTCATTTGAAATTACAGAGCAAAAAGCGTCTTGTCGGATATAAAAACCACTATCGTTAGCATATAATTTCAGAGGAGATTCTGAGCAAAAAAGCATCCTAAGCATCCAACTGTCGTCGAGAGCATCAGTATCACCATATTGATCGACTCGTAAGTCAGGTAGATAGCGAGCTAAATTATCCCGCCCCATCTTGTCTATCAAGCCGAAAACTAGTGGCTTAGCGAGTAATTTTTGTTCTTTTTCCAGTGCGAAAAAATACATTCCGGCATGTCGTACATATTCAGCCAAGCGTTCAGGATGCGCTTTAAGTAAATTAATAAAAATGACTGGCACATCGGTTTTGTGGAAAAAATTCTGCGCCTTAAGTAGCTCTTGAAGCGTTATCACAACCTCCGGTTCCCCCACCCATCCTGCAAGTGTATTTATGACAAAAGCACGAGAGCGAAGGGCCTCAGGAGAATCAGCAGTTTTAAGAAATCCTTTCAATAATAAAAAAATCGGTTGTAAGGTCGCCGAAGCTTTGAGGGATTTAGCCAACCAAACCAATTGTCTCAGTACAGGTTGCCATTCATCATTATCACGGCAACGGCCTATGCCTAGTGCTATACCTAGCTTAAATGCGGATTGTGCATTTGCATTTAAAGTTTCATATAATTCGGCAAGCTGTACGCCTAGATATTCGTTACGGCTCAACAATAGTCCAATAGGCGCAAAAAGGGTATTTTGTGGAGAAAGAACACCCCAACTCCGAAAGCCGGTCAATAACCATTCGGCAAAATCATCTGCCGACATAGTATTGAGTTTTTCTAGATAGGGTTGTGGAATCTGCATCGCTTTTCCTTATATAAATTCAAATTTCAAACAAGAGCATTTAGACTGTTTACAAAATCGTTAATATCGTATGAATTCCAAAGTATATCGGCGAATTCCCGGTCTTTGGATAAAATTGCCGCACCATTCCCTGAATCAATGCCTTCCGCGTATGTTATCGTACGACCAATACCTTCCATATGCCAATTAGTACCGTTACTAATTGGAACAGATTTGGCAGTCAACTCCGGTTCGCCATTTATAACGCCACTGCCATAAGGCGCATTCTGCAAATGTACCGTCAATCCCCAGCCATTATTTATTGTAGGGTTACTATGAGCTTTGAAACGCCTATGATCTCCAGCCTCGATAAAGGTTGGTGTTGCAAAGTTTCCAGAGGAAATCAGAGAGGATGGAAAACGAAGTTCGATTAATACCTTATTCGTATTAATATGGACTAGCCCCAAAGCATCTCGCACTTTATCGGCAAGGTTTGTTGTACTTGAGTTCCTGAAAGTTTTTATTCTATTCGAGTCAGTTATCCAAAATTGTTCAAAATTTCTAGGATTACCGAAAATACCCGGTAAAAAAACATCATCACTATTAGCTAATGCGCTTGATAACCTTTCGAAAAAATGTTCTTCAAACTGATCCCCATCGCTAATGCCATTTGAACTTAAAAAATTGGGATCCAATAAATGTATTAAATAATCCCATTGGATGATTGTGCTTACTTCCAAAGGAAGTATAGGCGTTGCAACATGTCTAAAACGATATTTTTTGTCAGAAGGAATGATGTTAACAATTTCTTTCGCGAATAGGGGAGGTGAAGGAAAGCTATCGTAGCTTGCTTTCCATTCTTTTAAGAACTCGATAAAGCAATTTCGTTCGATAAAATTATGATCAAAAGCTTGCTTAATATTGGCTAAGACAATCTGCCCCAATGGATCTTTGCTTAACATTGAAAACACTTTTTATCTAACTCCTTATTTCTTAGTGCATAATTAAAATACGAATTAAGAGCTAAATCTGATAATGAAAAATAAGATACTTAGTTCCAAGTAATGGTCAGAATTAAAAAAGTTTTGTTTGTAACGTCTTGACGTTACATATCTGGAAATTTTTAGCTCTTAATTCACATTAAAGTATGTACAAATATTTTTTAGTCAGATGGCTCAGTTTTTAGGCTCTTCCGGATCTTGCCTGAAAACTCAAGATACATGTTAAAAATACCAAGCATCAAGTCAATATGGCGTAAAATCTCATGTATTTTTAATTAGTTATCTCCCCCATGCGTTGTTAAGGGGGAGATAATCATAATACTAAGTTGTTACCACGCGAATTCCGGAAGAGCCAGTTTTTATGTCAGCGGTTAAAATCATTGGATACACTACAATCTACCGTGACTCAATTTTACATGATAAAAATAACAAAGGGTCAGACTCTAATACTGCTAAATTTAGCAGTATTGAAATCTGCGTGCTTTTATTTCTTATATTTCAGAATGCATCTCTAACCCTAACACACCCTAGCAATCTCCGAATTCAACGGAATATTACTGGAATTAAGTCCAGGCGTTTGCCCATGAAGGTCGAATGCAAGTCTCACTTGTGGCCCAAAAATCAAACAGTGTGTAGAGCCGCCAAAGTGGAATGTACCCAATTGATCGCCTTTCTTAACCAGCTGGCCCGCTTCCACTGTGACATCGCAGCTTGAAACTTCGGCCATGCCAACCGGCATTACACACATGAGACCGATGGCCGGATTATCCGCTTGGATGAAAATAAGCGCCCTGGTTGCCACTTCAGTAATGTAGCCTTGCGAATCGTTCGGCCCTGCCGGGTCGAAACCTTCCGCCAGGGTTTCGGAATAATAAGTGCCATCCACCACGCTGACTTTCACGATTGTGCCGTTTACTGGACTGTGCCAGCGGTGGTAGCTTTTTGCGCTCAAGAAAGCTTGATAGATGGTGCCGCCGACAAATTGTTCTGCCAAGGGATCGTTATTGAGCATGAATTCAAGCGAATAGGGCTGGGCTTTGATCCAGAAGGTGTCGCGTTTTTGTACGCCATACGCGACTCTGTAAGGCGCCGATTCACAGGCATTGACGATAACGCTGTCGTCATCGGGCGATGCGACAGGGCGTATGCCGGGGTTAAACTCCCTGGTGAAAAAATCGTCCCATGAGCTAAAGCCCCAATGCTCTTCGTCCTGATTACATTGGAAGTTGTATTTGAAATTCTCTTTAGGATCGGTAGGATCATCACCTTGACCGTAAAAGGGATCCGCTTCCGCTATGACTTTCAACGCATCTTTGCAAAACCAGCCTTTATTGGGCGTGGCGTCTAAAACATAACAGGAGTCAGGTGAGCTTAGGAAGGCGCTCCATACCGTCAGTATTTTCTTTAACTGCGCGTTGACTTTATCGTTGGTAAAAGCTCTAAATCCACCGGGGGTTCCCATTGACCAATCGAGGATGGCGTTTAAAGGAAAGCCTATTAAGCCTACTTTGTTGGCATACCAACTAAACTCCGGTGTTCTGTAGATGATGATATTCATCATATGCAGCATCTGTTCGTAGTTTTTTACTTGGGGTTTCTTAAGCGGGCTTAATTTGAACGGCACCTGGGTGAACATCTGGTTAACATCCATAAATATTTCGGGATTACTTTCAATCAGCGCCTGAAATTCCACTAACACGGGATGTAACGGCTTTTTATACTCATCAACTTCTTTAATCAGCGTCTCCAGCCAATTTTCCAAGATCGTCTGATCCGATGGCAGCCAATGACCAACGCGAAACGGTGCTATTTCTTGATTACTCATGTTTATTTCCTTTTTTTAGTTAAAAAAATTAGGGGGGGGTATCACTAGCTGCCCAGGTTATACAATGGAGCTCTAAGCCGATTTTTTGTCCAATAAAAGCATTATCGCCATGATCCAACCCTGACACACAGGCTTGGTTGTGGTGGTGAATTTGACGATGACCGCACTGTAAAGCAAAAATGCTTTAAAAAATATAAGCTTAAGCTTACTTGCGTGTAAGCATAGGATTACTTTTTAGTAAGTTTTTGTTTTAAATGTGAAATATGCTTGTTATTAATTATTCGAGTTGAAAAAAGATTGCGTTGCGGGTAGGCAATAAGGCGATTACCAAGAATAAATATACCCAAATGGCGCAGGATTTTTGTTCGTCTGCAAGGCGTAAAAATGGGCGCATAGCGAGCTATGCAACTATTTTTACAACGCAGCAGACGGGCAAAAAGACCAGTC
>SCPZ01000091.1 GCA_004299305.1 Methylobacter sp.
CCGGCAGGGATTGCCGGGATCCAGGCTACATGGACGTATGCAGCTTGCCATCCATGGCACTGGATACCCGCTTCCCGGCGGGTATGACGAGTTACTTGGATGCTTGTGTATAAAGATGAGAGCTACACTTGGGAACCAGCGCAAATTATTAATACCAGGTGTTATACCAGCTGCAATCTCTCGATCTATATGTTCGATTCAAATCATACTGAGTCGATATCCTAGGAACATCAGCCTTATCAAACCCTTCTAGCCGCATGCTCGGATTGAATATATCGCCCCAAAGCGTGATGTTTATGTCAGAATTCCCGACCTTAAGCCATGTGCCGTAATACTCTCTGTAATAAGGATTTGGAATTTGAATATAAACAACATAATGCGAACACCAAGTAAAGCCGGGAAGCCAATTCAGCCGAATCGTACCTGATGCGTTGTCTATAGTCCTAGATTGTCCCACGCCAAAATTACCGCTGTGCTGGCCGTTGACCTCGAAGCTAACGAGATAATGACCTTGGTTATGTACTGTCACCTTGACGGCGCCCGCAGGTAAAGAGATTGTGGCAACGCATAAGGCAAGTAGTAAGCGAGTCATAAACATAGTTTTCTACCTAATTGATTGTTTTTAAATGATCGCCGTTGCCGCTTTTCAAGGCTTGACGGCATCATTGCAAACGTCGGCCAGATTCGGTTTCAGCCTGCGGTCGGTCAGGAAAACATCGATAGTATTGTTGGTGTCGTTCGCCACCAAATTCGTGGCTTGGGATTCAAACGCCACCCGCCAGCCGTTGTCGCTGATCGACGGATAATCGCTATCGCCATTGGCTTCCTGGCCGTCGATACCGACACTGAGGCGGATGGTGCGCCCAGTCGCCCGATTATGCGCGAAGATGTCGCTTTTGCCGTTGTTGTCGCCGGCGACCAAGTTGTCGGCCTGGGAGACGAACGCGACGATTTGGCCGTCGGCGGACAGCACCGGCAATTCGCTACCGCCGTTGCCTTGCCCGCCGTTGGCGGCGACGCTGACGCGAACGGTTTGGCGAGTCGTCCGGTCATGAACGAAGGCGTCCCACGCCTTATTGGTGTCGTTAGGCACCAGATTGGAAGCTGCGGAAGTAAAAGCGACATAGCGGCCGTCGTGGCTGATCGTGGAAATCATGCTGGGTCCGTTGGCTTCGGCGCCGTCGGAGGCGACGCTGACCCGGGTGGTAAGGCCGGTCTTGCGGTCTTGCACGAAAATATCGGGTACGCCGTTACTATCGCCCGTTACCAGGTTGCTGGCGTCGGAAGTAAACGTGACGATACGCCCGCCCCTGGAAATCGCCGGGTATTCGTCTTGGCCGTCGGATTCAGCGCCACTGGAGGACGTGATACGGGTGGTTTCGTGGATTTCGCGGTCATGCACGAAAATATCCGCGGCCGCGCCGTTGCCGTCGTTATCAACCAGATTGGTGGCGGTGGAGCTGAATGCGATAAAACGCCCGTCGGGGCTGATCGCTGCCAGAGAACTGGCGGCGTTGGCCTCGGCGCCGTTGGAGGCGACGCTGACCCGCTCGGTCAGGCCGGTTTCGCGGTCATGAACGAAGGTATCGGTAAAACCGTTGCTATCGCCCGGCACCAGATTGGAAGCGCCGGATTCAAACACCACATAACGGCCGTTGCTGCTGAGGCTGGACAGATTGCTGTCGCCATTAGCCTCGCTGCCGTCCACGCCCACGCTGACCCGTCGGGTAACGCCGCTGTGCAGCGAATGCACGAACACGTCGGCGGCGTTGTTAGTATCGTTAGCAACCAGGCCCGAGGCGTCGGAAGTGAAGGTTAGAAATTCGCCGTTACCGCTGAGCACGGCGGCCAAGCCGCCACCTTGCTGCGTGCCGTGAGCGCCCAGATCGCAACGGGCGGTTTGTCCCGCCAAGGCCTGCGAACCCGGCAACAGCAGCGCCGTCAGCAGCGCGGCGCGTAGAGTTTGTGGATACCTGGATGGAAAAATGTCAAATAATGTCATGAGATAAGCTCCGAAAAAAAGAATAAGTCAAGGATGAAAACCGCGATGGATGGAAGTGTGGGGGTTACGGAAAACTGTTTTTTACCCATTCACATGTTTTCTTGTAAGTCCCGTGAGGAGCAAAACTATATTCATCATTAAGGTTAATTGACCAGGAGAAGTAATTAACGGGGTCGAAACCGTTAAGTTTGAGACGGGGGTTGAATTCGTTGCCTTGGAAAAATATTTCCACATCATTCTTACCGACTTGGAGATCCCATGTCATATCTACTTCCGGCGTGAAAACGCGAGTCGTTACACACGAATTGTATCCGGCATACGAAAAGATCCTAATCGTCCCCGAGGCGTTTTCCATGGTCCTGGATTGGCCAATGCTAAGAGCGTCGCTATGGCGGCCATTGACCTCAAAACTGACCCAATAGTGGCCTTGATTATGCACGGTGACGTTGACGGCGTTTGCCGGCAAAGACAGGGCGGCCAGGACAAGCGCGCCTAGCGATTTATTGAACAGCGTCATGATAGAACTCCCATTGTGATTGAACGGAAACGTTTTCTGTTTTCAAGCATTAACTGAGCTTTTATAAACGGGCAATAATTTATCATATGCGCCGCAGAAAAAATTGATTATCCATCTCCAATTCGGGGCTTTACCAGGGCAATTGCGCTTAAAAACACTTGAAAATAGAATTTAGATAAGGCAATAAAATCATCATCTTGATTCAAATATGATAGCCAAACCAACCCTTTCCATTATCCATCATTTTTTAAGCATTGAAGACCCCAGAGTAAACAGGCAAAAGAAGCATCAGCTCCAGGATATTTTTTATCAGCATCTGCGCTGTGATTTGTGGTGCGGATAACTGGGTTGCCATTGAGGAATTTGGCTTTATAGTTCCCACGCTCCGGCGCTCATCGTTATACACAAGTGTCTGGAAGACACCGTCATCCCGGCAGATTGCCGGGATCCACGACTGCAAGGATGCAGGAGGTAGAGCAACGCAGGAGCAGTTGCCGAGAGCACAGGGATGTGAATGCTTGATTTCATTGAGCAATTCCTGTGGCGAGACTTGTTG
>SCPZ01000092.1 GCA_004299305.1 Methylobacter sp.
CGTGCTCAGCGCCAACTTGGTCACCGTCAACAGCACCGCGCTGGCCGACGGCCTCAATGGCGGCCTGTTCAGCAATTACAGCCTGGCCCCCGGACAAAGCGTCGCCGCCCACATTACCCCCCTAGCCAACGTAGACTGGATTGGAGGCGACGGTAATTGGTCAACATCCAGCAATTGGTTTCATAATATTCTACCTACGACTGGCAACGTGCTGACAGCCACTATTCCGGCTGGCGTTACCGTAACCTATGACCCCACAGCAGATACTACAACACTAAAAGGCTTGATCAGTCAGGGACATTTTCTGATGACTGGAAGCAACCTGATAATCAGCGACAACTTTAATACGGCCCAATACAGCCAATCCGGCGGCAGTCTTTCAGCCAATAATTTTAATGCAGACAATGCCTTCAACCAAACCGGTGGTGTACTCAAAGCCAATAATATAACCATTAGCACCGTCAGTGACCTCGTCCAAGGCACATCGGGGAGCATCGCTACCACAAATCTCACGGCTAACAGCAAAGGAGCTGTTCGTTTTGCTGGGTCGAATCGTATTGCAGGCAGACTTAACATCACAGCAGAGGGGGATGTCAATCTTGCTAGTGACTCAAATCCAGTTATCGGCGTGCCTGATACCAGTGTATTGAACATCACAAGTCAGAGTGGCAATATTTATTCGTATACTAAAAATTTCTTCCGACTTGGCAAACTGTCCGCCCCCAAAGGCGCTATCAATGCCGAAAATAGAGGAGGATTTATTCTTGGTTCTGAGACCATTGATCCAGGAACAACGGTCGCCAATGCTTCCGGCAATATTACGATCACAGCAAAGTCCCCGCTCACGGTTAATGGGGCTGTTTCTTCAGCCGGTGGCAGTATCAGTCTTACAGCCAGCAATGGCGAAAACCTCGGTATTAATGCGCCTATTTCCGCACCCAACGGCGGCATTACTCTGGCGGGTGGTACGCTTACCGGTAACGGCAAAATCAGTTCCTTGACACCCTACGAATTTATTAATAATTCTTCTACTCCAATACCGGAGCCAACACCTACTGATGTTTTAACAAACACTGAGAAAGAACTCCTAAACAAAACCTTACCGAAATCCATAGAGGAAGTTACAGCAGTAGTGGTGGGAACAACGACCCAACAAGGACAGCTATTAGCCAGCTCATCGGGAAGTGACAATAATAGCAGTGGCAATACTGGTAGCACTGCTGGCGGATCTTCAGACTCCAAGCCCGGAAAAGACAAAAAATCCAAGCAGTGTATTAAATGACAATCCATTCATCATCTTTCTGTAGAACGACCATGCCTATTCAACCAGCTAAAATTATTAAAAGTTATGGCTTATGGCTGTGCTTATTAATCGTTGCACTGCCCGTCTACGCAGGACCTCAAGTCGTTGGTCATATCAGTTTTGCCAAGGGCAGTAATGCCGCTCAACTACCAGGGGCGGCACCTCGAATTCTCGGTAAAGACACTGAGATTTTTCAGGGCGACAATATCCAAACTACCGAGCGTAGTTTCGTAATTGTCGAATTTACTGACGGCGCCAAGGTAACCGTGCGACCAAACAGTAACTTTAGTATTGATCATTATGACAGCCAGTCTGGACAAAAAACTGCACAGTTGGTGCTATATCAAGGCGGAGCT
The DNA here is from genome assembly GCA_004299305.1 of Methylobacter sp. Classification (GTDB taxonomy): domain Bacteria; phylum Pseudomonadota; class Gammaproteobacteria; order Methylococcales; family Methylomonadaceae; genus Methylobacter_A. The sequence continues at coordinate 1,660 of SCPZ01000092.1, forward strand.
AATACCAGCACCGGTGCTATTGCCAAAGATAACCCCGAAAACTTTCAAATAAAAACACCTACAGCCACGGTTAAACCCAACTCCGAAAAAGCAGAATTTGCTGTACATATTTGTGACAAGGATTGTGAAGAAAAAGGAAAAAAAGCCGCTGCCAATGCGGTAAGAACCGAGCAAAGCGTAGTGGCCCGCGTGGTTGACATTAAAGGAGAAGTGAACGCTATAAACCGTGCCGACAAAAACGCAAAAGAGCGCCCTCTATCGCTGGGCAAACCCTTATATAACTCCGATACTCTTCTTAGCGAAAAAGATAGCTATGCGCTACTGATATTTCCTGACGGTGAAAAAATCACCCTGCAAGCCGACAGCGAAATGGATATTAAACAGTATAGTTACAAAGTAAGCGGCAAAAAAGACCAGGTCTTATTCCGCTTAGCAACCGGTGGGTTGCGAGCGCTAACCGGCAGTATCGGCAAAAACGATCATGATGCTTTTGCCTTAGATACCCCGGTCGCCACTATAGGCATCAGAGGCACAGGTACAGACACATCTACAGACGGAATAAGTCTTGAACACAGCACCTGGGAAGGACTCTCCTGCGTACGCAATAACGCAGGAGAACGTTGCGTGCCAGAGGGAAACAGCTGCACAGTCTCCGGTTTTAATGAAATGCCAGTGGTATTTATCACCCCGCCGAACGCCCCACAACCCGCCGCTCCCAGACCGGATACCAATAAATCCGACCCGGAGAAAGTGTTTGAGGAAAAGCCTCCCGCCGAAGGGGATACCTCTGTTAAGGCTACTAAAGGGAATGCTATCATTAAATCTATTAATGGCGAAAACACTGCGCTAGTAGAAGAAGGTGACACTACCTCTATAAGCTCGGATGGCGACACATCGACATTATCCGAGCAACCGGAGGATACAACCCCCAACAATCCGTCTGATAACAATCCGTCCGGTAATGGAGATTCATTTGACGACGATGCTGACAACTCACTTGAAGGCTGTTAATGAATCTGCAGAGGCGTTGCGCTGCAACATTTCTACACCGGCAACACTGAAAATAATTCGGCTACATAACATAAAAAAGTCATGAAAAAACAACACAAAATGGATAATAATAAAATTCATTGGTTTACTGCCCCACAGGTTAGGTCAGCCTTAATCACCGCCGGTTTATGCCTTATTCCCCAGGCATTTTGCCTCGCTGCGGCACCGCAAGAGTTCAAGTTTAACATTAAGCATTTCTCGATTGAGGGTTTGTCGCCGCTTTCTCAAACGTTTATTGACGATTATTTTAAACCCTTACAAAACAAGCCTTATACTCTTAAAGAACTACAGGACGTCAGCAAAGCGCTAGAGCTGATTATTCGCGAACAAGGATATCCGTTCTACCGGGTTATTGTGCCGCCTCAAACACTGGCGACAGGCGATGTAAAACTGCAAGTGATCTCCTTTACCTTGGGTGAAATCGAAGTAACCGGTAATAAACACTTTACCCGAAACAATATCATTGCCAGCTTACCTGTTCTTAATAAACCTGAATCGCCCAATACTCAGGATTTAGCCGAAGCGCTTAAAGTAGCCAATAAACATCCATCAAAACAGGTACAACTAACTTTTAAGCCCAGTAAAGCACCAGATAAATTGGATGCCAACATTGCGGTATCCGAACACCGCCCCTATCAGGCATCTTTAATTGCCAACAATTACGGTACATCCAGTTCTGGCGATTACCGGTTGACTGGCGCACTGCAATACAGCAATTTATGGGGATTGGATCATATCGTCAACGGCAGTTATTCGACCTCTCCCGATCACGCCGACACTGTCGAACAATACGGCGGCAGTTACAGCTTGCCTATCTATCGACTCAAAGGTTGGCTGAGCGCTTATTATGCCAATTCCTCGGTTAATACGGGTACGGTAGCAACTGATTTAACGGTAACCGGTTCGGGTGAAATGTATGGTATCCATTATCAACAGTTCTTGCCCAAATTGGGCAAATACGAGCATAGCCTGGATTTTGGCATTGATAACCGCTACTTCATCAATGATATTCAATTTCAAAATACCCAAGTGGGCGCCAATGTCCGCAGTGCGCCATTTAGCGTGCTTTATAAAGGCGAATATCCCTGGCAAAACACCCACACCGGCTATTATGTGCAATGGGTAGGCAATACTAATTTCGGCGGACACAATACCCAGGCGCATTATCAAGCGGCCCGCCTTAATGCCAAGCAAAATTGGGACCTGTTGCGCTATGGCGGCAGTTTTTCGGCTAATGTTCAAGATTGGCTGATACAAACCACCCTCACCGGTCAGCATAGCCACAATCCGCTCATAGCGGGAGAGCAGCTCGGCATTGGCGGCAGTTTTGATGTCAGAGGCTATGATCAACGCGAAACCGGAGCCGATAGCGGCGAGATCGTGAAATTTGAATTATCCACGCCCGCTTGGCCTGTTCTGAGCATAGTCGAAGGGCAAAAAACCAACCTATTTGCATTTTACGATTATGGGCATGGTCGCGTACAAAGCACAACGCCGGGACAAACCAAGGATTGGAATCTGAGCGGCACGGGGATTGGGGCGCGCTTTCAATGGCGTGAATATTTCATGGGCAATATCGCCTTTGCCAATGCTCTGGACACGGTTGAAGCAGGATCTACCAAAGCAGGCAATAATCGTATCCATGCCAATATTGTATTTAAATATTGACAATTGAATCACACTTTTCATATTAAACTTAAGACATTGATTCTACAGCCAACCGAGGTGATAAAATATTTCAGATATTTAGAGAGGACTTATTACAATGAAAACCTATCGCAAAAAACAGCCTGCCCTCCGTAAGCCCTGCTATAGCGCAAACCTGCCGCTGCGTCGCGCGCTTAACTTGGCTATTTTAGCGATACTCTACCCTTCTTTTTCTTATGCCAACCCGGACGGAGCACAAGTCATCAGCGGGCAGGTCAGCATTGATACCGCTACCCCTGGCGTGACAACCATCACTAACAGTCCCAATGCAATTATCAACTGGCAAAATTTCAGCATTGCCCAAAATGAACTCACCCAGTTTATCCAGCAGAACGGTCAAAGCGCGGTACTCAACCGCATTATCGGACAAAATCCTAGTGAAATTCTTGGCCAACTGGCATCCAACGGTAAAGTCTTCTTAATCAACCCTAACGGCATCGTGTTCGGTGCTGGCGCCTCGATTGATACTCAGGGCCTGATTGCCTCCAGCCTTAACCTGAGCGACCAGGATTTTCTAAGCGGCAACTATCATTTTATAGCCGGTTCCAGCGCCGGAAACATTCTTAATGAAGGCATCATCCGTGCAGGAAAAGACGGCAATATTATTCTTATTGCCCCTCAAATCAAAAACAACGGCATTATCAAAAGTGATGGCGGCTCCATTACCTTGGCTGCAGGACAAGAACTCACCATTACCAACCTGGACGACCCGGATATCCGTTTTCAAATTCAAGCTCCTTCAGACAATGTAATTAATCTGGGAAAACTATTAACTGAAGGCGGTGCAGTCAATGTATTTGCTAACACCATCAAACACAGCGGCGAAATCAATGCCGACAGCGTTGAGGTCGATGCGCAAGGCAATATCCGTTTGGTCGCACAGCAAGACATAACCTTGGCGGAAGGTAGCAAAGTCTCGGCCAATAACAGTCAGGGCAATGCAGGTGCTATTCATATTGAAAGCAAAACCGGCACCACCTTGGCGCAAGGAGCAATAGAAGCCCATTCGACTTCACTCTCGGCAGGCCAGACTATCCAAACCGGTAAAGGCGGCAAGATAGAACTACTCGGCGAACAGGTTGGCATCCTGAACCGGTCGCGGATTGACGCCAACGGTAAAAACGGCGGTGGAGAGGTTTTAATCGGTGGTGATTATCAGGGCAAGAACACCAACATTCATAATGCCAAAGCGACTTACGTAGGCAAGGACACAATCATCACCGCCGATGCGCAAACTAATGGCGACGGCGGCAAAGTCATCGTATGGGCGGACGATACAGCACGAGCCTACGGCAACATCTCTGCGCGCGGCGGACAACAAAGCGGTAATGGCGGGTTCGTAGAGACCTCAGGACATCGTTCGCTTGCAGTGGATGGCATTCACATAAGTGCATCGGCAGCCAACGGTACGCCCGGAATGTGGCTGCTTGACCCTAGCGACATCACCGTGATATCCGGCTCAGGAACAGCTCAGTCCGGATTGCCCTACCTGTTTAATCCGGCAATAAGCTCCTTTATTTCCGATGGAACCATTACCTCAACCCTGACAGGCGGAACCGATGTAACTCTCAAGACTGACATAAACGGTACAGGAAATGGGGATATTCTGTTTAGCTCCGGGGTGAATATCAATGCTGGGGCATCCCCGGGTAGGAAACTAACGCTAGAAGCTGACCGCAATATTGATTTGCAAGGCACTTTTTCCACCGCTTCCGTAGGCTCACTCACCGTCGAATTAAATCCGGGACAGACCGTTAGCGGTGGAAAAATCACTTCATCGGGCTCACTGCTATTTAATGGAGCTGGCGGATCGCTGGTGGCTGAAGTCAAAAATGGCAAAACATGGAATAACGCCAGCACTGGCACTATCACACTCCAGGGCAACTCCCAGATCCATCTCCACGACGGGACCAGCCCCGCTACTTTCAAAAACTATGGTGTCTTTAGCACCGCTTCTACAGCTAACTTTTTCTTTTACAGCGACTCTACCGATAGCGGAGTTGTTAATAACTACGGAACATTCAACGTCAATAATACTGGTTCAATAGAAGCTCAGTTCAATCAAAATACGGATTCTGGCGCTGCGACGACTAATCTATCGGATGGCACAACACTCTCAGTGCAGAATCTTGGCTTTGTTAAGGGGACGATCAATCTTGGCAATTCTAATGGTAGTTCCAAACTGTGGATCTCCGAGGATCATGGCTCGGACATGCTTTTCGAGTACACCACCATCAACAATCATGGCTCGGGCAATCGGTTGTGGGTAGGCGGCAGTTCCGTATTTGGTTCGAGTGTTCACACAGTCTTTGATAGCGTCACAGCGCCGGACGTTGATGTCACTCTGGATTCGATGGCCAAGTTGAAAATCGAGGGTTCCACCCGCATTGGAACACTCAACTTTAGCAATTTTCGTGGGACGACAGCCGGCAAACTTGACGAAATCAACAACGGCGTACTGGGTATATCGACCGGAGACTTCTCCATTCCGGGCGGGGTCAACTATACCGGTAATGTCGGTTATTTTGCCGCAGGCGACCTAAATGTCCCCTCAACCATTTCCACATCCGCCACATCCGGCGTCCTGACCCTGAAAGCCGGTAACGCCATCATCGTTGATGTCGGCGCCAGCATTACCACTCAAGGGCAGGCCGTCATTCTCAACAGCGACAGCGATGCCGCAAACGGCGGTGCTATCCAGCTGAACACCGGTTCCAGCATCAACAGCAACGGCGGCGACATCACTCTGGGCGGCGGAAACGGCACTATTAGCGCGGGAACCGGGTTCGCCAAAGGCAGCGGGGCAATAAATTACAATGGCGTTACCGTAAACGGCAACCTGACTGCGGCGGGCGGCAATATCGTCATCAACGGCATTGCCGATGCTGTTACCAATGGTATTAACAACCCGAGAGGCGTCGAAATCAGCACTGGCTCGGTCAGCACCGTCGGCAACGGTACAATCACTTTGACCGGCTTTTCTATGAACCCCACGACGATAGGATCGCCGAACGGTGTCGTTATCGGCGACAATGCCAATGCGGGCGGCTCTGTGACCAGCGAGGACGGTGCGATCCTGTTTAACGGCACAGCCGGCAGCAGCTACAATTCTATCGGCGTTAATGTGTATTACGGTACCGTTCAGGCCACCGGATCGGGCAGCATCACTCTTAACGGTACGGTGGGCAATAATGCTGCGGCAAATGCACTGACGCGCGGCATCGATGTGGAAAGTGGTTCCGTGGTGCGCACTAACAGCGGCACCCTGACCCTGAACGGCGTCAATACCTCAACCTCGGTAACAAACCTGAATATTGTTGCTGGTGTACATATTAATGGTCAAGGCACTCATTTTGATTCGACGGTGGATTCCACCTCCGGCGCAATCAATATTATAGGCAGCGCCGTTAATGGTGTTGGGCAAGGCGTTTTAATTAATAACCCGACTCCTGCTATTACTATCGGTAATAATACCACCGGCGACATTCTGATTGACGCCAAGAATGGGACAGGTATTACCCTGTATGGCGCTAATGTAAAGGGAACCGGTAATATTACGCTTAATGCCGAAGGCGGCGGCGACATTTACCAAGCTGGCGGTTATTTGCAAGCAACCGGTTTGCGTGTACTGAACGACACCAACATCAGTTACGTAACGCTAAATTCCGCGAACAACAATGTTTCTAACTTTGCAGCCAACTTAACGGGGGCGGATTCCAGATTAAGCTACTCCAACAGCGTAGGTCTGGCAATCGGCAGTATAAATTCAGTTGCTATGGTGGGTGATGCCTCTTCGTCCACTAACGGCATTATCTTGGATGGCGACTTTACGCTCAACGCAGGCGGAACTATTACCGCTACGGAAGCTGTCAATATCTATGGTGCCCGCGGCACTTTTTCACTGAACTCAGGCACATGGAGCCAAATCGCAGCTTCCCTGCCCTCATTTTCCGCGACCGATTTTCAACTTAGCGGCGGCACCTTTATCCGCGCGCTCGGCGGCGACGGCAGCAGCGGCAGCCCTTACCAACTTACCGATGTTTACGGCTTGCAGGGTATGGGCAGTAGCGCAATGCTAAGCAAATATTACACACTGAGCAATAACATCGATGCCAGCGGTACGACAAACTGGAATAACAATCACGACGGCGGCCTTTTCGGATTCGCACCGGTGGGAGATGCTTCAACGGGCTTCACCGGCCATTTTAACGGCGAGAGTCACACCATTGACGGCCTGTTTATTGCCCGGCATTCAAATGACAAAGTAGGCTTGTTCGGGGCTATTGATAACGGCAGTTCTATCAGTAATGTAGGCTTGACCAATGTCGATATTACCGGAAAAACCTATGTCGGTTCACTGGTTGGATTTAGCCAATACCAACAGTACAGCCCCGGCAGCAGCATCTCTAACAGCCATGCCTCAGGCAGCGTATCCGGCACTGCGGCGGTGGGCGGATTGATCGGACAGAACTACAGCGCAATTACGTCTAGCTACGCGAACGTTGATGTTACTGGCGTCGACTTCAACTCCCAAGACGCCGTCTACGTCAGCGACATCGGCGGGCTTGCGGGTGCGCATCAAGGAACGATCACTAACAGTTATGCTACCGGGAATGTCACAGGCTCAGCAGGGAATGTGGGCGGATTGGTCGGAGCGACTTGTGGCTGCGCCAATTACTTCGGTCTCAATTACGCTTCTCCCATCACCAACAGCTATGCAACAGGCACAGTTACAGGCGCCAATGCGGGTGGATTAGTTGGACGCAACTTCTGGACAGCAATTACCAACAGCTACGCTACGGGCAACGTTATCGCCAGTATTTACGGTGGAGGACTGATAGGAAGTAATGAGAACGGCGGCCCCGTAACCGAGACCTACGCCACAGGCCATGTGGGTGGATCCGGCACTCTTGGCGGCCTAGTGGGAAATAACAATGGCGGCACCCTTACCAATAGCTTTTGGGATAACATAACATCGAGCCAAACAACCGGCATAGGTGTAAACGTCGGCGCGTCCTCGGGAAACAGCGGACTAGACACCGCCCAGATGAAGCAATTTGCCAGCTTCAGCAGCTGGAACAACATTGCCGACACAGGCGGCAGTAACGCTATCTGGCGTATTTATGAAGGCTATACAGCCCCGCTACTCAGGAGTTTTCTCACCCCGCTGACAATTACCGCTAACAATAACAGCAAGACCTATGACGGTTCGGCTTACAACGGAGGCCAGGGAATAACATACTCAATTTCCGATGCCACTCTTCTAGGTACCCTGACCTATACTGGCGATTCACAAGGAGCGATTAACGCTGGCAGCTATAACATAACACCTGCGGGCTTTTATTCTACAAGCCAGCAGGGTTATGACATCAACTACCTAGATGGCGCACTAACCATCAACGCCGCGACCCTGAATGCAATGAGCGGCACTCGCGCTTACGACGGCACAGTGAATGTGGCTGCAGGTATCTTCACGCTAAGCGGTTTAATGAGCGGAGAAAACCTTACTCTTTCCGGTGTAGGCACCATCGCCGACAAGAATGTTGGAAACCACAAGCCTGTCACCTTGGGCAGCCTCACTCTAGGCAATGGAACTAACGGCTTAGCCAGCAATTACACCTTTACCGGCGGCACCTATACGGTAAACATCACCAAAGCAGCGCTGGCGATCAACGCGAGCACCGACAGCAAGACCTATGACGGCAACACCACGTCGACCGGAACCGTCACCTACAGCGGCTTGCAACCCGGCGACAGCCTCACCGGCCTGAACCAGGCCTATGCCAGCAAAAACGTGCTGGGGACGCTAGGCAGCACCCTGAACGTCAATACCGACTACACCTTGACTGACGGCAACAGCGGCGGTAACTATACTGTCAATACTAACTCCGCTAGCGGCACTATCACCAAAGCCAACTTAACAGTAACCGCCAACGACGCCAACCAAACCTATAACGGCCTAGCCTACGACGGCATCCCCGGCCTCCAGTTCAGCGCCTTTGTCTCCGGCGAAAACGCGACGGTCCTGAGCGGCGCACCCGACTATGCGTTCAGCGGCAACCATCAGGATGCCGGTCGCTACACGATTACGCCGTCCGGCTTGAGCGCAACCAATTACGCCATTA
>SCPZ01000093.1 GCA_004299305.1 Methylobacter sp.
AGCAGTTGCCGAGAGCACAGGGATGTGAATGCTTGATTTCATTGAGCAATTCCTGTGGCGAGACTTGTTGCCTACTTCAGTATGCCATCCATGGCTTCTGGATCCCGGCAATCCCTGCCGGGATGACGCGCTCTTAAAGACTTGTGTATAACGATGAGCGCTGGAGCGTGGGAACGATGCAAGACGAGCTCTGGAGCATGGGAACGATATAGAATCATCCCGTTTGATGCTGCAAAGCCGCCCTGACACAGCGCAAAACGCCATAACTGTATTGCCCATCAAACAGCTCATAAACCGGTTTAAGCGCATTCTGTTGCTCTTCAGGTAAGTTGATAATAGCTTCTTCTATTCGCCTGATTTCCTGCTCGGGCAATTCAACGACATCGGCCAGCACCAACATCCCCTGTTCCAGGGACTGGGCCAGATGCCCGTAAATAGTCGTCTCTTGCAGCTCCCGTTGCAGGGCGATTTGCTTTACGCTGTATCCCAGCCGGAATAAGGCCACCGATTCGGCCATCGTATCCGACAAACCAATCGGCCCGCTTTTGTTAATATCGGCAAACTCGCTGATCACCGCCAGGAATTCATCAGCATACAGTTCCAGCTTGCGTTCGCCGATACCGGACAATAAACCCATTTGTTGGCGGTCGATCGGCTTGGCTTCCAGCATTGCCATCAAGGTCGCATCATGAAAAATAACATAAGGCGGCACATTCTGGGCTTCGGCAATCATCTTACGTTTGGCGCGCAACGCATTCCATAGCAAGGTATCATCAGCTTTAGCAAATTCCCTGCTGGTTGTTTTGCTGCCGCTTTGACCGCGCTCAGGTTTGGCAGGCTTCAAATCCTTGCGCAACATCAATTGCTGCTCGCCACGCAAAATCGGTCGGCAGGATTCAGTCAGTTGCAACGCGCCGAAACGATCGAAATCGACGGCAACCAAGCCCCGTGCGACCAGTTGCCGAAACACCGAATGCCATTGTTGTTCTTCAATATCAACGCCGATGCCGAAGGTCGAGAGTTTATCGTGAGCGGATTTTATAATCCTCTCGGTAGCCTTGCCGCGCAATACGTCGATCAAATAGCCGACGCCGTAACGTTGCTGGGTGCGGTGAATGCAGGACAGCGCTTTTTGTGCGGCCAGCGTTCCGTCCCAGGTATTGACCGGCTCCAGGCAGGTGTCGCAATTGCCGCAGGGTTGTTCAAGAGCGTCGCCGAAATAACCCAACAAAGCTTGACGGCGGCAATGAACCTGCTCACATAAAGCCAGCATCGCATCGAGTTTGTGGTATTCAATACGTTTATGCGCTTCATCGGCATTGGAATCCTGAAGCATTTTCCGTAACGTAATCACATCCTGCAAACCGTAAGCCATCCAGGCGTTGGCGGGCAAGCCGTCGCGCCCTGCCCGACCGGTTTCCTGATAATAGGCTTCAACGCTTTTAGGCAAATCCAAATGCGCGACAAAGCGGACATTAGGCTTGTCAATACCCATGCCGAACGCGATGGTCGCTACTATCACCACACCTTCTTCCATTAAAAACTGGTGTTGGTGTTTGGAGCGTAAACCGGCGTCCATCCCGGCATGATAAGGCAGGGCGTTGACGCCTTTGATCCTAAGCCATTCCGCGGTCGCATCGACTTTTTTACGCGACAGGCAATACACAATCCCGGCATCACCGGCATGTTCGGCGCGAATAAAATCGATCAGCTGGTCGCGGGAGTTTTGTTTTTGCACGATCCGGTAACGGATATTCGGGCGGTCGAAACCGCTAAGGTAGAGTTGCGCTTGCTCCAGCCCCAGACGTAATTTGATTTCTTCGCGGGTTTTGTCGTCAGCGGTTGCGGTTAGCGCGATGCGGGGAATGTCCGGGAAACGCTCATGCAGCAGGGACAGCTGGAGATAGTCGACCCTAAAATCATGCCCCCATTGGGAAACGCAATGCGCCTCGTCAATTGCGAACAGCGCAATCTTGATGCGCTCGAACAGCGCCCCGGTGCGCTCCGAGGTCAGCCGTTCCGGCGCGATATACAGCAAATCCAACTCGCCGTTAAGCAACTGCCGCTCGACGCTTCGGGATTGTTCAAGCGATAAGGTGGAATTCAGGAAAGCGGCTTTAACACCCAATTGCAGCAAGGCGTTGACTTGATCCTGCATTAACGCGATCAACGGTGAAATCACAATGCCGACACCGGGCCGGATCAAAGACGGAATCTGGTAGCACAACGACTTGCCGCCGCCGGTAGGCATCAGCACCAATGCATCCTGTCCGGCTATCAGCTGTTCGATGACTTCCTGTTGTTGCCCCCTGAATTTATCGTAGCCGAAAACGGTTTTGAGTATTTCGATTGGTTTGTTGTTCATAACGTTTTTTGGATCGGGCCTATATCTATCGTGTATCAAAATCCGGCATTTCTGTTGCTTGGTGCTGAATACCGGCATAGCCGAATAATGTAGTGCAGCAAATCCAGCGTTCCCGGCAGCAATTTTTTAAAAAACGAAATTGACTAAACGCTACCTAATCCCCTTGAAGGTATATACCGCATTTTAGGCTTGACAGGTCTGGACAAGATCATAGCACAGAAAGGGATTAGCCCGGAATGTGGGCAAACTCAATATAGAAAGACGGATTAGCCTTTGAAAATAAGGCTCGCAAACAGGTAAATGAGCGGTACAAGTTCTAAACCGTGCAGCAAAGCAAGCTTTGAACTCTACGGCCCTTAATACCTATCAGTTTTAATGAGAATTCCCAATACGTCATTCCGGCAGGGATTGCCGGAATCCAGAAGCCAGGGATGGCGAGGCCTAGATCACATCCATGTGTTTTGGATACCGGCAGTCCATGCCGGTATGACGTGCCATTTAAACAAGGTGATAGGTGTTAAACTCTACGGCCTTTGTAGACCTGGACCTCAACACTTGCTTTGTTCGATCATCAGCACCTTTGTTGCTAAAAAGATAATCTATAACATAATGATTTTAAAAAAAATTTACAACAAAATACACCAACCGACCTAGGCTTTTGTAAAAATACAACTTTTTTTGCCGATTTGTTGCTTTGTCATAAATTTGTAATAAAACTGTCATTAAGCTGTCATTTTACTCCCCTATTCTTGCCCAAACTTTTTGATAACAACTAAGGGCAAAATATGAAAATATCTAAACTTACATTGGCAATCGCTACCGTTTTAGGTGCAGGCGCAACATCCGGCGCATTTGCCATGGATCTTTATGTTGATACCAAAACCAAGCAGATTTATGCGGAACCTGGTCGTGGTCGTGAGCTTATGGGGTCTTTCGAGAGAGTTCAGGATGCTCCTGCGAAAACAGCGGATAAATCCGACAAAACCGAAATTAAGGCCATTCGTGACGAATTAGCATTAAAAACCAATGAAATCAAAGCATTGCAAGAACATGCCGAAGAAGCCACAGGACCTGAATCGGTTCATGTTAAGCTTAACGACGGCATTCATTTTGCTACCAAAAACGGCGACTTCACCGCTGGGATTAACGGACGTTTGCAGGTGGATTCGCAGACCAATGTTAATAACCAAGTTGCCGACGCTACCGGAGCTAATACAACCAACGAATTAGGCGATGGCATGTCGATTCGTCGTGCTCGTCTGGGTATTGAAGGTACTTTTTTCAAAAATACCGATTACAAATTTGAGTACGATTTCACTCGAGGCAATGGTTCGACAGGCGCAGGGGTTACCGATGCTTTTATTCGGTATAACTTTTCCAAACCGTTTTCCATTAAATTCGGTGCCTTTAAAGAACCGTTCAGCTTAGAAGAAGCTACCAGCAACCGTTACATTACCTTCATACAGCGTCATCAGGCAGTCGATACTTTCGTCGATGACATTAATACTTACAAAATGGGTATAGGCGCTAACTATGCAGCCGAACGCTGGCAGGTTGCTACATCGCTGCAAACCGAACCTGTTGGCGCCAACGGCGCCAGCAACAGCGCAACCGGTTCTAACGGAAACGCTAACCGCAACAACGGCAGTGGCGATACTAACTGGGAAGTCAATGCTCGGGTCAGCGGTACGCCGTGGATGGAAAGCAAAACCAAGTTCCTGCATGTGGGTACTTCGGGGTCGTACATCAGTGTTAATAACAATTATCTAGCTAACGGCTCGGGGCTTGGTAGCGGTGGCATTTCATTCGCCCACGGCCTTAATAACAACGTAGATCGTACTGCTATATTAAACACCGGCAATTTGACTAATGGTGTTAAAGGCGCGGCTGGATCGCATGAAGCAAACCACCTTACCCGCTATGGCGCAGAATCTGCGCTGGTTTACGGACCGTTTTCAGCACAAGGCGAATATATACAAACGGATATTTCAGGCACCGGTTATAACGACGAATCTCTGAGCGGTTACTACGGTTATATGACTTACTTTTTAACCGGCGAGTCTCGCGCATACAAAGCTAAAACCGGCGCATGGGATAGATTAAAACCCAATCGCAACTTTGATATGAAAGGCGGCTGGGGAGCATGGGAAATTGCTACAGGTTACGACTCGATAAACCTGAATGACGGCGTAATTAAAGGTGGACGAGCGTCAACTGCCAAACTTGGCATCAACTGGTATCCTAATTCGCATGTTCGTTTAATGGCTAACTACATCCATGCGTTGGATATTAATACCGCTGGCGTTGCTAATGCGCGAAGTGCGGCATTTAATAACGCCGATTTGGATATTATTGAAACACGTGTCCAGCTGGATTGGTAACAACTGCATAAGATTCGTTAGCTTGAGCTTTATTCACAAACCAAGCTAACGAACCCGAAGCAGGCAAAAAAGCCGTACTGGATTGATCATCCAGCACGGCTTTTTTATGTGCAGCAATTGAAGAGTCGGAACTGGTCACTAAAAAGTGACTTACAGATAGAGCTTGCGCTCATCAAGGCCGATCTTAAGGAACGAAGACTTGTTATACAGTGCAAGTGCTGGTGCGCTACAAATCAAAGCCACCGCTAATAATAAAATCCTGAAGCAATTTATCGATTTTCATATTCACCTTGAAAAGTGAAATACCAGCGCCTTCCTGTTCTTCAAAATAAGCCTTGGCTTTGGCTTTATCAACGCAGTTTTTCAAATCATCAAAACGGCCAAATTCGTTGATATTGGCTTCTGTTACTCCGGCATTCATCATGCGGCTTAACTTGCTTTTAAATGCGGCGATATTTTCGTCTTGTGTGCTGCCAAGTACGTTAACAACCTCATTAATTTGCGCAATTTTAGCGGCAGCCAGATATTCCGTTATGTACTCTCTAAAGGTTTTCCCCTCTTCCGGTTTAACATCACCGCGCTGCACATCATTAAGAAAAATATTGGCGAACTTTTGCTCTTCCTGGGTGAGGGTTGCAAAAGATTTATGCAACTCATCGACTGTTTTTTGAATATCGTTGCTGTTTGTATCGTCTTTGCGGATCGTCTTCAGGTATTTTTCAAAGCGGGAATTCATATAATCCGAGTCGATTTTGCCTGTGTCTATTTCCGTTAAGTGGCCCGATATTTCAAACGGCACTTCTTCGGTTCCGCCACCTCCGCCGCCGCTGGATAACTCTTGATAACGTAAGGCCAAAATCAAATAGGTATTTTCATCAAAATTTAGCGTCACTTCGGTTTTTTGCTTACCTTTGCCAAAAAAGTAGCTTAGCTTGCTCCAAATAAACCCCTGAATTTTCGCCGCTTCCAAATAGTCATTTAAGCTTTTAAACAGTTTTGCAAATTGGCCGCATACCGATGAATCAGCCGGCAATTTTTCAAAATTATTAATCCCGGCATTATCAAACAGCTCCACAATGTCATCATAAATGGCATTCATTTTTTTCAAATTATTGGGCAGTTTATCCACAAAAAGCCCGACGGCTTTATCCCCGGAATAGAGCTTGACCGCATCGTTGATATTGCGCTCCATGCTGTGCGGGTAACGATAATAACGAATAGTGCCAAAGGGTTTTTCATGTGCAATGTAAAGGCGATTGGTGCGAGAAAAGGCCTGTATGATATTTTCATACTTAAGCACCTTATCCAGATACAGCGTATTCAACCATTTAGAGTCAAAACCCGTCAGCATTTGGTCCACCACAATCAACAGATCAATTTGTTGCCCGGGTGTTTTTTCGATGCGCAAATAGGGTTTTTTATGGGCGAGCCGTGCGGCAACGTCTTTTTTAAATTTAGCGTGGTTGGCCAGTGTAAAATCCTGTCCATACCGCGCGTTATAGTCTTCAATAATTTCAATTAAACCGGCTTGTTTGAAAGCAGTGCCACCAGAGTAATCACTGTCTTCATCAATATGTGGGTCAAAAAGGGCGCTTACTTTTAATGACGGTGCAGCCTGTTTTAAAAGGCGATAATACGCAATCGCTTCGGTAATACTGCTGGTCGCAAAGATGGCGTGGAACTTACTGCTTTGACTCAGGCTCGTCCAGTTTTCAAGAATATCGTCAACTACCGTTTTTTGATGCTCAGCACGGGTATATTGCGACTTGGGCACCTCATCTTCAATGCCTTTAACATACGTGCCGTTGGCCTCGGTGTGTCCCGCCATGGCGACTTTACGCATGTAGTGGTTAAACACCTCTTTTTTCTTAGGGTCGGCCAAGGCTTCGCTTTCGGTCGTCGCCTTGGCTTTTAGCAGCGCCACTTCTCTTCTTAGGTCTTTGTCTTTGTAGGTCATCACCTTGTAGGGGTCGAAGCCCAGTACATTTTTATCGCGGATGCCGTCGGCAATGCTGTAGCGGTGCAGTTCGTTCCCAAACACGGTTGAAGTGGTGTTGCGTTTCTTTTGGTTTTCATCCTGAATCGGCGTACCGGTAAAGCCAAAAAACAGCGCGGCAGGAAAGGTTTGTTTAATGGAGATCAGCATATCGCCAAAGGTGGAGCGATGGGCTTCATCAATGATAAACACCAGCCGCCGGTTGTTGATCAGCGCAATATCGTGGCTTTGAAAGCTCATACCCTCGTCATTGGCCTCTTCTTTGATATTACTCATTTTTTGAATCGAGCTGACAATGAGGGTATCGGCGGGATCGGTGCTTTTGAGTTTGGTGATCAATACGCCGGTATTTTCGGTGGCCTGCACCGTTTCGCCATCCCCCGCAAAGCCTTGATACTCTTGCAAGGATTGCACACCCAGCTCGATTCTATCCATTAAAAAAACCACTTTATCGGCATCTTTCGAGTGCGCAATCAGTTGCGCCGATTTAAAGCTGGTCATGGTTTTGCCGGAACCCGTGGTATGCCACACATAGCCGCCCAAACGGTCTTTATCGCCCCAGTTAGTTTTGGATACCTTGTCCGAGATGGCGTTGGCGGCATAGTATTGGTAGCTGCGCATCACTTTGAGCACGCCGTCGGAGCCATCGGCCACGGTGTAAAAACCAATCAACTGGTGCGCCATAGGGATAGACAAAAACCGCGAGGCGATGCCTTTCCAATCGTTAATGGGTTCGTTATCAAAATCGGCCCAGTGAAAGTAAAAATCTTTATTGAATTTGCCATCCATTCCAGGGTTAGCAAAATAAACCGTCTCGCGTGGTTCCATGGCGACAAACAGCTGCACCAAGGAAAACAAACCCGTAAACACCCCCTCGGCGGAATACTTTTCGATTTGGTTGTAGGCATGGCTGACTGGCACGCCGCTGCGTTTAAGCTCTATGTGAATGAGTGGCATGCCGTTAATCAGCAGCATCACATCGCCACGGCGGTCGTTGAGTATGTGGGAGCTTTTGGCAAACCTCGGTTGCTGCACCATTTGGTAGCGGCTTTGCCCTGCGGCTATTTCTTGGCGGTCGTAAATTTTCAGGCTGATTTCTTTGCCCAGGTGCAATGGGTCAGCGGGGTTATCGCGGGTAATGGCCACGGTTTTGCCATTAATAAAACCGTTAAGTTTAAGCGGTGTTTTTAACTCGCGTATTTGCTCGATGATTTGCTGCATTTCGGTATCGCTGAGCGGCACATCGTTGAGGCGGTCAATATCGCGATTGTTTTGAAATAAAATCGCCGCCCAGTTTTTTAGCAAATCGGCCTCGGTCGGATTTTTTAAAACTTCGCTTTCCCAACCTTTGTTTTTTAGCTCGTCGATCAGGGCCGTTTCAAAAGCGGCTTCACTGATGAATGTCATTTGTTTGTCCTCATTATTGTTGGCTCTCGCACAACCTCGTTCCCACGCTCCTGCGTGGGAATGCATATCAGGCTCACCATTGTCTACAAATCTCCAACAACCCCACTTGCCCTGCATAATCCCTTGCGCTCGAATAACGCCAATGAACAGCTTCATCAACATACCCGCGTTTAACTGGGTTTTGGTGAATATAATCAATTTTCTGTCGCATCATTGAGTCATTTTGAATCAATTCAGGGTGAACACCTTCCTGCCAAAACTGATAAGCGCGGTCATTTTTATGCGCTTTTTTATAAAACGCTAACTGCTCTAAAATCTGCCTTACATTATTGTTTGCAAGATACTTAATCATCTGTTTTGCCGTGTAAGATTTAAAACGCGAAATATCCCGATCCAACGCATTACTTTGAACAACAAGGTGGCAATGATTTTCTAGCACAACATAGGCGTACACTTTCAAGCCTTCTTGAGATAAGAACCTTAATGAGTCTAGTAAAATGTCAACGGCTTCTTTGCGAGTAAACACAGGAATCCAATGCAGCACGGTGAGTGTAATAAAGTGCGGTTGTTTAGGGTCTGTGATTGTATAACGGCTTCTACCCATTTATTTTGCTCCGTATGCATTCCCACGCGGGAGCGTGGGAACGAGGTTGTTCACAATTCTTCAGTTCTATACAAGGTATAGCCCTCGTAGTAATAACTGGCATCAATGCCTTTCATATAGATTTCGGCGTTATCGATTTTGTCGGTTAAGGCTTGTTGTAACAGAAACTTAATTTCAATGTCTTTGACGGGGCTGCGCTCCATGGCCATTAAATAATCATTTTTATCGACACGCTGCCAATCAACTACCTGTTTGAGTTCTTTTTTAAGTATTAAGTCGAGCCATATTCGTGTACTTCTGCCATTGCCTTCTCTAAAGGGGTGGGCAATGTTCATTTCTACATATTTTTCGATGATTTCATCAAAGGTGGTTTGCGGCATGGCCTCGATGTTTTTTAAAGCGACATCCAGATACATCACAGGCGCAAAACGGAAATTGCCTTTTGCAATGTTGACCTGACGAACCTTGCCCGCAAAATCATAAATCTCACCGAAAAGAGCTTGATGAATGCTTGCCAAGGCCTGAAAACTACCCGCCTCTAGGGTGTCTAAAAAGCCGCTGGTAAACAGCTTATGGGCTTTGGCTTTACTCATTTTTTCTTCAACCCTTGCCAGCTCTACCGCATCGGTGATGCCGAGTTTATTTTCTAAGGTCATCTGTATGTTCCGTTGTTTTAAACAAACATTTTTTCCAAGCAGGCTTGTTTGATGTTGCCCAGTTTTTTTAGTTGCGCTGGTTCCCAAGCTCCAGCTTGGGAACCCGGTATGCGAAGCTCTAGCTTCGCGAAACTAGACAGGAAGCTAGAGCTTCCAAGACTGCATTCCCAAGCTGGAGCTTGGGAACGAGCGCAAATCCGCCAGTGAACAGCTTATGGGCTTGGGCTTTACTTAGCTTTTCTTCAACCCGTGCCAGCTCTACCGCATCGGTGATGCCGAGTTTATTTTCTAAGGTCATCTGTATGTTCCGTTGTTTTAAACAAACATTTTTTCTAAGCAGGCTTGTTTGATGTTGTTGAGCTTTTTTAGTTGGGCTTGGTGTTGGGTTATTAGGGTGTCGAGGCTATCCAAAAATCGAGCAATATTTTTTTGCTCTTCTATTACCGGAAGCTTTATTGACATGTTTGAAATCATGTCTAACCTAACAGAATCAACTGATGTTTTAGCTGTCATAGAAATGACACGGTCATAAAAGTTATTAGAGAAATAATAATAAAAGTATTTTCCTGTAACACCGTTGAAATCGTACATCCGATAGACTCTTTGGTGTAAATCGTATTTTCCTTGAACGTAGTGATAAACTTTTCCGGTTCCTACACCATCACCAACCGTAAGAACAGCCTCTTCATCAAAAAGATAATTATTACTTCTTTCGATAGTCGCAGACCTTACATAAAAAGGATATTCCCCATCATGTATTTTGTCTTGAGTGTTGTTTTTTCCTGTAGATATGGAGCATAGTTCAAAAACCGCACGTTGGCTCCACTCCCCACTAAACCCCTTAAAACGAATCTCTGGCACGGTTGCGCCTTGTTTGGGGAACATTTTTTCGAGCATGGCTTTTTTAAGGTTTAACAGCTTGTCGTGCTTTTGCTGATGCTGGACGATCAGGGTGTCTAAGTTTTTTATGAAACATGAAACTTTTAACTTCTCCTTATTTATAGGAAAGGTAACGATTATTTTCTTTAACGAATCTATGCCTATATTTCTTTGTGAACCCGTATTAATTTCTAACTCGACTTGATGTTGAGCTTTGCTTGACTGTAAGTAATAGAATAAATACCTACCTTCGGAATAGGTGGTGCTACTTTTTAAAATTGCACAAGAATAAGAAATTGTAAATTTCAAATTAGTTTCAACGTATCTTACCGCTCCAACTGAAGCATAGCGTGCAAATAATATATCACCTGTTTCTGGCTTTATTTTTTTAGATAACTGTTCATAGTCTTCAACCGATATTAATTTCGCGTTATTGAAATCAAGGTCATTAATTCCAATAAAATCTCCAGTCATAAGATAAGGGATTCCATCTTTAACCGACTGTGGCATCTTGTGATCTATGTCACCAATTAGGCAAACTTCACCTAATTTTTTCTCTTCCCACTCCCCACTAAACCCCTCAAACCGAATCGCAGGCACTTTATTCTCTGCACTCATCTTATTCGCCCACCAAAAACGCTTTCAACTCAGCCAAGCCTTGCATATCAAACTCATTCCCCGTGAGTTCGTCGATTAAACCCGCTAATGCTTGCTCGGTGTTTTTGATCTCGCTCGCGACATCGGCATAGGTGGTGGCGTATTTATCCGCTAGTTTTTGTACTTGGTTGGTGAGCTGGTGTATCAGGTTGCTGGGCAGTTGGCTTAACTCGTCAAGTAATGGGGTTATCCATTTGCGTTCCAGCAAGGTGTTTACTTGCTCGTCGCTTAAGTTTTCGATGGTGGTTTTGGTTTTAAGATGCAGTGCCTCGGCATCTTCTTTAACGGATTTTTTCAGCTCTTTTTCTTCATTGATTAAAGCATCCACTTGGATGATTTTGGCTGGGTAGCTTTCAGCCTCAAAGGATTCTGCTTGGTTTAGCTCGGCTTTCAGTTGTTTGGCTGCTTTGGCGACGCTGGCATTGACGAAACTATCGCCATTGTCATTCACCGTGTCTAAGGATTTTTCTTCTTCAGAGAAGGTGTCAAGTATGGCTTCCAGCTCGGCGCTGATTTCGGCCAAGCGGTCTTCTTGTTGTTTAATCGCTTGTAGCTCGTCATTCAAATACGTCGTTTGCACCAAGGTAAAGGGCAGTATGTGGCCTTTCCAGCCGTCTTGTACTTCGGTGTCTTTGCCTTTTACTTTTTTGGTGACTATGTTGGGGTCAACCTGTTTGCCGGCGGCAAAGCCTTCGGTTTGCAACATTTCCAAATCGGCGGCGGTGGTTTGCCAGTGGTTATCGAGCAATTGGTAGGCTTGGTATTTGTCGATTAAGGCCATGCCATTTACCGCTGTTGTGCTTAAGCGTGTAAAAAGGGCGTTGCTTAAAACCGCTTCATGCTGGGCAATATTCACCGTTTGCCACTGAGTGATTAGCTCGTTTTTTAAGTAAGCATCAAAATCACTAAAGGCGCTGGCATAGGTTTGGGCAAAGCTGTTTACCTCAAGGTGTTGGGTTATGGTGTGTTTTACCTCGCTGGTCGCAATAGCAAGCTGGGCATAGTGGCTTGAGGTGTTGGTGAATAATGCTTTTCTTAGGTCAGGAAAGGCCTGCCAATAATGATCAAACTGCTTGATTTCGCTCACGGGTATGCCGCCGAGCATCGTGGCGTGTAAATCCCAGCTTTCGGCAGCGGCTGCGGAGTCTACATATCTTGGAATATTGAGGTTGTAGTCGTTTGCGCGCAGGGTTTCTTTGCTGACCAACTGTGAAAACTTCGGATGGCTTTCGCGCTGAATCACGGTATCGGTAATGCGCTTGATGTCTGAGGCTTGCAGTTTGTTGTTTTTACCGACTTTTATAAAATGTTTGGAGGCATCGACTACCAACACGTCGGTATTTTCACGTTTTTGACGTAACACTAAAATCACCGTTGGAATACCTGTGCCGAAAAAGATATTAGCGGGCAGGCCGATAATGGCATCGATGTGGTTTTGTTCAATTAACTGCTTACGAATGGTGCCTTCTTCACCGCCACGGAATAACACGCCGTGGGGTAATACGATGGCCATCATGCCGTCTGGTTTGAGGTGATATAAATCGTGCAGCAAAAAGGCGTAATCGGCTTTGGTTTTGGGCGCGAGGCCAAAGCGCGAGTAACGCGGGTCGTTTTCTTTGTGGTCCGGATCCCACTGTTGTGAATAAGGCGGGTTGGAGACGACGGCATCCACATAGAGTGGGTTATAAGAACCCATCGGGTCGTTCTCGTCAAAGTAGGGCCAGTCGTCTTCCAGAGTGTCGCCGTTGCGGGTGACGATATTATTGGGTTTTATGCCGCGCATGATTAAGTTCATACGGGTTAAGTTGTAAGTGTTGGCTTTGAGTTCTTGGGCAAAGTATTTAATGTTGTCCTGGCGATCACTATGTTTGGCAACACAGTTGCCTATGTTAATCAGCAAAGAGCCTGAGCCACTGGTCGGGTCGTAAATTTCTATTTTTTCTTTATCTTTGACGTGGTGCGCGATGATCTCTGACATGAGTAGTGAGACTTCATGGGGGGTATAAAACTCGCCCGCTTTTTTGCCCGCATTGGCGGCGAATTTTTCAATCAGGTATTCGTAGATATAGCCCAACACGTCATAGTCTTGCTTGCCATCCATGGGGATGGCTTTGATCAGTTGCAGTAAGTCGCTAATCGCTTTGGTTTGTTTGGCCGCGCTTTCACCCAATTTACTCAGGCCGGTTTGCAGGGTGTTAAAAATGCCGTCGAACAGTTTTTTGTGGTTGGCGTGTATTAGGCGCTCAAAGGCAGATAAGGCATCACGCACGTTGGAGACATCAAAATCACTGCCTTTTGCCAGCCATGTTGAAAATAAATTGTCATAGGCAATAAAGTAGCCTAAGTCTTTTCTGATGTAGTCGGCGGTTTCAGTGTCGTCTTCGCTCAGTTGTGCGATTTCAGCATCGGACATGCCTTGTTTTTTGGCGTACTGAACAAGTTGATCGGATAAGTATTTGTAGAAAATAAAGCCCAGAATGTAATCTTTGTATTCATTGGCTTCAATTTTGGAGCGCATTTGGTTAGCCGATTCCCAAATTTTGGCGGCTAGTTGTTGTTTGTTCAAAATCTATGTCCTTTTCGTTTCGTAGCGGGGGTAGAATCAGTATGTATAACAATTAATTATATAGATCTGCATATCTTACATAAATGACATTTTTTGGAATCAGCACCCTCAAAAAATTACTGTAATCCATTGTTTATCTGTCTAAATCCGTGTCCATCCGTGGCTCAACTGCTCTTTTCAGGTTTATTCAATAAATGGGTTTAGTAAACGAGCCCCAGTGCTTTCGAAATCTTTGACATTACGCGTAACCACGGCAAGGTCGTAAATTAATGCAGTTGCCGCAATTAATTTATCAAGCGCGTGCTGGGAATCTGGAACGCACATTTTTCCCCAAAGCAAAGCTATTTCGCAGTCAATATTAAGAATGTTATCTTGGTAGTGTTCGAGAATAGAGTTTAACCAGCTTTCCAGCAGCTTGCCTTGAATGCTATCCCCCCGATGAAAAATCAAATCAACACCTCTACGTAACTCGCCGATAGTGATTGATGAAACATATAGGCGAGTGTTGTTTTGCATGGCGGAATCAAAAAACTGACGCACACCCATATTGGCTCTATCACCTTTCCTGATTTCACTGATAACGCTGGTATCAATCAAATACATCGGGCGCTCTAGCATCGTTATTGAGTCTCATAAAATCCGCATCGCTACCGACAGCAGGAATGTTTAATAATGCTTCGGCGAAAGATTTTCGCTGTGGCTTCATCAGAACTTCTGCCAAGATTGCGCGATGCTCGGCTTCTGTAGAACGATGATGTGCTACGGCTCTTGCCTTAAGGGCGTTGATTATTGATTCATCAAGATTTCTAACAACTAAACTGGGCATAGGAGCGCTCCGAAATTACATTTGCTATCGATGCTATCATTTTTGATGGCGTTTTCAAATACAACATATGTGAAGAAAGCGGTTTATACAACGCTGCTTTGACACATCAATGGGGAAATATCTGCGTGAATTTTGCGTGTTTGGGTTGTGATTCGTTGTGCTCTGTTATGCAAAATCACGCAAAACGGAAAGAATTATCTTTGCAGTCAGTGTCCTATTCCATAGAGTGCTGGCTTTATGCCCACTATAATAAAGAGTCGCTGAAAAACCATTACTGGCTGCGCCAAAGCGTTTTCATCCAGTCGCTAGAAAAAATAGAAGACCAGGTTTTTAATCTCAATAACAGAAGTTGAAATAGATAGAGTCATGTTAAGAATATTCCACACCGCAGACTGGCATCTCGGCCATCATCTACATGGCGTATCCAGGCAACTGGAACACCAGCAATTCCTTGACTGGCTGCTGGATGAGCTAAAAAACAAACAAGCCGATGCCCTGATTGTTGCCGGTGATATTTTCGATTCGGCCAATCCGTCTTCCGCCGCGCAGTCGCAGCTTTACGACTTTCTGGTCAAAGCCAAAGCGCAGCAAGCGAATCTGGATATTATTTTAATCGGCGGCAATCACGATTCCGCATCGCGACTGGATGCGCCCTCTCCCATTCTTAATGCACTGGGCGTTACGGTGGTCGGCGGCCTGTCGCAGGGCGATCAGGGCAATATCGATTGGGAGCGCTTGCTGGTTCCGTTGACCAATGCGACCGGCGAGATTAAAGCCTGGTGCGGGGCTATGCCGTTTTTGCGTAATGCCGATTTACCGACTATTGCCAGGGATGGCGGCGATACAGAACAATCCGCCGAGCAAGACAGCGACCCGTTAATCTCCGGCATGAAAACGCTGTATGCCGAATTGTTCGCGCAACTGCAACAAAAGGCGGGCAACGATCATAGCCTGATCCTGACCGGCCATTGTTATATGGTCAACGGCGCGGTGTCTGAATTAAGCGAGCGCAAAATACTGGGCGGCAACCAACATGCGCTGCCGGTTGAATTATTTCCCGATGAGATTGCTTATGTGGCCTTAGGGCATTTGCATTTGGCGCAACGGGTCGGCACGCATCGGCATATTCGTTACAGCGGTTCGCCGATTCCGCTGTCGTTCGATGAAAGCGATTATTCGCATCAAGTTGTTCAGGTCGATGTTCGGGCCGGTCAGCCGGTTGAAACCGTCTCGATAAAAATCCCCCGTAGCGTTGAATTATTAAGGGTTCCGAACGGCAAAGATTTTGCCGTTTTGGCGGATGTGCTCGAACATTTGGAAAACCTGATTCTGGACGACCTGCCGATCGAGCAAAGACCGTTGCTCGAATTGCGTATCAGGCTGGAAAAACCGGAACCCGGCTTGCGCCAACAGGTTGAAGACGTGATTTCCAAACTGCCGTTGCGCTTATTAAAAATATCCACGGCCTACAGCGGCAGCGAAAAAAGCCTGGCCGATCTAAAAATCGACGAACGCCTGGAAGAACTGCAAGCGCTGGATGTTTTCCAGCGCTGTTATCAAAACAAGTATGACAAGGACGCGCCCGAAGCTATGAATGCGTTGTTTAATGAGCTGGTTGAAAGCCTGCAAGGAACAGAATAATGCGCATTTTAGCGATACGGGGAAAAAATCTGGCCAGTTTGGCCGAGCCGTTTGAGGTTTTGCTGAATTCGGGACCGTTGGAGCAAGCCGGTTTATTTGCGATTACCGGACAAACCGGCGCAGGTAAAAGTACGATTCTGGATGCGTTGTGTCTGGCGCTTTATGACGAAATTCCACGCCTGCCCAGCGGCCAGGGTTTTGCGGTAGGCCATAAAGACGAGGATGAAAAGCTGCGCGTGACCAGCAATGACGTGCGCTCGATATTGCGCCGGGGCGCCAGCCACGCCTACGCCGAAGTGGATTTTATCGGCAAGGACAAGCATCACTACCGGGCGCGCTGGGAAGTCAGCAAAGCCCGAGGCAAGGCGGACGGGCGCTTGCAGGCGCAGGAAGTCACCTTAACTAAAATCGACGACGGCCTGCGCATCGGCCAAGGCAAGAAAAACACGCTGGAACTTATCTGCGAACTGATCGATCTTAACTTCGACCAGTTCCGCCGTTCGGTGTTATTGGCTCAAGGCGATTTTGCCGCATTTTTGAAAGCCAAAAAAGACGAGCGCTCCGGTTTGCTGGAGCGCATCACCGGCACCGAACTTTATTCCGAACTGTCTATCGCGGCATTCGAACGGGCCAGACAGGAAAAAGATGCACTAAGCCGGATTACCAGCCGAATGCAGGATCAAATCCCGCTGGATGAAGAAGCCCGTAAGCTGTTGGAACAACAACGGGATCAGTTCATCAGCCAGCTGGCCGACCTGGATAAGCAAATCACAGCCAACCAAAAAATCATCGACTGGTATGCCGAACTGAAAAAACTGCAAGAAGCCGAGCGGCTTGCCCGTGACGAACTTGCAGTTAGCCGACAGGCATGGGATGCGACGGAAACCGAGCGGCAATTAATCCAAAAAGTCGAAGCCGCACAGCCTTTAAGGCCGCTGTTAAGCCAGTACCAAACCGCCACTACAGAACATTTGGACGCCGGGCAAAAACTCAAAGACAGTAACGATCAACAGTTAACGACTGAAACAAAGCTGCAAACGGCAAAGGCACAGCTTGGCACTCTGGCAGCTACGTTAGCCGAAGCCGAACAGCAACAACAGCAGGCGCAACCGGTATTAATCAAGGCGCGGGCCTTGGATACCCGTATCGATGTGATCCGGCAAGCGGTCGGCGCGGTGTCCGCAGAAGAAAAACAGCTGCATGAAACCTTGGACAAGGCCGAAAAAGAACATCAATCCCTGTTAAACCGACAGGCAGAACAAAGCGCGGCTCTGCAACAGCTTAATTTATGGCTGGAACAAAATCAGGCTATTAAACCCATCGCAGCCGAATGGAGCCGCTGGAATGCCGAGTTGGAACGCTATCAATCCTTGAACGCCCGGAAAACCGATGCCGAATTTAACGCGGAGGAGCTGAAGCAGACGGTTGCCAAGAATGAACTCAGCTTGGCAGAGTTAACGTCGGCGATTGATGACAGCCACAACAAACTGGAATCGCATCAACAGGCGCTGGCGCAACTGAAAACCCAGGACAGCAGCCAGTCGCTTGAAGACCTGTATCGCTCAAAAAACGAGCTTGAGATCAAGCGCGAGCATGTCAGCTTGGCGCTGGGTCTGGCAAATAATGCCCAAGAGCTGCAACAGGCTATCAATCAGGACACGGATAAGCTTACCGCGACTGAGCAGACGATTAATGACAGCACGCTACAACTGCAAACATTAAGTCAGCAGCAGATGACTAACAGTATCGCCCTGATAGAGGCTAAAAAGGCTTTGGATTTGATACAGGCAACGACGCATAAAAACGCCGAGCAATTCCGTTCCTTGTTGCAACAAGACCAGCCCTGCCCTGTTTGCGGCGCTCTGGAACATCCCTGGGAAGATCAGGTCAGCATAGGCAATGAACAAGCCTTAGCGCAGTCGGCGCGAGTCAGCGAGCTGGAAAACCTGAATGAAACGCTGATTAAAACTGTCGCCGAATTGAACAAGGGCATCAGCCAGGGACAGGAGCAAAAAACCGCATTGGCCGATAAGCTGGCCGAGGCGCAGACAAAACTGGCTAAATGCGACGCTGATTGGGCCGCGTTAGCTATGCACGATAAGGCCGATTTTGCGGTCACCGATAGCCGACTGTTGCCCTCGCTTAAAATTCAAAACGAACAAATCAATTCCGCGTTGGAGCTCATCAAGCAGCAGGAAAAAGCGGTTCTCGAATTACAAAAACAGCTTAAAACGGCACAGGACTTATTCGATGCGGCCAAACTGAACAAGGAAAATCTGGCTGCCGAATACGCCGCTCTGGATAAGCAACAGGCCAAAAATAAAGCCGACCTGGAGCATGTCGCCACCGGAATTCAGGAATTGGAAAAACAACTGCAAGCGATTATCGAGCTGTTGGCTCTGCCGTTCCGGCAGCTGGAAAACTGGCAATCTCGTTTGCAGGCATCTTCAACAGAATTCAGGCAAGATTGCGCGGCAAAAGCGCAGCAATTCCAGCGCACCGAGCAACAAATTGAAACCGCCGCCAAAGCCCTGGAAAAAATCGACCATGATCAAAAACTCGCCGAGCAAGCGCGGGCACAATGCCTGCAACAACACCGGATAAAACAGGCCGAGTTAAAGACTCAAACAGAAGAACAGCAAAGACTGTCAATCGAGCGCGAAGCCGTGCTGCCAAATGTTACTGCCGACAATTATGAGCAAACCATTAACCGGAATTTACAGGCTGCAAGAGCCGCCCACCAGCAAGCCGGTAATAGTGTCAGTCAGGCGGAAACGGAGCTGGCAAGCCATAAACAAAATCAACAGCATTGGCAGGCCGAAACCGGCAGGCGTTACAACAATCTGGAACAAGCCCTAAGCGCGCTGAACCTGTCTCTGGCAAAGCAGGCTATCGATCTTGAACAGTTAAGCGAATTGCTGCAAAAAGACCAGCGCTGGCTGGCCGAACAAAAAAACCGAATGGCGACGCTGGAGCGCAGCCTGCAAGAGTCTGCGGCCTTAGTAAAAGTTAAGGCCGACGATTGTCTTAAGCATCAAGGTAATCCTGTCGAAATACCCGAGGAAGATGCCCATAAACTGTCAACCGAATTGCAACAGCAAAGACAGCTTGCGCATACGCTAAAAGAGGAGCAAGTCATCCTGCTGCGGGAAGACGATAAAAAAATCGAGACCGGACGCCTGTTGAAAGCAGAGCTGGACAGCCAACGAGAACGCTGGGAACAATGGGAAAGCCTGAATGACTTAATCGGCTCAAAAAACGGCGCCAAGTTTCGTACTTTTGCCCAAAGCCTGACCCTGGAAGCCTTGCTTGCGCACAGCAACCAACATCTTGAAGACTTCGCCAAACGTTATGCCTTGCAACGCGTGCCGGGCAGCGACCTGGAGCTGCAAATCATCGACCGCGACATGGCCGACGACGTGCGTAGCGTACACAGCCTGTCCGGCGGCGAAAGCTTTTTGGTATCGCTGGCGTTGGCCTTGGGTTTGGCATCCTTGTCATCCAATAAAACCCAAGTTGAATCGCTGTTTATCGACGAAGGCTTCGGCAGCCTGGACCCGGAAACCTTAGACATTGCCATCGCCAGCCTGGACACCCTGCAAGCCTTGGGTAGAAAAGTCGGCGTTATCTCGCATGTGCCTATTTTGGTTGAGCGGATCGGGGCCAAGGTGGTGGTTGAAAAACAGGGTGGCGGACGTAGCAGCGTTACGATTATTGGCGGCTATTGATCAATACGCTGATCAAAATGACCTCTTTTTTAGCCGCCGTTTAACACTAAAAGCGTACTCAGGCGGCGACCGATTTCCCGGTTGACGCCAATGTCTTTTCAATTGCACAATAGCTTAGCGCAGAGGCGGTCGGATCAATCATCAAACCAATACATAGACGCACTGCCGATTCCAGATGGCGGACATGAGGGAAATGCCGTACACAACAAAACCCGTTGCGAAATTGTCGGTAATCATTGCTCCCTCGCCCGTTACGCTAGCCACCGGCCCTGCCGCCTGTACCGTGATTTATAACCCAACGTTTTAATCAGGATGTTTTTATGAAAAAATGGCTCACGACAACTTTCGCCTGCACCGCTACGCTGTTCGGCGGATGTGCAACGCACCAGTCATATCCCGTATACGGAACCGGGAATGGAGGATATCATTCCAGACCCAACGTTTATTATCCTCGCAGCAATAGCTATCAAAACCAGCAAACGCAGATCACCAATGTGCAGCAAAATACCGTGATCCAAAATTCACAGTATAACCAGCGCATCAATATACTGAACCAACGCCTGCAACAGCAGCAAGCGGACTTGGCGGCTCAGGCAAAGCAACAGCAGTTACAAGAAATGGAAGCATTAAAGCAGCGGAATGCTACCCAAAAAGAATTTGCAGAATTAAGAAAGCATTGGCGTATCCGCGAGCAGGAACAAGAAAACCGCTTGCGTCAGGACCATGAACAGGAACTACAGCAACTGCGCCAGGAATTTGTACAAGAACAGCAAAAGAATCAACCAGGACAAGACACTACGGGACGCCCGACTCCGGTGCAAGACACGGGATCAACGTCGCCAAGTCGCGATAGCATGCCCACCGGTCAACCGGTCCCGCCGCGTGGGCATCATCGCGTCCCCCCGATGTTTCCTGGACAAAACCCAGAATCGACGCAGCCGGATAGCGACAATGCGCCTATCGGCCAGCCTGCACCGACACGTAGGCAGCACGTCCCGCCAAGGCCGCAACAACACGATGCCGTATCCGACCAACCCGCGCCAGTGGCTACACCAGCACCTGCTCCCGTGACGCCGCCGCCAGGGCGTGACGCCTTGTTCGCGGATCATCCGGTTTCCATACCGCAGCCCGCTACGCAAGAACCGACACAGGCGCCGCGGCAAAAACATAAGAAACGCCGCAATAACGACGAACCTAACGATTAAATTAGCGCCTCTATACATCGGGCTTTCCTGATTAGCACGATGAGCTTGTAACCATTGAATAATGCGTCATTCCGGCAGGAATTACCGGAACAGTTGATTGTGGCGATTATCCCGTTAATCGCCACAATCGATTGGATTCTCGCCCGGTGCCGTTCGGTGGTGAATATGATGAGCGATATGTTGGCGGCTATTTTACCAGATAGATTTGAAGGCAAATAAACGATTTAATATCAATAGCTTACCACCACCAGAATTTATGGGTATGCTTAATTTTTCGTGCATTGGCCAAATTTATTATTTCCTGCTTTTGCTGTTCTGTGACATTGCGCCACTGAAGAATTTCATCAATGCTGCGAAAGCAACCAAGACAGATACCTTGCTCATCCAGGCAACAATTCCTTACACATGGCGAGATAATATTTGCCAATGGCAAACCTCCAGAGCTGGACGGGGCTAAACCACGGCCCGCGTAAATAATATAGCCTTGTTGGACAATAAAACTGTTGTCCAACAAGGCTATTGGTAAGAACGTAACTATTCAGACCCCGACCGTATTTAGACCTTCCAGGTTTTTAAAACCTGGAAGGGAAGGTCTTGGCGTAACACTATATTTTTCAATAGGATTACCTTCAAACATTGTCTTTGGTTAATTGATCTAAAGACACGGTTTGACCTGTACGCTTGTATTCAGCATAAGATTGTTCAGCCCGGACAATCGCTTCCCTTTCGGACTGATAATCGAGAATAAAGTCTTTAATCAGCTCGGAAACGCTTATCCTCTGTTCCACTGCGATATGCTCAAGTTGATGCTCTAACTGTTGATCTAATGTAATCATTAAAATCACCTTTATTGTTTTTTAGCAGAATTGATTTTTACATGATCAGGTAGGTGATACCAAGTTACTTAGACTGCCCAATAATCATTGCTGTAGCAGTCATCTATAGACTTTCAGATAAATAATTTCCATCGTCAATGATACGAATAACATCCCTCTGAGGGATGTTATCCGTACAATTACTAAAATTTGGAAATTTAATTTCTGAAAATCTATATATCGGCTTGTTTTTCGCCCCAGTTTTTGAAAGAGAGAAGCCAGATGTTTTTTAGGTCTTATTTAGGAACGTACATGAAATAACTTGAACAACTCGCGCCGTATATTTGCGGCAGGAGTGCAAGCTTTGCTTGCGCTTGCAGGCGAAGCCTGCACTCCGGCTATTGGCAACTTGCCCAAGTTATTTCGTACGCATTCATTAGCAAGTGCCTGTATCTGGATTTTGCGCGCTATTAGGTTAAACCGGCTTCCTTTTTTGCTTCCCGCCTGATTGTTTCCATGTTTAATTCGCCGCCATCGCCGCTTTCTTCGCCCTCAATAAGTGCGGCGCGTATGGCTTACAATGTTGAATTAGCTTCTCTTTCTTCAAGCAAACGTAAAGAATCACACATAATTTCACTCACGCTGGCATAACGTCCGCTTTTTAATAGGCCGTCAATCAGACTGTTCCAATGTTCACCGAGACTCACGGTTTGAGTTCGTGCTTGTGGCATATTTTTTCCTCTCAGCTATGTTTTTATGCGACTTATAAGACATATTCTTACTTTTAGCAAATTGGGCAAGCTAAGCTTCCCTGTTTCGCAGACATAACTATTAGGCTGGCATTATTCAAACGTTTGGAGCAGGGTTGCAAACCCTAATCCGCGTGAAGTTTTATGGATGGAGTGTATTTCCAGCGCTACTCCAAGCTCAATCAAGGTACGCTCAGCGCGCCCTACTTGGATTTGTTAGCTGTTGAACAATGAACTAAAACTACTACTGATTTCTAAACTATCAGGTCCAGTTTTTGTCAGAATATAATCTCTAATTGAATCACAATCCTCGTAGAAAACTTGCAGATCTTCGTATCTGAATTGTTCATTTGAATCTTCACCCCGCGATCTAAAATACTCTATTTCAAATTCCCCCTCACCGTGATCAATCACACTAAATGGCTTGTCATGTACAATTAAATTACGAGTATCAGCTAATTTGTCGGCCAACGATATTATTTTGGTATTTTGTTCAACACTGTCACTTAAAATAATTATTTTTTTAGCTAACTCCGATCTTGCAGACTTACCAATCCTAAGCTTATCCGTGATTTGGCTTGGATATTCAATAGCCATTATTGCTAATACTTTATTGTTCAATGCCTCAGCTATAGCGTGATTAACTAATGACTCCAAAGTAACTACTGCCCAAGCTTTGACCATGCCTACTATGCATGATTCTTTTTCCATCGTGTCATACATGGAACTATCAAATAGAAAGTCACCACTCCCACTTGTGATTCTATGCCTATAATCAGAGCCTCGAGTCAATTCGTAGTAGTTACGAGCAACAGAATGCATGATTACTACCCGCATCCAATTATCTTTTACTGAACTGTGTATCAATCGCTTATCCTTTTAATGTTGTTGGTCAAGCATGTTGGACAACGAAAAGCTATTGCCTATCTCGCGTCATTAATGCCCAACCTACCGATAAAGCTCCGGCTGAGCCGCCCCTTCAATAACCAACTCAGCCAACGCCCCCTTATCAATCGCCCGCGTCAAACTGTGATCGACTAGCAGATATTTGCCCGGCACTTCAGCGGTAAATTCAATCATCACCGCAGAACCGGGGGCTATGACTGTGGTCTGGACGTTTTTCAGCGGTGCATTCATGATCGCACCTTCCGGGTATAAGTTGTCAAAGATGCCGCCGATGATATGAAAATTGGCTGCGACATGCGAACCGACGCCAACAAACAGGCGGATCTTTTCACCCACTTTGGCTTTTAAAGCCCGCTCGCCGCTCAGCGAGCCGACCCTGCCGTTGAATAGGAAATACTCCGGCTTTTCGGCCAGCATTTTTTCCTTGCTGAACGCTTGCAGGCCTTTATCGCCGTACTTGCCGCTGGTGTAAAAATCGCCTTGCATCAGGTAAAACTCGCGGTCGACTTTTGCCAACCCCTGTTCAGGCTCAACCAATATCATGCCGTACATGCCGTTGGCTATATGAGTCGGCACATGCGGGCTGGCGCAGTGATAAACATAAATGCCCGGATGCGTAGCTTTAAAGCGAAAACTTTTTTGTTCGCCCTGTTCGACTTGCATTAACGGCGCTCCGCCGCCGGGACCGACTACGGCATGGAGATCGATGGAATGCGCCGAGTGACCGGCGGCGGCATGTTGATCCGAGGTATGTTCGCTATGGGCTGCACCCGCAGCACCCGGCTTGCCGTGATTCAGGTGTATTTCGACCTGATCGCCCGACCTGACGCGGATAAACGGACCCGGTACTTTGCCGTTATAAGTCCAGTATTCATAGGTCACGCCGGGCATCATTTCGGCAACCAGTTCATCGGTATAAAGATCGACGCTGACCAGTTGGGGTTGGGTTCTGCTCAACGGAGCCGGTAAATCATCGGCGCGGCGGCCGATTTCGTCGATACCACTTTGATGGGGAGGCGCCGATTCGCCGGGCATCGGCATGGAGTGTTGCATTCCGCCGCCTGAGTGTTCGGTCATTTCTGCTGTCGGCATCGATTGATGCTTTGCTTTCTCGGCCTGATTGGCGGCGTATTTTTCAAGTGCCGCTTTGTTTTGCGCTTCGTCGGAGCAGCCGCTGGTCAAGCTGCCCAGTGCTATGATCAGTAACAGTAAACTGGATGATCTGTTCATAATTTCACCTTCTAATGATATGGCGCACGTTGCTTAACAAGGGCGTGCCGTGCGCGCCAAGAGAATCGCGGAAAAGGCGCGCACGGCGCGCCCTACAATTCAACGCCTGCGAACGACTTGATAAGGACGCGTAACATAGCCAAGCGGAACGCTCCAAACATGCACCAAACGGCTGAACGGGAAAACCAGGAACAAGGTCTGCCCTAAAAACAAATGTAATTTGAACACAATGCCGATCTCGCTGAGTTGATCCGCCGCACCGCTACGGAAAGTCACGATACGCTGCGCCCACTCCGCCAGCAGCAACATATTCGCGCCGTCGTAATGATAAATCGAAATCGGCAAGGTCAGCAGGCCCAGGGCCAGCTGTACGCCGATCAGCAACAAGATGAAAATATCCATACGGCTGCTGGTGGCGCGAATACGGGCATCGGTCAGGCGGCGGCGTATCAGGATTATGATGCCTTTTAAGCACACGCCGCCGAAAACACCGCCCGCAACAACGGCCAGGATTTGTTTGGCCGACGTTGACAGGCCTAAAGCATGATAAACCGCAGGCGGCGTCAGCAGGCCGACGAAATGCCCGACGAACAGCAACAGGATGCCGATATGAAATAAGTTGCTGCCCAATCTTAATTCGTCGGCCCGCAAAAATTGGCTGGAACCGGTGCGCCATGTGTATTGGTCGCGATCATAACGCGCCAAGCTGCCGATGAAAAATACGCTGATCGCGACATAAGGGTAATAGCCGAATAGTAAGGTATTGAGATAATCCACGATTGACTCCTCCTAAAGAGAACGATTTTGCGCTTTTAAATACTCATCGCGCGGCGTGATGGTGATTGGGCTGACATCGGCGGTTTGGCTTTTACACGTATCCCCTGCCCCCATAAAACTGACAGCTTCTTCTTCCCAGATTTCATCCATGTTGACCAGGGTTTCATCCTCGCCTTCGGTCGCGGCTTGTCGGCGGATTTCATTAAGCGCTTCGGGTTCGCCTGCGAAACCTGCCAGCGCGTCGAAAACGGCGCTGAACTTGCTGCCGCGTTCGGTTAAGCGCGCGCCCAGCAGGCTTAACACCGGCATCGCATCTCGCAATAACTGCACAGCTTCGGCCTGTTCTTGCTGCGAGAGAAATTCCAGAAATAACGGGATGTAGTCCGGCAGTTCATGGGTGGACATTTCAAAGCCGTGCGCTTCGTACATTTGCAGCAGGTTAACCATGGCCTGCCCCCGATCTCGGGATTCGCCATGGACATGCTCGAAAATATGTAGCGACAAAAACCGTCCCCGGTCGAATAACGCCACATAATCCTCTTGGCTGTCTAGCAGGTCTACGCCGCGATAAGAATCGATCAGCGCCAGCACGGATTTTTTATGGCTCTCTAACAGCAGGTTTTCCTGTTCGACGACAGCCGCCATTTCGTCTAATGCTTCAAGCATCTCGGCTTCGGGATAACTCAGCAGTAACGATAGAACTTTTAGGGTTTGCAGGCTCATGTTATGGCTCCTGCGTTATCGTTACGCTGGTCGCTAGCTGATTTATCGTTCCCACGGTCTCCGTGGGAACGAGAGCATAAAACTTTTAATATTTGCATAATGATTCCTTATTTTGCCGCTTCGACTTTAATCGGAATCTTGATCGGAATGCCGCCGCTACGTTGCGGCTTCTTGTTGCCGCCAAACAGGTTGGTGTCATTATTGCCCGTCGAACAGCCGCTGCCGAAGCTGAATCCGCAGCCGCCTTGCTCGCCGTAAGCATCGAAGGTGGAACTGGCGTATTCGCGATGACTGGTCGGCACCACAAAACGGTCTTCGTAATTGGCAATCGCCATGTAGCGGTACATTTCTTCAACCTGCAATTGGGTCAAGCTCACGCGTTCCAACACATCGGTATTAACCACGCCATCGACAGTAAGGCTGCGCATATAAGCCCGCATCGCCAGCATCCTTTCCAGACCTAACACGACCGGCTCTTCTTTGCCCGCAGTCAATAAATTCGCCAGATACTGCACCGGGATACGCAACGAACGCACATCGGGAATGTCGCCATCCATGCCGATCTGGTCGTTTTCCGCCGCCGATTGTATCGGCGATAGCGGCGGCACATACCAGACCATCGGCAGGGTACGGAACTCGGGATGCAGCGGAAACGCAATTTTCCAGTCTATCGCCATTTTATAAACCGGCGATTGTTGCGCAGCCGTCAGCCAGGATTCGGGAATGCCCGCAGCCCGCGCTTCGGCTATTACAGATTCATCGAACGGATCGAGAAAAACATCCAACTGTTGCTGGTACAAGTCCTGCTCGTTCTCGACGCTTGCCGCCGCTTCGATACGGTCCGCGTCATACAGCAATACGCCTAAATAACGAATCCGCCCGACGCAGGTTTCCGAGCAAACTGTCGGCTCCCCGGCTTCAATGCGCGGATAACAGAACGTGCATTTTTCCGATTTTCCGGTTTCCCAGTTGTAGTAGATTTTTTTGTATGGACAGGCGGAAACGCACATCCGCCAGCCACGGCATTTGTCCTGGTCGATCAATACAATGCCGTCTTCTTCACGCTTATAGATCGAACCGCTCGGACAAGCCGCAACGCAGGTCGGGTTAAGGCAGTGCTCGCACAGGCGCGGCAAATACATCATGAAGGTGTTTTCAAATTCACCGTACATGTCTTTTTGGATGTTATCGAAGTTGGTATCGCGCGAACGTGATGAAAACTCGGTGCCCAAAATTTCTTCCCAGTTCGGGCCGCCTTCGATTTTTTCCATGCGTTCGCCGGTAATCACCGAATATGGACGCGCAGTAGGCGGATTTTTCGATTCTTTAGCGTTTTGCAAATGCTGGTAATCGAAATCGAACGGTTCGTAGTAATCGTCGATGGCAGGCAAATCGGGATTGGCGAAAATATTACGCAATATCTGCCGCTTGTTGCCTTGGCGCGGTTCTATCTTGCCGTTGATTTTGCGCACCCAGCCGCCGTTCCATTTGTCCTGGTTTTCCCACTGCTGCGGAAAACCCACCCCTGGCTTGGTTTCGACATTGTTAAACCACGCATACTCAACCCCTTTACGCGAGGTCCAGACGTTTTTGCAGGTAATGGAGCAGGTGTGACAACCGATACACTTGTCCAGGTTTAGCACCATACCTATTTGTGCGCGAATATTGCGCGATCCTTTCCTGGATCGCGTTCCTTCGGAACCCGCTTCGCGGTCCAAATTTGTTCCAGACAAATTAGTCATACTGCCCCCTGTTGCTGACTGGCAGCTTGATTAGTTTCGTCAGGTTCTTCCAGCCAATCCACTTTGCTGATCTTGCGCACAATCACAAACTCGTCGCGATTCGATCCCACCGTGCCGTAATAGTTAAAGCCGTAACTTTGCTGGGCGTATCCGCCGATCATGTGCGTCGGTTTCAGCGTCGCACGGGTCACCGAGTTATGGATGCCGCCGCGCCCGCCGGTTGTCTCCGATCCCGGCGTGTTGATGATTTTTTCCTGGGCGTGATACATCATGCACATGCCCTCGGGAACGCGCTGGCTGACCACCGCCCTGGCGACCAGCGCGCCATTGACGTTGTAGGCTTCTATCCAGTCGTTATCTTTAATACCGACTTTCGCCGCATCGATTTCGCCCATCCATACGATTGGTCCGCCGCGCGACAAAGTCAGCATCAGCAGGTTATCGGTATAGGTGCTGTGTATTCCCCATTTCTGGTGCGGGGTGATGAAGTTCAACACGATCTCGTCATTGCCGTTGGGCTTTTGGCCCAGAATCGGCGCAATGGAGCGGGTATCGACCGGCGGTTTGTAGACGCACAAAGTCTCGCCGAACGCCCGCATCCAGCTGTGATCCTGGTAGAACTGCTGGCGGCCGGTCAGCGTGCGCCAGGGAATCCGCTCGTGGACATTGGTGTAGCAAGCGTTGTAACAGACTTGCTCGGATTCCACGCCGCTCCAGGTCGGCGACGAGATGATCTTGCGCGGCTGCGCCTGTACGTCATGGAAACGGATTTTGTCGTCTTCGCGAGGCCGCGCCAGATGGGTGTGATCCCGCCCGGTGATTTTGCTTAAGGCTGCCCAAGCTTTAACCGCGACATGACCGTTGGTTTCAGGTGCCAGCATCAGGATCACTTCGGTCGCATCAATATCGGACTCGATGCGCGGCAAGCCTTTGCTGATGCCTTCATCGGTCACCAGCCGGTTCAATTCGCCCAATTGCTTGACTTCGGTCTCGGTGTTCCACGCTATGCCTTTGCCGCCGTTGCCAACTTTGCTCATCAACGGCCCCAGCGAAGTGAACATCTTGTAGGTATTCGGATAATCGCGTTCGACCACGACCAGCGTCGGCATGGTTTTACCTGGGATCGGCTCGCATTCTTTCTTTTTCCAGTCCTTGACGTCGAACGGCTGAGCCAGCTCTGCCGGTGTGTCGTGCAGGATAGGCACCGCGACTATATCTTTTTCGACGCCTAAATGCCCTACGGTTAATTTCGAGAATGTCTTGGCGATACCTTTATATATATCCCAATCGGAACGCGATTCCCAGGCCGGATCGACGGCTTTGGACAGCGGGTGAATAAACGGGTGCATATCCGAGGTATTCAGGTCGTTTTTCTCATACCAAGTTGCAGTCGGCAAAATAATGTCCGAATACAGACAGGTCGTGGACATCCGAAAATCCAGCGTGACCAGCAA
Source organism: Methylobacter sp. (assembly GCA_004299305.1). GTDB lineage: Bacteria > Pseudomonadota > Gammaproteobacteria > Methylococcales > Methylomonadaceae > Methylobacter_A. Next base: position 29,308 of record SCPZ01000093.1, read on the forward strand.
ATCGAGTTTGCCTTCTGCGGCTGTTTCATGCCATTCGACTTCCGAAGGCTTGTCGGCGCTATCGCCCAAGTCTTTGCCCTGCAAGCCGTGTTGCGTGCCCAGCAAATATTTCAGGAAGTATTCGTGGCCTTTGCCTGAAGAACCCAGCAAATTGGAGCGCCAGACAAACATATTGCGCGGAAAGTTAAGCCGGTTGTCGGGATCTTCGCAGGACATCTTCAATTTGCCGTTTTTCAGCGACTTGACGACGTATTCGATCGGGTCTTGTTTGGCTTTTGCTGCGTCTTTGACCACTTGCAACGGATTGGTTTGCAGTTGCGGCGCAGACGGCAACCAGCCCATGCGCTCCGAACGCACGTTAAAATCGATCAAGCTGCCTTGCCAATCTTTGGGCTTTGCCAGCGGCGACAAAATCTCGCTCACCTTGAGCTTTTCGTAACGCCATTGGCTGGTGTGATTATAGAAAAACGAGGTGCTGTTCATCTGCCGGGGCGGACGCTTCCAATCCAATCCGAATGCCAGCGGCAGCCAGCCGGTTTGCGGCCGCAGTTTTTCCTGCCCCACATAATGCGCCCAGCCGCCGCCGGACTGGCCGACGCAACCGCACAGCATCAGCATATTCATGATGCCGCGGTAATTCATGTCCATGTGATACCAGTGATTGATACCGGCGCCCAGGATCACCATCGAACGGCCTTGGGTCTTTTCGGCATTGGTCGCAAATTCCCGCGCCACCGCAATCACGTTTTTCCGTGACACGCCGGTAATTTTTTCCTGCCATGCGGGTGTGTACGGCACATCTTCATCATAAGATGCAGCGACGTTACCGCCGCGCCCGTTTTTACCGGCGACATCGCCTAGGCCGCGATCTATACCATAGTTGGCAACCAGTAAATCGAATACCGTGGTCGCCAATACTTCAGTACCGTCGGCCAAGATGATTTTCTTGACCGGGACGTTACGCCGTTGAATAGCGTCGTGGGCCGAATGGGTAAAATGCGGATGTTCGGAACCGCCGAAATAAGGGAAACCGACACTGGCGACATCGTCTTTAATATCGATCAAGCTCAAACGTAACTTTACTTCCTGGTTGTCTACGGTTTTTTGTTCGATGTTCCAATGCCCGCTTTCGCCCCAGCGGAAGCCGATGGAACCGCAAGGCGGAACGATGTGGCCGTTAATTTCATCGTAGGCGACGGTTTTCCAATCGGGATTGTTGTCCTGCCCCAACTGGCCTGAAAAGTCCGAGGCCCGGAGGAAACGATCCTGCACATAGCAGCCGTCCTGCTCTTTGAGCAGGACTAAGAAAGGCAAATCGGTATTTTCACGGACATACTGGTTGAAATACGGGCTTTGGCGCTCGACATGAAATTCCTTGAGGATCACGTGACCTATTGCCATCGCCAGCGCGGCATCGGTGCCTTGCTTCGGATACAGCCACAGGTCTGCGAACTTGCTGGCCTCCGAATAATCGGGACTCACGACCACGACTTTTGCGCCTTTATAACGCGCTTCGGTCATAAAATGGGCGTCGGGGGTGCGGGTTTGCGGCACGTTCGAGCCCCACAGCATCAAGAATCCGGCGTTGTACCAGTCCGCCGATTCCGGCACGTCGGTTTGCTCGCCCCAGGTTTGCGGCGATGCAGGCGGCAAATCGCAATACCAGTCGTAAAAACTCATGCTGACGCCGCCGATTAGCGACAGATAACGACTGCCGGCCGCGTAAGACACCATCGACATCGCCGGGATCGGCGAAAAACCGATAATCCGGTCGGGGCCGAAAGTTTTTGCGGTATAAATATTGGCCGCCGCGATGATTTCGTTGACCTCCTCCCAATTGGCGCGAACCAGACCGCCCAAGCCGCGTACCGACTTGTATTCTGCGCTTTTAATCGGGTCTTCGACTATCGACGCCCAGGCATCGACCGAGTCCATAGTCAGTTTGGCCTCGCGCCATAACCTGACCAGGCGGCCGCGTATCAGCGGATATTTGAGGCGGTTGGCGCTGTACAGATACCAGGAGTAGCTTGCACCGCGAGGACAGCCGCGCGGTTCGTGATTGGGCAGGTCGGGGCGGGTGCGCGGGTAATCGGTTTGCTGGGTTTCCCAGGTCACCAGGCCGTTTTTAACGTAGATTTTCCAGCTGCAAGAACCGGTGCAATTGACGCCGTGCGTGGAGCGCACGATTTTGTCGTGCTGCCAGCGGGAGCGGTAGCTGTTTTCCCAGCTTCGGTCTTCATCGGTCACCACGCCGTGATTACCGGAGAAGGTATCTACTTTTTTCTTAAAAAACAGTAAGCGGTCCAGGAAATGACTCATTATGGTTTACCTATTTTGTGGAGGCAATCCCTTGTGGTTGCCCTTGTTTCATCGTTCCCACGCTCTGCGTGGGAATGCCGCCGGAGACGCTCTGCGTCTCGCACCGCTGGAGCGGTGCAGGATTATTCCCACGCCGGAGCGTGGGAACGATAGAACTCTTAACAAGGCATGGCCGCCGTTTTACGTGCGTAATTCCACCAAGTAATACCAATGCACACCAGATAAAAAGATATAAAACAATACAAGGCCGCATCGGGTGCGCCGGTCATGCTGATAGCCGTACCGTAACTTTTGGGAATAAAAAATGCACCGTAAGCCGCAATCGCCGAACTAAAACCCAGCACCGCCGCCGCTTCTTTGGCCGCATCTTTTCTTGCTTTGGCAAGGGCTTCATCGCCCTGCCCTTTTACCGCACACAAGCGTTCTGTCATAAAAATAACCGGAATCATACGAAAAGTAGAGCCGTTACCGATGCCGGTGGTGATAAACAGCAGCATGAACATCGCCAGGAAGCCCCAAAAATCGCCGGGATTACCGGACGAAGGCATAAAATGCAGTACGCCGAATACTGCGCAAATCATGATCACGAAATTCCACAGCGTCACCCTCGCACCGCCCAGCTTGTCGGCCAGCCAACCGCCGACCGGCCTGATTAACGCGCCGACCAGCGGCCCCAAAAAGGCGTATTCAGTCGGGTTGACTTCGGGGAACAGGATTTTAATCAACATCGGGAAACCGGCCGCATAACCGATAAACGAGCCGAAGGTTCCGGTATAAAGCCAGCACATCAGCCAGTTATGCTTGCGCTTGAATATGACCGACTGTTCCTTGAACGAGGCCTTGGCCGAGGCAATATCATTCATGCCGAACCACGCCGCAATGCTGGTTGCAATGATAAACGGCGCCCAGATAAATCCGGCATTTTGCAACCAAATCGATTTGGTGACGCCCGCCTTAACCCATACTTGCGGATCGCCGCCCAATGAACCGAATACACCGGCCGCAATGACCAACGGCACCACAAACTGCACGGTGCTGACGCCCAAATTGCCTAAACCGGCATTCAGGCCCAAGGCCGTGCCTTTTTGAGATTGGGGATAAAAAAAGCTGATATTCGCCATGCTGGACGCAAAATTGCCGCCGCCGAAACCGCACAACAAGGCCAATACCACCATTAACACGTAAGGCGTTTCAGGATTTTGCACCGCAAAACCTATCCATAAGGACGGCAACAGCAGCGAGGCGGTGCTGATCGTCGTCCAGCGACGACCGCCGAAAATCGGCACCATGAACGAATAGAAAATCCGCAAGGTCGCGCCCGAAAGCCCTGGCAATGCGGCCAACCAGAACAACTCGTTGGTGGAATATTTAAAGCCGATGCTGGGCAGGTTAATCACCACCACGCTCCACACCATCCACACCGCAAACGCCAGCAGCAAGGCGGGAATGCTGATCCACAGGTTACGGGTCGCGATACGCTTGCCGGTTTTTTGCCAAAAATCCTGGTCTTCGGGATTCCAATCGGTCAGCACCAACGGCGACGGATGGCTCAGCTCATGCAGGTCTTTCGATATTTTAGCCAGTTCGGGCACGACGCGGCGTTCCATCCTGACAATCGAAAAATGCATCCACGTCAGCGCAATGGTCATCAATACGAACAGCAGCATGAAGCAGCTGCTCCAGATGCCGGTCAAATCGTTCAACATGCCGAAAGTCAGCGGCAGCAAGAACCCGCCTAAGCCCCCGATCATGCCGACCGCGCCGCCGACCGCGCCGACGTTCTCGGGATAATAAACCGGGATGTGCTTGTACACCGCCGCCTTGCCGAAGGACATAAACAAACCCAGCACAGACATCAGCAAAATAAAACCCACAGGTCCCATAGCCAAGCTAAAATGCATGTCGCCTTTAATACCATGCATCACGTAATCGGTCGGCGGATAGGACAGAAAAAAAGTGCATAGGGCGCCGACAATAAACGTCCAATACATCAATAAGCGCGCACCGTAGCGGTCAGACAACCAACCGCCCAGGGCACGAAACAAGCTGGCAAAAATAGAATACGATGCGGCCAGCATTCCCGCTGTCTTAATATCAAATCCGTAAGCGCCGACCAGATAACGGGGCAGCCAAAGAGCCAGCGCGACAAAAGCGCCAAATACGCAAAAGTAATACAGCGAAAACCGCCAAACCTGCATATTCTTAAGCGGTTCCAGTTGTTTAATAAACGAATCCGGCTTGACGCCTGCTATGCGTCTCGCTTTAAGCATCGGCTCGTCATCGGTGGCAAACCAAAATATTGTCGCCATTAAAACAAGAACTAACGCCCAAATTTGCGCTACAACATGCCATCCGAATGCAACCATCACAAAAGGCGCGATAAATTTAGTCACTGCCGCGCCTACATTGCCCAGACCGAAAATACCTAAGGCTGTGCCTTGTTTTTCTGTAGGAAACCAACGCGAAGTATAGGCAATACCCACGGCAAACGCGCCGCCCGCAACACCAATACCCAATGCCGCGACCAAATACATCAGGTAAGTGTCAACTGTAGTCAGCAGGAATGTAGCAATAGCCGCCGTCACCATAACTACTGTATAAACGATACGGCCACCGTACTGGTCGCTCCAAATGCCCAGTATCAGTCGAATTAACGAGCCGGAAAGAATAGGCGTACCCACCAGTAAACCGAATTCGGTTTCACTTAAGCCTAATTCTTTTTGAATTTGCAATCCGATAATGGAAAAGATGGTCCACACTGCAAAACAGGTGGTGAAAGCAACGGTGCTTAACCATAGAGCCCGAGACTGCTGGCTGGGTGTGACATTATCAACAATAGACATAATAACCCTTGCTTGTGTATTAAATGATTTAAGTTTTTCACAGCAATCCCCTAAAAAACTGCATCTCGCCCTCATAAAATACGGGCTTGCGGTATAATTTCAGGAAAAATAGTTATTTAAGAATATACCGCCTCGCTAAAAGATATATTCCGAATACAACTTACAATATAATTCTTTTCCTAACAGCAAGCAACATGCAACTTACAAGTTACACAGATTACGCACTCAGGGTATTGCTTTACCTGGCAATGTCACCGAACCGGCAGGCCAATATTACAGAAATAGCTGATTTTTTTAATATTTCCCGCAATCATTTGGTCAAGGTTGTCCACCAACTGGGTAGCAAGGGCTTTGTTAAAACAACGCGCGGTAAAGGCGGGGGCTTATCATTGCAGCAGCAGCCTGAAATGATAAAGATCGGTGCCGTGGTGCGCAGCATGGAAAATCATTTTAACTGGGTCGAATGTTTTGATCCCGCACAGCAGCGTTGCCGGTTGCTGCCTGGTTGCGGCTTAAAGCCCTTATTAACACGCGCGGGAAATGCCTATTTACAAGTGCTGGATACAGCGACGTTGGCGGATGCGTTGTTAGACACAGCACGTGTTGAGCTATCGCAAAACGAACCGCAGGCAACATCAATCCCGAATACGGATGGGTTAAAAAGCGCATAACAGACTTGGCTTTTTTAAAAATCCGCGCAATCCGCCTTATCCGTATTCTGTTAATCGCAGCTAACACGCTCTCTAAATAGCTGAATTTAAATCAGTTGCAACATAATCATAGCCTGCCGCTTAAGACAAAAAATACGTAACTATTCAGCGTATGCTAAAAATGATTAATGGAACACGGATGCCAACAGTAGGCGCTTTAGGCGACACTGATTAGACGGATAATCACCGATTAAAAACCCAGACTATTTTGAAAAAATCTGTGTAAATCTGTCCTATCCGTGGTGTCGCCTAGAGGCGCCTACTTTTGGCATCCGTATTCTATTTCTTTTTTCGCTGAATAGTTACAAAAATACTTGATTAACACGCTACGCCAAGCAGTTATCCCCTTGCCCAAAACTATAGAATAGCTTCGCGGCGCCTACCTTTTCATGTAGAATATTACAAGTTTAAATTAAGCAAAAATCAATCATGCCTGTGGACAGTTCAATAAAAAAACTCCTGATTGTTGATGACAGCAAAGTATCAAGAATGTTAATCCGCACACATATTCTTGCCCAACATCCGAAATGGGTCATATCTGAGGCAGTCTGCGGTGAAGATGCTATTGCACTTGTTGATAAAGACCCTCCTGACTACTGCACCATGGACATTAACATGCCAGGTATTTCAGGAACCCATGCAGCGGAACAGATACTGTCAAAATATCCTTCAATAAAAATGGTTATTTTCTCTGCGAATATTCAAGAAACACACCAAAATCGCGCCCGCGCACTGGGAACCATATTAGTTGCAAAACCGGTCACCGAAAAATCAATTGCCCTGACACTAGACTATTTTGCAAATTCCAAATGAACAATTTCAGCGAGCTTCATCTTGATGCATTGACTGAAGTATTTAGCATCGGTGCGGGTCGCGCAGCATTAAGCCTGAGCGAAATTGTCGGCGACGAAGTGCGCATTTCCGTCCCTTCTGTACAAATCATTAACTCAGAAGACATAAATTCCACAACATTATCGCTAAACTGCGGACGATTTGGTGCAGTAAGCCAACACTTTAGCGGCCCATTAAATGCCGAGGCAGTACTTTTATTTACCGAAGAGCAAGCCTTAAAAATCGTTAGCGATATGATGGGCTCACAAATGAGCACTGACGAACTTGCAGAATTTGAGCACGAAGCCATGTGCGAATTAGGCAATATCATTTTAAACGCCTGCCTATCCGCAATGGCTGACATACTCAATTTCACACTGGAAAGCTCTTTACCCAATTACACCGTAGCATCAGCCGATGAAATATTACATCGACTCAAAAAGAACACCGATCAATCCTATATCCTGATATTGCACATTGATCTCGCCATCGAGAAGCGGCATACAGCCGGCAATCTCGTATTCCTGTTAAGTTCGGCATCGCTGACTAACCTTATTATCCATATCGATCAATTTCTTGGTAGCATTCATGAGTAAAATTTCGGCAACCGCTCCTGAGTCGCCTACAGCGCCTAGTTTCAGCACTTTACCCGCCGCATCCATGCAGCAGGAAGCAAAACGTTTTGATATGGACGATATATTTAATTCACTTAACCTCGGCGTATGTGTTGTTGATGCCGATGGTAAAGTATTGCTTTGGAATAACTGGATCGCCAAACACAGCGGCATTAAAGAAGCTGATGCCCTTAACCGGCAATTTGAAAAGGTGTTTTCAGAGTCCGTGTCACCCGCTTTCCTGACCGCCCTCAAAAATACCTTGGCCTACAGACTACCTGTGGTTTTGTCTACAGCCCTGCACCGCACCCCTCTACCGCTGTATAACGCATTCGAGGTAAATCAGCAACAACCCAGGATGTACCAATCGATCAGCATCACACCTATTCAGTCACAACTCAACGAGCCATGCTGCCTTATTCAGATAACAGATTCCAGCACCTCAATCAAGCGTGAAAAAATACTACGCTCCCATTCTGAAATCCTGAAAAAAGAAGCAACGACGGACAGTTTGACCGACATCTGCAATCGTAGATTTTTCGATGCACATTACGAAATGGCTGTAGCCGATGCAAAAAGACAAAAACATCCTTTATCCATCTTCATGATCGATATTGATTTTTTTAAATCCTATAACGATTATTATGGGCACATAGCTGGCGACAATGTAATAAAGCAAGTCGCAGCCGCATTAAAATCGCAACTTTCACGAGCCACCGACATAGTCGCGCGTTATGGTGGAGAAGAATTCGTTCTGGTAATGCCGCATTTACCCCAAGAAATCGCCGAACAATTTGCCGAGAGACTAAGAAATGCCGTTTTTAATCTGGTAATACCACATATAAATTCCGCCCCCTTCCATCAGATAACAATTAGCATCGGTCTTTGCACCGGCATTCCAAAAAACAGCGACAACATGTTAAACAAGGCTGACGCGGCACTCTATCAAGCCAAACAAAAAGGTCGTAACCAGTGCATTTCACTCCCGCTTTGCGAAGCCGAAGAATATCTGCAACAATAAATCCGTTTAGCGCCACATACATCCGCCAGACAAAACTCAACATTATAAATATGATGTTTGAGCCACTAATAATCCGATTAAAACCCAGTTAAATTTTATTCAGTCTCATCGTATGAAATTCAAACCATCCGCAGTTACACTGGCTTTGAGCCTTGCACTCTTCCCTGCCCCGCAACAGGCCGCCCCGATTACCAAAATTGAGCTGCCCGACATGGGCGATTCTTCCGGCACCCTAATTACACCCGCCGAAGAAAAAGAGTTTGGCGAAGCCTTTTTCCGCAGCCTGCATTCGCAAATTTCCATTAATCAAGATGCTGAAATTCAGCAATATATTCAGACAATTGGTGAAAAACTGGTCGCTAATAGCGACGCACCGAGTAATCCGTTTCATTTTTTTGTAGTCATGGAAAATGACATTAACGCCTTTGCGGGACCTGGCGGCTATATAGGCGTAAATTCCGGGTTAATTTTAATCACCGAAGCCGAAAGCGAATTAGCCTCGGTGATGGCGCACGAAATTGCCCATGTTACCCAACGCCACTTATACCGCGCTTACGAAGCATCCAGTCGATTATCGATACCTACCGCCGCAGCAACCCTAGCCGCCATCTTATTGGGCACCCAATCACCCGCTCTAGGACAAGCCGCCATCGTGGCTATTCAGGCGGGTAACGTTCAGTTTCAAATTGACTTTACCCGTGAAAACGAGGCAGAAGCCGACCGCGTCGGCATGCAAACCTTGGCGGGCTCTCAATATGATCCACGCAGTATGCCCACTTTTTTCGAACGCCTACAACAATCCAGTCGCTATTATGGGCAGAACATCCCTGAATTTTTAAGAACACATCCGGTGACCGCTTCACGCATTTCCGACACCCGAGGACGCGCCGAAACCTACCCCTACAAACAATATCCCGACTCACTCGGCTATCAGTTAACCAAAGCAAAAATCCGGGTTCTAACCAGTACTGACGACGCCGAAACGCTTAAATATTTTCAATCACGATTGACTCAAGGCACGACTGAACAACGCACTGTTGTCCGCTACGGGCTTGGACTATGCGCACTTAACTCGCAAAAATTCACTGAAGCAGAAACATTTTTTCAACAACTGAGCAAAGAATACCCAAATCAGGAACAATACGTAACCGCACTTGCCCGAACTGCACTGGAATCCAAAAATTACAACACAGCGCTGGCCCGATATAAAAAGCTAACTGAGCAATTTCCTGATAACGAGGCCATAAAACTCGAATATATTACATCTCTATTAAAAACAGGTAACGCTGAGTTGGCACGAAAAAACTTACTGCTATTAAAGCCTAAAACCCAACAACAGCCGATTTATTCACAACTGCTGGCACAAATTTACAGCGATTTAAATCAACCCGCCGAGTCTCATCGTTATCTTGCAGAATACTACTATGCTACAGGCCAGACCAAAGATGCAATCCTGCAAATAAAACTGGCTCAAAAATCGAAAGGCCTTAACTTCCAATTATCGTCAATCCTTAATGAACGACTCAACTTTTTTATCAATGAGGAAGAGGAAGCTAGACGCAACCGATGAAAACCTGAACCTTAGCTGAACAAAAAGCACTACCTGCCTAGCATTTTGTTTATTAGCAGTTCCTAAAGCTATATAACAAGTTGTATTTATTATATATTTATATCTCACTTATATTTTTCACGATAAACCCCATTTTTAAATAGACATTGAAGCTCCATTTGAATAAAATTCGCACCAGCTTAAGGGACTGGGCTCGGTTTAATTACCGACTAAGAGGGGGAATTTAGTCTTATAGACTAGCTGATAATAATAATAAAATAAGTGACATTGCTTGGGTCAAGTTGTAAAACAATCCACAACTCAATAATAATAATAATAACAGCACTCAACACGCCCGCTTTATGCGGGCTTTTTATTGCCCAGAGCACCCTCCCCAACTTAGGCATACGGTCGGTTTCTTTCAATAAAGCCTGCTCTACTCATCTACTGATACTTTTTTATACACCTCACCTCACGCTGCTGCTACATAATCGTAAACAGTTTCGCTGTGTATCATCAATTGTCACCAAGCCCCTCACAGAACCGTGCTTGCGCTATTTACGCACACGACTCCTCATTAAGAACCATTTTACAGAATTAGAATAGATTGACCATGATTCACGGTGTCGGCAATGGATAGCGCGTTAACAGCTTGGCGAACTTCTCCCAGCTGTAGAAACCCCGCTTACCTCTCCGATTCAGCCATTTGTAGAGCATACCTCGCACTTCATAGAAGTAAGCACCGATCCTCTTGCTATTATCAGTGACACCATAATACCTGCGTGAACAGGAAGTGGCCGATCGTTATCAGAAGCGTGTGCAACCGCGGACACGAGAAGCAAACTTGCCTCCGGGGAAAGTCTTTGCCAACCTGAATCTGGCAGAATTCAGTGCGTCCGAGCAACAGCGGGTCATTGCGCAGAAAGATCACACCGATTGGACTCGCCATGCCGGAAACGTTTTATTGATTGATTTATCGGAAGTGGGTAAATCGCATATAGCGGCCGCACTCGCCGCTCAATTAATAGAACAAAATATACGCGTTAAATGGTTCTCAACCGTGGCATTTGTTCAAACGCTGCAACTAGCCAAGCGGAATCTGGATTTAATGACGATGATAATGACCCGACTGGACAAGTATCAGGTTCTGGTTATTGATAATATTGGCTATGTTAAAAAAACCGACGCCGAAACTCAGGTCTTATTTGAATTCATTGCACATCGTTATGAAAGCGACATCTTGATCATCACCCCTAATCAACCTTTCAGCCATCGGAATCAGATCTTCCCAGACACTATGATGACCGTTGCGGCTATAGATCGCATTATTCATCATGCAACCATTATTGAATTAGACGGAGTCAGTTATCGAAGAAAACAGAGCTTAAAAAAATAATCAAAATTTTTCAACTAAAACCGGCCAAGGTAATTGTCGTCACCCGGCCAGGGAGGTTGACGCCAGACACCGACGTCTCTTACGCAGCCTACCCCGGGAAAACGAACAAACTCCAGCGCACAATTTGACTGGATAAGCGCTGTCAATAGCTCAAACGTGAACCGGGCGCAGTCGAAACACTGATCAATGAAATGGAAAAGCTGGGACAGAAAAATAGCCTGACAAAAACGGTCAAAGAGAACTTGCAGGCCGCACTCACTTATTTTAAGAATCATCGGCAAATGATGGGGGTATGCCGTGCATGCAAAAAAACTTACCGATTGGCTCAGGTGTTACCTGAGGCCGCTTGCAAAACCCTGGTGAAGCAACGTCTTTGTCGGTCGGGGATGCGCTGGAAAGATAAAGGCACCAAAGTGATTTTATCTTTACGGGCATTGATTCAATCCAAAGGCAGATAGCAACAATTTTTTGCTATCAACTTAAGACCGGGCAAACAGTAAAGCTTAACCGTTCGTCCTGAGCTTGTCGAAGGGTGGACGGAGCCGTTCAGGTTCGACAGGCTCGCACCACGAACGGCTTAACATCAGACCACGTCCGGCTTATGTTGGCAGCCCAATTTTGGGATAAGATTGATAAATATGGCTCCCACGTTTACATGTAGTTGACATTATTTTGAATCAGTACTCGTTCAAAACTTAAAACCATTTCAGTTTGCCCGATTAATCTGATGTGATGCAGTACGCTGCACCGCTAAATCCCCAGGTCAATTTTCACTCGACACCAACACAGGAGCATTTCAGATCAAAAAATCCCAAAAAGAATAAAATAGATATTCACTACTGAGTGATGCTCGGGTAGAATTAAAAAACTTTACCCGGCATTGGGATTATGGCTGACTACTCATCCAGACAAGTCTTATTATCTCAAGAATTACATTCCTAAATCCATTAAGAACCCAGAATTAATCTTCCGTAGAAACAGGACTGTCAACCAACTCGACATAAGCCATAGGAGCATCGTCACCTGCCCTAAATCCGCATTTCATAATACGTAAATACCCACCCGCTCTGCTTTTGTAACGCGGACCTAGCTCATTAAAAAGCTTTGTCACCACCTCACGATCACGTAACCTAGAAAAAGCGAGGCGCCTTTTGGCGACCGTATCTTCTTTAGATAAGGTAATCAATGGCTCAGCGTAACTTCTCAATTCTTTTGCTTTTGGCAAAGTCGTTTTTATTAATTCATGCTTAAACAATGAACTGACCATATTACTAAATAGCGCCTTACGATGACTACTATTTATATTAAATTTTCTTCCAGATTTACGATGTCTCATTATAAGAAGACCTAATGTTAGTGTGTTATTGCGTGAGTTTGATCTGCAAGGCTTTCAGGAGGCCAATTCTCCAGCCGCATACCCAAAGACAAACCCTTCAAAGCAAGAATATCTTTTATTTCTGTTAATGATTTTTTACCAAGATTTGGGGTTTTTAATAACTCAACCTCAGTACGCTGAATTAAGTCTCCAATATAAAAAATATTTTCAGCTTTTAAACAATTAGCAGAACGTACTGTTAACTCAAGATCGTCGACAGGCCGAAGAAGAACAGGATCAAATATTTCTTCAACTTCAACTTCTTCTTCTGCAAGTTGATCATTTACTTTTTCAAAATCAACGAAAACAGATAACTGATCATGAAGTATTGTGGCAGCCAGCTTAATAGTTTCCTCCGGATCAACAGTTCCATTTGTTTCCAGCTCAATTATTAATTTATCTAAATTAGTACGCTGCTCAACACGCGTACTTTCAACCTGATAAGCAACCTTGATAATCGGACTATACGACGCATCAAGCTGAAGCGCGCCAACAATAAGATTATGCTCGGAACTTGACTTACGAACACTTACGGGCTCATAACCTCGTCCTCGACGCACCCTAATTTTCATATTCAAAATGCCAACCTGTGTTAGATTAGCTATTATCAAATCAGGATTAACAATTTCCACATCGTGTGGAACTATGATATCTGCCGCCGTAACACAACCAGCGCCATGTTTTGAAAGAGTGAGCTCAACTTCATCCCTTGAGTGGAGCACAACAGCTAATTTTTTAAGGTTAAGCAAAATATCAATTACATCTTCCTGAACACCCTCTATGGTAGTGTACTCATGAAGAACGCCTTCAATTTCAACGTCTGTAACCGCACAGCCTGGAATTGTAGACAATAGCACACGTCGCAAAGCATTGCCGATAGAATGACCAAATCCTCTTTCAAGGGGCTCAATAACAATCTTAGAATGATTAGGTGTTTTACTTACAACCTCAACTAAGCGGGGCTTCAGCAAGCCAGAAATAGAATTCTGCATTTATATCCCTCAGAACTACGATTATTTAGAGTAAAGCTCAACTACCAACTGCTCATTTATGTCACTACCCAAGTCTACACGATCTGGCAGCGAGCTAAATGTACCTGTCATTGCTTTAGAATTAACATCAACCCAAGAAGGAAAACCATATTGTTCAGTTACACCCAAAGCATCAACGATTCTTTGCTGTTTTTTTGCTTTCTCCCTAACAGAAAGAACATCGCCAGGAGCGACCTGATAAGAAGGCACATTGATCAACACGTTATTTACTTGTATAGACTTATGGCTAACCAACTGCCGCGCTTCAGCCCGAGTCGAGGCAAATCCCATACGGTAGACAACATTATCCAGCCTTGACTCCAAAAGATTCAATAGATTCTGACCAGTCGCCCCTTTTTTCAAATCCGCCGATTTATAGTAATTCCTAAATTGTTTCTCTAGAATTCCATATATTCTGCGCAAGCGCTGCTTTGCTCTTAACTGAATAGCGTAATCGGAACTTCTTGTGCGTTTGGTACCATGCTGACCAGGACGCTGATCTAATTTACACTTATTCTCTAAAGACTTTCCCCTGCTTTTTAAAAACAGATCTGTGCCTTCTCTTCGACTTAATTTACAGGTAGGCCCAAGATATCTTGCCATAACAAACTACTCCAGATTTTTATACGCGGCGTTTTTTCGGCGGACGGCAACCATTATGTGGAATTGGCGTCACATCAACAATATTATTTATTTTAAATCCCAAATTATTCAGAGAACGCACTGCAGATTCGCGACCTGGACCGGGACCCTTGATCATAACATCAAGGTTTTTCATACCAAATTCCAAAGCAACAGACCCAGCCTTTTCTGCCGCCACCTGCGCAGCAAACGGGGTGCTCTTTCTAGACCCACGAAATCCAGAACCACCTGATGTTGCCCATGAAAGAGCATTACCTTTTCTATCTGTGATAGTTATTATCGTATTATTAAACGAAGCATGGACATGCACTATGCCGTCTGCAACTTCTTTTTTTATACGCTTTCTAGAACGATTTTGACTCGCCATCTACTTCAACCTCTTAAAGGGATATCTTATTTTCTAATTGCCTTACGTGGACCTTTCCGAGTTCGAGCATTAGTTCTCGTTCTCTGCCCTCTTAAAGGCAATCCTCTACGATGTCTTATTCCGCGATAGCAACCCAGATCCATCAAACGTTTGATATTCATAGAAACTTCACGACGGAGATCCCCTTCCACTGTCATCTTCGAAACTACATTACGAATAGCTTCCAATTGCTCTTCAGTTAGTTCTTTTATTTTTATCGAAGGTGCTATACCCACCTCAACGCAAATTTCACTTGCAGTTTGACGACCAACACCATAAATAGCAGTTAAGGCGATAACCGCGTGTTTATGATCTGGTATATTTATCCCGGCAATACGTGCCATCTAGATACTCCCCTTGCTAGCACTCTAAAGTAAAGCGCCAAATTATAGCATTGCATTAATTATGGCGCAACAATTATTATCCTTGTCGTTGTTTATGCTTTCCGTCTTCACAGATAACCCTAACAACACCATTTCTTTTTACAACCTTACATTTTCTACAAATCTTTTTAACAGAGGCACGAACTTTCACTAATAACTCCCAGATTGCTCTTGTGCAATAATTTATTTTTTTAAGTTGGCTTTTTTCATTAAGCCGTCATACTGCTGTGACATAACATGAGTTTGCATCTGCGAAATGAAATCCATTACAACCACTACAATAATCAATAAAGATGTCCCACCAAAATAAAACGGAACATTCCAGTAAACAATCAAAAACTCAGGCAACAGACAAACTAGCGTAATATAAAATGCCCCGATTAATGTCAATCGAGTCATTACCTTATCAATATACGAACTCGTTTGAAGTCCAGGCCTTATTCCAGGTAGAAACGCGCCTGATTTCTTTAAATTTTCTGCGGTTTCTTTTGAATTAAACACCAAAGCAGTGTAAAAGAAACAGAAGAAAATAATTGCCGTCGCATAAAAAATAACGTAAACGGGCTGACCAGGGGATAACATAGTAGCGACATCCTGCAACCAAGAAAAACCCGCGCTATTGCCAAACCACCCTGCAATGGTTGCCGGAAACAAAATTATACTTGACGCAAAAATAGGAGGAATTACACCAGCCATATTAAGCTTGAGAGGCAAAAAACTACTTTGCCCTGCATACATCTTTCGACCTTGCTGTCTTTTCGGGTAATTAATAAGAATCCTTCTCTGCCCTCTTTCAACAAAGACCACCAGCGCAGTAACAGAAATTGATAGCAAAAACAATAAGATAATAAATACCCCATTCATCTCACCGGTTCTCGCTAATTCCAAAGTACCACCAATTGCTTTAGGCAAACCAGACACAATACCTGCAAATATAATAAGCGATATACCATTACCAATTCCTCGCTCAGTAACCTGCTCACCCAACCACATCAAGAAAACAGTCCCCGTAACCAAGGTGACAGTTGTAATAACAATAAAGCCAATGCCCGGACTCAGAACAACCGAAAGACCGCCCGCAGTTTGATTTTGCAAGGCCAGCGAAATCCCAATTGCTTGAAAGGTCGCCAAAACGACAGTACCAAATCGAGTGTATTGTGAAATTTTACGACGCCCCGACTCACCCTCTTTCTTTAACTGCTCCATTGCAGGAACAACAACCGTCATCAACTGCATAATAATTGATGCCGATATATAAGGCATTATACCCAAAGCAAATAAGCTTAAGCGCATCAAAGCCCCACCCGAGAACATATTAAACATGTCCAAGATAGATCCGCTTTGCTGCTCAAACATAACCGCAAGTGCCTTAGGGTCAATTCCAGGCACAGGAATATGGGCACCGACTCTATATACAAAAAAAGCTCCCAAAACAAAAAGCAATCTAGCTTTAAGCTCTGAAAAACCGCCGACCTTGCCAGACACCTGAGCTCTTGATGTACTCACTTAAACCTCTACTTTGCCGCCAGCAGCTTCAATAGATTCTTTAGCGCCAACAGTCGCCATTATTCCTTTTATAGTAACAGCCTTAGTTAACTCACCAGATTTAATTATTTTTGCTTTCTTTGTATAAATAGGAACAATATTAGCATCAATCAAAGCCTTAAGATCTATCACATCAACACTTAGACCATTTAGCTCATTTAATCTAACTTCTGCTGAGTATTTACTTATTAACGAAGTAAATCCAATTTTAGGCAACCGGCGCTGCAAGGGCATCTGCCCCCCCTCAAAACCAACCTTATGAAATCCACCACTACGAGCCTTTTGCCCCTTATGACCTCTTCCACAAGTCTTACCAAGCGTACAGCCAATTCCTCGACCCACTCGTTTAGTTTTTTTTCGAGCGCCTTCACTTGATCGAATAGTATTTAAAAACATTACACTTCCTCAAATTTTAGCATGTATGATATTTTATTTATCATACCCCGGTTTTCAGGCGTATTGAGCACCACAACCGTCTGGTTTATTTTACGCAATCCCAAACCTTTCAAACAGGCTTGGTGACGCGGTAAACGCCCAAATCTGCTTTTTATCATCGTAACACTTATTTTATTGTCGGCCATAACCACTACCCAATAATCTGTTCAACTGATAAGCCGCGTTTTGCAGCTATTTGGTTGGCACTATGCATCCCTGTAAGTCCATTAATTGTCGCCCTAACGACATTAATAGGATTGCTAGTTCCAATGCATTTAGCCAACACATTATGCACGCCGACCACTTCAAATACCGCCCTCATTGCTCCACCAGCAATAATGCCTGTACCTTCAGAAGCGGGCTGCATGTAGACCTTAGCCGCCCCAGTAGTATTCATAATAGGATATTGCAATGTATCGCCCTTTAATGAAACTTTACGCATATTTTTGCGCGCCTGCTCCAAAGACTTCTGTATCGCAATAGGCACTTCGCGAGCCTTACTAACGCCGTACCCAACCCTACCTTCACCATCACCAACTACCGTTAGCGCCGTGAAACCAAAAACCCTACCGCCTTTTACAACCTTTGCAACACGCCTTACATTAACTAGCTTTTCCTGCAAACCATCCGCACTAACCTGAGAAGGTGCTGTAGACATTTTATTCCCCTAAAATTTCAAACCGGCTTCACGTGCCGCATCAGCCAATGCTTTAACGCGACCATGATATTTAAATCCTGAACGATCAAAAGCAACCTCAGAAACCCCTGCCGCAATTGCTTTTTGTGCGATAAATTTCCCCACTTCAGCAGCAGCACTTATATTTCCAGTATTTTTTAACGTCGATTTAATATCAGCCTGAGTTGTAGAAGCACTAGCCAAGGTTGTTGCGCCATCAGCACTAATAACCTGAGCATAAATATGTTGAGATGTTTTGTGAATTGACAAACGTGTTGCACTTAATTTCTTAATTTTGCTGCGCAACTTTAATGCGCGCTTCATACGAGATTGTTTCTTATCCATTACGCTACCTTACTTCTTCTTAGCTTCTTTTCTTACGACATGCTCTTCCGCATATCTAACACCTTTACCTTTATAAGGCTCAGGGGGACGATAAGCTCTAATTTTTGCAGCAACCTCACCAACTAATTGCTTATCACTTCCTTTGATAATAATTTCTGTTTGACTAGGCGTTTCAACAGAAATCCCTGCCGGAACTTCAAAATCGACTGGATGAGAAAAACCAAGAGCTAGATTAAGTATATTACCTTTAGCCTGAGCCCTATACCCCACTCCAATCAGAGTTAATTTTTTCTCAAAGCCTGCGGAGACACCAACAATCATGTTACTTACAATAGCTCTAGCTGTTCCGGCTTGAGCAGTAGCCTTTTTATCATCCCTATCCCACTGAACCTGGATTACATTACCCGCAATACCTAGACCGACAGCTGAATTAATATCATAAGATAATTGACCATTACTTCCTTTTACAGTCACATTATTACCCTCTAGTTTTATATCCACACCACTCGGGATAATCACTGGAGCCTTAGCAATTCTTGACATAACCTGACCTACACCTTAACAAACAGTACAAATGACTTCACCGCCATGCCCAATTGAACGAGCAGCTCTGTCGGTCATAACACCATTTGACGTTGATACAATAGCAATCCCTAGCCCACCAAGAACTTTCGGCAACTCATCCTTAGATTTATAAATACGCAAACCAGGCTTACTAATTCTTTTAATATTTTCAATTACCGGAGCACCTTTATAATACTTCAATTCAATAGTCATCTCTGTATGGCTACCGATTGTTTCCGTAGAATATCCCGTAATAAAACCTTCTTCCTTTAAAACCTTAGCAATAGAAACTTTCAATTTTGACGAAGGCTGTTTAACGATTTTTTTACCAGCAGATTGACCGTTTCTAATCCGGGTCAACATGTCTGCCACTGGGTCTGTCATACTCATCTTATTAATCTCTCTAAACTTGATCTAAAAGATCTTACCAACTTGCCTTTACCAAGCCTGGCACATCGCCACGCATTGTTGCTTCTCTTAGCTTGTTTCGACTAAGACCAAACTTACGGTAATAACCATGCGGACGTCCGGTTAGGTTACAACGATTACGAACCCTCGATACACTGGAGTCTCTTGGTAATTTTTGAAGTTGTAAATGAGCAGATTCTTTATCTTCAAATGAGGAGCTCGGATCCCTGATTATTTCTTTCAAAGATTTACGCCTAACATCATATTTTTGTACTAATTTTTTACGCTTATCTTCACGCGCAATCATTGATTTTTTTGCCATTTTAATGCGCCCTTTAGTTCTTAAATGGAAAATTAAAAAGCTTCAACAAAGCTAAACCTTCTTCATTAGTTTGAGCCGTTGTAGTTATAGTAATATCCATACCGCGTAGAGCATCAATTTTGTCATAATCAATTTCAGGAAAAATGATTTGTTCTTTAACGCCCATAGAATAATTACCACGCCCATCGAAGCTTTTAGGGCTCAGTCCTCTAAAATCTCGAATTCGAGGAATAGAAATACTGATCAAACGATCTAAAAATTCATACATCCTATCGCTACGCAAGGTTACCTTACACCCAATAGGCATATCATCACGAATCTTAAAACCAGCGATTGATTTTCTTGCCAGAGTAACAACAGGTTTTTGACCGGAGATTTTTTCCATGTCACTAACTGCCGATTGCAACACCTTTTTATCAGCCACAGCACCACCAACCCCCATATTTAAGGTTATTTTGGTAATACGCGGTGCCTGCATCACAGAATTATATGCAAACTGCTCCACCAATGCTGGAAGAATTTTTTCTTTATATACGGTTTCTAGTCTAGCCATGATTTTTATCTACACCTTATACATCAACAACTTCATTTGTTGACTTAAAATATCTGACTTTTTTTCCGTCTTCTAGAAACTTAAAGCCGACACGATCCGCTTTTTTGGTTTCGGGATTATACAATCCAATGTTAGAAATATTGATCGGCATATCTTTGACAATAATTCCACCCGAAACCCCAGCATTTGGATTTGGTTTTTGATTTTTTTTAACCTGATTAATCCCTTCAACCAAAACCTTATTATCCTTTAAAATCCTACTTACCCTACCTGTCTTACCTTTATCCTTACCGGTACGAACGATAACTTCATCGCCTTGTTTAATTCTTTGCATTTCAAACCCTACCTTATAAAACTTCAGGAGCCAGTGAGATTATCTTCATAAATCTCTCACCTCTTAGCTCACGTGTTACAGGGCCAAAAATGCGCGTACCAAGTGGCTGTAAATTATTATTTAGAATTACCGCAGCATTACCATCAAAGCGAATTACCGACCCATCCTGCCTACGAACACCTTTACATGTTCTAACAACCAATGCGTTATAAACCTCACCTTTTTTAACTCTTCCGCGCGGTATAGCATCTTTGATACTGACTTTGATGATATCACCAATGCCTGCATAGCGCCTATGAGATCCACCCAACACTTTGATACACATGACCCTTTTTGCACCGCTATTATCGGCGACGTCAAGGTTAGTTTGCATCTGAATCATGATTTATTCCTAATTATCTATTTATTAAATAGCCTAGAATGCTATTTGTTTGCACTTTCTAAGACTTGAACCAATATAAAGGCCTTATTCTTAGACATAGGTCTGCATGATGTAATGGACACTACGTCGCCTTCATGGCAAATATTCTGTTCATCATGAGCCATCATTTTTGTTGAACGTTTAATGTATTTACCGTAAATAGGATGCTTTACAACTCGCTCAACTAAAACTGTAATGGTTTTATTCATTTTATTACTAACAACCCGACCAGTGATCGTCCGTAACTTAGTTACATTTTCGCTCATTTTATGCGCTCGCCATTTCGTTTAAGATGGTATGGATACGTGCTACATCACGCCTAACCTTTTTCACTTGATCCGGTTTAGACAGCTGCCCTGTACCTTTTTGCATTTTAAGATTAAATTGTTCGCGCGACAATTCGAGCAACATTGTCCCTAATTCGTCTTTTGATTTTTGGCGTAATTCGATTGCTTTCATTACATTATTGTCCGAGCAGTAAAAAGTGTTTTCAAAGGCAATTTAGCAGCACCTAAAGCAAATGCTTCACGCGCTAATTCCTCAGAAACACCCTGTATTTCATAGAGCATTGTTCCAGGCTTAACCTGAGCAACCCAGTATTCTACACTACCTTTTCCTTTTCCCATACGAACTTCCAATGGTTTTTTAGTAATTGGCTTATCTGGGAAAATTCTAATCCAAATCTTACCGCCACGCTTGACATGACGCGTAATAGTCCTACGCGCAGATTCAATCTGGCGAGCAGTAAGTCTACCACGTTCAATTGACTTAAGGCCAAAATCACCAAAACTTACTGATGATCCACGTACGGCAGTACCGTTATTTCTGCCTTTATGTTGTTTACGGAACTTAGTTCTTTTAGGTTGAAGCATTTTTCTCTATCCCTTCAACTATTTTTTAGATTCTGAATTAATAGATGCAATATGCGCATCCATATCGAATACTTCACCCTTGAATATCCACACCTTAATACCAATAATTCCATAGGTAGTATGAGCTTCAGCAGTTGCGTAATCAATGTCCGCCCTTAAGGTATGCAGAGGAACACGCCCCTCTCTATACCATTCACTTCGAGCAATTTCAGCACCGTTTAACCGACCGCCAACGTTGATTTTTATACCTTCCGCCCCTAACCGCATTGTATTGGTTACAGCGCGCTTCATTGCTCGACGATACATAATCCTTTTTTCAAGTTGCTGAGCCACGCCTTCAGCAACCAACTGCGCATCTAATTCGGGCTTTCTAATCTCTTCGACGTTAAGCTGAACAGGGATCCCCATTATCTTAGACACCGCTTGTCTTAATGCTTCGATATCCTCGCCCTTTTTACCTATTACAATACCTGGCCTTGCAGTATGTATTGTAATATGCGCATTATTCGGAGGACGGTTAATCTGAATACGACTTACAGAAGCATGAGCTAACTTTTTCTTAATGTAGTCCCTGACTGTCAAATCTTGATGCAGGAAAACAGAATAATCCTGACTACTTGCATACCATCTTGAATTCCAATCTTTTACAATGCCTAAGCGTATACCTGTTGGATGTACCTTTTGACCCATTTTCTGCCCCTACTCGTATTCTGCGACTTTAACTGTAATATGGCAGGTTCTTTTAAGGATATGATTTGCACGTCCTTTAGCTCTTGCCTTGAATCTTTTCATGGTCGCCCCTTCATTCACATAAACGGTAGACACTTTTAATTCGTCAATATCTGCGCTTTCATTATGTTCCGCATTAGCGATAGCAGATTCAAGAATCTTTTTGATAATCGCAGCAGCTTTTTTTGAGCTAAACTTCAATAGGTTTAGCGCCTTTTCAACCGGCAAGCCACGAATCTGATCGCCTACTAACCGTGCTTTTTGCGCAGATAGCGGCGCATTTTTTAATTTTGCTGAAACTTCCATAACACAACCTATCTAGATTTCTTATCAGCCACGTGGCCTTTATATGTGCGAGTTGGGGAAAACTCACCTAATTTATGCCCGACCATGTTCTCAGAAATCAGAACGGGGATGTGCAGGCGTCCATTATGGATTGCAATAGTCAAACCCAGCATATCAGGAATGATCATTGATCTTCTTGACCATGTTTTAATCGGTTTCCGATTATTAGTACTTACAGCATCCTCAACTTTTTTAAGCAGATGATGATCAATAAAAGGACCTTTTTTAATTGAACGTGGCACGCTAATTCCTCTCTATTTGAGCTTACGACGTCTGATAATCATATTATCAGTACGTTTATTATTTCTGGTTTTATAACCCTTTGTCGGCATCCCCCAAGGAGATACAGGGTGCCTACCGCCAGATGTACGGCCTTCACCACCACCATGTGGATGATCAACCGGGTTCATTACAACACCACGAACCGTCGGACGAACACCGCGCCATCTTGATGCCCCCGCTTTTCCGAGCGAAACAAGATTGTGCTCTGAGTTTGAAACCTCACCAATAACGGCGCGGCAATCAGCCATAACCTTACGCATTTCACCTGACCGTAACCTAATGGTTGCGTGAGCACCGTCTTTAGCTACCAACTGAACTGAAGTGCCAGCACTTCGAGCAATTTGAGCGCCCTTGCCAGGCTTTAATTCTACACAATGAACTGTTGTACCCATTGGTATATTTCTCAGAGGCATACAGTTACCCGGCTTAACAGCAGTGGTTTCAGAAGAAAGAATCTCCTGTCCTACCTCAAGCCCTTTAGGCGCAATGATATATTTACGCTCACCGTCTTTAAATAACACCAGAGCGATATTGGCGGTTCTGTTTGGGTCATACTCCAGACGCTCAACAACGGCGGAAATATCGACTTTATTTCTTTTAAAATCAATGATCCGGTAGTGTTGTTTATGACCACCACCTATATGACGCGTTGTTATACGTCCATTATTATTACGCCCGCCAGTCTTGCTCTTTTTACTAAGCAAAGGGGCATACGGTTTGCCTTTGTGCAAATCATCATTTTTGATCCGCACTACAAACCGTGAACCCGGTGACGTCGGTTTAGACTTTACAATAGCCATGCTTTCTACCGTTTCCTATTGATCTTTTAAAACTTAAATTATTAAGCAGCGGCAAAATCTATGTCATGGCCGGGCTTAAGTTTTACATAAGCCTTCTTCCAATCAGATCGCTGCCCCAATGAGCCGCCAAATCTTTTCTGCTTGCCTTTAACGTTTAAAACCTGAACTGAATCTACTTCAACTTTAAACATTAGCTCCACTGCACTTTTAACTTGTTTTTTAGTTGCTTGTTTTTGCACCTTAAAAACAAATCGATTATTTTTTTCAGCAGCAATAGTGCTTTTCTCGGATATAATCGGAGCCTGTAGCACACCCGCTAAGTGGTATTTATTTAAACTCACGCCAATCGCTCCTCTATTTGCTTTAACGCACCAGGTGTAGCAATAACTTTATCGGCTGAGACCAATAAAACCGGGCTTAAATTAATCGCCTCAATCACTTCTACATAAGGTATGTTTCTTGATGCTAAAGCTAAGTTTGCATCGACACTCTCTACAACAATCAAAATACGCTTTGCATCAATGTTCTTTATTGCTGCATTTAACTCTTTGGTTTTCGGACTGGAAGGCAATATATCACTACTTACCACCAATCGATCCTGTCTTAGCAACTCAGACAGAATTGACCGGATACCAACCCGAAACATTTTCTTATTCAGCTTTTGCTCATAATTCCTAGGCCTTGCAGCAAATGCGACACCGCCTGTCCTCCAAACCGGGCTACGCGTTGTACCCGATCTTGCACGCCCCGTCCCTTTTTGTCTCCATGGCTTTGAACCACCACCACTTACATCGGACCGTGTCTTCTGAGCCTTAGTTCCAGCACGAGCGCCAGCCAGATGCCTAACAACCAATTGATGAACTAAAGTCTCATTAAAAACCTGACCAAAAATAGCTTCGGTTACCTCCACGTTTCCAGCAGAGTCTTTTTCACTTAAAGCAGGTACTTGCATACTCATGGCTTAACCTTTATTTCGCATTTTCATAGCAGGTGTAATGATTACATCACCGCCTTTAGCACCAGGCACGGCGCCTTTTACTAGAATTAAATTTCTTGCTGTATCTATTGAATGAATAGTCAGATTTTGAACTGTAACTTTTTCAGCCCCCATATGACCTTCCATTTTCTTTCCTTTAAATACGCGGCCCGGTGTTTGACACATACCGATAGAACCCAATACCCTGTGTGAGCGAGAGTTACCGTGTGTAGCATCCTGCATGCTGAAGTTGTGACGTTTTATGCCACCAGCAAAACCTTTACCGATGCTTTTTCCCTGAACATCAACAACCTGACCAGCAGAGAAAATATCTAAAGATAGCTGAGATCCGGCAGACAAGCCCTCACCCTCCCCTTCTTCGAGCCTAAACTCCCAAAGGCCGCGCCCAGCTGTCACGTTAGCCGCTGCATAATGACCCGCCATTGCTTTGTTGACTCTAGAAGATTTTTTATCGCCCGCTGCTACTTGGATCGAACGATATCCATCAACTTCAATACCTTTAACCTGAGTAACTCTGTTTGAGTCAATCTGGAGTACAGTAACTGGTACTGACGAACCATCTTCACAAAAAACTCTGGTCATACCACATTTACGACCTATTAGACCTATTGACATCTGCCAATTCCCCTGCTTTTTTAATTCAACTTTATTTGAACATCAACACCAGCTGCAAGATCCAACTTCATCAATGCATCTACGGTTTTTTCTGTTGGTTCAACGATATCCAATAACCTTTTATAGGTTCTCAATTCATACTGATCTCTCGCATCTTTATTCACATGCGGAGAGATCAAAATCGTAAAACGTTCTTTTTTAGTAGGCAAGGGAATCGGGCCTTTGACTTGAGCACCCGTTCTTCTTGCTGTTTCTACTATCTCACCAGCCGATTGATCAATCAATTTATGATCAAATGATTTCAAACGGATTCTGATAGTTTGATTAGACATATATATTACTCGATGATTGATGCAACGACGCCCGCACCTACTGTACGACCACCCTCACGGATTGCAAAACGCAAGCCATCTTCCATAGCGATTGGTGAAATCAGCTTTACCTTAACTGAAATGTTATCGCCAGGCATAACCATTTCAACACCTTCCGGCAACTCAACAGCACCTGTCACGTCGGTAGTTCTAAAATAAAACTGTGGACGGTAACCATTAAAGAAAGGAGTATGACGCCCCCCCTCATCTTTA
>SCPZ01000094.1 GCA_004299305.1 Methylobacter sp.
TGAGCAATTCCTGTGGCGAGACTTGTTGCCTACTTCAGTATGCCATCCATGGCTTCTGGATCCCGGCAATCCCTGCCGGGATGACGTGCTTTGAAATACTTGTGTATAACGATGAGCGCGGTGCGTGGGAACGAGGAAAAGTTATTTCATGCGCATTCCTTTAGCGCTAACGGCCTTCCCCTCAACCATCCGCGTATGCATTGATCAAGCGAGGTTTATGTTTGGTGACGCTGGGTGTTGTGGAATGAGGGATAAGGCGGTAAGGGCGGTCTGAGTTGCCGTCCATTTTAAAGCTGCTTACTGTAACTACGAGGTTTTGCGCCTGTTCTTCCAGCGATTCCGCCGCCGCTGCGGCTTGTTCCACCAACGCGGCATTTTGCTGGGTTACATCGTCCATTTGCGCGATGGCCTGATTGACCTGTTCGATGCCGGAACTTTGTTCAGCCGAGGCGGCGGTAATTTCGGTCATTATGTCGGTAACGCCATGGATAGAGGCGGCGATTTCCTCCATCGTCTGTCCTGCCCGGGCAACCAGCTTACTGCCTCCTGATATTTTACCGACCGAATCGTTAATCAGGGTTTTAATCTCTCCGGCAGCGGTCGTGGCGCGTTGCGCAAGATTGCGCACTTCGATAGCCACGACCGCAAAACCTTTGCCCTGTTCTCCCGCCCGTGCGGCTTCTACGGCGGCGTTGAGGGCAAGTATGTTGGTTTGGAATGCGATGTCGTCTATCACCCCGATAATGTCCCCGATTTTACGTGAAGACTCATTGATTTCATCCATCGTCATGACCACTTGGCCGACCACTTCAACGCCTTTGCTTGCGATGTCCGATGCGTCAACGGCAAGCTGCTTGGCTTGTTGGGCGTTTTTAGCATTATGCTGCACGGCGCTGGTTAGTTCTTCCATGCTGGAGGCGGTTTGTTGCAGGCTGGCGGCTTGCTGTTCGGTGCGGTTCGATAAGTCATTGTTGCCGGCGGCGATTTCTTTGGACGCTGTATTAATGCTGTCGGAAGCGTCCTTGATTTGGCTGATAATAGCCTTAAGTTTTTCCACTGTGCTATTGGAGTCGTCTTTGAGTTGCCCGAAAATCCCAGAATAGTCGTTGGCGATGGTTTCGCACAGGTCGCCGCGAGACAATGCCCCAAGCACCCGCACCACTTCATTGAGGCCGGTTTCGCTGGTATTCACGAGCTGGTTAATATCTTCGCCCAGATGGCGCAGGAAGCCTTCCTTGCCGTTCAGGTCGAAACGCATACTGAAATCCCCCTTGGCCGCCGCTCCGACAATTGAGGCTACCTCATTCTCAACCATTACCTCATCAGTGCGGTCATGCCATTCGGCTACCGTACCCAGTCGTTGGCCCTGCTCGTTGATAACCGGGTTGGCTAACACTACCATCGAACGCTTGCCTACCATCATGCTTGCCTGATAGTTGCCGGTTAAGGCCTTAAGCATGTTTGCCTGATGCGAGGGGGTTTCGTGGAAATCATCCATATTGGACCCGATCAGGCTATCGATGGAGAATTTGGATACATCGCTACGCTGCCGATTCATCCCGGTCTCAGTTTTATGGAGCGTATTGAGCACCGATTTATTCGCGTAAATGATGTTGCGCTCGTTATCGGCGATCATGACGCCGGTGCTGACATTGTCCAGCGCAATTTTGACACGCAGGGTTTCGTCAGCCGCTTTGCGATCCGCCGTGATGCGTTCCAGCAGTTGCTGTTGCATGGTGTTCATAGCGCGCAACAGGTCACCGATTTCATCGCTTTGATGAATGTCAATGCTGGAGCCCAAATTACCGTCGGCAATGGCGTCGGCCACCTGTTGGACGGTGTTCAGCGAACGCAAAATGCCGCGACTGACCAGGACTGTCAAGATGATTGCCATTGCCACACTGAACGAGAAAATACTCAGCAAACCGATGTTATATCGATTGTTCATAGCCCGCGCTTGCTTTTCATTTTCGGCGATGTCCGTCGCTGTATAACGCAACAGTTCCTCAACAACGGCGCGATGTTCATCGAAATAACGGCGCATGTCCTGGAAACTGGCGAGTGCGCCGTCTCGGTCTCCGGCCAGGATTGCAGGCAGGAATTTTTGTTCAGCCTCGGCATAAAAAGCTTGAGCAGGCTGGTAAGAACGTTCAAGCAATAAATCATGGAGTTCCCGGTCCAAAGGCTGGGTTGACCAAAAGCTATGCCGGGTATCGTATGCCGATTTCAATTTTTTAAATCGCGATACCATCGCTTGCGTCTTCAGGTCATAAAAGTCTTCGGCAACAGTTAGTTGCAGCGCCACCATATAGGCCTCGATGATGTATTCAGGCGGCGGCAGCACATCGGCAATAATATCCTTGCCCTGCACAATGCGCTGATAAATCGGGCCATTCACGTTAAGTGTGGTCATAGCCTTGAATGTTGCAATGCCGAACAGGGAGAAGCCAACAACCAATGTACCCAAAATCAGTATAAACCGGGCTTTGATCGTTAACTGATGCTGTTTGGCGATATTCTTAAACATGATGTCGTTTCCTTTTCGAGGGGTATTAACTAGTCAGCCACAGGTTTATACAGATAAACGCTGATAAAACATTCTGTTACGCGAGCTTAGCGCTTCACCCAAAATGTACTGTAAAGCATTGATGTAAGCCCTTGTTCATCTGTGGCTCAACTGCGGTTTTTAGGCTTATTCAATTTCGATAAAACTTCAGCTTCAGGCAGGGGCCGACTAAACCAATAACCCTGGAATGCGTTACAGCCGCAATCGGCAAGATAAGTAACCTGCTCCGAGGTTTCGACGCCTTCGGCAATAATATCCAGCTTGAGACTACAGGCCATCGCGATAATCGCATTAACAATCGCCGCGTCATTTTCGTTGTGGATAATGTCTTGAATAAAAGAGCGATCGATTTTTAGCTGGTTGATGGGCATACGCTGCAAATAAGCCAGCGAGGAATAGCCGGTGCCGAAATCATCGATTGAAAAACGAATGCCCCGCTGTTTCAACAGCCGCATTTTTTCGATGACTTCATTAATGTCTTTAATAATCAGGTTTTCGGTAATTTCCAACATAAGCGTGGACGGATTCACCCCGGTCAATTCCAGCGCCGAGATGACTGAATCGACAAAATTGAAGTGATTAAATTGCACGGGGCTGATGTTAATTGCCAGGTGCGGCACATCGAAGCCCTGCGCCTGCCAGGCGGCAAGCTGCTTGCAAGCCATGTATAAAATACGCTCGCCCAGCTCGATGATAATGCCGGTTTCTTCGGCAATCGGCAGGAAATCAGCCGGAGAAATCATGCCCTTTTCAGGATGTTGCCAGCGGGCTAAGGCTTCAAAGCCCAGTAACTGATGCCTAACGTCATACTGCGGTTGATAAAACAAGACGATTTGGTCATGTTGCAATGCGGAGCGTAATTCGTTTTCAATACTCAGGCGTTTATTGGCCTGTTCCAGCATGTCGGGATGATAAAAACTATAGGTGCTTTTGCCTTCAGTTTTCGCCGCGTACATCGCAATATCCGCTTGGCGTAGCAGTTTTTCGGTGCTTTCATCGAACCCTGTGGAAAAAAAAGTAATCCCCAGGCTCGCGGATATTTGCAGCTCTTGACCATCGAGAAGGTAAGTTTGAAACAACGCATCCAGCACTTTTTGAGCCACGCTGCCGGCCATTTTTTCCGCATCATCCCGTTTATGCGTTAAGCCTGAGAGTAAAATAACGAACTCATCCCCGCCTAATCGCGCCACAGTATCTTCGGTGCGTAAGTTGGCTTGCAGGCGTTTGGCGACTTCTTGCAACAACAGGTCGCCGCACCTGTGGCCCAAGCAATCATTGATTTTTTTAAAATCGTCCAGGTCCAGGAAAATAACCGCCCCGAATTGCCCGGAACGCTTGGCCGCGAAAATGGCTTGCAGCAATCGTTGTTCAAATAACGAGCGATTGGCAAGGCCTGACAACGAATCAAGGTGCGCCATTTGCCATAATTTCCGCTCGGTATTCTTGATGATGGAAATATCGCTAAACGAGGAAATGTAATAAAGCACCTGCCGGTTCTCGTCTTCAATGACATTGATCCGTTGCCAGATTGAAAATAATTCGCCGTTTTTATGCTTATTGACTAACTCGCCCCGCCAGTAGCCTTTTTGATTAAGGGATTCCCAAAGCTGATCATAAAACGAGTCATTGTGTACGCCCGAGGCGAGCAAATGGGGCGTTTGCCCGATGGATTCCTCAAGGGAATAGCCGGTAATGGCGACAAAGGCCGAATTGACATGCAGGATTTTGCAATCCGCATCGGCAATTAACATGGCATCCGAGGAATGCTCAAAAAAACATTGATAGAGCGTCGGTTCTATTTGAAACTGGCGATAATAGGCATGGTTCAGCTGAATGGTGCTGTTAACGAACGGATTATGCTGCTGAAAGCTGGAGTCCATCTCTTGTTCCAGGCTAGTATTGAAATAATCTGCTTTTTTTAATACCGACATGACCTGTCTTCCCACAAAATGTGTTGTTGGAAAACAGTTTAATGCACTATGCGATTAATAAAGAAACGATATTATTAGATGTTAATATCTTAAAAATAGATATGTATTGGGCGGCTAGCACTCAGTCAATCCTATTTTGACGGGTAAAAGTAAATCCGTTCGTCCTGAGCCTGTCATGAGCTTGTCGAATGGGATGAGCGGGTTTACGTTGAGCTAAACGATTTTTACACGGCATAGTAATATTGCTCGGAAAAGGGGTTATTTTTTTATTGTAATGTAACCCTTTTTTCGCCTTTTTTCCGTTCTGAGTAAACATAGCACGGTGTATAACGTAATCGTTACCAGAGCACCCTATAAAAATCATAGCGGCGAAGGAAGTGTATTTGCACACATAGGCTTAGCCAGATCTTTTTTTGATCTAGGTACGGTAAATCGGGTAGTAAGTCCACATTCCCGGGCGGCCTCCAGCCATGCGTCTACAGCAGGACCAGCAATGCCAGCTTCTGTCAAGGCATCGGCAAGGAGCTGGTATTCTTCAGGTAAACTGGTTGCAAAAGTAATGGGATCATCGGAACCAATACAAACGCGTACCGAAGGGGCATCACTGGTAATACCGGCAGGAGGACACAAGCGCCACAAAGGATGTGATGTGAGATCACCCAAATGCCCGATTAGAAGATTTGAACTTGGATTGATTTCGACCACGATACCCCGCATTCCTATAATCTTGCGGACATGGGCTTGTAGGGCAATAATCAGGGGCATTTCCCGTTCAATGTTGATGGTTTCCAATTCCTGAGCGCGTCGGAACAAGCTTCTATTGGTAAGCCACTGATGCACTAGGTTTAATGTAGAATCGTTATCACAAACGCGTGGTCTTGGCCCATCGGGGAAACCCACCTGTCTTAGGCTGTCAGTGTCGTATAAGCATTCGTACCATAGATTAAGATTTTCTACAGATATGTCTTGGTTAAACAATTTCTGGCTAATCCGTCCTAATTCCTGATCGATCCAAGGTAACCACGCATGTAAGTCGTCGGGAACACGTCGAGCTACCCGCCATGCCCATAGTAAATCAAATAATCGTTCTCCCCTTGGTAGCAAAAGACGCTTGGAGCGCATTGCCCATTCTCTAACATCAATACCTAACGCAACAGCGTGTCCAATGCGCGATCCTTCGCCGAGTTTTAAAAATTCAACGGCTTCATCTACGCGCCGAATGCCACCTAACAAGTGTACAAAGTCTTCTCCAGCGTGAACGGTTACGCCTAATGGGCTTGGGCTGTCGCCTTCGATGTTCTGGAGATTCTTAGCCGCTTCGTTTGCGGCTTTTTGTATATGTTGAATGAGTGGTTTTAGTACCCAAAGTGGTACACCTAATTCGTCGGTGCAAAGATCGATACCGCGTACCCGCTCAAGCATTCGGGGATAAGTCATCAATAAATTGGCTAAAGTCATTGCACCCGTTCTTTGTGTACGGTAATAGCCGGAGTAACGATAGCCTGATGGATTGGATTCAATGAATGAAGGATCATCATGGCAATCAGAAGCCCAAGCGGCAGGCCGTCCCTGCTCGGCTGCTTCTCCTCGGGTTCTGGAAAGATGGAAAATGATTCCTAGTTCTGGGTTAGGCGTAGATTTTGGGGCGCATTTTTTACTGATTTCTGACATTGCTGCATCTATGTCGAGAATCGTTTTTAGTAAATCCGCTATGGAATCTTCAGGGGTAATACGCACTTCTAAAGCTCGCAAACCGGAACCAGATAACTTAACTGCTTGTTTAACATATGACTTGTTCGGCATGGGTTTTCGTGCCGGGGACAATCGATTATAAGTACGAGAGAACCATTGCACTCCTGGTATCATCGGGCGTTGCACTACGTGCCGATAAAACAAAACACGGCTTCGTACTGTTTGCCAGAATAATTTTGCAAACAAGGTATCCTGTTTTCCATGTGTAGCAAGATAGTCGAGTGCAACGCGAGTAAAGCCAAAATCGGGCTGGCTTCCCGATGTTTCCGGGAACCAAAGACTTATTGGATCAAAATGTTTTGAGCTAGAGGGGGAGGTTAACTGCCTATAAAGCTCACGCAAAACAAAAAACGGCTGGGATGTTTGGTTGTAATCCGCTATCAGCGTTGATAGCGTTTGCCACAAAGGCCAGCAAGTGCTGGTTCCGTATCGGCGGTTAAGCTCTGGGATAGCACGTTCTTCAAGAAAATGGTTGAAACCCTTCTGATGAAAATTGGGATCAGCCAAAAAGCCCGCTAATACTAAACGGGCGAGAGCCGTTCGCAGTAGTAGCGGGGCAAGGCCTCGCCCTTCATCCCATTCGGCGCCGGGGCTTTGCAGTATGTCATATTTCGCCGATGTCAGTGCTAATGACCGCATCAGGGAAGACCATAATTCAGGAAAGCTGATGGCGGCTTTTAAATGTAGATGCGGTTCAACCAAGCCGCCTTCGGCCAGTTGAAAACGCAGCCGAGCAGAAACCATGTCTATGCATTCAAAATTCGCTCCGGCAGCGGCAAGTAGAAGGTCTGCGGGTAACGAAAAAGTAAGCCACCGCCAATAGCGCCGTTGGTCGGCTTCTGTCCGTTCTAAATAATCAACGAGGGGGCGGGCGCGTCCTGCATCGGCGTTGATCAGTTTGTAGGCGGCCTGTTGTAAAATTTTACCTAGAGGAGCCGGTTGTGGGGTTGCACTGGGTTTTTCAAACCAAATTTGATCTCGCCGGATGATCAGTTCATCGACGGACATGCCGGGGAAACGGGAAAGTAAATCTCGTTCGGTTTGTCGCCATAGGGGGATCATAGATTTTGGCAGTTTGGGGTCTAAGGCAATCAAAGAACCTGCGAAAGCGCTGTTGTAGGCGAACGGGGCGGCTAGTAGTTCTGCGTCTAGGTGTTCTATGGGGAGGGTGGAGGTTCTTAGGCCTGTTTTTATGCTCATTTACGTTTTTTCCTTGGGGGGGCATTCTCCATTAGTTGATTGATGGGGTGGTTGTGCATTGAGACAACAAACTCTGCATATTTTATCCGCTCTTTTAATGTATCTAGCTCATCGGGATTTATATTTTCAATTTTGGCTTGAAGTTCAGTCAGAAAATTGGAACTGGGAGTATCCGAATAATTTAGTCTGGATGTAAGATTTAAATCGTCGAGTGAGTAGGATGCTTTTTTATTTACTTTTTTGGTAACTTCTTTTCTCAGGATGAAGTCCTGACCTTCTAAATATTTTTGAATATCATTTATAACATATTCCCAAGCTAATTTAGGTGCAAGCATCGCATACAATTCTTCATTTTGTGAGATATTAATACCTACTAATTTTAGGAATTCAGCCAGCCATTGTTTTCGAGTTTTTTGAATCCTACCTTTGATTTCGGCTTCGTTAAGAGCTTTATTAAGAAAAGACCAATAGTCAGCATTAAGTTCTGACATGGATTCTGGCGCAAAAAGTAATGCTACAATTACCAAACAGCTTTCTCTTAATAAGCGTCGTGCAGTACGGGTTGGCTTCTCCTCTACCACTGTAGTTATAAACTCCCCCAAACGAACTGGATTTAATCCACTGGAGCCAGCTTGACATTTTTCGTTTAATACAACCTCAAGCGTGGCGGCAAGCCAAGCAGAACCATATTGTCCATCACACTGACCAGAGTGCAAACTCCAGTGTACGGTAAAACGTTCGAAATCACGAAACGTCCACCAATCAGGACTACACCATCTAATTTGAAAAAAATTTTCAGCTTCTATTTTCCAAGTGGCAAATATTCTTGACCCAAGTATTGTTTCGTAAGTTAGGGGGCTATGCCGAAAATAACCACCCCACAGTGACACGGCAAAATCATGGACAAAGAGTAATCCAGAGCCAAGACGACGGGAAACCAATACTGGAGTCTCTTGATTTTTTCCATTAATATGGACATCGGTGGATGTTGGATTGAAATTGACAATCTCACCACCTTCAAATTCCCTTAACCTTTGTTCTTGAAAATTCTGACTTATTATAAGGTTAGCTTTTAAATTAATTGACGTGCTCACAGAAGGATCGAGCATGTCGGCAAGCCACTCACGCTGAATATATGTGAGTCGCCACTCTTCATTGATCAGGCGTTGAATATCCTCCAACAGGGCGACGAGCAGCCGGTCATTGAATAATGAGCCATCATGTCTATTTTTTCCATTGTAGGTACCATTTCTAGCACCTAAATCTACGAGATGAGAAAAATTTTCAACGTAATCGAGCACTTGTCTCGGTGTACCTGCCAGCCATTCAGCATTTGTGGCATAACTTCCTACTGAAAAATCATCCAATAGTAGAAATTGTAAAAACGACATTGTGTTGGCATTGGTAGGAGCCTGATTTACTTCGAAACGTAAGGCATTTAGCTTTTCCCGAAGTGAGCCTTCCAATATTTCCTTGTGAGGTGATTTTTTTACGGTTTTGTCCTTAGCTGAGTTTTCAGTAGTTATAGCCCCAATATCAAGAGCTTCTTCAAGACGCAATTCAGCCAAACGAACCCGTTGACCCGGAGGTATTAGTTTGCGCATATTGTTGATCGCTATCTCAGCCGCGCAATCCTTTATTTCATTAGTGTACGAGGATGAAAAACCCTCACTCAAACTCTGCAACTGGCCTGCACACCGTAATTTAAGCACCGTCTCAGCAATCCGGGTATTACCCGCCACCACAAAAAAAAGTCGTGGTGTAGTCACCATCCGAATAAGCCGTAGCAATTCAAGACAATGTGCAGGAGCAAGATCAAAGTCGTCTACCGGCAGTACAAACAAAGGGGGCTTATCTTTAAAAGTCCGAAATTCACGGGCAATCCCTTCCAACACTTTACCTATTCGGTGATTGAGATCAAGTCCGGCTTTTTCTGCCTGCATCACCCAAAGCGCGCGCGTTTGAGGGTCAACACCATGCCCGTTGCCGTCTAGTCGATCCCAAACAATTGCCGCATCGTTTTGCAATTGTTGCAGCTGGGACTGTACGTCGGCATAACTATCTTGTTCCCCGAATGCAGCGGCAAGCGGGGGTAAATTGCTCATGTTTGTATCAAGCTCTTTTGCAATACGCGCCAAAATAGCCGCAAAAAGATTAGCTCCCTTAGAGAGCGGCTCCATATCCAAGGTTTCTAACCAAACGACTCGATTCAATTTATCTTTGAGCAGTTCAACGGATTCAGGCAACGTACCGGAATCCTTAGTCATCTCCTTCAAATCCTGAAGCGTAAGCAACACCGAACTTTTACCCGTCCCTCTATCACCATCAATAAAAACAAGCTGGCTACGCCGATTTCGATCAAGTTTAGGAATAGAATGATCTTGGCGATCTTTAGAAGGAACTGCATCGATAGCATCAACCAGACATTTTGACACGGCTTCTACAGCATTACGCTGAAATTCACTAAGCGAATCCCAAGTCAAAGGAATTGCTTCAATTCTAAGGCTGTTTTGACTCATTACACTCTCTCCGGTTTAAGATTCGCGCTAGTAAAATAATCGACAGATTAACACTAGTATTCCGAATGCAGTGTATCAAAAGTCACGTAAGCTGGGTTGCATCTTTTCGCAACCCAACACATTTGTGCGGTAAATGTTGGGTTGGAACATCATCAACCTACGTTGTTAGAAATGCAGCTTTGCTGATACTCGATCTTCAAGTTTTTAATTTTTGATTTTCTGAAAGCCAGTTAAATCGGGCATTAGCCTGACAGATGCTGTTGTCTATCACTTATGCGCAATGGCGACAATTATCCTGATTTATCCGCAGTAGGGTAGGGTACGCTGTGCGTACCTTTTTCTGGCAATACGACGATGAAAAAGGGGGCACCCATTAGTAGCCTGCCCCAAAAAAGGGGTTACATTACGATGAAAAAGTAACCCCTTTTCGCTGCTGGCGGGGCTGTGGGTTTTCCTCTTACTGCTTGAAATTACCCAGGCCTACTCTTAAGAGGAGCTGGATAAATTGAAAGCAACGGCCCAGCAATTTTTAGGCAGGGTTGTGTAGATACTTACGTGCTCAGGGAGAGGGGGCAAGTTGTGCAAGTTATTTAATTCTTATTCCTAATGGTCTGAGTTAACTGGGCACGGCTAGCAAGAAGTCATTGGCGGAAAGAATTTTAACGCCGATCAATTCGATTTCCATATCAGCAGTTTTATCGCCATTCAGGTCAAGCTGAATGATGGTTTGTTTATTGGCGACATCAATACTGAACCGTACGGCGTCATGAGTACCGTCAAATGCAGTCATACCCAAATAATTTAATGGCGTGTCTGACACCTGGTATAAATCAATCACATCACCACTGCCAGTATCAAAATCGGTGATGACGTCACGCAAACCAACACCTAACCCCGAAGCTGTTATTGCAGCATACTGGATTTTATCGGCTCCGGCTCCTGAGGTAATGGTATCTATGCCATTGCCACCATTCAATAGGTCATTACCAGCACCCGAAACCAGCAAGTCATTACCCGTTTCACCATATAGTTGGTTATTGCCATTGCCACCATTGATAGAATCCTGGCCATCACCGCCCCATATAGAATCAAGACCATCACCGCCTAGCATATAATCGTCACCTGAATCACCCAATAACGTGTCATTATTAGCGCCACCATCCAGATAGTCATTGCCTTCTTTGCTGCTCAGGGTATCGTCTCCACCTAAACCCAACAATTTTTCATTAAGTGGACTGCCATCTACAGAGTCGGCCTGTTCGGTCAATGGCAATTCAAAATCATAGCTACGTTTGTCTTCCGGGAATAAAACACTGACAGCATCAGCATCATCATTGGTAATAGTGATAACCGCGCTACTGGTAGTGTTCAACGTGGCATTGGTGGGAGCTGATAACACCAGACTGAACGTTTCATCGCTTTCTACGCTAGTATCACCGAGCACTGGAACGCTAATGGTTTTACTGGTAACACCGGCAGCAAAAGTCAAGGTGCCGGTCGCAGCGGTGTAGTCACTACCCGCTAAGGCAGTTTCGTCCAGGGTCGCATATTTCACTTTAACAATCTGA
Organism: Methylobacter sp.; assembly: GCA_004299305.1. GTDB lineage: Bacteria > Pseudomonadota > Gammaproteobacteria > Methylococcales > Methylomonadaceae > Methylobacter_A. The sequence goes on from SCPZ01000094.1 coordinate 11,537, forward strand.
GTGAGGGCCGTCGATAGGGTGACGGTCACGTTGGCGTTATGCGATCCAGTATTCCCTTCCGATACCGTTGTTCCTGCAATGACCAAACTGGGTTTGTCGTCATTCAACAAGGTCGCGGTAGACTCAGTATCAACCGTAGTCACATTTTTGGGTGGAGTCAGATGCAGGTAAAACTGCTCATCAGATTCATATTGGGTGTCGCCAAGGATGCTGACGCTAACGATTTTTGAGGTTTCTCCAGCCGCAAAATTTACCGTACCACTACTGGCAATATAATCCTGCCCCGCGATTGCGTCACCATCGACCGTGTTATAATCCACACTGAACGGGGTGTCTGAAGCAGTGGCCAGGGTTAAGGTAAAAACAGCGGATTTATTGGAACTATTGCCTTCATTTATGCTGTAATCACTGACAGCCAATTTCACGTCGATAGGCAAACCATTGGATACATCCAGCGTTGTGTCAGCAAAGCTTATCGTTTCAATATCATGCAACACCGCAACCGTGTTGCTATGAATATCCTGAACACTCATCGTGCCATCGGCGACATTTTCCGACAGTTTGTAGTTATCTTGGGTACCTACAAACAAGGCAGTATCGCTACCTGCGCCGCCATTTAAAGTATTATTACCTTCGCCGCCGTCCAGGCTATCGTCACCCGCATTACCATTGAGAATGTCGTTACCTGCGCCCCCCTTAAGCCTATTGGCTGCGATATTTCCGCTCAGCGTGTTGTCAAGTTCATTGCCTGTGCCATCAATAGCGGCTTTGCCTGTTAAGGTCATGTTTTCTACATTGGCCGTTAACGTATAATTAATTGAACTATAGACGTTATCAATTTCAGTAACTAGCTTTGAGCTTTCTTTTACTAGATCACCTTTATTATCAACATAGTAAGTATCGTTGCCCAAACCACCGGTCAGAATGTTAACTGCGACATTACCGACTAAAATATTGTTGAGTTCATTCCCTGTAGCATCAATGGCGTCTTTGCCTGTTAGGGTCAGGTTTTCTACATTTTCTGTTAACACATAACTGATCGAGCTATAGACGTTATCAATTTCAGTCGCTAGCTTGGAGGTTTCTTTTACCAGATCACCTTTGTTATCAATATAGTAAGTATCATTGCCCAAACCACCCGTCAATATGTTAGCTGCTTTATTACCCATTAAAACATTATGGAGTTCATTGCCCGTGCCGTTAATGACAGTTTTGCCGGTTAAAGTCAGGTTTTCTACATTAGCGGGTAAGGTATAACTAATTGAGCTATGCACCTTATCAATTTCAGTGACTAGCGTTGAGGTCTCTTTTATCACATCATCTTTGTTATCAATATAGTAGGTATCATTGCCTTTGCCCCCGATGAGGGTATCAGCGCCCGCTCCGCCATCAAGAATGTCATTTTTGTCCAATCCGTACATAATTTCTTTACCATCCGTGCCCACTAATTTATCCGCTTTTTCGGTGCCGGTGATGCTGACTATCTCAGAGTTGGCAAAAAATATTAAATTGCCATCCCTATTACCGATAAAGGCATCCAAATCACCATCCTTATCGATATCAACAAAGTTGGGTTTAGCAAACAATCCTACATTGGTTAAGCCGAATGGATTACTAGTGGCGGTGTCAAAAATAGGATTGCTGGCAGTGCCGCTGTTACGAAAAAAATAGGTGTTACCATCATTAGTGCCTACAAAGGCATCCAAATCACCATCTCTATCAATATCGGCCATGGTAGGCGCGTCGTAGCCGAATGCCGTTAAGCCAAAACGGTTAGCAACAGGGGAGGAAAATATTGGATTGCTCACAGTGCCAGTGTTTCTGAAAAAAGAAATACCCGCATTGTAACTGCCAACAAAGGCATCTAAATCACCATCGTTGTCTATATCAACCAACGTAGGGGCAGAATAAGAGCCTGCGGAATTGCTAAAACCAAATGGGTTAATAGTAGGCTTGGTAAAGTTCGGATTAGCTGCTGTACCGATGTTTTCAAAAAATGTAAGAGTACCATCCCAACTACCTACGAAAGCATCTAAATCGCCATCCTTATCAATGTCAACAAAAGTAGGGGCCGCAAAGTTATTGGTGGGAGAACTACCTACATTGGTCAATCCAAACGGATTGGTTACCGCATCGGTAAATGCCGGACTGGTCGCCGTACCGGTATTTTTTACAAATAATAGCTTACCTGCGTAATCGCCAATAAAAGTATCTAAATCCCCATCATTGTCTATATCTACAAAACTGGGACTAGCAAACTCGCCCAAATCATATAATCCGATTGAGGTTGTTGGGGTATAGGTAAAAATAGGGTCTGACATAAAAAGGCTCCAAAAAAGGCTAAGGACAGACAGTGAAAGTCTGTAAGGAATGGGCGTGAAATAAATTTGGCATTATATCATCAGCCTCAGCACTCTGAAGTAGCTATGGAATGGAAATTAATTAATTTGAACAAACTCCATATTTAAGAAGGTGTGACATGACAGAGCGATATAATTCTATGAGTCCGAATGATCAATGTTTTGTCTAAGGCGATTGCCAAGAATAAATATACCCAACTGACTGGTCTTTTTGTCCGTCTGCTGCGTTGTAAAAATGGTTGCATAGCTCGCTATGCGCCCATTTTTACGCCTTGCAGACGAACAAAAATCCTGCGCCATTTGGGTATATTTATTCTTGGCAATCGCCTTAGAACAAGGGCTTAAAAAAAGACCTTCATCGTTTAAGCGATGAAGGCCAAGCCCTTATAGGTAGAGTCGTGTTTAGCTTGTATCGACTACGTGTATGAATACTCAGTTTCCGGTATTTTTGGCGTTAGCCTTAAAACCGTAAATTGAATAAACAAGGATGATGATTAAATAGATGCTGAGTGAGGTTATAAATTCACTGGGTTTTTCAGCTGAAGCTTGAGGAATCGTATGGCTGTTGACGATAGGGTTAGCTAAAGGCGTATCCGGTGAGTTATCCTGATTCAATGCTATTTTCACGACTGGGGATGTTGGATCGGTCATGGTAATCTTCGGTTCTTCCTGAACTTCAACAGCGAAAACATTAAACGACAAGGTTACTACGGCCAAGTAAGTTAATAGGCTTTTTATGCTCATTGTTGCGCGCTCGTAAAAAAGTTGACCAAAATAAAGTAGCGATACGAAACTATTATCAGTTTATTTCATTATGATGACAACGTTTTTTTAATCGGGATGTTTAGGAATGTGCATGAAATAACTTATGCATTTTATTCTCCTCTCCCCAACCCTCTCCAACAGGAGAGGGAGCTAGTTGTCGAAATTATTTCGTGCGCATTTCTTACAGGGTTGTTGATGCAGGAGCGATAGCTGAGCGGCTAACTATTTTCCGCATTCAGCAAGATGACTTCAATCTCTTCGGTAATTTCTTCTTGACGGTAAATCTGGGATTTTCTTTGCAGCTTTACGGTTTCATCGTCGAGATGATTGACGGCGCCTTCCAGATGTTGCAGGCGGCGTTGATTTTCGGCCATCAGCGAGATATAAAAAATTTCATGCAGTACGGCGAATAAATAATGCTCTACCAAGTCGGCAAAAAACTCGCCGGGTTCCAGATTGAGTACCGGCGGGTTGCCGTAGTGAACGGTTCGCTCGTTTTGCTGAGAGAAGGGGGGGAGCACCTGCCGTTGGTTGATTTGATTGGCTGCATTATCGTGATAAACAACGGTTAATTGTAATGTAGGGGCGGCTTTGTTAGCGGATTCTCCATCCGCTAATGCGCTGAGTGTGTTAATCAAGCGGTTAATGATGGCGGGTACTTCTTCGGCGACATTGGCGCCTTCGAGGGTCGCGATGACTTTGGGGCTAATGTCTTCCTGTCGGCTGCAAAGGCGGCTGCCGATTGCAATAACACCGTTATACGTCTTAGCTGTTACGGCATTGATCAGGTTTTCGTTAAAATCGCCGCAAAAACCGCGTTCCGCTCCCAGTAAAATACAAAGTCGCGTTGCGTTATCGTCTGCCGCTGCCAAGTCGGGATAAAAATCCAGGAAATCCAGGGCCGCGCGTTCGATATTAGCTACGGCCTGACCTTGCATGGTTTTAAAGCGCTGTAGTTTATGGATTTCCATGAAAGCCAAATTCTTCATGGCGTTTAAAATGCTGCGTATCTCTTTCAGCTGGGTGATATGCAGTTGCAGTTCGCGGCTTAGGCTCATGACGCTGGTGCCGTCATGTTAAGCCATTCACTGATGGTGTCTCGCCATTGCTCAGGGCTGCTTTCTAAGGTCAGGGTCGTGGTTTCAATGGCCTGTTCTATGCGAACCAGCATCGCTGCAATGTCTTCAGGATGGGTTTGGTTAAATAGTCCGAAATTAAACGCGGTCAGCCAGGCCAGTTGAAACAGGTTGCGTTGCGGAACCAGCCTATCCTGTTTCAAGATTTCCCGCAGCAATCGTCCCCGTTTTATCCTCGCTTCCATTGAAGCTTCCAGGCGTTGACCGAAACGGGTGAAGGCTTCCAGCTCCAAAAATTGCAGGTAATCCAGCTTCATTTGCCCGGCTTGATCACGGATGCTGATGTCCTGCGCTTTGCCGCCTATCCGCGATACCGAGCGGGTGATATCGATAGCCGGGCGAAATCCCGACACGAACAGGTCGTTATCCAGGTAGATTTGCCCGTCGGTAATGGAAATCAGGTTGGTCGGAATGTAAGCGGCAATTTCGCCTTGTTTGGTTTCGATGATCGGCAAGGCGGTCATGCTGCCGCCGCCGTTTTCGGCATTCAAGCAAGTCGAGCGTTCCAGCAGCCGGGAATGAACGAAGAAGATGTCGCCCGGATAGGCCTCCCGTCCCGGCGGCCTGCGCAGCAACAAGGATAGTTCCCGATAAGTCCGGGCGTGGGTGGATAAGTCATCGTAAATAATCAGGGTGTCCCGGCCTTGCGCCATCCAGTATTCGGCCAGCGCGCAACCGGCAAATGGGGCGATATATTGCAAGCCGGGCAGGGCGCTGGCTTCGGCAACCACACAGACGGTGTAGTCCAATGCGCCGTGCTTTTTCAGCGTTTCTATGGTGCTGACTACGGCGGAGCGTTTTTGGCCGATCAGTACGTAGATACACACGACATTTTTGTCTTGTTGGTTGATCACGGTGTCGATTGCGATTGATGTCCTGCCCAGGCCTTCATCGCCGACGATCAATTGCCGTTGGCCTTTGCCTATCGGAATCAGGGTGTCGATAATTTTTATGCCGGTGTACAACGGTTTATGGACAAAATCGCGGGCGATAATCGCGGGCGAGCCTTTTTCCATGTTTTCTCGGCCCATTGCTGAGGGTTGGCTTTGTCCGTCCAGGGGCGCTCCCAATGGGTCGATAATCCGGCCTAAAAATGCGTCGCCGACCGGGATGCTGAGCGAGTGCCGGGAAAGATATACCGTAGTTCCTGCGGTCAGGGCTTCGGTTTCATACAATAAGATTGCGCCGATTCGGTCGCGGTTAAGGTCGAAGACCATGCCCCGGCTGCCGTCGGCAAAAACCAGGATGTCTTCGATAGCGGCCGACGGCAGGCCCTTGATCCAGCTGATGCCGTCGCCGATGGAAACCACCGTGCCTTGTTCGGTAACACGCAGTCCCGGCTGGTAGTTAGTCAGCCAGTCGGCTTGTTTGTCCAGCAGGCTGTCCCGTGCCGCCGGAGCGTCACTGACTGCATGATCGGGCTGGAGCGTGGGGACGATAGACGCGGTTTCATTCCGACTCATAGTCAATCTCGGCAAAACCAATCAGTTCGTGTTGCAGGTTGGCGTTTAGCACCCAAGCGCCGATGTCCATGCGGAGGCCTGCGATCAGCGCGGCATCCTGGTGATATTGGAAACTAATCGGGCTGTTGATTAACGCACCCAGTTTTTGTTCCAGTTGCTCGCGCATTTCAACGGATAATGGATAGGCGCTGGTTATTTTAATCGGCACCGATTTTTTAGTTCCCAGCAGGGTAAGGCACAGCTTGCAGGCTTCCGGCAAGGTCGTCAGGTTGTCCATTAACAGGGTAAACAAGCGAGCTTCCAGCTCAGGGCTTGCGGATTGTTGCAGCAGCATTCCGGCAAATTTGGCGCCATTTTGTAAGGCTTGTTTTTCGGCTTGTTGTTGCAGCTCCTGCTGCTGTTTTGACCGCGTCACTTTGGCTTTTTGCCGTTCTTGCTCAAGATCGGCGTTCAATCTGTCCAGTTGCGCCCTTCTTTCGATTTCGAACTGCTGGTGCAGGGCGGTGATAGCAGCCTGTTTTTCCTGTTCCCAGAGTTTTTGCCGGTTTTCATAAAGACTGCGTTGTTGTTCGGCCTGCTGCTGAATGTTTTTTGCGTCGCTAAGCGATTGGTCGATAAACTGTTTACGCTTGGCAATCACTTCCAGCAAGGGTTTGTAAAAAAGCCGCTGCAAAATCCAGATCAGGATCAGGAAATTGATAATTTCAAGAACAAAGGTGGATAGGTTGAATTCCATAGCTGTTTTATTGTCGGTTTAGACGCGCATCGGGGATAGGATCGGGCCGGTGTCGATGGATAAAGAGATGCACTTTTAAGCCTTCTTAGGTTGATGTGAAGCTGACTTGGTAGCGTTCAGTACAGTTTAGTCTGTGCCGATCATTGCAGCAATGCCATCGTTCGTGATTGTGGGACTTCGAATGGTCTAGCCATTTAAGTTGGAACAGATAGCCTCCCTTGGCTACCAAGACGGGACACACTACAAATAACCGGGAACGCCGAGCCCCAGCTCGGCAATGTTGATAATTGCAGACACTCGCCAAGCATAAGTATCTACACAAGTACCGGCTCCTTCTCCCATGAGGGAGAAGGTTGGGATGAGGGGATATAAATGCTTGTTTTTATTCTCCTCACCCCAACCCTCTCCAACAGGAGAGGGAGCCAGGTCAACTTGCAACCCATTGTATTTATAGTGTAAAAAAGTTGTGTAGATAGT
>SCPZ01000095.1 GCA_004299305.1 Methylobacter sp.
TTGCCCGTCTGCTGCGTTGTAAAAATGGTTGCATAGCTCGCTATGCGCCCATTTTTACGCCTTGCAGACGAACAAAAATCCTGCGCCATTTGGGTATATTTATTCTTGGCAATCGCCTAACAATTTACATACTGTAAGCCTCAGCTGATATTAATCTTATCGAATAAAGTCTACAATCAACACTCAAGTCTGAAAACGAAGAAAATTATGACTAAATTACTTATACTCCTCACAATCACAATTGCGAATTTTAAAAAGTGCTGGAAGCCAAGATTCACCAGGGTTACTTACGACCCAATTTTCTGCATCCGTGCCCAAGCGAAGTATAATCAAAACACAAAAGGGTGAAAAAGATGACGGAAAAGCAAGTCGGCTGGACTAAAGCACAAATTAACTTATTTATGGATTACTTAACAGTTGTGATTATTGATATGTTTGAGAGTCTTGAGTTCGATCGCACTTATATTGAGCACACATTAGCAGGGAAGGATAAGCTCACGGTCCTGCTATGGTGTAATAACTTAGATTCAAAATATAAAGCAGCATTAGCTGATAAGCTAGGTGTCGAACTGAATGACTTCACCATCACCTTAAAAACATTAACTCAGAGAGAATGCTAGGATAAAAAATAAAAAACAAGCCCTTCCCTCGGCAACTGCTCAATGCGTCGCCTAAAGCGCCTACTGTTGGTGCTCCAGCTCCTACATGCATCCCAACCCTCTCTTGTTGGAAAGGGCGTTGCACTGCTTAAGTCATCAGCATTGCCCTCCGCCCTCACCAAAACTAAAAAAACCGATCTGTCTTCTGGAGTGAGAACTGACGATTTTATATGTCGCACCCAGATGTACGCCTGATCTAACAGAATTAATGAGACAATACCGGCGACTGCATATCGACAATCCGGCAAAGCGCATTACAAACCCGCCAGATAACGCTGGAGCCCATATAGAACTGCCTTTGAATGCCGTTTTCTTCGATAATAAAAATATAGCCGTTGGTCACCATGGTGATAGCAATATGCGCAGACTCCGAAATAGAATTTTGTGTTTGCGCACGATATACCGCATCGATCAGGCGTAAACACAAACTTTTAGCATCATCATATTGCAGCGTCACCTTACTGGGAGGCAGACGACTGACATTATGCGCATAAACGAACTCGATCAATACCACGCCACTTGGCTGGGCGGAAAACTTGATTTGCGCGATATTTTTGGTTTCCGGAAAAAGGAATGCGCGATCATCCATATCGACGGAAATGACGTTATGTGTGGATTCTTTTTCTGGCTCTGATCTCATATAAAAATACAACTCCCAATCGGATTGACAAGCATTGATAAATATCGTCGGACAATATTCCGACTTCCCCATGATTATTAAGGCGATTGCCAAGAATAAATATACCCAAATGGCGCAGGCTTTTTGTTCGTCTGCAAGGCGTAAAAATGGGCGCATAGCGAGCTATGCAACCATTTTTACAACGCAGGAGACGGACAAAAAGACCAGTCAGATGGGTATATTTTTCGCAGAAAATCGCCTAATTACGTTACCCATCTTTATTATTCCATTATAAAAGCCCTTGAGCCAACAGCAATTTCTCGAATTGATCCGCCGACACTGGCGGACTGGTCAAATAACCCTGATATAAATCGCAACCTTGCCCTTGCAGGAATACAAGCTGCGCCTGAGTCTCCACACCTTCAGACCTAAGGTATGCGCCATAGCAATAATCATAGCGGCGATTTCCATGTCGTCGATAAAGCTTTTGTCGATTTTCAACACATCCAGCGGAAATAGCTTGAGATAAGCCAGTGAAGAATAGCCGACGCCAAAATCATCAATGGCAAGACGCACGCCCAGCGTATGCAGGCAATCGAGAACCTGAACAGCCTCACTCTCGCGCCGCATTAAGACGCTCTCGGTCAACTCCAGCTCCAGGCGATTGGCGGGGAATCCGGTCTCGGCCAAAATCCCAGCCATAACTTCTTCTATATTACCGTGCAGGAACTGGTGTGGAGAAACATTTACCCTCAGCATCAACGGTTGCAAGCCCGCATCAATCCAACGCTTACCCTGAAGACAAGTTTCTTTCAGAATCCAATTGCCGATAGCCGTAATCAACCCCGTTTCTTCGGCAATTGCGATAAAACGTAGCGGTAAAATCAGCCCTTCATCAGGATCCTGCCAGCGGATCAAGGCTTCGGCCCCCACAATGCGGCCACTGCCCACATCTACCTGCGCTTGATAGAATACCCGCAACTCGCCTTCATCAATCGCGCGACGCAAACGCATTTCGATATCCATGCGCGCGCGTGCGGAACGGGTAAGTTCCTCCGAAAAATATTTGTAACGACCTCGCCCTTCAGCCTTGGATTGATAAAGCGCCGCATCAGCCTGTTGCAGCAACTCCACCGGAGTCGCGCCATGCTTTGGAAACAGGCTGATACCAATACTGGCGCCAATATGCGCTTCCCTGCCGTTGGATAATAACCAAGGCTCACCGAATGTAGTAATAATATCGCTAGCCACTCGTGCAGCATCTTCCGGCTGCGTAAGCTCCTTCAAAAGCACGGTGAATTCGCCGCCGCCCAACCGGCACACCGTGTCGATGCCGCGCATACGGGAGTTAAGCTGCTTAGCCACCAACAGCAATAACTCATCGCCGACTTGATGACCAAAACTGTCATTCACTTCCTTCGTCGTCCCCCAGCGCCTCCAAGCGAACTTCCTGCAATGCGTCTTTGCGTTCCTTGATGTTGCGTATCAGCTTAGTGAGCGGATGGGCTGCATCCACCTCGTTATGCCGATAGGCTCCGATGAAAAACAAATAAGGATGCTCTTCGCGATTGGCAAAAATAGTCTGTAAAAAATCGAAAGTCGCAGTATCGCACCATTGCAAGTCATCAATGAACAACACCAAGGGATGCGAGACATCGGCCAGGCAAGCGAGAAAGCATCCGAATAAATTATTAAAGCGGTTGCGCGCTTCCACCGGCGGCAGATGAGGCACTTCCGGTTGCGCGCCGATGATGAATTCAAGCTCCGGCACCACATCAATAAGCACGCGGCCATGGCTGTCCACCGCAGTGAGAATTTTGGCCTGCCACTGCGCTACCTGCGCATCGCTTTCGGTCAGGAAGGTGCGCATCAAATTGCGTAACGCCTGGATCAGCGAGCTGTAGGGAATGTTTTTCTGATACTGGTCGAACTTGCCCGAGGTGAAATAACCGCGATGCCGCACCAGCGATTTTTGCAGCTCCTGGATCAACCGGGTCTTGCCGATGCCAGAAAGCCCTGAGATGAACAAGGAACGGAATGCGCCGCCGATGACCTCATCGTATTCACGCTGGATCAACTCACATTCTAAATAGCGTCCGACCATTTTGGAAATGAAGATGATACGCCGGGTGCGATCGCGTAAACCGACCGGGAACTCTACAATGGCGCCGGTCACAGCATAGTCGTCGCGGCAGCGGATCAGGTCGGCCAACAGCCCGGCGGCGCTTTGATAGCGTTTTTCCGGTTGTTTGAACACCAGCTTGCAGATAATCTTGCTGAGCTGGCGCGGAATTTCTGTGTTGCTTTCATGGGCTTCAGGAACTTCTTCAGCCAGATGCGAGTGAATCAACTCCAGCGGGTCGGTGGAAAAAAACGGCAGCCTGCCGGTGAGCAACTCGTAAAACACGATACCCAACGAATACAGGTCGGTGGAAAAATCCACCCGATAGTTGATGCGCCCGGTTTGTTCGGGCGAAGTATAGGCCAGGGTGCCGCGCACAAACTCAGGATCGTAGATGAAATGGCTGACATCGCGGATGTCCAGCGGCGTGATGAAATCGGTGAGGCGTAAGGTGAGTGTACCCGGCTGCACCAAGATATTATGCGGCTTGATGCCGCCGTGGGTAATACCGGCCTCATGCACGGCCTGCAAGGTATCCGCCAGACTACAGGCAATCGCAAAAAAATCCGCCAGATTAATGTTGGGATGTTGATCCATCCAAACACTCAAAGTCTGCCCGGAAAACCACGGCTGCACGATAAAATACGCACCGGCATCCGACTCCAAGGCCATCGGCGTACAAGCGCGCGGGTCGTGCAACACTTTGAGCCGCTCTATTTTTTGCTGTAAATGGCGCGATTGGTTATCCCAACCGGACAGCAGTTTGAGTAATTTGAGCACCAGCGGCTGCTCAGGTCGGCGCTTGTGATAGCCCTTATAGACCTGCGATAGTAAACTCTCGCCGAGTTTTTCGGTGAGTAGGTAGGATTGTAATGTTGGAATATCAGGCAGTCGGTTTTTTTTCATATTTACGCAACTATCCAGCAATCGGAATAATGGAACACTGATAACACAAATTGGGCTAATAAACACTGATAAAATGCAATTTCAGCAGCATAAAAACAACTTGGGTAACGCGCAAAAAATAAACTACCGCATCCTAATAATCTTGACACCTTGGCAGCTAGAAAAATGGAACACGGATGCCAAAAGTAGGCGCCTCTAGGCGACACAGATAAGACGGATTTACACGGATTTTTTAGAATATTCTGCGCTTTTTAATCAGTGATTATCCGTTCTATTCTGTGTCATCCGTGTTCTATTGTATTTAATACGGTATTTTATTTATTGCGAGTTGCCTTGTTTTATGGCTTACCTTAACAGTCGGCCCTCCCGACTACACATCAACACCTTGACAACAATAACTCCAGGGGATGCGACAATGCCCAAAAAACCTAAAGAAAACACCATCCGAGATTTGCAACACCGGGCCGAAGAATTCGTGGAAGATGAATTATCGTTCTTTGAGTCGGAACGCATGCCCCAAGAATTGCGGGAACAGTTCATGGAATACGTAGAGGCCTACGAGGCAGCGGAATGGACCACATCGTTTGAATTGCTGGTGCGGGGCGGGATGGAGCTGCCTGCACCGGAACAATTGGATGACTCGCAACTGAGCGCCAAGCTGTGGGAAGTCATACGCGGCATGGCGATGCTGCGGATGTTTCTCTATTGCACCGACCATCTCAGTGATCGCGAACTGTATGAGGAATTGTGGCATCAGGTATTGCGCGATGAAACCCCGGACCTGCCGACCAATGAAGACTCGGCGTGTCACATCGATTTGGTGAGCAGCGGCAGCGAGGAGGATATCGAACTTTATCTTCGCTACTATGCCGATGAGGAAACGCGGCGCGATTGGGCTAAAGACTGGCCCAACGATGTCATACCGGCACATGAAGCGCCGCCTTATGACCGCGACCGGCATCTGCCTGCTCGCGATCAGGCGGAGTGGCGAAATTGCGGTAAGCCATCTTGATGATTATCTGGGCTTCCAATTTAAGTCGGGACAGCTTTAAGGTGATGGCTGGGAACGCCAAGCCCCCGCTTGGCGAGCATAACTATCTACACAACTTTTTTACACTATAAATACAATGGGTTGCAAGTTGACCTGGCTCCCTCTCCTGTTGGAGAGGGTTGGGGTGAGGAGAATAAAAACAAGCATTTATATCCCC
>SCPZ01000096.1 GCA_004299305.1 Methylobacter sp.
CGTCGAGCTGTCCAAAAATATCTAAAAAATCCATTTCTTCCGGTTCCTTGATTGTTGCTGATTCTGCCATTATCTTGGTTCTGCTTGTTTAATAGCTACTTTTTAATGAGGTGGCCCTGGCCCCCGTGGGGTCTCCGCTTGTATTTCTCCCTTAACATCAGAACGACAGGTTCCCAAGCTCCATAATAAAGCCTATACAGAATTCATACCCTTTCTACGCCGACTGCCGCTTTGCCTGTGATTCAGTTAACATCAAAACTTATCCCAATCTATCACAAGGGTCATGGCCCGGTTATAACTAGCTTAATAACTCCAAATCAACCCAATCAACTTGTTTTTCTACAATCGCGTTTAATTCCAACGGTCCAAGCGAAGAGGTCATATTTAATTCCGATTCGACTTCTTCCAATTGCACCATCCGTTCTAACAGTTCAAACAAATCCGTTTGATTGATATTCTTAATTTTCTTAGTTTTCTTGATTTTTTTCATTTTTAAATCAAAGCCATCCGGTATGACCACCATCATTTACATACAAGATGCTCAATACGGTAAGGCACAATCCGGCTTGCTTTTTAACAGATTACAAAAAATTATTGTCATAGTTTACGTCTTGTAGCGTATTACGCCGCATGATTAACCTCTATTAAAGAGCTTACTCATTTTCTCTTATCCCAAATCCTGATTAATTAAAGCTTTAGAAAGGAATAGTTATACAGCTATGGCGCCGACAATCAGACCCCTTTACTGCGATTTTCCATGCGCCGCAGCAGTTCACTCATAATCAATCGATACAACTCATCACCTAAATATTTGTCTTCGACGCCGCTGTCGATATTCGGGTTGTCATTAACTTCTATCACATAGCCTTTACCGTTTTTTTCCTTAACATCCACCCCGTATAAACCGTTGCCTATCGGCTGGGTCGCTTTTAATGCCGCATCAAGCACGGCTTTGGGCACTTCAAAGGTCGGTAAGGTGGCAAAACTGCCGCTGTCGATCCTGCTGCTGCCGTGGCGGTAAATCTGCCAGTGGTTTTTAACCATGTAATAGCGGCATGCGTACAAGGCTTTGTTGTTGAAAACTCCGATGCGCCAGTCGAAATCGGTGTAGAGAAACTCCTGCGCCAGCAGCAGCGCGGATTTCTGGAACAGCTCCCCCACTTTGAGCTCCAACTCTTTCCGGTCATTCACTTTGACGATACCGCGAGAAAAGGAACCGTCCGGGATTTTTATCACGACCGGAAAACCGGCTTCCGCTTCCACCCTGTCCAAATGGGCGATATTGCCTTTGTGCAACAGCCAGGTCTTGGGCGTAGGTACGCGATGCGTGCGAAACAGGTCGGCCAGATAGACTTTGTTGGTGCAACGCAGCATCGAAGTCGGATCGTCGATAACCACCAAGCCCTCGGCTTCGGCTTTTTTGGCGAAACGATAGGTGTGATGATCGATATTGGTGGTTTCCCGTATGAACAAGCCATCGAACTCGGGCAAGCGCACATAATGTTGTTGCGTTATCAGCTCTATTTCAATGCCCAGTTCCCGGCCGATTTTGATGAATTTTTTAAGAGCCCCCCTATTGCTGGGCGGCAACTGTTCTTCGGGGTTAATCAATATCGCAAGATCGAAGCGCGCCGCTTTACGGGAGCGGCCTTTGCGCCAGACTTTTTTGCTGAATTTATCCAACGCATCGGCAAAAACGGTTTGCTGCGCATCATCCAGATGCCGGTGCGATACGGCCTTTAAACCGACGATTTCCCATTGCTGCCTATAGTGCAATGTCACTTCTAGAATCGGACAGGAAAAGCGTTCGAACAACAGTCGGGCCAGCTCCTGAAAAGCCGGGTCCGGCGTGGTGCCGAAGTAACTCATCAGGGTTATTTCACTGCCTTTGTCGGTGCCTTTAACTGCGCGCGCCAGGGTCTGCGACAAGTCGTCAAGTTGGAGCCGGTACAGCGCTTTTTTACCCAAGTCGTTCAGCACTTTGACCGAAGGAATAACGTGATGGCCTCTGGCCTCGGCCAGCAACGAGCAGTAATAGCCATCGGAAAGATAACGATAGCTGCTGCAAAGATTGATGATGCGGACACGCAGCTGAGAATCGCCCTGTTCGGTCGCGAGATAGGTTTCGAAAGTGATGACCTGGTCGCTAGGATAATAGGGATTCCAGTCGGAAAGATCGTCAACAACCAGAAGGGTACGCGCCATAACAATAAGGTCCTGTAGTAAGATAAGGCGTAATTCTGTAACCAGCCAGTTGTTTGCACAAGGAGTTTTTATGGGTATTGATAAATATTTCATGATTAACTTAACTGGAGCTATGCTAATGAAAATTTTCAAGATAGGTAACCGTCATGTCTTATTGTCTTCCTCTTGCCGCTATCGATACCGCTGTTTTTCCGGGCAGTTATGCTGCTGCCCGGCAACGCTGGCTGGTGCAGTTAAATAAACTATCCTATCCTGCTCAATGCCTGCCTTATCCCTGTCCCGGCACCGGGCCTGACGGCGAACAACTGATTACCGACACGGCTTGGATCGGCCCCGAAGACGCGTCAAGAGTGCTGGTTTTGCTCGGCGGAACGCACGGCATTGAAGGCTTTACCGGCAGCGCGGTGCAAATCGACCTGCTGGGTTTAATTGCCGAGGCGCATGTCATTATTCCGGTCGATACGGCGGTGTTGATGATCCACGCCCTGACGCCCTGGGGTTATGCCTGGCGACGGCGTTGCGATGCGGACGGCGTTGACCTTAATCGCAATATCGTCGATTTTTCCAAGCCCTTGCCTGAAAACAAAGACTACGAGCTGCTCAAAAATACGCTTTATCTGCCGAATGCCGCACAACGGAAAATCGCCTTGGCCGAGTTTGAGCAACGCCATGGCCGTGTGGCGCTGGAAAAGGCGGTCAGCGCCGGGCAATACAACGACCCGTCAGGCTCGTTTTATGGCGGAAAAGCGCCTACACACGGCAGGCTAGTCTGCGAAGACTTGATGCGCCGATATGCATTGCAACAGCGGGATTTGGCTGTCGTCGACCTGCATACCGGCCTAGGCTCTTACGGCTATGGCGAACTTATTTGCGACCATCAGCCGGACAGCGCCGGAACGCGGGCCGCCCAAAACCTGTATGGCGAGTCGGTTACATTGCCTTTTTTAGGTACGTCCAGCTCGGTGCCGAAAACAGGCTTGCTGGATTACGCCTGGCACGCGATCATGAATGAACGCAGCTGTTACATCACCCTGGAATTCGGCACCTTCAGCACCGACCAGCTGTTTGAAATCTTGCTGCGCGATCATCAATTGTGGGCGCAAACCGATAACCAACAAGCCCGCCGGGAACACAGCAAAGTTATGTATCGTCATTTTTGCCCCGATGACCGAGCTTGGCGGGAGATGGTGTTATTTCGCGCCAGACAGGTTATTGCACAAGGCTTGCAAGGGGTATCTGCTTGAGTATTTTAATCCGCCCTGCCCTGTTAACCGATCTTGACCAGTTGGTGACGCTTGAAAAAACCTGTTTCGACACCGACCAATTAAGCCGACGCAGTTTCAAACACTGGATAACGACGGAACATCGCGCCCTGCTGGTTGCAGAGCAAGAAAAAATAATTAGCGGCTATGTGCTTATTATTTATCACCCCGGCACCCGTCTGGCCCGAGTCTACTCGCTGGCTGTCGCACCCACGCAACGAGGCGCGGGCGTCGCCAAATCGCTGATGACGGCAGGCGAACAGGCCGCCAATGATGCCGGAAGACTGTACCTGCGCCTTGAAGTCAGTGTCGATAACACGGCGGCGATCAAACTTTACCAAGCGCTGGGCTACCAGAAATTCGGCATCTACCGCGATTACTATGAAGATCACAAGGACGCATTACGTTACCAAAAACGCATCCGCCGTTATCGCGATACCTTGCAATACCGCTCGGTGCACTGGCTAAGACAAACCACACCGTTTACCTGCGGCCCCGCATCGCTGATGATGGCTATGCACGGCTTAAACCGGGCCTATCAACCCTCGCAGGAAGAAGAGATCAACTTGTGGCGCGAAGCTACAACCATTTTTATGACCTCGGGACATGGCGGTTGTCACCCGATAGGCCTGGCGCTGGCGGCAAAACGGCGGCACTTTACGGTTGAAGTCTGGGTTAACCAAACCGGAACGCTGTTTATAGACGGCGTGCGCAATGAGGAAAAAAAACAGGTCGTGGAATTGGTCGACAACTGCTTCAAGCGCGAGGCGACTGAACAAAACATCAAAATACATTACGCCAATATCAGCCAAAACGACTTGATCGGCGCGTTCAAGTCCGGGGCGATACCGTTGATCCTAATCAGCACCTTTCGGATGGACAGGAAAAAAGCCCCGCACTGGGTGGTAATGAGCGGCTTCGACGATGATTGCCTGTACATGCACGACCCGGACCCGGAAGAAGAGCGGCAAAGCGAGCTCGATTGCCAGTTTATTCCTATTGCCTGCGAGGATTTCGATAGGATGTCCAGTTTCGGCAAAAGTCGGCTCAGGACGGCGGTGATTATTTGGCCTGGGTAATTGGCCGTATTCATCGCTACACTTTAAGTTTTTTCAAAACTTATGCCATTTAGACTTGTGTTATTAAATCGATTCAGCGATAATAGCCGTCCTTTAGCCAGTACGGCTGATGTTTTAATGGTGATCGTGTCGGTCCTCTCGCAACGATACGCTGTAAACCCCGCCAGGCCCGGAAGGGAGCAACGGTAGCAGCAGATTCGTGTGCCGGGATGTGGCTGGCATGATCGCCGCCCAACTCATACTTATCTTTCGAGCCTGCAATGAATTATCAGGTTCTCGCCAGAAAATGGCGCCCCCATAATTTCACAGAAGTTGTCGGACAAGAGCATGTCGTCAAATCGTTAATGAACGCTTTGCAACATGATCGGCTCCATCACGCCTATTTATTTACCGGAACGCGCGGCGTAGGCAAAACCACCATTGCCCGGATTCTAGCCAAAGCCATCAATTGCGAAAATCTCCAGGATTTTAATCCTTGCGGCGTGTGTAGCGTGTGCCGAGATCTGGATGAAGGACGCTTCCTTGATTTAATCGAAGTCGATGCGGCATCGCGCACCAAGGTTGAAGATACCCGCGATTTACTCGACAACGCACAATACGCACCCAATCAAGGCCGCTATAAAGTCTACCTGATCGACGAAGTACACATGCTGTCCGGGCACAGTTTCAATGCCTTGTTAAAAACGCTGGAAGAGCCGCCTGCACATGTAAAATTCCTGCTGGCCACCACCGATCCCCACAAAATTCCTGTCACCGTACTGTCCCGCTGTCTACAGTTCAACCTCAAGCGCTTGCTGCCCAGCCAGATTTTCAGCCAAATGGAGTTCATACTCCAACAGGAACACATTGAAGCCGAATCAGGCGCCTTAAAATTATTATCGCGCGCCGCCGACGGCAGTATGCGCGACGGCTTAAGCCTGCTGGACCAAGCCATTGTTTACGGCAACGGCAAAGTCGGCATGGACGACGTCAACGCGATGCTGGGTACGGTCGCGCAACAACCCGTTGATGACATTTTAACGGCGCTGGCGGTGGGCGATGCGGCGGCGATACTCGATAAAATAAATGAGATAGCCAACTTAACGCCGGACTTTAGCGATGTACTGCGACAGATTTTGCAAGTCCTGCATCGCATCGCCTTGCTGCAACAAATACCTGGCGCTATCGATCATGATTTTGATGTAGATATGATTGCGGCATTAGCAGCCAAGCTCACCCCCGAAGATGTGCAACTTTATTACCAAATAGGTTTGGTAGGACAACGCGACCTGGATTTAGCGCCCGACCCGCGTAGCGGCTTTGAAATGGTCATGTTGCGCATGTTGACCTTCAGGCCGGTCGGCACAGCATCTACACCGGTTAAATCGGCCCCAGTTCGCCAGCCCATTGTCAAAGCCCAGCCACAGCCTGTTTATAATCCGCCCACAACGGAGCAACCCGCCGCCGTCGCCGAAAAAAGCTTGCCGGAAGCCGTGACCCAACATCACGATTCCAATTGGATGGACATGATTACTGCAATGAAAATCAGCGGTTTAACCCGAGAGTTGGCCCACAACTGCGTACTGGAAAGTATTGACGACAGCATCTGCACCTTAATATTGGACCCCGGACATAAACAACTGCGCAGCAACCGCACCGAAGAAAACTTACAAAAGGCACTACAGGCTTATCGCAAAGCCCCTTTAAAACTGGTAATCAACACCGAAAAAACAACAATTGCCACGCCCGCCGTGCAATTGACCAAAGCGCGCGAAGACAAACAGCAAGCAGCGGTTGACGCGATCAATGCAGACGAAAATATCCAGGCATTAAAAGAACACTTTGGCGCCAGGATCATGCCCGGCACCATAGAACCCATCTAACGAACCTCTCACAACGAGAATGGAGACAAGCAAATGAAAAACGCACTCGGCAACATCATGCAACAAGCCCAAAAAATGCAGGAAGACTTTAAAAAAGCCCAGGAAGAGCTTAACGCCATGCAAGTCATGGGCGAATCCGGCGGCGGCCTGGTAACCATCCTAATGACCGGCAAACGCGAAGCCAGAAAGGTCACCATCGATCCATCCTTGCTGGGCGATGACAAGGATATGCTGGAAGACATGGTTGCGGCAGCTATCAACGATGCGGTCAATAAAGTCGCAAAAATGAAAAAAGAAAAAATGACCGATGTCACGTCAGGACTACCCCTACCTCCCGGATTCCAACTGCCTTTTTAATATGCAGCAAAAAGGCTTATTGGGGCAGTTGATACAGAACTTATGCTGCCTGCCGGGCGTCGGCCCTAAAACCGCCCAACGCATGGCGTTTCACCTGCTCCAACGCGACCGCAACGGCGCGATTATGCTGGCCCAAACGCTGCTGAGAGCGATAGAAGCTTTAGGCTATTGCAAGCAATGCCGCACCTTGACCGAAGGCGATATTTGCGAAATCTGCGCCGACACCTCAAGGGACGATTCCGTCATCTGCATCGTAGAGAGCCCCGCCGACGCTTGGATTATCAACCAGGCAACCGCATTCAAAGGACGCTATTTTGTGCTGCACGGGCGGTTATCGCCGCTGGACGGCATAGGCCCGGATGAGCTCGGCCTGGACCAGCTTGAACAGCGGCTCGCAACAGGCCCTATCAAGGAACTGATCCTGGCGACCAATTCCACAGTTGAAGGCGAGGCAACCGCCTATTTTATCGGCGAGCTGGCCAGAAAACACCAAGTGCAGGCCAGCAGAATCGCCCACGGCATCCCCATGGGCGGCGAGTTGGAATTTACCGACAGCAACACCTTATCTCATGCCTTTAATGGCCGCGTAGAAATGTAAAGGCGACCTTTCCGTGCATAAGTCTGCAATTAGGGATGAAAATTAAATAACTCATACAGCCGATTTACAGATAACATCCCTTGAAGGGATGTTATCTGTTCAAGTTATTTAGTTTCCTTGGGAGAACAGAAGCGTATATTCTAAAATCAACGATGTCGACCTTCCGGTCGCTCATACAAAAAAGGTAAAAACAATGACTGATTGTTTATTTTGTAAAATGGTTGCCGGTGTTATCAAACCGGATGTGGTTTTTGAAGATGAAAATATCCTGGCTTTCCGGGACATTAATCCCCAGGCCCCGGTACATATACTGATTGTCCCCAAACGCCACATTGCAACCGTGAACGACCTGGACGACACCTTGCTGGCAGGCCAAATATTACAGACGGCGGCAACGCTGGCTAAGCAGGAAGGCATATCCGAAGCGGGTTACAGAACCGTTTTTAACTGCAACAAGAACGGCGGGCAGGAGGTTTATCACCTGCACTTACATCTTTTGGGCGGTCGGCAAATGACTTGGCCACCGGGCTAAGATCGCTTGACCAGGCTTTTGCAGATGAACATCAAAACACGGTTTTTATTCTTCGTGGCGCTATGCGGGCCGTTTGCAGGCTGCGCCTTGAACGACAATATAGCCCTTAAAGTTACCCCGCTGCTCAAGACCACCACCAGCTGGGATGGCAAACCGATTGCCTATCCTAAAGGGCAAGGCGAAGTCACAGCCTTGATCGTTGAAATTGCGCCTAAGGCCGAAACCGGATGGCACGAACACCCGATACCGGTATTCGGCTACATCATGGAAGGCGCACTAGAACTAAGGCTCGCCACAGGCGCAGTTAAAATCCTTCACCAGGGCGATGTTTTGCCTGAATCGGTAGGCGTACTCCATAATGGCCGCAATATAGGCGAAGAGCCGGTCAAGATCCTGGTATTTTACATGGGCGAAATCGGCGCCAAGCTTAGCATTGCGCACCCTGAGTTTTCTCCCCCGCCATTGCCCGATTCAAAAAACTAACCGTATAAAAAAGCCCGGCAGGCTCCCGCCTCCGGGCTTTTTTGATTGAAACGGCGGCGCGTTATTTCTTCATTTCTTTTTTGAACATTGCATCCAATGCATGATTAGTTTCCTGCTTGTACTGTTTTGAATTATCAATCGGCGCCGGTTTAGGCGCTACAGGCGCTGCAACAACCGGTTCAGGGCTAGGCGCTTGAACAACGGGCCTTGCTCCCTGAGATGAATCTAAACGAAATACCGGCCCGTAAGTGGTGTCCACATCAAAATTATCCCAAATATACCCAGGTTGGGCGATAGGCTTGGTAGGAAGCGGGATAGTAAGCAAATCAACAACCCCAACGCCTATGCGCCCGGCGGTGTGAACCAACCCTTTAAATAAGCCGCCCACAGCGCCATAAATAATATTGCTTTTATTGGTCGTATTAATGATGTTTTTAGGTATTTCCACCACACCCGTGGTCAGATTGGCAAAAGCATTCAGCGCCTTGTTGCCGACCTTGCTGCCATAACTCAAATGCTGGTTTTTATCCCTAACCGGCGTAGAGGTCGTATCGTCATAACCCGGTTGCATGTCAGCCTGAACCATGGGGGTATATGCCGTAAACAGGCCGGCGAATAAAAGAAAAACAAAAAAACGACTTAATTTGCGCATATCAAATCCTATATTGGTGTGTTAATACTGATGGTCAGTATAGCAGAGCTAAAATTATTTACCGCCCCGCGCCTTGGCAAATGCGCTAGCCATTGAACCTTGCACCGGAGCCTGCTGCTTGGGTTTATGTGGCGTCGGTTTCTGGCTATTTCGCTCGGGCCTGGCTTCTTCCGTCGCCTCTGGATTTGTTTTCATCGATAATGAAATACGCTTGCGTTCGACATCGACCTCCATGACTGTCACTTTGACCATTTCACCGGTTTTAACCGCATCCCTGGGGTCCTTGACGAAGGTATCCGATAAATGGGAAATATGCACTAAGCCGTCCTGGTGTACGCCAATGTCGACAAATGCGCCGAAGTTAGCGACATTGGTGACGACGCCGTCCAGCCTCATGCCGACTTCAAGGTCGGTGATTTTCTCGATGCCGGCTTTAAACTCGACGCTTTTAAATTCCGGCCTGGGATCGCGGCCGGGCTTTTCCAATTCCTGCAAGATGTCGGTCACGGTCGGCAAACCGAAATGCTCATTGGTGTAATTGGCCGGATTCAGCCCGCGTAGAAACTGGCTTTGGCCTATCAGGTCGCGGATCGATTTTCCGGTGCCGCCGATAATGGCTTCCACAACCGGATAGGCTTCGGGATGAACCGAAGACGCATCCAACGGGTTGTCGCCGTTCATAATGCGCAAAAATCCCGCCGCCTGCTCATAAGCCTTGTCGCCCAAACGCGGCACTTTTTTCAATTGCTTGCGATTAGTAAACGGGCCGTTTTCATTGCGGAAGGCGACGATGTTTTCACTGATGCTGGCCGACAAACCGGACACCTGTTTAAGCAGGGCTACCGATGCGGTATTCACATCAACGCCGACCGCATTTACGCAATCTTCGACCACGGTATCGAGGCCCTTGGCTAACTGAACCTGATTCACATCGTGTTGGTACTGGCCCACGCCGATCGATTTCGGGTCGATTTTAACCAGCTCAGCCAATGGGTCCTGCAAGCGTCTGGCGATAGAAACCGCGCCGCGTAGCGACACATCCAGCTCGGGAAACTCCTTGGCGGCCAGCTCGGAGGCCGAATAAACCGATGCGCCCGCTTCCGATACAGTGATCTTAGTGAACTTCAATTCGCCATGCCGTTTCATCACATCGGCGACCAGCTGGTCGGTTTCCCTAGAACCCGTGCCGTTGCCGATGCTAACCAAATCGACCTCGTGCTTTTGAATCAGTTTTGCCAGCGTATTTATAGCGCCATCCCAATCCTTGCGCGGCGGATGCGGATAAATGGTGTCTGTCGCCAGCAGCTTTCCAGTAGGATCGACAATCGCAACTTTAACTCCGGTGCGGATGCCGGGGTCCAGCCCCATAGTCGCTTTAGGCCCTGCCGGTGCGGCCAGCAACAAATCCCGTAAATTGCTGGCGAACACCCGAATCGCTTCCAGTTCGGCGGCTTCGCGCAACCTGAGTTTTAAGTCCAGGTCGATGCGGGTGTACAGTTTAATTTTCCAGGCGAAACGCGCGGTTTCCGCCAGCCAGGCATCGGCTGGTTTTGCTGTATCGGTGATATTCAATCGGACAGCTACAAACTGGGCGCAAAGATCATGTTCCATTTTGTCATCGGCGCTGGGTTTTAGCGTTAGATTCAACAAATCCTCATTACGACCGCGAAACAACGCCAAAGCCCGGTGCGAAGGGATTTTATTGACGGCTTCTTCGTAATCGAAATAATCTTTGAATTTTTCAGCCGCCTGTTCCTTGCCGGTCACAACGCTGGCGTGGATTATGCCTTTTTGCCAGATGCGCTCGCGCAGTTCGGCCAACAGCTCGGCGTCTTCGGAAATGCGTTCCATGATGATTTGCCGTGCGCCATCCAAAGCTGAGGCGGCATCCGCCACGCCTTTATCAACATCAATATAAGCGGCTGCCGCTTGTTCGGGAATCAGGCTGCGGTCAGCCAATAAGGCATCGGCAAGCGGCTCAAGCCCCGCTTCGCGGGCGATCTGCGCCTTAGTGCGGCGCTTAGGCTTATAAGGTAAATACAAATCTTCGAGCAGCGTTTTGGTATCGGCGTCATTTATGGCTTTTTCCAGTTCCGGCGTCAGCTTGCCCTGAGAGCTGATGCTGTCCAGAATAGTAAGACGCCGCGCGTTAAGTTCGCGCAAATAGCCCAAACGCTCTTCCAGCAATCTTAATTGAGTATCGTCCAAGCCGCCGGTCACTTCCTTACGGTAGCGGGAAATAAACGGGACGGTCGCGCCTTCATCCAATAAATCGACAGCGGCGGCGACTTGCCTGGCGTTAACGGCTAATTCTTCGGCAATGCGTTGTATTACATCCATTTTTTGAGTTTTTGTGCAGTTTAAGATGCGTGCATTGTAGCAGCAAGGGATGGCTTAGATAAAAAGTAACTACTCAACAACTGGAAAAATAGTAGTTCCGAAGTTTTTCATTAAAATATATTCGACTAATTTCATTTGTGGATCGTAATGGTTTCCAGGGGCGCGACCGGGTATGCACCTAGCGTAAAATCACAACACCATCAACTGCTCGCTACTCTCGGTGTGAATCAGATCACCGCTACGTTGTAAAACAAAATAACCGCGCCGTAATGCTTCCGTTTTGGCTTTGTCATTAAGAGCTGTCCTCGAATAACTTGAACAATTTGAAATACTTAATCCCCCTTACTAAAACCAATTTTCACAATGAGTAGAGCTACTTAATTACCAAAAACTGTTCAAGTTAATTATGGACAATTCCTTAGTTGTTCGCCAGATAACATCCCTTGAAGGGATGTTATCTGTAGTGTGACTATCATGCCAGTCACACTACGTTATCTCGCTACGCTCAATAAGCTAACCCGACCTAGCCTAAAAAATCCCAAAAAAAATTGTAACAAATTAACCATTACTCCGACTGATAAGACAGAAAGGTAAACATGCTTTTCTGTAATCCACTTAATTCAAACTACGAGACTTAACTATGAACAAAAAAACCTTAGCCTTAACTCTGGGCGGCGCAATAGCAACGGCATTAACCGCAAGTCCAATGGTTAACGCGCAAGAAAATCCTTTTGGGCTGCAAAAAATCAGTGGTGCACAAGTGCTTGCCGCTGCCGATGAAAAAATGCCTGAAGGCGGTTGCAGCGGCAAAATGAAAGAAGGCAAGTGCGGCGAAGGTAAATGCGGCGCCAACAAAATGAAAATGAAAGAAGGCGGCTGTAGCGGCGCTGCCAAGCCTGAAGAAAAAATGAAAGAAGGCGGTTGTAGCGGCAAAATGTAATACCTCTATCAAGCCGCCCGATTATTTTTCTCTGGCGGCTTACCACTATTAAAAAAACGTAACTATTCAGCGTATCGGGAAAACTTTTCATTTTGGCAGGACTTAGCCCCCTCTCCTGCTGGAGAGGGTTGGGGAGAGGAGAATTTAGGCGATTGCCAAGAATAAATATGCCCAAATGACGCAGGATTTTTGTTCGTCTGCAAGGCGTAAAAATGGGCGCATAGCGAGCTATGCAACCATTTTTACAACGCAGCAGACGGACAAAAAGACCAGTCAGATGGGTATATTTTTCGCAGGAAATCGCCTTAATAGCATGGCTTTATTTTGATCCTCCTCACCCTACCCTCTCCAACAGGAGAGGGATATCGTGCTTCGCGCAGAATAATTACAAAAAAACTTAGATAAGGAAAAAATTATGTCACTCATGTGCAATTTAAATGGCCAATGCAGCACCAAAAAAGGCCTATGTATTCATGAAAAAATGATGATGCTTGCCCTGGCGGCAATCGCCCATTGGGTTTTACGCTGGTTTTAAACCGCTGAAGGGACACAAATGAACACATTTGCTATCAGCGGTGCGGGCTTAGGGCTACGCCGAGAGCTATTACCGGCTCTGGAATCGGGCGTTCCCGATGTGATTAAATTTTTTGAAGTATCGCCTGAAAACTGGATCGATATTGGCGGCCGATTGGGCAAGATTTTTCGTGCCTACACAGAACAACATTGCTTCGTAGCACATGGCCTTTCCTTATCCATTGGCGGTCCGGCACCGCTGGATATAGCATTTTTGCAACGCATGAAAGCGTTTCTCGATGAACATAACTTCGCGCTGTACACCGAACATTTAAGCTTTTGCAGTGATGAAGGGCATCATTACGACCTTTACCCCATCCCTTTTACCGAGGAATCGGTGCGTCATGTGGCCGACAGGATGCGTGTTGCGCAAGATATTCTTGAACGCCCTATTGCGCTGGAAAATGCCTCTTATTACGTCACTCCCCCGTTAGCGAAAATGGACGAACTGACGTTCATCAATGCGGTGCTGACGGAAGCCGATTGTCCGTTTCATTTGGACGTAAACAACATTTACGTTAATAGCCTTAATCATGGTTACGATGCGACCGCCTTTTTAAAAGGCTTATGCGGCGAACGCATTGTTTATGGGCATGTTGCCGGGCATGATTTGGATAAATCGGGGGTTATTATCGACACGCACGGACAAGCGGCTTGCGATCCGGTTTGGCAATTATTGGAAGTCGCCTATCGGACTTTCGGCGTGTTTCCGACCTTATTGGAACGGGATTTTAATATACCGCCGTTAGCGGATTTGGTGGTAGAAGTCGAGCATATCGCCGATTTGCAACAGTTTTATCGTTACAGCTCAGGCAGTGTTCTCGATCACCATTCCAGACGCGGTTCTATCTCGGCAACTGCGCCCGGCGTTGCTCTATCGCCTGCAACCATGCAAACCGCTGGAGCAAGAACATGATGGCTTTTCAAGCCGTGCAGCGGCAATTTTTAGCGCATTTGCGCAACCCTGGGCAACAGCCTTTGCCGATAGGTTTTGGCCCACAAGGCGTGGCGCTCTATACCGGTTTACTAGTCAACAAATTCAACGACAGCTTAACAACCTGTTTCCCAGTCACGCACGCAATTTTAGGAAAAACGGCTTGGCAACAATTGCTTAAAAGTTTTATTGCCCGGCATCGTTGCTTGTCGCCTTATTACCGGCAAATCCCCGATGAATTTATCCGGTATTTGCAGACCGAATGGGTCAATCATACCGGACTGCCTTATTTGCTGGAATTGGCGCATTTCGAATGGGTTGAGCTGATATTGGCGATTACCGACGCTGACCCCGTTGTTCAGTACGAGACTGCGGTTAATGACTGGTTGGCATGCCACCCCGTTTTCGCGCCGGTCTTGCAGTTGCTGCATTACGCCTATCCCGTACAGCGCATCAATGAAAACTACCAACAAACTACGCCCCCGGAACAGGCCACGCATATTTTAGGGTTTCGGGATAAGGAGGATGTCGTGCAGTTTATTGAATTAAACCCTGCAACTGCGCGGTTAATAGAAATTTTACAGACTGGCGGTTGTTCTGTTCAAACAGCAATAGAACAAATCGCCGCCGAGTTACAACACCCTGAACCATCCGCACTATTTGCCTTTGGCGTTGCAACTTTAGCGGATTTAATGCAACAGGGCGCTATTTTGGGTACAGGAACAGATTGAGGCTTTATCATGCTTTCAAAAACCAACATTGATGACTTTTTACAAACGCTTTACACCATGGCTTTTTTGGTTGAAGCCCGCGATGCTTATACCGGCGGGCATTTGTGGCGAGTATCGCAATTAACCGGGCGTTTAGCGTTAGCCTCGGGATTATCGCGTAAAGAAGCCGCTACAGCCGCATTAGGCGGGTTTTTACATGACTTGGGCAAGGTCGGCGTACCGGATGCTATTTTGAACAAAACGGGTAAATTGACCGATACAGAATACGCGATTATCAAAACCCACCCGGAAGTTGGCGTTCGTGTTTTGCACGGCCATCCGCTGACCGGGCTTATTCATGATGCGGTACTGAGTCACCATGAACGCATCGATGGCCGTGGCTATCCTAACGGTATTGCCGAAAGCGCAATCACGCAGGTGGCGAAAATGGTCAGCTTGGCGGATGCGTTTGATGCGATGACCAGCAGTCGCCCGTATCGTGCCGGTATGCCGCTGGATGCGGCATTAGAGCAAATCGAAATAAACTTAGGACAGCAGTTTGATAAAAAACTGGGGGAACGCTTTATAGCCTTGGGCCGTAGCGGCGAATTAAACGCCATTATCGGACATAGCGATGCCGGTATTCCGTTACATAGTTGCCCGATGTGCGGCCCTGTAGTCGTGGTTAAACGCGGGCAAAAAGCAGGCGATGCCGTGTATTGCCCGGTTTGCGGCAATGGCTTTCACTTGGCCGAAGCACATAACCATGCCTTACGGCTTGAACCCAGCCATAAAAAAGGCAGCCCCGCCGATTTAATGACGGATATAGATTACCCGTTGCTAAATCAACTGATTGAAAATGTCGCCCCGTATCTGTCCACCGGCAAAAGCCATTGGTGGAATTGGCGCGGTGCGTAAAAACCCGAATCTATTTTGCGATGAACATGACGAATGAATCCCACTCTCCAACAAACTGTGCAGTTTGCCCGCTACACAAAGCAATACGCGGATGGGTTGAGCTTATAAAACAAACATCCCGCTGGTTTGAAGCGAATACCGCCGGTTTTGCACCGCTGTTGCTTCGGCTGTTAATCGCTTATGAGTTTTTAGAGGCGGGATTGGAGAAAGTTTCCGGCGAAAACTGGTTTGCCGATTTAGCATTTCCTTTTCCGTTTAACTTATTGCCGCCCGATCTGAGCTGGGGGCTGTCGATAGGGCTGGAGATCATCGCACCGATTGCGTTGATTTTAGGCTTTGCCACGCGCTTTTTCAGTTTTGCGTTGATTATTTTAACCATCGTTGCCATCGCTGCTGTCCACTGGCCGGCCGAATGGCACAGCTTAGCGCAATTATGGCAAGGCTACGCGATTACCGATCAAGGCTACGGTAATTACAAACTGCCGTTGATGTATTTGTTCATGCTGACCTCTTTGTTATTTAGCGGTTCCGGCCGTTTAAGTCTGGATACGTGGCTGGCTCTTAAAAAACGCTAATCATTTCGGGTTAGTGATTAAAGTGGCTATCAACATACAATCAAGATACCGGATCGGTTGAATTGCGAAAAGATTCAACCGACTTGGTAAAAAAGTAAATCAAGAACCGAAATTTTAAAGCCCAAGATCGCTCAGTCCCGGATGATTGTCGGGACGGCGGCCCAACGGCCAATGGAATTTTCGCTCGGATTCCTTAATCGGCAAATCGTTGATGCTTGCGTAGCGACGCTGCATCAAGCCGTTTTGGTCGAATTCCCAGTTCTCGTTACCGTATGAACGGAACCACTCGTTATTGTCATTATGCCATTCATAAGCAAAGCGGACAGCAATGTGGTTATCTTCAAAGGCCCATAGTTCCTTTATTAAACGGTATTCATGCTCTTTAGCCCATTTGCGGGTCAGAAACTCGATGATTTGCTCCCTGCCTGCCGGAAACTCGGCACGATTTCGCCATTGGCTGTCGATGGTGTAGGCCAGAGCAACTTTCTCAGGATTGCGTCCGTTCCAGCCGTCTTCGGCCATGCGTACCTTTTGGGCCGCCGTCACATGGGTAAATGGCGGAAATGGAGGGCGTACTGCTTCGGTAGTGTTCATTGATAACTCCTGGTTAATGAGGGGGTTTAGCGATTGGCAAGCTATTCAGGTTGCCGCATTCCCGGCATGCCGACGTAGCCGGGCAGTGCCTGAATTCGATTTATCCAGGCTATGACCGCCGGATAGGGTTCAAGATCGATTTTGCCTTCCTGCACCAATGCAATATAAGGATAAACAGCAATGTCGGCGACGGTCACATGCTCGGCAGCCAGCCAGCAATGATTATCAAGGCGCTGTTGCAGGATGTTCAGCAAGTTTGACGTGATTTGTCTGGATTCATCGAGATTAATAGCGCGACCGAATTTAAAATGCAGGCGTAACCGGTTCGGCCCCATCACCACTTCATTGGCGGCAGATGAGAGCCAGGCCATAACTTCGCCTAATGCCGCCGCGTCGGTCGGCAACCAGCGTTCATTGCCGTATTTTCGGGCCAGATAAACCAGAATGGCCTGACTGTCCCGAATGACGATGCCGCCATCGGTTAACACGGGCACTTGGCCGAAAGGATTCATTTTCAAAAAATCGTCCGCCTTGTGCTGCCGTTCTGAGCCGTTGACAGCGATACTTTGATAGCTTAGGTCCAGCAGCAACAGCAGCAGGCGGACTTTATGGCAGTTGCCGGATAGGGCGAATTCGTAAAGGGTTATCATGTTTTTTCTCCGCTTAGGAATGTGTACGGAATAACGCGTGCAAGTTACCAATAGCCGGAGTGCAGGCTTTGCCTGCAAGCGCAAGCGAAGCTTGCACTCCCGCTGAAAACTTACGCCGCAAGTTGTTCAAATTGTTTCATGCTCATTCCTTAGTTTACAGGTCAAGTACCAGCCGTTCCGATTGAGCGCGCGATACACAGATGCACATCAGGCCGGCCCGTTCCCGTTCGGCTTTGGTTAAGACGCTATCACGGTGTTCGGGGATGCCCTCAAGCACTTTAACGGCGCAAGCGCCGCAATTGCCGGCGCGGCAATCATAAAGCGCATCAATGCCCGCTTCGCGAACCGCATCCAGAACCGACTGTTTTGCAGCGACCTGGATTATTTTGTTCGAACGCCGCAACTCAACTTCAACCGGACGATCCGACTCTGCGGCTCCTGCGGCGAACCGCTCCAGCCGAATCCTGTCGGGATCGATAGCCTGCGACTGCGCTGCGGATGTCACCACATCAATGAGTCGAGCGGGGCCGCAGACATAAAAAACGGTCGTTGACGGACTGGAGGCCAGAAGCGCACCTGGATTAAGGCGACTGCCATTTTCGGATGGGTAGACGCTTAGTTTATCGCCATCGCCGAACGCTTGCCTTAGCTGTTCAAGATAGGCCGCTTCCCGGTTGTTTCGGACAGCATAATGGATTTGGAAGTCTCGTTGCTGCGACTGTAGCGCGTGAGCCATTGCCTTAATAGGCGTGATGCCGATGCCTCCTGCAATCAGAATGGCGGGACTGTCATGGTCATGAAGCTTAAAATTATTCTGCGGCAAGCTGCATCGCAAGCCTAAGCCGAGAGTAAATTGCCCATGTACCGACAGTGAACCGCCCGTACCGTTTTCATCAAGCAGCACGGCAATTTCATAAATGTCTTTGCGGGCAGGGTCTGAGCAAATCGAATAGTGCCGTGTGCTTATCGCCCCGTCAGCCAAGCGCACCGGCACGACGAGATGCGCTCCTGCTTCGAATGCGGGCAATTCATTACCGTTAGGATTGCGGAGTTCAAAGCTCCTGATGCGAGAGGTGAGCTGGCGCATGCCGGTAATCACCAATTCCAACGGGCCATTTCCCAGCGTCTTTAAATCGAATGCGCCTGTTGATTTTAATACTCTATTTTCTTCCACTAACGGGGCAATCAGATGGTCTATTTCGGCCTCCGAATAGCGCGGCGTAATGTGTTGAGGGCAATTCCAGTCGTAGGCCTCGACCTGGATGACGATGCCCCGTTCAACTCGGGCGCGATAGGACGGCACTTCAAGTTGCGCGATTAATTCGGGTTCTTCATTTTCATGGACGATACGGGCACGTCCCCATATCTTCAGGCGTCTTCGATTGGGGTAATCCATCAGGATCAGGGAAATACAGTCATTGGCGTTGAGATTGCCGACGCTCAAATACTGCTTATTGCCGCGAAAGTCGGCAAAGCCGATGGTGCGTTCATCAAGCACTTTTAGAAAGCCTGCCGGGCCGCCCCGATGCTGTACATAAGGCCATCCGGATTCCGATACGGTAGCTTGATAAAAGCTGTCTCGTTCAGCAATAAATTCAATCTCGCGCTCGGCCAATTTGTTTCTGGCATCTTCCGACAGCTCAAAGCCTTGATTGGCTTGACGGCTGCCGTACAAACTTTGGGCCGCCTTAACACTGGGGGTAAAGGTAATTTCAGCAAATGCATTAGCCATCAGCGTTCTCCAGAGAAACCGGCGGCGCAGGACACCGCCGGATGATTGTAGTAATGCTCCCAAAAACCGCAACTTGTCCACGAAAGACACGAAAGACACGAAATAAATCAGTATGTTGTATTAATTTAGCTATTCACTCTTTGGGTGACGATCTACTGTTTGGTATCTTTTTGAAAATTTTCGTGCTTTTTGTGTTTTTCGTGGATGAAATGATTTTTCTAGGATGATGTTTACGCGGCGATTTTAAGCGCAACTTTCGGAAAATCGATTTCCACTCGGCTGGCTTTGCCTATCATATTGGTTAACACATTCATGCCGACATGGGTGATGATTTCGACAATCTCGCCATCGCTGTAACCGGCGTTACGCGCTTCGGTAATTTCGGCGGTGGTGACTTCGCCCATATTTTCAACTAGCGAGCGGGCAAAGCGCACGGCTACAGCGGCTTTCTCGTCTTGACTGGTACCGGCGCGATTAGCTTCGATCTCGGCGGCGGTTAAACCGGCTTTACGGCCAATGGCGGTATGGGCGGATAGGCAATATTCGCAAGAATTTTGTTGCGCCAGACCTAAAGCAATACGCTCCCGTGTTTGGGGATCCAAACCGCCTTCATTGGCGATGCCGTGCAGGCCCAGAAAAGCGCGCAAGGCTGCAGGCGAATTGGCGAATACTTTTAAAAAGTTGGGCACCATGCCCAGTTGAGATTGGATAGCGTCAAATAACGCTTTTTGTTCAGAGTTGGCAGTTTCGTGGGTGACGGTATTAATACGGCTCATGATGATGCTCCAAAAAAGTTAAGTTGAGACAGTTGTTTTACTCGTCGTATTGCGAGTGGGGTTAGTTTATGAAATTCCACTGGAAAGAAGAATAGCCATTAATTACAATATACTATTCCGATAAATGGAATAATGAATGGATCGATTACAGTTAATGACGGTGTTCGTCGCCGTTGCAGAAGAGCAGAGTTTCGCCGGCGGCGCACGCAGGCTTAACATGTCGCCGCCGGCGGTGACCCGCGCTATCGCGGCGCTGGAAGACCGGCTGGGTACCAAACTGCTTACCAGAACGACTCGCTATGTGCGCGTGACAGATGCAGGGCAGCGTTATCTCGAAGATGCTCGGCGCATCATTAATGAGGTAGACGAGGCGGATGAAGCCGCAGCAGGCATCAATGCAGAACCGCGCGGTCAGCTGGCGGTTACGGCGCCGGTGTTGTTCGGCAAGCTATTTGTGATTCCTGGTATCGTTGACTATTTGCAACGCTATCCTGATATGGAAATATCCGCCGTATTTCTGGATCGAATCGTGAACTTGCTTGAAGAAGGTTTTGATGTCGGCATACGGATCGGTGAGCTGCCGGACTCAAGCATGAAGGCTATTCGCGTCGGCTCTATCCGTCGGGTTGTCTGCGCTTCGCCTGCCTATCTGGCTAAGCATGGCGCACCGGACAAGCCATCGGATCTGGCGAACCACCTCGTGGTTGCTGCCAGCGCCGTTTCACCGGCTATAGAATGGAAATTTGCCGAGGGGCTGGTCGTCCGGGTCAAGCCGCGTTTAACGGTGACCAGTAACGATTCCGCGATTGCCGCCGTCTTACTGGGAATGGGGGTTACGCGGCTATTGTCCTATCAGATTGCCTCTTACCAAGCATCGGGGCAACTGCAAACGATTTTGAGCGAATTCGAACCGGAGCCTTTGCCCATTCACGTCATACATCGCGAAGGCCGTTATGCTTCGGCAAAAGTCAGGTCGTTTGTTGATCTGATGGTTGCTAAGCTTCGATCAGATCAAGCGCTAAAATCAACCCAATGACTATTTAGCAGTTCCGGTCGTTTAAGTCTGGATGCGTGGCTGGAGTCGATAAAAAGCAATAACACTTGAAACAACGCTATGGTAGCGGTTATCGCCGCCATAGCGTTTCGGGCTTATTTGATGGCTCGGCTCATGTTGCGAATATCATCAGTGGTAATGGCTTGACCGCCGACACCCCATTGGCCTGAGGCAACATCCTCAATAATAACCCAGGTGACAGGCCTTAAAGCTTCACCTTCTACTGAAAGGACGGCATCGGTGACTTTACTGATGATGTCCTGTTTTTGCGACAATGATAAGTAACCGCTAATGCCTTTTATTTGTACGAGTGGCATGGTATTTCTCCTGTGTAGTGTGAGAGATCAAGGTAAATTTTAAGAACATTGTTGGGTACACTGAACAGGAGCATCCCACGCTTCGGATTGAAATGCCGCGTCCAGGGTCGTAGCGCCCATGATGTGATTGGCATAGTTGCTGAGCGTTTTCATCGTTACACCCAGCAGCACATCCAAAGCTTGCTGAGATGTATAACCGGCTCCTAGAAAATCGTCTAATACACCGCCCGCTACCCTGCCGCGCTGTTTAACCACTGCACGGGTGAATACTGCCAAAGCTTCCAGCTTTGGGTCGGACAATGGTTGCTGTTTTCTTAATGACTCAACAATGGCCGACTCGGCTTTTGCCATCCGTTTAGCGATCATTGAATGCGCGGCTACGCAATAAGTGCAGTGGTTTTCAACACTTGCTGCGAGCAACACAACTTGTTGCTCTACAGGCGTTAACGAGGTTTTTTCGACAAGTGAACCTAACTCAAGATAGGCTTGTAGCGTTGCGGGGGATTCGGCAAAACGCCCCATTAGATTAGGAACAAAGCCGAATTTTTGTTGTGCGCCTGTCAGTAGTGGCTTAGCGGCCTCGGATGCTTGTGAAATAGAATGAATATTAAATTGAGTCATGATGGTTTTCCTGTGTTGATGAGTTTTACTAAAAATGTCCATGAAGCGAGTTTAAAGATTTTGAAGAAGCAAACCCATGCTTGCGATTCCGCAATTGTTGTCCAATCGTTCGGGAATTCGATGTGGATGCTTTAACTTTGTTAGTCAACGCGCTGAACTTGCACGCCAAACTGGTCTATTCAGGCGGCGTTTGCGGGCGCTGGCTGATGGATCACAATTCCGATAGCTCGGTTTGGTTTCATTTGCTCAGCAAGGGTCAAGGCTGGGTGCATTCGCCGAGTCGGCAAACGCCGTTGGCGCTGGACAGCGGCGATTTGATTTTGTTCCTGCCACATGCGCCAAGACACTTTTTGTCCTACAGCGCCGAGCATTTGCCTTGCGACGCTGCCGACACCCGCTTGACCGGCTGGGAGAACGGAGAATCGGGATTCGTTTGCGGCGAAATTGAACTGGCTACACCCAGATCGTTGTTGTGGCAGGCGTTGCCCGCCGAAATTGTGATCAAAAAGAATCAAGCTGGCGACATACTGGCCAAGCTGATCGAACTTGTTGTCAGCGAAACCTCCGGTCAGCGTTTTGGTAGCGACTCGGTGGTGGAGCGTTTGTGTGACAGCCTTTTTGTGCTGGTTATCCGTTACTGTATTGAAGAAAATTTGGTGCAAGATGGCGTATTTGCAGCCATGCAAGATAAGCGTTTAGCAACGGTGTTGGGCTTGATTCATCGGCAACCTTGGCAGCCCTGGACAGTTGCCGAACTGTGTTCCCGAGCGGGATTATCGAAAACCGTGTTATCGGAGAAATTTGCCGCGCTGATCGGCAGTTCGCCGATTGAATACCTGATCGCTTGGCGCTTACAGATTGCAGCCCAGTGGTTGAAAGAGCCCAACATGACCATAGAAAGAGTTGCCGAGCGTTGCGGATATGATTCAGCCGCAGCATTCAGTAAAGCCTTTAAGCGTTGTTTTAAAATATCACCCAGCACATTCCGCCGCATTCCAGAGTAACCGATGGATAAAAACCAGTTAAACGATCACCGAACCATCCTGTTACGTTATGCGTTGTTACAGTTGCATGATGAAGCGGTTGCCGAAGATGCAGTACAAGAAACACTGCTGGCCGCCTTGCAAACGGGCAATAGTTTTCGCAGTAAATCAGCGCTCAGAACGTGGTTAATCGGCATTCTAAAACACAAAATCGCCGACCATTACCGTGCGGCTGAACGGCATTATTCACTGGGAGAACCGGCGGGCGGGCATGAAGAAGATCCCAACGCCGCTTTGGAGCAATTGATATTCGACGGTAAAGGTCGTTGGATAGGCTCGCCTGGTGCGTGGAATAACCCAGACCATGCTTTGGAGCAAGACGAATTTTGGGTCCTGTTTGAGTGGTGTCAAAAAAATCTATCCGAGCAACACGCACGGGCTTTTATGTTGCGTGAAATGGTCGGCCTGGAAACCGAAGAAATTTGTCTGGATATGGCTATTAGCCACAGCGCTTGCCGTGTTTATTTACACAGAGCGCGGTTAGGGTTGCGCGAATGTTTAGAGCAACGCTGGTTTAATGAGAAGAGAGAGTTATGAAAACCTGTAAAGATATTAGCGGATTATTATCTGAAAGTATGGATCGCCCCTTAACATGGCAGGAACGTTGGGCTGTACGAATGCATTTATTGATGTGTCGCCACTGTTCACGTTTTCAGCAGCAAGTGCATTTTTTGCACAAAGCGGCTGAGCGTTATTACCCAAACAAGAGATAACGATTGATGACGGTTCGTATCTCACACTGATAAAACCAGAAAACGAGACTACCAAAATGGTCCACAAAAGGCGCTCTTTATATCTTCAGCTGTTCCGAGAAAAAGTCGAAATCAGCCACTTTCCTATAAGGCAACAGCCCCAGCAAGGGCGCATCTACAACGGCTTTTATAGTCTGTATATTCTCGTCCCTGCTTAACATATCAGGATCTGTACAGACTGCAATCCAACCGGCACAGCTTACGCCGGACTGCACTATCGCCTGATACGTCAATCTTGCATGATTGATACAACCCAACCTGATGGCGACAACCATGATGACCGGCAAGGCCAGCATTGTTGCCAAATCGCTATTAGCTTCCCGCTCATTTAACGGACTGTACCAGCCTCCTGCGCCTTCAACGACGACAATGTCAGCCAAGCTTTTCAATAGCTCGCATGTGGCGACCACTTGATCGAGTTTGACTGGATTTTTTAGGCCCGCAATATGGGGCGAAACAGGCGCTTCATAGGCGTAAGGGTTGATTAAGTCGTAGGCGATCCGCAATGACGCATTGTCTTGGATCAGCAAGGCGTCTTCATTTTTCAGTTGCCCGTCCTGCATTAAACAACCGGCCGCAACCGGCTTCATGCCTGCAACCGATTTCCCCCGGTTTTTAAAGTGACGCATTAACGCAATCGTCGCCCAGGTTTTACCGGCGTTAGTGTCGGTGCCGGTTATAAAGTAGCCCTTTGCCATTAGCTTGCGCTGACCATAATGACTTCGAAGGTTGCAGGAATCAGTCCGCCGCTTCGATGCGGCTCGTAAGCCGCAATCATGCGCTGCATCTGGGCCTTGGTCGTGATGTTTTTATTACGCCCGGCCATCACATTATGTGCGCCGATATGCTTTAACTCCCTCAT
Organism: Methylobacter sp.; assembly: GCA_004299305.1. GTDB lineage: Bacteria > Pseudomonadota > Gammaproteobacteria > Methylococcales > Methylomonadaceae > Methylobacter_A. Next base: position 24,422 of record SCPZ01000096.1, read on the forward strand.
CAACTCTAAAACCGAACCGTAACTCGAACGATAAAGCCTGGTTTCAAGCTTTATCTCGGTATAACCCGATTGTTGAAGAAAACGGGTCAACTGCATCTCGCTGTAAAACTCGTTAACATGTTTGTAGTCGTCGACTTCCGCCCAGGCGGCTTTTAATTCCTGCAAGGTTTGCGGACCGAATATCGAAAAGACCAGCCGCCCGCCCGGTTTCAATACCCGTTTAATATCGGTAAAAACAGCCTCAAGATTGATGCACCATTGCAATGCGAGACTGGAAAATACGCTGTCGGCGATGTGCCCTGCTAGCGGCAACTGTTCGGCATCGGCGCATAGATAACTGACATCAGGCCTATCGAGCAGTTTTTTTCTCGTTAGCTGCACCATCGGCAACGCAATATCCAGGGCGATGATAGGCCGCTCGCACACCGACAGTTCGACGCTTAAAAAACCGGTGCCGCAACCCACATCCAACAATGTTCCGGTCAGGCTTTCAAGATCGACAGTAGCCAGCAGGGCTTTACCGACAGTGCGCTGCAATGCGGCAACGCCATCATAAGTAAGCGAGGCGGCCGCAAATGACTGCTTAATTTTGGCTTTATCTAACTGCATCTCTGATCCATAAACCGGGAAATAATCGCCAGCGTTTCCCGGCTGTGCGATAAAAACGGCACATGCCCTGCCCTGTCGATGATGTTTAATTCCAGGCTCGGCAATAACTGCTGCATTTTTTGGCCTACGGCTACCGGAACCAAGGTATCCAGGCCGCCTAATATGACCGAGACAGGCATAGTCAATCCCGACAATACCGGCCTCAAGTCCGCCTGTTTCAGTATGTCCAAACCGCCCTGCAAGGTATTTTGATCGGGCGCATCGCACTCGAACACGGCGCTTTTAAGTGCTTTCAAAAGGGCTTTATGCTCGGGCAACCCGTTGACCTGCAAGGATAAAAAACGTAACAAGGTCGCCTGGCAATTTTTATTCAATTGCTCGGCAAAATCATCCAGTAATTGGACATCCATTCCGGGCCATGTTTCCGTTTCCAAGCTGAAGTTCTCATCTTTATACACAAAAGTATCCAAGTAATTCGTCATACCCGCCGGGAAGCAGGTATCCACGACTGCATGGATGCAGGAGGTAGAGCAATGCATGGAGCAATTGCCGAGTGCCATGGATGGCGAGCTGCATACGTCCATGTAGTCTGGATTCCGGCAATCCATGCCGGAATGACGGTGTCCCGTAGGCGCTTGTGTATAAAGACGAGAGCCGGAGCTTGGAAACAACGGATTCCCCGCTAGTAAAACCAGAGAAGATACCCGTTCAGGATAGCGAGCAGCTACATCAAGAACTACCGTAGCGCCCAACGACCACCCCAACCAGCAACAGCCCTGCCCGGGAATTGCCTTAAGCAACTCCGCGCTAATCCGTTCCAGCGTAAACGGATCGATAAGTTCGCTATGCCCGTGTCCCGGCAAATCAATGCAGGTCACCTGATAGTTGAGCGCCAATTGCTTGGCAAAGTCCCGCCAGATGCCGGTATGCATAGCCCAGCCATGCACCAACACTATGGATTTACCTTGCCCGAAGGTTTCCAAATGGATTTTTGTCACTTGCAGCCTACGATTGCTTTGCCCAGCGCGTCCAGTAAGCGGTCGACATGTTGCTGTTCATGCAAGGCTGAAAAAGTCACCCGCAACCTTGCGCTGCCTTGAGGCACGGTCGGCGGACGTATCGCGCTGACCAGGAAACCGGCGTTCAATAAAGCGTTGCTGATGTCTACGGCCCGCTGGCTGTCGCCGATCAAGATAGGCTGAATAGCCGACGATGACTCCATCACCTGCAATCCGAGCTGACCTGCACCCCGCCTGAACCGCTCCGACAGTTGTTTAAGCTTATCCCTGCGCCAGCTTTCTTCGATAGCAATTTTTAAACTGGTTCTCGTCGCTTCGGCGACCGACGCCGGTAACGCAGTGGTATATATATAAGTCCGGGCTTTCTGGATCAGGGTTTCAATCAGCAGCTCCGAACCCGCGACGAACGCGCCGAAGGTGCCTAATCCTTTGCCCAGGGTCCCCATCAACACCGGCACATCGTCCTGGCTAAGACCGTAATGCTCAACAATCCCGCCGCCGCGCTCGCCGATTACGCCCAAGCCGTGCGCATCGTCAACCATCAGCCAAGCGCCATGCTTTTTCGCGGCAACCGCCAATTCATCAAGCGGCGCAAAATCGCCATCCATGCTGAATACGCCATCGGTAACGACCAGCTTGCGGCCCAAGGCTTTATCCAGCTTTGTTCCGAGATCGGCCGCATCGGCATGGGCATAGCGCTTAAACCGTGCGCCGGACAACAGGCCGCCGTCCAACAAAGAGGCATGGTTCAAGCGGTCTTCAAACACCGCATCGCCGCGCCCCAATAACGCCGAGATCACGCCGATATTGGCCATGTATCCCGTGGAAAATAATAACGCCCGGTCGCGACCGGTAAATTCCGCCAGCTCTTCTTCCAAGGCATGATGAGCCGCACTATGCCCGCAAATCAAATGCGCAGAACCGCTGCCGACCCCGTAGCGATCCGCACCGGCTTTAAACGCGTTGACCACGTCAGCATGATTAGCCAAGCCCAAATAATCATTGCTGCAAAAATTGACGACAGTCTTGCCGTCGATTTCCAGGTTAATGCCTTGAGGGGATGCGATGACTCGCCTTGATCGATACAGACCTTGCCGGGCAATATCGTCGAGATCAGATGCTAATTCTGGGAATGGAAGTGTCATTGGATTTAAAGTCTCTGTCCACGAAAAGCACGAAAATATTCAAAGTAATTTATTTCGTGCCTTTCGTGCTTTTCGTGGACGTGTGATTTTTCTAGGATCAGGCGTAACTCGAACCGCCGGAATACACCCCCAGACGATCAAACAACGCCAAATCATGGTTAGTCATCGGATTATCGGTGGTCAATAACTTATCGCCGTAAAAAATCGAATTAGCCCCAGCCAAAAAACACAGCGCCTGCATTTCATCGCTCATGTTATTGCGTCCTGCGGACAAACGTACCCGCGACTCGGGCATCATGATCCTGGCAACAGCTATAGTCCTGATAAAAATGATAGGATCGAGCGCTTCTGTACCCATCAGCGGCGTACCCTCGACCTGCACCAGCATATTGACCGGTACGCTTTCGGGATGCTTGGGCAGGTTGGCCAGCTCAATCAACAGCTGGGCGCGGTCGACATCACTCTCGCCCATGCCGACAATGCCGCCGCAACACACGTTAATCCCGGCATCCCTGACCCGCGCCAAGGTATCAAGACGATCCTGGTAAGTCCGCGTAGTGATGACTTCGGAATAATAATCTTCCGAGGTATCCAGGTTGTGGTTGTAATAATCCAGGCCGCCCTCTTTTAACCGGGCCGTTTGCGCATCGGTCAACATGCCCAAGGTGACGCAGGTTTCCAGACCCAAGGCCTTAACGCCCTGAACCATTTCCACCACCCTCTCCACATCCCGGTCTTTAGGCTGCCGCCAAGCCGCCCCCATGCAAAAACGCGACGCGCCTTGATCTTTAGCCAGCTTGGCCGCCTGCAAAACCTTATCGATCGGCATTAACGCCTCGGGCGTCAAATCGGAATCGTAACGAGCGCTTTGCGGACAATAACCGCAGTCCTCGGAACAGGAGCCGGTTTTAATACTCAACAGGCTGCTTATTTGGACTTCATTAGGATCGAAATTTTCGCGATGTATAGTTTGCGCCTTAAAAATCAAGTCATTAAAAGGCAAGGCATAAAGCGCTTGCACTTCGTCCAACTGCCAGTCATGGCGAATTGCAGGGTTTACAGACATTCTGTTAAGCTCCAATGTAGGATGGCCTGAGGTTACAAGCCCATCAATCGCGAACGACGACAAACTTGTCAACCTGTTAAAATTAAAATGGTATACAACTGGATCAATATTATACAGGATTACCTGCTGCCGCCTACCTGCATATTGTGCGGAAGCCCAGGATACAATTCTCGCGACATTTGCCATTTGTGCTATACGCAGCTGACTAGAAATACGCTGTGCTGTTCCCGATGCGCCGAAATACTGGAATCGCCCACTACCGCCCCCGTACTTTGCGGCCGCTGCCTGAGTCGCCAGCCTGCCTTTGACCGGACTTACGCGCCGTTCATTCATCAAGGCGCCATCCGGCATTTGATCGGCGCCTTAAAATTCGGCGCCGATTACAAAAATGCCCGCCTACTCGGCCTGTTATTGGCCGAACACCTGACAAATCTGTTCCAGGCAGATTTGCATTTCCCCGAAGGGTGTCGGCCAGGAAAACCCGACTTGATATTGCCGGTTCCGCTGCATAAATCCCGCTACCGCCAACGCGGTTTCAACCAAGCGATAGAAATCTCCAGGACCGTAGCCAAAGAATTGCAGATTCCGCTGGATCTCACCAGCTGTAGGCGGCGCCGCGACACACCCCATCAAACCCAATTACCCGCCAAAAAACGCCGACAAAACCTGAAAAACGCCTTCTCTATCATCAAACCCATCCATGCCCGGCATATCGCGATACTCGATGACGTAATGACGACCGGCTCAACCGCTCATGAACTGGCCTGTATATTGAAAAAAGCAGGCGCTAGCCGGGTTGATGTGTGGGTATGCGCCAGGGCTTGATCGGCATCAAGGCTGTACCTATCTCTTAGCATGTATTGAGCTTGTAAAATTGCGAAACCTGAGTTGACGTTATAATATAACACCCGATTTTTAATAAACAGTTTTCCACCATGAACACACCTGTCGAAGCAAGCCCCACCGCTCTCCCCCCTTCAGAACACGACCATCAAAAATGCGTCAGTACAGCCTTAGGCACTGCCGAGCATTTGTGTGTGGTGCGCGGCGTGCAATTAACGCCTATCCGTCACCAAGTGTTGGAACTTATCTGGGAAAGCCACAAAGCCGTTAAGGCTTATGAGTTATTAGACCGCATCAAACCCCTGCAATCCGCCGCAAAACCCGCGACGATTTACCGGGCGCTGGATTTTTTGATAGAACAAGGCTTGATCCACCGGGTCGAAAGCCTTAATGCTTTTGTCGGTTGCAGCAGCTCCGGCCATCAACATGAGCAGTTATTGTTAATCTGCAAGCACTGCCATGAAGTCGAGGAACGTCCCGCTACGGCAGTTATGCAAGCGCTGTCGCAAGAATTCGATCAAGCGGGGTTTATCGTGCATAGCAAGGCAATAGAAATTCACGGCATCTGCGTTAAATGTGTCGCGCTTGGTGACGATTAACATAGTCCCAAGCTAAGCCTGTGGAAAATAAGTTTTGCTATCTCTAAAGCAATTACGCTATTGTTGATTTCGGATTGCTCATTCGTGGCGAGCTTGTCGAACCACGAATGGAGTCAACTGGTTTAGGCGATTGCCAAGAATAAATATACCCAAATGGCGCAGGATTTTTGTTCGTCTACAACGACTGCATGGATGCAGGAGGTAGAGCAATGCAGGAGCAATTGCCGAGGCGTAAAAATGGGCGCATAGCGAGCTATGCAACCATTTTTACAACGCAGCAGACGGACAAAAAGACCAGTCAGTTGGGTGTATTTTTCGCAGGAAATCGCCTTAGATTCTCCCTAAAACTTGGAACCGTAATGACTATTTTATACGTACAATACGATTACGCCGTATTCGGCTTTGGTGAAACCCGGACAGATGCCATTGCTATGGCGGCGCAATGGCTAAAAGATGAATCCGGCAAGCAGGGTTGTTCGGTCGAGTATGCAGAAAGCTTATTGGTAACCTCGCCCAAGCCCGGACAAATGACGCTATACGTAACCGATGAAACCATCCCCGCCGATGCTGAGAACTGGGGCGGAGAAGAGCTTTTAGAATGGTATTACGATGTAGCTTAAGGTTGGCTTCTGTAGCGCTGAAGCGAAAAAAACATCCTTTGTGTCTTTTGAAACAACAAACCGTATTTTAAGTGTTGGGGCATTTCACCCCAACACGCTAACACTGCTCTAAATTCCATCTACTTGCGCTCGAACAAACTTAGGCGATTTCCTGCGAAAAATATATGCCGCTCAGAGCCCATAAGTATCTACACAAGTACCGGCTCCTTCTCCCTTGAGGGAGAAGGTTGGAATGAGGGGGATATAAGTGCTTGTTTTTATTCTCCTCACCCCAGCCCTCTCCAACAGGAGAGGGAGCTAGGTTGGCTTGCAACTCATTGTATTTATGATACAAAAAAGTTGTGTAGATAGTTATGCTCAGAGCCCCAACTCACTCAGCCCCGGATGATCATCAGGACGACGTCCCTGCGGCCAATGAAACAACCTGTCCTCGGCTTTAATCGGCAAGTCGTTAATGCTGGCAAAGCGACGCTGCATCAAGCCGCGTTCATTAAACTCCCAATTTTCGTTGCCGTAACTGCGAAACCAGTCGTCCCTGTCATCATGCCACTCATAGGCAAAACGCACAGCAATGCGATTGCCGGAAGTTGCCCATAATTCCTTGATTAAACGGTAGTCGAGTTCTTTTGCCCATTTGCGCTGTAAAAATGCCAACACTTGTTCACGACCAACAGGAAACTCCGCCCGATTACGCCAACGGGTGTCTTCAGTATAAACCTGGACAACACGGCTTGGATCGCGGCTGTTCCAGGCGTCTTCGGCCATGCGTACTTTTTGTGCGGCGGTTTCCGGGGTAAAAGGAGGTAAAGGCGGTTTGGTTTCCATAGTTTTTCTCCAAATATGGCAAAGGAAATGCGTTAACTATGTAGACAGGTCTGTCTACAAGACATAATACTAGCAATAGTAGACAGACCTGTCTACAATCATATTCATGATTTCAACAGCAGCGACTATTTTGGATAAACCGGCTCGGGAAAGGATTTTGTTGACCGCGCATGACTTGTTTTATCGCGACGGCATTCGTGCGACCGGCGTCGATAAAGTGATTGCCGAGGCTGGCGTCAGCAAGGTCACGTTTTACCGGCATTTTCCCAGCAAAAATGATTTGATCAGGGCTTTTTTAGACTATCGACATCAGCGCTGGATCTCATGGTTTGAAGACGCTTTGCAGCGCCATGGTGCGCGTAGGGGCGAAGGTCTGCTGCCGCTAGTTGCCGCTATGGAAGAATGGTTTAATAACCCGGTTTATCGTGGCTGCGCTTTTATCAACACCACGGCCGAACTGGGAGATACCTTGCCCGATGCGCTAAGCATTTGCCGCAATCATAAACAGGACATGGTAAAGATCATTGCCGAATTGCTGCCTGATTGCAAATCGCGCATAGAACTGGCGAATGCCGCAGCGGTGGCGATAGACGGCGCGATAGTCAGGGCGCAGCTTGAATGCAATCAGACCGATGCGCGGACTGCTTTGCAAAGTTTGGCGGTTATTATGTCGGCATTAAACTTATTTCGTGCATTTATCCCATAAATGCCAATTTAAACTGCGTAACCGTCATAATTTGTGTGCAGATCAATACTTGAGCTTCGCTAAAATCTTTATCGCCTGTTACAAATACATCAGCCTCACATGCCAAAGCACATTCTAAAAATTTGGCATCCTTTCTATCGCGCGGAAAACTCACTTTTATTGCTGGCGTCACCAAGCTAATTTGCTCATCAAACAAACAACGCCACTGAGCAACTACATCCGCAGGTAAATCAAATTTCTTTCGCTGTAAAACATCAAGGTATTCCATGATGATCTCAGTCGTCGCTATCCATTTGACGCTGGGTTGAGCAAGCAACCACAGAATTAATTGTTCGGGCAGGTTATCCCGAATAATAGCGGACACTAAAATATTTGTGTCGATGATGATTTTCATGAACCTGAACGATAAGCCGCTATCTCTGTCTCAATATCCGCTTCGGTAATGTTTTTAACCTGCGGCAGGCTTTGGGTTTTTTTAAATAAAAGCTGCCATCTAAGCAATTTTTCCTTTAATTGGGTTTCTGATTCCAAAAACGTGGACTTAGTGCTGATTAAATCAATTTGCAGCTGTAACTTATCGGCAAGCTCATTGATGACCTGTTGCACCCGTTCCTTGGATGTATTGTCTGGAATATTAAGCGTTATTTGCATGATTCACACCTTTTCTGATGTTGTTGTATCAGCCTAGACAGCTGACAATTTTGTGGAGTTTCGTTGCACGGTTAATGTTGGGCATAAAAAGCATGCCTAACCAACCTACCAGACTATTTAATTTCGTCCAGATGAAAGTTATGAAGCCCTGTATGCTCTTTTAGTGCATCAAGCACTAGTTGATTGACACTCTTTCCGCTGGCTTGCGCTTGCTGTTTAAGTAATGTTGCCAGATCGGGATCGATTCCGCGTATAGACAAGTTGCTCATGTTTGCTCCTTATATTTAAGTGAATGCAATGTGCTTGCATGTTATGAATGCGCTGGTAGCTTGTCAACAAGACATGAAATTAGCGTTAGGAACAAAGTAGACAACCATGTGCGGCAGGAGTGCAAGCTTCGCCTAAAGCGCCTACTGTTGGTGCTTGCACATGCAGGCGAAGCCTGCACTCCGACTATTGGCAACTTGCCTAAGTTATTCCATGCTGACTCCTTACTTTCACCATCACAACCATTGTCTCATTAATTACAAAACCTAAAAAAATGACTGTTGCGTTTGCAACAATTTCACTTACCCATCAAAATAACATCCATATAATTCAATAATATAACGCAAAATATCGCTATTGGCATGACCTGTGCATTTGCTTTACCAAACGCAACTTAACGAGGTCAGATACGATGCAATTACCAGTATTAAACGACGCCCCTGCGGCTAAAGGCGGCTGTTCTGCCAGCTCTTGCGGTACAACCGATAATCAAATGGATTCATTGCCTGATTCGATACGGGAAAAGGTTCAGAATCATCCCTGCTATTCGGAAGATGCTCACCATTATTTTGCCCGGATGCATGTTGCGGTCGCCCCAGCCTGCAACATTCAGTGTCATTACTGCAACCGTAAATACGATTGCGCCAATGAATCGCGTCCCGGCGTGGTTTCCGAGTTACTGACGCCGGATCAGGCGGTTAAAAAGACGATGGCGGTGGCGGCCAATATTCCGCAAATGACGGTGTTGGGCATTGCCGGTCCCGGCGATCCGTTAGCTAATCCCGAACGCACCTTTGAAACCTTCCGCCGTTTAAGCGAGGAAGCGCCCGATATTAAGTTGTGCGTATCGACCAACGGCCTGGCCCTGCCCGACGCGGTGGAAGAATTATCCAAACACAATATCGATCATGTCACGATCACCATTAACTGCGTCGATCCTGAAATCGGCGCAAAAATTTATCCGTGGATTTACTGGAAAAACAAACGCATTAAAGGCGTAAAAGCCGCGAAGATCCTGATCGAACAACAGCAAAAAGGCCTGGAGATGCTGATTGCCAAAGGCATTTTGGTCAAGGTCAATTCGGTGATGATTCCCGGCGTGAACGACCAACATTTGGCCGAGGTCAGCAAGGTTGTTAAATCCAAAGGCGCGTTTTTGCATAACGTGATGCCGCTGATCGCCGAAGCCGAGCACGGCACTTTCTACGGCGTAATGGGGCAGCGCGGCCCTACTCCCGATGAGTTGCAAGACTTACAAGACAGCTGTTCCGGCGATATGAACATGATGCGCCATTGCCGCCAGTGCCGCGCCGATGCGGTCGGTATGCTGGGCGAAGATCGCGGTGACGAGTTTACGCTGGATAAAATCGAGGATATGGAAATCGATTACCAAGCGGCGATGGAAAAACGCAAGGTGATTCATCAAGCCATTCAGGCTGAAATGGACAGCAAGCGTTTGGAAAAAGCCGAAAAAGCGCAGCAACATAAGCAAGAGCCCAAGCTAACTACGCGTCCGGTATTGATGGCGGTAGCGACCAGCGGCCAAGGCGTGATTAACATGCATTTCGGTCATGCTAAGGAATTCCTGATTTATGAAGCTTCACCGGACGGCGTGCGCTTCATCAGTCATCGCAAAGCCGACCAGTATTGCGGCGGCGATACCACCTGCGGCGACGGCGAAAGTACCTTGCAAGTGACTATCCGCGCTTTGGCGGGTTGCGAAGCGGTGTTGTGTTCGAAAGTCGGTTATGAGCCTTGGGAGCAGTTAGAAGCAGCCGGTATTCAACCGAACGGCGAACATGCGATGGAACCTATCGAAGAAGCGGTGATGGCGGTTTACAAGGAAATGGCGGCTGCGGGTAAGTTGGATGAGGCTAAAGATTCAGTTAGGGCCAGTGCGTAGAGGGGCAGCCGACCGCAGTTCGCTCGTTCCCAAGCTCCAGCTTGGGAACGCTGCCCTGGAAGCTCTAGCTTCAATAGTTCCCACGCTCCGGCATGGGAATTCAGTCTGCAACGCTCCAGCGTTGCGAAGCTACGGGACGCTGGAGCGTCTAACACTGCATTCCCACGCCGGAGCGTGGGAACGATAAAAGCATAATATCTTTAGGAGCTTGTTATGGCAGTAAAAATTATTGAATCCTGCGTTAATTGCTTCGCTTGCGAGCCGGTCTGTCCAAGTAAAGCCATTTACGAAGCTAAACCGCATTTTTTGGTCGACAGCAAAAAATGCACCGAATGCGAGGGCGATTTTCCGGTCTTTCAATGCGCCAGTATCTGCCCGATAGAGGGTGCTATCCTGGATTCGTTAGGCTTGGCGATTAACCCGCCCGGCTCTTTAACCGGCATTCCACCGGAAAAAATGGCTGAAGCGATGGCTGAGTTACAGTCCCACTAATTAAGGACACCCTAATGGCTACTGTTTATTTCTACGAAAAACCCGGCTGCATTAACAACACCCGGCAAAAGAAATTATTAGCCGCAGCAGGGCATCAGGTCGTGGAGATGAATCTATTGACCGAGCCCTGGCAGACGGATCGCTTGCGTGCTTTTTTCGGCGAACTGCCGGTGCGTGATTGGTTCAATTACAGCGCTCCGGCGCTCAAATACGGTGAGATTGATCCTGAGCACCTGGCAGAGCAAGAAGCCTTGGCGCTGATGCTGGAAAATCCGCTGTTAATACGCCGCCCCTTAATGCAAGTCGGCGAGAGCGTAATGGCTGGATTCGATCAGCAGGCGGTCGATAACTGGATCGGCTTAAAAGAAATCGAGACCAGCCAGGATTTGGAAAGTTGCCCTCGCCCGCTTGCGCAAGCAAGTTGCGCTCGTGAGTAAACCGCCGATTTTAGCTATTGATGGCGTACCGCAAGCCGTTACGCTATCCGAACGCGTTCATTGGATTGGTGCGCTCGATCCCGCCTTACGCACCTTTGACATCATTTTAAAAACCGCCAACGGCACCAGTTATAACGCCTATATCGTCAGGGGCAGTACCGGCGTCGCCATCATCGACACGGTCAAGGAAAATTTTGCCGATGATTTTTTTGCCCGCCTGGAATCGGTAGCTCGTTATGACGAAATTAAAGTCATCGTCCTGAATCATCTTGAACCCGATCATACCGGCGCCTTACCCGAACTGATGCGCCGTGCGCCGCAAGCCCAGCTTTATATTTCCCAGAAAGCGCAATCCATGCTCAAAGCCCTGTTAAAACAGGATGCGTTTGATTTCAAGCCGGTATTTACCGGCGACAAGGTATCGCTGGGGGATCGCACCTTGGAATTTTTCCACACGCCTTATTTGCATTGGCCGGATACCCAATGCACGTATTTGGTGGAAGAAAAAACCTTGTTTTCAGGAGATGTGTTCGGCTGCCATTTTTGCGATGTGCGCCTGTTTAACGATGCCGTCGGAGATTTTCGGTTTTCGTTTGAGTATTACTATGCCCACATCATGCGGCCGTTTAAGGACTATGTAGATCGCGCTCTCGATTTAATAGAACCCTTGTTACCGCTCAATATTATTGCACCCGCTCATGGCCCTCTATTGCGCGACCAACCGCAACGCTATGTCCGGCGCTATCGTGAATTGTCCCGCCCCGCCTTGCAAAGCGAAATCAGCGTAGGCGAAAAAACCCTGTTGATCTTTTATATCAGTTCCTACGGCAACACGCGGCGCATGGCCGAAGCCGTTTATGAAGGCGCAATGTCCGTGGAGCAAGTCCGCGTCTCTTTATACGACCTGGAAGGCAGTGAAATAGCGCCGTTTGTCGATTTAATAGAAGGCGCCGACGGCATCCTGTTCGGCACGCCGACCATCAACGGCGATGCAGTTAAACCAGTGTGGGATTTATTGTCCTCGCTAGCGGTAATCAATCTCAAATCGAAGCTGGGCGGCGTGTTCGGCTCATACGGCTGGACCGGGGAAGGCGTGAAAATGGTTGAGGACCGTTTACGCGGTCTCAAATTGCGTGTTCCCATTCCGGGAATTCGCATTAAGTTAATTCCGACCGAAGAAGAAATCGAAATCTGTCGTGAATTCGGGCATGAAATGGCACAGGATCTGATGGGCTTAAGACAACCCAAAGTGATCGATATGGCTGATCTTGCTTAACATTTTTTATAACACATCAGGAGAGTAGCAATGGCGAAAGCGTCAATTACCTTTGAAGATATTAATGTCACTGTTTCGGCGCCTGCGGGCACCAGGGTGATCGAGATTTCTGAAAAGGTCGGTTCAGGTATTACTTACGGCTGCCGTGAAGGCGACTGCGGCACCTGCATCATGAAAGTAACGGAAGGCTGGAACAACCTGGCCGAGCCGTCTGTGCTTGAAGATAAAATTCTGCGCGAAAACATGGCCGGCAAGCATAACCGGCTGGCTTGCCAAGCACAGGTGCTGGGCGGAACTATTAAGGTCCGACCGGTTTAAAAAACACCTATTTCTCGTTTCCACGCTTTTGCGTAATGCCGGAAGGAATGGGCTATGTCCGCGATATTAACGACTGCTAGAGGGTCAGGCGTTGATCGCGGGCATGGCCCGCACCTTACAAAGGCAACGGCGCTTTTGTGTGAAAATGCGGATAGGTAAGAATAATCGCCGGGATTCCAAAGTAGAATCAGGCAACAGCTCACCACACTTAAATTAAGGAACAAATCATGGCTTTAGTTACTTTTTCAAATCCCGAATACCGGGATAAAACCGTTTATGCCGTAGCAGGCAGCCATACAGAGACACTGCTAAAACTGGCGCGGGAAAACAAAATTCCGATCAATTACGAATGCGAGGATGGCGAATGCGGCACCTGCCTGGTCAAAGTCAGCAGTATCGATAACAAGCACCAGCGCATGGGCGGCCCTTTAACTGAAAAAGAGAAATCAGTACTACAATCCAGCGGCAAGCTCAGCAAAGAAGAAATGGAGCAAATGATTGTTGACGATTTACCATCGCCCTGGCGTTTGGCTTGCCAAATGATAGTCAGGGATGAAGATATTCTGGTCGAATATTAATCATGTCCGCCGCGCTCCAACTCCAGGATGACAGGGAACGGATTTATTCCCGGTTAACATCAAAGTCCGTGATGACGCCTAATCATGAATGGCTGGCTTGCATGATGGCCAGCTGGTGCGCCGGGCAAGGCGCTTTGCCTGACTACCTGGGCTTGGAGCCGGAACGGTTTGAACAGTTAACCAATCATCTTTTTCCAGGCAATAACATTCCGCAACACGCGCCATCCGGCTGCAAACTGGACTTTAGCCGAATGCTGGAAAAAGACGACCTGGTTAACCTGCTTAAACAATTCAGTAATGCTGATATTGCCGAAATAGACTGGATCATAGCTGTTATCGTAGCCGGTTGTCTGGGTAACGATCATTTATGGCAGGATTTAGGCCTCTGGTCGCGCTCACAATTGAGCGCGATGCTGCACTACAACTTCCCCGCATTAGCCGCAAAAAATAACAAGGATATGAAATGGAAAAAGTTCTTGTACAAACAGCTTTGTGAAGCGGAAGGCTTATACCTGTGTCGAGTACCCTCTTGTGAGGTATGTATCGACTACTCGAAATGTTATGGCTCTGAAGAATAAAAGATGAATCGCTTATCTATCAAAATGCGCTTTACGATTATTTTGGGCACCTTGGTCATCGGTCTTTTGCTGTCCGGTTTCGCAATCTTCAAAGCCATGAATACACTGAATGTTAACGGCCCGCTTTATCAGCGCATTGTCCAGGGTAAAGACCTGATTGCCGACATTCTGCCCCCGCCTGAATATATTATCGAATCCTATCTGCTAACGCTGCAATTGAGCCAAGCCACCGATCCGGCTGAAATCGACGCGTTAACGGCGCGCTTTAAAACGCTAAAAAAAGACTACGAGTCCCGTCATAGTTATTGGTTAGGCCAGTCTTTAGAACAGGAACTCCATACGCCCTTGCTGCAAGTCTCTTACCAGGCGGCACAAGAATTTTATACTGAGGCAGAGCAACATTTTCTGCCCGCTATCCAGGCGGGCGACCGCAACGGTGCGCTGGACAGTCTCCAGAAAATGCGCCCCACCTATGAACAACACCGTGCGGCTATTGATAAAGTGGTGCAATTGACAACGGCCCGTAATGCAAAAGATGAGATACAGGCCCGAAACACGATCCACTGGTACAGCATTATTCTGGTCGGCATTTTCGCTTTCAGCGTTGCGGCGGCCGTAGTATTAATGGCCATAATCAGCCGCAGCATTATCCGGCAATTGGGCGGAGAACCCATTGATGTCACCGATTTGGCCAAAAATATTGCTACCGGCAAGCTGGATAATGCGATAGCGATTAAACAAGGTGATAGCGACAGTCTGCTGGCAACCATGAAAAACATGCAACAACAACTGCTTGAGCGCATCTCGGCGGATCGCCAAATAGCCAACGAAGCCTTACGTATTAAAACCGCTTTGGACAGCATCAGTTCAAACGTGATGATAGCCGACAATGACCGCACTATCATCTACATGAACCCGGCGGTGCATACTATGCTGCGCCAGGCCGAAGCCGATATTCGCCAATCCATGCCGCATTTCGATCCTAGCAAACTGATAGGCTCAAGCATCGACGCTTTCCACCAAAAACCGGCGCATCAGCAAGCATTGCTGGGGAGCTTCAGTTCGACGCTCCGAAGCGAGATTAGCATTGCCGGACGTACATTTTACCTGGTTGCCAACCCCATCAATAATGAGCACGGCGAAAAAATAGGTGCCGTGGTGGAATGGAAAGACCGCACTGCCGAAGTCGGCATTGAGCAGGAAATCGCCAACGTAGTCGACGCCGCAGCGCAAGGCGATTTTAGCCGACGCTTCAATTTGGAGGGCAAGGAAGGCTTCTTCCGCGAGCTGAGCATCAGTATCAACCAGCTGATGCAAACCAGCGAAACCGGTCTCAATGAGGTGGTACGCATCCTCAACGCCCTGTCCCGCGGCGACCTGACCGAAACCATTACTAACGATTATGTCGGCACTTTCGGTCAACTCAAGGACGACTCCAATACCACCGTAGAAACACTTAAAGCGATTATTAACCAAATCAAGGATGCCGCTGACAGCATTAACACAGGGACTAAAGAAATCGCTTCAGGTAACAATGACCTGTCCTACCGTACCGAGCAGCAAGCCGCCAGTCTGCAACAAACCGCAGCCAGCATGGACGAATTGACCTCGACCGTGCAAAACAATGCCGCCAACGCCCAACAGGCCAACCGACTCGCCGTCGATGCCTCGGACATCGCCAGCAAAGGCGTTGACGTAGTCGGCCAAGTCATCATGACCATGGATGACATCAATGAGTCTTCGCATAAAATCGGGGAGATTATCTCGGTAATCGACGACATCGCGTTCCAGACCAATATTCTCGCTCTCAATGCTGCTGTGGAAGCGGCCAGGGCCGGCGACCAAGGCAGGGGCTTTGCGGTAGTGGCCGTGGAGGTGCGCAATCTTGCCCAACGCGCCGCGACCGCCGCCGGGGAAATTAAAATCCTGATTAACGATTCGGTCGGCAAAGTTTCGGGCGGCAGTAAATTGGTTGCCCAAGCGGGGCAAACCATGGAAGAAATCGTCAACTCCATTCATGGCGTTACCAAGATGATGGCCGAAATCACCACCGCTTCCGCTGAACAACGCTCAGGCATAGAACAGGTCAACCAAGCTATCGCCCAAATGGACAACGCAACCCAACAAAATGCCGCGTTGGTGGAGCAGGCCGCAGCGGCAGGAGAATCGCTGGAAGAACAAGCGCAAAATCTGGTGGAAACCGTGAGCCGCTTTAAAGTGGCCGCTGATTCAGATACATCGGATAATTCTTTTTGTCTGGCATCGATACCCCAAAAAATAACAGGGACTGGCGCCGGTAAAAACTTCCCGGTCATCCAAAAATTACAGTTACTGCCTATTGATAACGACGTATGGGAAGAATTTTAATTCCGTTATCCTAAAAACCTTAATTAAGCACAGATAAAACATTACCTTACAGAGTGCTAGTGCGGGTTCTGATGCGATCAAATGTGCACCCCTTAGCTCCAGGTTGGCTTAGCCATTAAACGGTTCGTTTAGAATTTTATGGCTAAATCATCCTATTGAAAAATATAGTGTAACGCCAAAACCTTCCGGGTTTTAAAAACCTGGAAGGTCTAAATACGGTCGGGGTCTGAATAGTTACTACAATGTTTATAGTTTTTTTGTAAAAAAATATTGGGTAGATGAAAGGTTACACTTAAAATCGCTTGACTACTTTTACTTTATTTACTCAAGCATAATAATGAATTGGCAAAGCATTGTTCACTCTATTGAATCGGCAACTCAACAGCCTTTTAACTTACTAAAAGCCAAGCCGCTGGCGGGCGGCGATATTAATACGGCTTACCAATTACTGGCGAAAGAGCGGAGTTTTTTCGTCAAACTAAATACCCCGGAACAGCTCGCTATGTTTGAGGCCGAAGCCGCAGGCTTACAAGCCTTGACGCAAACCCAAACCATCCGTATACCAAAGCTTATTGTTTGCGGCAAAACAATCGACCATGCCTTTTTAGTGCTTGAATATATCGCCATGAACAACCTGGATAGCCGTTCCGAACAGTTGCTGGGGCGACAACTTGCGCAACTGCATCTGCAAAAACAGGACTATTTCGGTTGGCACCGCGACAACACTATAGGCAGCACAACGCAAATCAACGGTCAATACCACGACTGGCTTACCTTCTGGCAAGAACAACGTTTGGGGCATCAATTAACATTGGCCGCTAGTCAAGGTTATGGCGGCCGCTTACAAACGCTGGGCGAAAAACTCTGTGCCGATTTGAAGCCGTTGTTTTTCGGCTACCAGCCGCAACCTGCGCTGGTTCATGGCGATTTATGGGGCGGCAATGTTGCTGCGGATGAGCAGGGCAACCCGGTCATTTATGATCCTGCCTGCTACTTTGGCGACCGGGAAACTGATCTGGCGATGACCGAGTTATTCGGCGGCTTCGGCCCGGCGTTTTATCAGGCCTATCAAGCTGTTTATCCGTTAGATCCGGGCTATGCACGCCGGAAAACGTTGTACAATTTGTACCATATCCTCAATCACTTGAACCTGTTCGGACTAAGCTACCTGCGTCAGGCGGAAAATATGCTCGATAACTTACTAAGGCGATTTCCTGCGAAAAATATACCCACCTGACTGGTCTTTTTGTCCGTCTCCTGCGTCATAGCTTGCTATGCGCCCATTTTTACGCCTCGGCAACTGCTATGCGTCGCCTAAAGCGTCTACTGTTGGTGCTCTACCTCCTGCATCCATGTCGTTGCAGACGAACAAAGATCCTGCGCCATTTGGGTATATTTATTCTTGGCAATCACCTAAAAGAAAGCCAAATAGCATAGTAAAAAACCTCAATCAACCGATTAACCTAATATTTTAGTCATCTTATATTTTTTCTAAATCAGCACAAATTCTCAAAAAGAAATCCCATTTTTCGCGTAAAAAGTCGCATAATCAGGTTTTTTAATTGCGACTGAGCCCCCATGAGCATCAATCTAACAGTACAGCAAATTTTTTCATGGACTATACAATTATCTGCCCAACAGGATTATCAGGCATTAACACATAAATTTTTAGACATCCTTGCTGAAATCCCATGGCTTGATAGCGCAGCTGCTTATGAAATTTATAACCACGAAAAGAAAAAACCGGGAGAACCGGGTACTGTCCACGAATTATTAATCAGACGTTTTCCTTTGGATTTCACCCGAAATGATGAAGAAGACCATAACAACCTGCTGAACGGCCTTGACCATACAACTGATTTGCATCTTGGCACTCCTGATGAATACGGTTTATATGCCTGGGCTATTTTCTCCATAAGAGGCGGCAGCGGCCCTGAACGCGCTATTCACCTGGAAGGTGCATTTGACCGGGAAATGCTTGAGTTACTGGATAATCTGCGGGAAATTTATCGAAACCTGGTGATATTGCATGATAGCAAAGAACGGGACGTGCTAACCAAACTGCCTAATCGGCAGTCCTTAGATGCTCGTTTATTACAAGTTTGCGAGCATTACAGCGACTATCAACTTATTGATAAAAAAGAAGAAAAAAGCTCATGGATTGGGATACTGGATATTGACCATTTCAAACGCGTTAATGACGATTTCGGTCATTTATATGGGGACGAGGTGTTGCTGATATTTAGCCAACTGATGGGTAAATGTTTTCGTTACAATGATTTCCTGTTCCGCTTTGGTGGTGAAGAATTTGTTGTTATCCTTAATTTAGCCAGCCAAGAAACGGCTATGGCTGCTTTTAACCGCTTCAGGGAAGCTGTTGCCGATTACCATTTTCCTACTGTCGGCCGGATCACTGTCAGCATTGGTTTCACGCATGTTGACGGCGTATCTATGCCTACTACACAATTAGACCATGCCGATAAGGCGCTTTATTACGCCAAAGACAGCGGCAGAAACAGGGTGGTTTTGTATGAAAACATGCCTGTTGTACAAAATAGCGAACCCCGTGAAATTGAATTATTTTAAAAAACAGCGCCATACTCGGCTCATCAAACTAAAACCCAGCACACTACCTTGCACTTGATTACTTGGTAACGGCGCACCACCTCAAATACAATCACCCATGAGAAACAACTAATGGCCGATATAAAATCCCCAACCGTTTTAAATCCAGGCGTGTTAATCCCGGTCAATCCAGCCATAGAAAATTACCTGCATGGTTTGCTGCGACACACTGATCATCCGGTGTTGATCGATATGGAAGCACTGGCCCAAAAGAATAACTTTCCTATCATTGGCCGTTTAGTCGGCGTTTTTATTGAAGCTCAAGCCAAAATGATCAATGCCGAACGGGTGTTTGAATTCGGCAGCGGCTATGGGTATTCGGCCTATTGGTTTGCCAGGGCGGTAGGCCAAAAAGGTCAAGTGATTTGCACCGATGCCGATTTCCTCAATCAGCAAAAAGCCGAGCAATATCTCAGTACTGCGAATTTGTGGGATAGAATCGATTTTCGGGTCGGTATGGCTCAGGACGTTTTTGCCCAGACTGAGGGATTATTCGACATCTGCTATAACGATGTCGACAAGGGCGATTATCCTGAGATTTGGAAACTAGCTAAAGACAGGATTCTCCCCGGCGGGCTTTATATCGCCGATAATGTGCTTTGGCGGGGCCGGGTAGCTGTGGAAAATCCTACCGATATTTTCCCCGGCTGGACTGAGGCGATTATTGAACACAACGAACTCATTTTCAATGACCCCGAATTTGACAGCTTTATCAATCCTACCCGTGATGGCGTAATCGTCGCAAGAAAGAAGACCGCATAAAAAAAGGTACTCCTTCTTTATAAATAGCATTATGCTAGCGCTTTAATTCAATGAGTCATGAGGATTTACTATGCCCTATACCCAAGATATTGTAGAAGAACTAAATATTCTGGTTCGCTACAACCTATCCACCACTCAAGAAGGAATCAAGGTACATAAAACCGCTACACCTGAAACCATTGCCGCCACCCATCGGCTCTTCGAAAAAGGCTTAGTCTCACAGGAAGACGGGGGCTATCTGACTCATCTGGGCCTTGAAACGGCGAAACAGGCCCAGGCAGTTCTGGATATACTCAGGCCGATTTAAAGAGCATTGTTACGGTTACATCGCCAATCCGTCTGGAACAGATTGGCATTTACCCGAAGGGCGTCAGGTAATAAAAAAGGTTTAACGATTTAATCGTTAAACCTTTTTTGAAATCATCTAGCCCCAGATACACACTGATAAACTGAATTATAAAGAGATAGAAATCCGTTTAATCGGTGCTGATCTGTGGCTAAAAGTTCAATTACTTTTTTAATCAAGCCGCTAATTCAACCGCCGCTCTCAATTTTTTCATCGCATTTTGTTCCAGTTGCCTGATTCTCTCCGCGGATACGCTGTAGCGTTCAGCAAGCTCATGTAGCGTGGCTTTTTCATCCGCCAACCAGCGACTTGACAAAATATCCAGGCTGCGTTCATCCAGCTCCGCCATCGCATCGGCCAATAAATCCTGTTCATGCCCTTCCCAATCTGAATTTTCCAACAGAATCGCAGGATCGGCGCCATGCTGATGGAGGTAACTGGCCGGAGCAACATAACTTTCTTCCGTTGCTTCATCGACCGGCATATCAAACGACATATCCCTATTGCCCAGGCGTTTTTCCATTTCGTAAACGGCACTCACATCGACATCAAGATCTTTAGCAATCGCCTCCGCCTCATCATTGGACAGCCAGCCTAAATCCAGCTTGGATTTACGCAGGTTAAAAAACAATTTACGTTGCGCCTTGGTGGTAGCAACTTTTACGATGCCCCAATTTTTAATCACATACTCGTGAATTTCGGCTTTAATCCAATGTACCGCGAAAGAAACCAAACGCACACCAACATCAGGATCGAAACGCTTAACGGCTTTCATCAAGCCGATATTGCCTTCCTGTATAATATCCGGCATAGACAATCCATAACCACTATAGCCTCTGGCAACATGAACCACAAAGCGCAAATTAGTCATAACCAATTCGCGAGCGGCTTCCAAATCGCCGTTATCTCTGAACTTTAAGGCTAACTCGCGTTCCTGTTCTACTGTCAACTTAGGCATTTGCCTAACGACATTTAAATAGGCATCAAATGTTCCGACCGATAAATTAACAGGCAAAGCTAATGCGTTACTCATTGAGACATCCCTCGTAGTAAAAAAACTTTTCGAATTCTAGCACTCTACAACCAAGAGTGCTAATAATTTTATCGATTCCTATTTTCTACTCGGGTTTTAATTGCCGAAGCTGGAAATGAAGCACTATCCACGAACCCACCACACCCAACACAGATGAAATGAATAACAATGCCAATGTTTCAGTAAAGCCTAAAAACAGCACATGGAAAGCTCCATCATAAAGCCTGGAAAGATTTTCGACCGGTTGCTTTAAAATCAGCATAATCGTTGTAACAATAAACCATGCCGCTATACCGGAAAAGAAGCCGATCCAAAAACCGCTGTACAAAAACGGCCTATGAATAAAACCATTAGTAGCCCCCACCAGTTTAGCGATCACCACTTCATCTCGACGATTATGCAATTCCAAGCGTATGGTATTAGCCGTAATAAACAACACGCCGGCACCCAGCAACAAGCTTAATAAAGTAACACCGCGCCGCGCCACTTCCATAATGGACTGCAATCGCTTAACCCATTGCATATCCATCTGGGCAAAATCAACTTCGGCCATCCGGCCAAAATCATCAAGCAAAGCTTTAAGCGCCTGCTCATTTTCCAATGATTTTTTGGGCCACACTTGGATAACGATAGGTAAGGGATTTTTTTCCAGGGTTTTTACTGCTTCGCCGAATCCGCTATATGCCTGAAACTCTGCCAACGCCTGTTCCTTGGTGATGAGTTTAACATCCTGAATGTCGGGGTTTTTCCTGATAGTATTGGCAAAACCGCTCGCCTTTCCCTCTGAAATATCATCTTTAAGGAATAATGAAATTTGGTTACTGGCTTCCAAATTGCCTGCCAACTGCTGGAGGTTAGCCACCAAAATATAAAAACCGCTGGCGAGCGAAATCGCAATCGCCAGAACAACTATAGTCATTGCAGAAGAGAATCGTGACGCGACTAACCGCCCAAGGCTTGAAAACAAGGCATGGGCATGAAGGTTCCGATAAGCATGGAATTTATCGACAAAATTACCGCCGGAAATCTTAGTTTGCCAGCGCTGCTCCTGCTTAAGCGGTTTTTTAGTAACATGTTTCATAACTTAACTCGTAACCAGTTGACCATGATCCAGCTTTAAGACCCGATGGTTCATTTGGCTAATCAATGAAATGTCATGCGAAGCAATAAATATAGTGACGCCAACCTGTTGAAACTGCTCAAACAAATGCATTATTTCAGCGGACAGTTCAGGATCAAGATTCCCGGTCGGCTCATCGGCCACAATCAACGGCGGTTTATTAACCACCGCTCGAGCAATCCCAACCCGCTGTTGCTCGCCACCGGACAAGACGGCGGGATATTTTCTTTCCTTACCTAATAGCCCAACTTTGTCCAACGAAGCTCTCACCCTTCGGGAAACTTCGTGGTGTCCGTAACCCGCTATCACTAACGGCAATGCCACATTATCAAAAACCGTTCTATCCTGTAGCAGCTTGTAATCTTGGAAAATCAAACCTACTTTCCTGCGTATATACGGAACCTGCCTGTCTTTAGCCAAGTTAAGATTTTGACCGTCCAATAAAACCTGTCCCCGACTGCAACGCTCAATAACCGCAATCAGTTTCAATAATGTGCTTTTTCCTGCGCCTGAATGCCCCGTCAGGAAAGCCATTTCCCCACGCTCCAGATGAAAACTGACATTACGTAATACATCACCTGCTTCAGGGTACCTCATACTGACATTATCGAACTTTAACATAGGTTTTTTTAGTCTTTGACAAACAACGCATTCACAAAAGCATCGGCATCGAAATCCTGTAGATCGTCAATACCTTCGCCTATTCCTATAAAACGAATCGGGATCCCAAACTGTTTGGCCAACGCGAAAATAACACCGCCTTTTGCCGTACCGTCAAGCTTGGTCAGGGCCATGCCTGTCAATTCAACAGTTTCATTAAACAGTTTCGCTTGCGATAAGGCATTCTGTCCAGTGCCGGCATCCAATACCAACAGCACTTCATGCGGCGCTGTTTCATCCAGCTTACTGATAATCCGTTTTACTTTTTTCAATTCGTCCATCAGGTTGGATTTGGTATGTAAGCGTCCGGCTGTATCGGCAATTAAAACATCAATGCCTTTGGCCTGCGCAGACTGCACACCATCATAAATAACGGATGCCGAATCGGCTCCGGTATGCTGAGCTACCACATGAATATTATTACGTTCGCCCCAGGTTTGTAATTGCTCGACAGCCGCAGCCCTAAACGTATCCCCAGCGGCTAACATCACACTATGGCCTTGTCCCTGCAAGCGTTTAGCCAGCTTGCCGATGGTGGTGGTTTTGCCCGCCCCATTGACCCCGACAACCAAAATAACAAAAGGTTTGTCCTGTTTGGGGATATGCAGGTTCTTGCTGCACGGCTGAAGCATACTCAGCAATTCCTGCTTTAAAGCGGCTGATAATGCCTCACCGTCATTGAGCTGATGCCGTTCAACACTGTCAGTCAAGCGTTTGATAATTTCCGTGGTTGCATCGACGCCGACATCGGCCATTAACAAACTGGCTTCAATGGCTTCCAGCAAATCCTCGTCAATTCCTTTTTGGCCTAAAGGAATATGAGCCAATACCCCGCTAAGCCCTGAACGGGTACGCTTTAGCTGTGTCTTAAGGCGTAGATATAACGACTCGGGCTCCGCTAGCGGATAAGCTTCCTCCGCTACGGCTTCCTGTTGCGGCTCGACCTCTACGTCAGGTTGCGCCTCTTCAACATAAGCATGTCGACTGTAAAAACTGATGGCAATCAACGGCAACATTAATAATGCTGCAAAAGCATTATGGACTACCGCCGCCCATAATGGTTCGCCGAGCTTAATTCCGATAATGCCGGAACCAATCTGTAGCAACAACAACACGCTCAGCCATAAACCGGCTCGTCTTAGCCGTTTTGGATGGTGTGCCGATGTTGCGTTCAACATCAACAAAGTGAGCACGATAAAACAAACCAGCGCACCGACCCTATGCAGCCAGTTTGCGGCAACTTGGGCATCGAATGCTATGACACCGGTATAACCTGTGTTTAATCCGCTAAAGAAATCCAACGCTGTTTGATAATCGGCTTTAGGCCACCATGAGCCATTGCACTGAGGAAAGCCTGAACAGCTTAAAGCCGCATAGTTAGAGCTGACCCAGCCGCCTAAAGCAATTTCTATAAATAACGCCGCCATTGCAAACCGGGCAAATATCACTAAACCACTGCCGCGCACAGCTAATAGCGATTCTTTTAGGTTAACTCGCAAATGCAGCCAGAACAGCAGCCAAAACGTCATCATGCCCAACAGTAAATGGCCGGTCACAACAATGGGCATAACATGTAGTTTTACCGACAACATACCTAAAGTCGCCTGTAAGCCTACCAAAACGAGCAGAATCAATGCGGCAGTAATAACCGCCAAGCGGTTTTGCTGTTCACGCCACGAAAACAGGGCAAGTAACAAGACAGCCATCCCTAAAATTGCTGCCAGATAACGATGACTCATTTCCTTCCAGGCTAAGGCAATATCGGGCGTCTGTCCGGGAAATGCTTTCGCCGCCTCTGCTATAAAATCAGCATGACCGCTAACCTTGCCCTGAGCGAAATCGAAGGGAATGACCTGCCCATAACATCCCGGCCAATCCGGGCAGCCCAACCCTGCCCCGGATAACCGGACGTATGATCCGATTATGATAACTATTAAAGCTAAAACAACGCTAAAGAGAGTTATTCTTCTAAACATTTTATTTTTCCACTATCCGATTTGTGAGATTCGTAAAAGATGCATAAGGTCGCTTTTTACCTTGTAAGGATCAAACCCCGGCTCATACTGCATCATTAAGTTACCCAGCGGGTCCATTAACAGCAGCATCCCGTCAGGAATATTACCGTGCCTGATTGCGGCAATTTTCTTGATAACGGCATCGTTGGCTTTGACTCTTAATAAGGTCTGGTCATCTTGCCACCATTTACTCGCTGTTTCCGGTGCAACATCCTGTAAAACGATGGCTATTCGACGTGTACGAGTCAATTCCTTATTTAACATTAAGCGTAATTGCTTGGTTTTATGAATCGCGTCAATACATACCTCATTACAGTCGCCGTTTGGGATAACGTTTACCAACAGCCAATGCCCGGTAAGTTCAGACATATTATCCGTTGAAAACGGGTCGAAACCGCTTAGGTCGCCACGTTCCGTTGTCAATGGCGGCGTTATTAACTGCCCATTGTTAGTTTGCCCCTTTAACAGTTGCGGATTTTCTTTTAATCCCCAGGCTATCAAAAACGGAATGACGGACATTCCAAAAATACTCAGGATTAATATATGATTTTTCTTCTTTTGATTATGCATCATTATTTTTAAAGCTATACCAAATAAACAATATCGTTAGTGTCAATGCCAATGCAAACCACTGAACTGCATAGGCCGTATGTTGTTCGGGCAGCATAATGGTTGAGGCGTGCCATTCCCGTTTAAATCCGTCAGGCAGCTCCTTAGCTAGCTCGACCTGGAATTGAAATAATGGATAGCCTATTTTTTTAGCTAACACATTACTATCAACCACCTGTACTACCGAGGGCCACCCCTCCGTTGGCGTTTCCGCCCCCGCTAATTTTATACCAACGCCGGGGAAATTATTAATCCGCCCGGTAATAATTGCTTGCGCCTGATTAATCTGTAAGTCGGGAAGAGCCGATCGATCATGATTTAAAGGAATCCAGCCCCTGTTCACTAAAACAGCCTTGGTTTCCCCGGTCAATACCAACGGCGTCAACACAAAATAACCTGCTTTCCCGTCGCTGATTTGATTATCTATCAAAAATTGATGTTCTACGTCGTAACGCCCCGAAACTTCAACTTTCCTGTATCTTAGCGCCTCTGTATTATTTTCAATAATCGTCGACAAATGCAGGGTTTCAGTTGCGGCCGCTTGTTCTTGCAACTGGAGGAATACGCGTTTTTGTTCTGAACGGTCTAATTGCCACATGCCTAACGCAAGCAGTACAGACAACAGGCACAAATAAACTAGGGTTGGAATAATTTTAAACTTCATTGAATTGTCATCATGCTTTTTTTCTTTATCCTATTGGCACAATCACCTAAATAACCGAGAATACAAAAACCTTAGACATCAACATCACACCATTTATGATTATAAAAAGTATCGTTATTATCGCCTTTATCTTGATAATTATCAGCCTGGGCTCGGCACTATTCCATTTGGTCACATACAAAAATCAGGAACAATCCGAAAAAACAGTCAAAGCACTGACCTTTCGCATTACCCTTTCAATTGTATTATTTATTTTTATTTTTATAGCCTTTGCAACCGGCATATTCACGCCTCATGGAATCGGCGCTCGAATGCATCAAACAACAACAGTTCCGGTCAAGTAAACCAAAAACTGCAATTATCCACGAAAAACACGAAAAGCACGAAAGACACAAAATAAATCAACATGCTGTAATTATTCGGCCACTCACCATTTGGCTGGCAAACCTACAGTTTGGTATTATTTTGAAAATTTTCGTGCTTTTTTCGTGTCGCCTAGAGGCACCTACTTTTGGCTTTCGTGCTTTTCGTGAACAAAATAATCAACCATTCCGACAAAAAAAAAGCGCTGTCTGCTAGACAGCGCTTTTTTGGGTGTAGCTGTTTAGATTAAATTACATATACAAATACAAATAATCCTAACCATACCACGTCAACAAAATGCCAATACCAAGCTGCGGCTTCAAACGCAAAATGGTTTTCCGGTTTGAAATGGCCTTTCCAACTACGAAATAACACAACGCTCAGTATGATAGCACCTACGCAAACGTGAAAACCGTGAAAGCCGGTCAACATGAAGAAGGTAGATCCATAAATACCTGAACCCAAAGTTAAACCCATTTCGGTATAAGCTTCGTGATACTCGAATGCTTGAAAACACACGAACAACAGCCCCAAACCGACAGTAGCCGCTAAACCTTTAATTAATTGGTCACGATTCTTTGCAAGCAAGCCATGATGCGCCCAAGTACAAGTTACGCCGCTGCTTAACAAGATTAAAGTATTCAGGAAAGGCACTCCCCATGCTCCCATCGCCTCAAACTCGCCACCGACTTTACCTGGACCGTTGGTAGGCCAAACCGCTTCAAAAGAAGGCCACAATAGCTCTTTCGTTGCGGCTCCAGTGCCTTCACCACCCAACCAGGGCACAGACAAATTACGTGTGTACCAAAGCGTGCCGAAAAAAACGGCAAAAAACATGATTTCCGAAAAGATAAACCACATCATCCCCATACGATAGGAAACACCTACCTGCGTACTATACATGCCTGATTCACTTTCCCCAGACTGTAAAGTAAACCATCCGGCAAGCATGACAATAAACACAACCAGACCCAGCACCATCAGGGTTGGGCCGATAGATGAACCATTTAGATAATTTGCAAATCCAGCCAACATAGTCACTAAACCGGCAGTGCCAATGACAGGCCAGGTAGCTTTATGCGGAATGTAATAAGCATCACTTGTAGACATAAACTTCCCCTATTATTTTTTCACTGATGTTTCAGTATTATCAAAAAATGTATATGCAAGTGTAATTGTTTTGTATTTCTCAGGTAATTCAGGATTAACAACAAAACGCACCGGCATGGTCCTTCCTTCTCGCGCTTTGAATGTCTGTTCTGAAAAACAAAAACACTCTGTTTTTTTAAAAAATTCAGCAACCGCTCCGGGAGAAATACTTGGAATCGCCCGGGCAACCATTACTTTATCGGTCTTATTTTCCGCATAAAAATTCACCGTATAATATTCACCGGGATGAACTTTTAATTTATTTATTTCCGAACGAAACACCATCGGTGTAGCTTCATTCAGCGACGTCATAAATTCTACGGTAATTTCTCTGTTTTTATCAACTTCGTAGCTAACTTCCTTAATTGCGGACGATTCGACTTTTCCGTTGAGTCCTGTCACTTCACATAAAACATCATAAAGCGGAACAAGGGCATAGCCAAAACCAAACATTCCCAGTACAACAAACACCAATATCCGAACTAACTTAGCGTTTTTTTGAGTAACGCCTTCCTTCATTGAGAAACTGCTCTTATTACTGCAAAAACATAAATAGCGACAGCAATTGCAGTCAAGACCACTGCTGTCAATATATTTTTTTGTTTGGTATTCATTATTCTACCTGATACGTTATCTAAGCCCGCAGGGTGCCGGGCAGGAAAAAAGCCCGGCATGAATTGCAACACCTAGATATGTTCAGTAGGTATAACTGTTGGTGGCGTAGTAAACGAATGGTAAGGCGGTGGCGACGGTAAAGTCCACTCCAAACTATGCTTGGCAGCCTCTTCCCACACTTCAGCAGTTACCTTTTCGCCGGTTCCGCCCTTGATTGTATCGATAACGATATACAAGAACAGTAATTGGCTGACACCGAATATGAAACCGCCAATACTGGAAATCATATTCCAGTCCGCAAACTGAACGGCATAATCAGGAATTCTGCGCGGCATCCCGGCAAGCCCCAAGAAATGCTGAGGAAAAAATAAAACGTTTACTGAAATAACCGACAACCAAAAGTGCAAACGACCGATTCTTTCGTCATACATGTGCCCGGTCCATTTAGGCAACCAAAAATAACCGGCAGCCATCAAGATAAACACAGAAGCAGGAACCAGCGTGTAATGAAAATGCGCAACGATAAAATAAGTGTCGTGATACTGGAAATCAACCGGCGCAACAGACATCATTAAACCTGTGAATCCGCCCATCGTAAACAAAACAACGAAAGCAATACTAAACAGCATCGGTGTTTCAAAAGTCATCGAACCTTTCCACATTGTTGCTGTCCAGTTGAAAACTTTAACCCCGGTAGGAATTGCAATTAACATGGTTGCATACATGAAATACAACTCACCAGCTATCGGCATGCCCACTGTAAACATGTGATGCGCCCAAACGATGAATGACAAAAATGCAATTGCGGCAGTCGCATAAACCATTGAACTATAACCAAACAAAGGCTTACGGGCAAATACCGGAATAATGGTAGAAGCAACCCCAAATGTAGGCAGAATCATTACATAGACTTCAGGATGACCAAAGAACCAGAAAATGTGCTGATAAAGAACCGGATCACCGCCACCTGCTGCATCAAAAAAGCTGGTATCGAAAAATCTGTCTGTCAGCAACATGGTCACTGCACCGGCAAAAACCGGCATGATAGCAATCAACAGGAAAGCGGTAATCAACCAAGTCCAAACAAACATCGGCATTTTCATTAAGGTCATGCCGGGAGCGCGCATATTGAAAATAGTTGCAATGATGTTAATGGCGCCCATGATTGACGAGATGCCCAGTAAATGCACAGAGAAAATCGCAAACGGCAATGCCTTACCGGTTTGCAATACCAATGGCGGATACAACGTCCAACCGCTGGCAGGCGCACCGCCTTCCATGAACAAGGTGCTGGCCAGCAATAGAACACCGGCAACCAACATCCAGAAACTCATGTTATTCATCCGCGGCAATGCCATATCAGGCGCGCCGATCATCATTGGAATCATCCAGTTGGCTAAACCTACGAATGCCGGCATAACTGCACCGAATACCATAACCAAGGCGTGCATAGTGGTCATTGAATTGAAGAACTGGGGATTAACAAACTGCATACCCGGTTCAAATAGTTCGGCGCGAATAACCATTGCCATTGCGCCGCCGACAAAAAACATCGCCAGTGCAAACAGCAAATATAACGTACCGATATCTTTATGATTGGTGGTAATAATCCATCTTAAGAGCCCCTTAGCAGGACCATGATCGTGATGATCGTGATGATCATCATGTTCAGCGACTACAGCAGACATATTTTATACCTCTTGAAACTATAAAAAAGATTAGATCGATAACAACGCAATGACTTATTCATTTTTATCTGCCGCCGGTGTTGCCGATTGCAGAGTTTGGATAGCTGAAGGTTGAATAGAATCCCCCACAGAATTTCCCAAACCATTACGGGTATAGGTTACAACTGCCGCAAAATCAACTGCGCTTAACATTTTGCCGAAAGCAGGCATCATGCCTTTTCCGTTTAACATTAGCTTAACTTGAGCGTTAATATCACCAATTACCACTGGACTTGCCTTTATAGCAGGGAAAGTACCCGCCAGCCCAGCACCATCAGCCATATGACAGGATGAACAGTTAGCCTCATAAACAGTTTTGCCTTTAGCAACAAGTTCTTCAGTAGCCCACTGCTTGCTGGCTGAGCCTGCTTCAGCCGCTATCGCCGCTTTTTGTTTCTCTACCCAGGCATTGTAATCAGGTTCGTTCATGGCAATGACGACGATCGGCATAAACGCATGATCCTTACCGCAAAGCTCGGTACATTGACCTCGATAAGTGCCCGGCTCATCAACAGAAGTCCATGATTCATTAATAAAGCCAGGAATAGTGTCTTTTTTCCAGCCTAAATCCGGCACCCACCACGAATGGATTACATCCGCCGCTGTAAATACAAAACGGATTTTCTTTTTAGTTGGAATAACCAACGGCTTATCGACATTCAACAAGTAATGAGGAACCGACCGGGGATCTATGCCTGAACCAACTTGACGCACTTTATTACTAGCCTCATCCAAGCTGCTAAAGAAATGAAGCCCGTTGTCAAGATATTCATATTCCCATTTCCATTGATGCCCGGTTACCTTGATAGACATTTCGGATTCTTGCACATCATCCAATTCCACCATGGCTTTTGTGGCTGGAATAGCCATACCAATCAAGATCAAGGTTGGAATAATAGTCCAAATAATCTCAACTGTCGTATTCTCATGAAACTGGGCCGCTTGATGTCCTTTTGATTTACGATGATGGTAAATCGAATAGAACATAGTCCCAAACACACCGATACCTATGAATACACAAACCCATAGAATCAGCATATGCAAGTCATAAATGTCATTACTGACCTTTGTAACCCCTTTCATTAAATTGAGCGTATATTCCGCCTGCGCTGTCCCTAGGCCAAAAGCCATCAAGATCAGACCTGCGAATAGTTGCTTTGTTTTCTTCACGGAGCAGCCTCCTCGTTAGTAGTTATAAACTCTTTTTGTATGCGTTATATCGTTTCGTAATTTCAGGACATGCTAAAAGCAACCTTATTCCATTTACGTAATAATTATCACAAATAAACTTTTCAATTTTAACCTATGAGGGCAATCTATACCAGCTGTCCTTTTCCTGATTTTCTTTAGCACAAAAAAAAGACTTGTGAATCAATACAATTCACAAGCCCTTTGTTTTTTTAAACTTTGAAATCTGATCAGCTGTTTAACGCATCCGCATAAGCCATATCAAAGTTAGGGATATGATTATCTAACCAACCCTTAACCAATTGACCGACGCCTTCGTCAACTTCTGCTTCGCCTGCATGAAACTTTGCTTGCAAACCGCCACAAATACCTAATAAAGCTTCATGCTCTTCTTTGTGCCTATCGTAGCCTGCATAACCTTTTGCCTGCATTTCTTTTTCTTCATGAGCAAAATGATCAACAACGTATGAAATCAAATCATCCAATTGCGCACCTATTGCTGAGCGCTCCGCGCCGCCTGTCGCCAAATCATACAGTTTATTAAGCTTATCAAACAAAATCTTATGTTCGTCATCTGCAAAGCCAACATTTGTACCGTATTGACCAGCTGTCCAAGTAATTAAAGCCATAATGTTTCTCCTGATAGTTTTATTTATAGTGATTATTTACCGCACAAATATTATGGATTATATCCGTCTCCAAATCCATATTTAATTTTCGTTATAAACCAACCTACCCTGCCGCTTACCAAAAACCTATACTTTAATCGATACTTACAACATAAGGACTATATCAAGACATTAGCAATACTAGCGCAGCTTCGCCAAGAAAGAAGGATCAATTCGGCAACCGCCAATTTCAGGCCTATCCAACAGATCCTGTTCGAAATCCCGGTAAGTGGACAACTGAAAAGCAATGCGCGTAATCTTACCGCCGGAAAATTCAAACTCCATCGCCCCGCCTTTAACACGCAGACCGCCTTCTTTAGTGGTGAACAATAAAATCCCGGAGTTACTCACAGAATTCCCCAAACTATCGGGAACCGGACGCGCACAACTCAGTTCATTTATTGACAGCCCTGAAAAGACCTGAGCCAACTGCCGAGCAGTAACAATAACA
Organism: Methylobacter sp.; assembly: GCA_004299305.1. Classification (GTDB taxonomy): domain Bacteria; phylum Pseudomonadota; class Gammaproteobacteria; order Methylococcales; family Methylomonadaceae; genus Methylobacter_A. The sequence continues at coordinate 56,716 of SCPZ01000096.1, forward strand.
CCCTCTCCAGGAATAGCCGACGGTGCAGGCGGTGCAACCGGGGCAATTGAAGCATCAACAGGGACTGCTTCTGCCGGGGGATTCAACAATAATTCCAAACCGAAATCACCCAAATGATTTTGCAGCAACACACTGCCGTCGCCATTTTTTTCCGTGTTTAACAACGGAAACAGCTGCCGCTCAATTTCTGCATTATTTGGATTTTTCAGTACCGCGACCAACTGCCTCTCAATCGATTTAAGCGGCGTAAATGCGTGCTCTTTTTTCTGGCTCGCCTCCCCCATCTGATTCCAATCGGCCTCTGTATTAACCGGCAAACCCATAGCTTTCATGACCGCATAGTCATCAGCCGCCAAACAGTTAGCAAAATTTTTACTACGATAACCTTCCATGACCTTAGGCCGCATTTCTTCAGCCAGGGTCTTTTGTCGACTGATATTGTAGTTATTCCAATCGCCGCTCTTAGCCAGGAAATAATAAATCACTGCATTGCGGTCAAATTTATTGAAACCCAGATCCTTCATCACCAGCTTCAACTTACGGCACTCACTCTCCGTCTCCTGGTAATTATTCCAATCAGGTTTTAAATTCGGTTTTGCCGGATGCGTTGATTGCTCAATCAATTGCTGAAGATTGATTTCCCCAGTCGCCGATTTTATTGGCGAATAACCTATTTCTTCGAACGACAAATCACGCGCATCGGGGATACCGTTAGCACTGCTTTTTAACAACAACGAGGGCAAAATCTCCGGGTAAATTTTTAGCTCGCCCAACTGCTTAGTATCCGAACCAAACAAATTAAATCCGCCTTCAGCCACATCGTAAACCTTAAACACCGTTTGATTCAGCGTTCCGGCCTTACCTGAAAAAGCCGTCGCCGCCGGTAACGAATGCGACTCAGAGCTGTGCTTGGCCGACTGATGAGACACTGGCGTTTCCGCCGCTTGCTGATTGCTCTTGACCCATTGCCCGGCAACCTGCCCCATAATGGCAACCCCCATGCCGACACCTGTTAACGCCAGCAAATTACTGGCCGTATTCACATCGCCGACTAAACTCGACACATCCACATCGCTATTCGCATTCGTGTAAAAATTATAATCGACCATCGTTTCCTTACCCGAATCCAGGCGTATCCACGGCGTCAAGTAAAGTTTTTTAGCATCGAAGGTAAAGTTGCACTTGCCTGTGGTCGCCTGATACAAAAAGCCAGTGGCGTCCCGGCTGAATTTAAGCGCCTCGTTGCGCACACTATAAATAAGGGCCGCAGATAAATCGCCCTTTTCATAGGACGGAGCCATATTGCTACAGCCGCTTTTTAACACACTATCACCCTTGAAATCGAACTCCGAAATCAAGCGCACATAATAGTCATCGCCATCAATGGCTTGAAAGCCTTGTAAAGGTTGAAACTGATTAGCCTGAGTTGATGGATGATCAACCACAATTTGCCGGGTCGTCGTACATCCAGACAACAGCGCACCGGCAACCAAAATAAATTTTACGGATAAGATAGGACGTATCGACATGCATTAACCTTGTGCCGTAAGTTAGACGGCGAATCGAGCGGGGAAAAAACGAAAATAATAGGGCTTTCAGAGAGACTTTGTCATGCTTTATTTTCACCGAAACCACGATAAAGATTACACATAACCGCTTATCGCAGGATAGCGCGATAAGCGCATATCAAACTATCGACTTCTCACTCAATTACCCTCACATAAAGCTGAACTATCAAAACAGTTCGGCCAGTTACCGGACCTTTTAGTATCCGGTAGCGCCCTCCAAGGCTTTCAACATCGCCCCGATAACGTTCTATAGGGTTATACTATTCCCCCTTGTGACAATGAGCATGAGTCCCTGATGCTTTGCATTAAGCAGCTAAACGTTAAAAACCTTTCAACCATGCAAGCCCCAACATAATTCAAATTTGTTAAACAAAAACACATGATCGAAGACATCAAAAAAACACTCTGGGCCACCGCCGATAAACTGCGCGCCAACATGGACGCTGCCGAATACAAGCACATCGTACTCGGCCTGATCTTCGTCAAATACATCTCCGACACCTTCCAGACCCGCCGCACAGAACTGATGCGCAAGTTTACCGACAGCCGGGACGACTACTATCTGGAAGACTCCGACCAGGAATTGATCGATACCGAACTCGAAGACCGCGACTACTACAAGGAAGTCAACGTATTCTGGGTGCCGGAAGCCGCGCGCTGGGAAAGCCTGCGCGCGCTGGCCAAGCAAGCCGACATCGGCAAACGCATCGACGACGCGCTGTCACTGATCGAAGCCGAAAACCCCAAGCTCAAAGGCATCCTCGACAAACGCTATGCCAGAGTACAACTGCCCGACGGCAAGCTCGGCGAACTGGTCGATCTGGTCTCCAAAATCGGCTTTGGCGAATCCGGCAATGCCGAAGACCGCGCCAAAAATCATGCCCGCGATTTGCTCGGCCAAGTCTATGAATACTTCCTCGGCCAGTTCGCCAGCGCCGAAGGCAAGCGCGGCGGGCAGTTCTATACACCCGCTTCAATCGTCAAAACCCTGGTCGCCGTACTCGCCCCGCATCACGGTCAGGTGTACGACCCCTGCTGCGGCTCCGGCGGCATGTTTGTGCAATCGGAAAAATTTATCGAAGCCCACGGCGGCAAGTTGGGCGACGTCTCCATTTACGGCCAGGAAGCGAATCCGACCACATGGCGGCTGGCCGCGATGAACCTCGCGATACGCGGCATCGATTTCAACCTGGGCAAAGAACCCGCCGACAGCTTCGTGCGCGACCAACACCCGGATCTTCGCGCCGATTTCGTACTCGCCAATCCGCCGTTCAACATCTCCGACTGGTGGCACGGCAGCCTGGAAGGCGACCCACGCTGGGTTTACGGCACGCCGCCGCAAGGCAACGCCAATTACGCCTGGCTGCAACACATGCTGTACCACTTAAAACCCACAGGCCGCGCCGGAATCGTGCTCGCCAACGGCTCGATGTCGTCAAGCCAGAACTCAGAGGGCGACATCCGCCGGGCGATGGTCGATGCCGACAAAGTCGAAGTCATGATCGCCCTGCCCGGCCAATTATTTTTTAATACCCAGATCCCCGCTTGCCTGTGGTTCCTGGTCAAGGAAAAGCGCGCCCGGCAAGGCGAAGTCCTGTTCATCGACGCCCGCAAACTCGGCAGCATGATCAGCCGGGTGCAATGCGAGTTCACCGATGACGTTATCGAGCGCATCGCCGGAACTGTCGAAGCATGGCGTAATTCCTCATCTCCCTTCGTAAGCAATGCTGTTGACTTAAGCAGTTTAAAGCCCTCTCCAGAGGGAGAGGGTTGGGTGAGGGGAAAGCAAAATAAGGAAAAAGACTTATTTAAATCCCCTCATCCCAACCTTCTCCCCGAGGGAGAAGGAGCGCCCGCTATTAAGTCAACAGTATTACCGCACACGGGTGAGGGGGCAAACACTTACGCCGACATCCCCGGCTACTGCCGCAGCGTCACCCTGGCTGAAATCGCCGAACACGGCCATGTCCTAACCCCCGGCCGCTACGTCGGCGCAGAAGCCATTGAAGACGATGACGAAGCGTTTGCCGACAAAATGCAAAAGCTGACCGAAACGCTGGGCGAGCAAATGGCCAAAGGCGCGGAACTGGATCAACTGATACGGCAGAAGTTGGGAGGCTTGGGCTATGAATTCTGACCTACAGTTCTACAGTCACCTGTTGACTGACATCAAGACCCGAATTCAAGGCGCCCAAGTACGTGCCTTGTTGGCGGTGAACAGCGAGTTATTGCGGCTATATTGGGAAATCGGCCAAGTATTGCATGCCCGCCAGCAAGAAAAGGGCTGGGGAGCCGGAGTAATTCCTAAACTAGCCATCGATTTGCACAACGAATTGCCCGAGCTCAAAGGATTTTCCGAGCGTAACCTCAAGCGTATGCTGGGATTTTACCGCGCCTATCCGCAGCCTGAGCAATTTGTGCCACAAGCAGTGGCACAAACGCACGATCTAAAAATGCCACAGCTTGCGGCACCCGTTGATGGCGAAAATCTGCTCTGGCAAATTCCCTGGGGGCATCACGCACTGTTACTGGAAAAAATCAAAGATCCGGCGGTACGTTGCTGGTACATGATGTACAGCCTGATGCACGGCTGGAGCCGTAATATTCTGACGATGCAGATCGAAACCCATGCGCATCAGCGGCAAGGGCGGGCAGTCACCAACTTCAGCACCAGTCTGTTGGCTCCGCAATCCGATCTTGTTCAGCAAACCTTGAAAGACCCGTACTTGTTCGATTTTCTTACCCTGGAGAAAGATTTCCACGAACGCGAACTCGAAACCGGGCTGGTTCGGCATGTGGAAAAATTCTTGCTTCAACTCGGTCAAGGCTTCGCCTTCGTTGGTCGGCAATATCTGGTTTCAGTAGGTGAAGACGACTTTTATATCGACCTCCTGTTTTACCACCTGAAATTGCGTTGTTTCGTGGTGATTGAACTCAAACGCGGCCCTTTCAAGCCAGAATACGCAGGCAAGATCAACTTCTACTGTAACCTGGTAGATGACCGGCTCAGACATGAACACGATCAACCGACCATTGGCCTATTACTCTGTCAGGACAAGAACCGCGCTATTGCAGAATACGCCTTGCGCGGCATCGACAAACCCATCGGCGTGGCCGAATACCAACTGTTGCGGGAGCTACCGGAAACACTCGCCAGTAGCTTACCCAGTATTGCCGAAATAGAAGCCGAACTCGGAGACGAAATGGAAGGCATTGATGAGGAATGAAGCTATGGATGTGTCTGTGAATAAAGATATCGGGTTACGTTGTGCTCGGCAACTGCTCCATTCGTTGCTCTGCCTTCTGCATACAAGTCGTAACCCGAGCTACGCGACTGATACGCCTGAAGTTGGGAGGCTTGGGGTATGAGTTTTGAACAAAAATCAACATTGGCAATTGGTGTAGGAGGTAACGAATATGTCTCAGCTGAGCATTAAAGCCCTGGAATTAGCAGTGGCCGCTTTGGAGCAGGGCTTGATTGAATACGAGCAGTACCCGCAGCTGCTGACTGTCCGGGATGGCGTGATCCAGCGCTTTGAAATAGCGATGGATGTCTCTAGGCAAATCTTGGTGCGTGTTCTAAAAGAGGTCTTTGGCCTTGAGGAAGCAAACGCCAAAAAAGACACCTTTAGGGAAGCAGCGAAACTCGGGTTGATTGCCGATGCCGAAGCTTGGCTAGGGCATCTTGCCGCCCGCAATCGCACATCGCATACTTACGATTCAGTCATTGCAGCACAGGTTTTCGCCCACACACCGACTTTTCTGCCCGATGCACAAGATTTGCTGAAGCGACTCCGCCCCTATGCTGATTGATATACGCCCCGACCATTTGCAAATAGTTCAAAAAATTTTGCAGCGGCATGTTCCGCAGTATGCCGTGTGGGCATTTGGTTCTCGCGCCAAGTGGACGGCCAAGGATTATTCGGATCTGGACTTATGCGTCGTTTCCGATAAGGCGCTGGATTTTCGTGTCTTGGGTGCCTTGGCGGAAGATTTCTCCGAATCTGATTTGCCCTACAAAGTGGATGTGGTGGATTGGGCCACGACCAGCGAGTCGTTCCGAAAAATTATCGAGCAAGACAAGGTAGTTATTAAGAAAGAACAGCAAACGCAAATTAGCCATGTAGGTCGGGTTAGCCCATCGGGCGTAACCCGACAGGCTGCGGATGCACCTGCGAACGAAGATGTCGGGTTACACTACGTTAACCCGACCGCGATTGATTGGCCGATTTTACCTTTAGAAGAGTGTCTTGACGCGCTAATCGACTACCGAGGGAAGACACCGGAGAAAACAAACTCAGGTATTCCATTGGTTACGGCGAAAATTATCAAAGGCGGCCGAATTGAGAAGGCATCTGAGTTCATATCAAAAGATGGTTACGACGCATGGATGCGTAGAGGTATTCCACAAGCCGGTGATGTCGTGATGACAACTGAAGCCCCTCTTGGAGAGGTCGCTCAACTTGGCAAGGAAAAGATCGCACTCGCTCAGCGAGTAGTTACGCTCCGTGGGAAATCTGGCCTTTTGGATAGCACGTATCTTTTGTATTTGCTGCAAACCGAAGAGATGCAAGAGCAGCTAAAGGCTCGTGCAACCGGAACAACGGTTTTGGGCATCAAGCAAAGCGAACTGCGTAAAATATCAGTAACCCTCCCACCAATCGACTTGCAGAGAAGTTCTGCGTCTGTACTTGCTGCAATCGACGCACGAATTGACATACTACGCGAAACCAACGCCACCCTCGAAGCCATCGCCCAAGCCCTGTTCAAATCCTGGTTCGTGGACTTCGACCCCGTGCGCGCCAAACAGCAAGGCCGCGAGCCGGAAGGCGCTGTACAGGGATGTACGAGTGCCGCTGAAGGCAGGATTCCGGTAGCGGCCCTGGATACAGAAACCGCCGCGCTCTTTCCCGACAGCTTCGAAGAATCAGAACTGGGCTTGGTGCCGAAGGGGTGGCGGGCTGGAAATATTGGCGACAATGCGATTTATCTGAGTCGTGGAATTTCACCAAAGTATTTAGAGGAAGGTGGCGTTTTGGTTATTAATCAAAAGTGTATCCGCGACTTTATCCTTGATCTCAGTAAAGCGCGTCGGCACGATCCTTTACAAAGAAAGATTGATGGGCGCGAACTATCTATCGGTGATATTTTGGTAAATTCAACTGGCGTCGGAACACTAGGGCGCGTTGCTCAAGTCCTGTCCTCTGACGAGTTGATGATAGTGGATTCACACGTTACGGTTATACGCGCAAGCGAAAATTTAACATGGAATTATCTCGGTCTTTCGATGATGCGAAGACAAGTTGAGATTGAAAGTCTGGGAGAAGGATCGACCGGTCAAACCGAATTAAATCGAAGTAAACTTGCTGCTTTGAAGCTAATCATTCCACCTAAAGAAATCTTACTTGCATTTGATGAAATTGCACTTCCTTTGCGTCAAAGATTTGCAGGCAACCTTAAACAAGCCCAAACCCTAGCCACCCTACGCGACACCCTGCTCCCCCGCCTGATCTCCGGCCAGCTGCGCCTGCCGGATACGGCGGAAATAGGCACCGAAACCATCAACGGAAGCTGATATGGCACTGAACTTAGGCAAGCGCCTGATCGAACGCTTGCAAACCAACCCGGACACCAGCTACACGGCGCGTGAGATTGCGCTGTGGGTTTTTGAAAATTTTCCTGACGAATGCGCCGAGAAGAAGGCGGCCAGCACCGGGGATTATATAAAGACTGACGGGGATCTGGTGCAGCAGTTGGTTGCCGAAATCAGCGGTTCACGCCCACGTTGGCAAAAACAACATCCGCAACTTAAAACCACCGAAGGCAGACCGCGCCGTTACTATTGGACGGAAAAAAACGCCAGCGAAGAGGTGGACTCGGCGGAAGACCTGCATCCTGCTTTACTTAATCCAGCGCCGCCCACGCTCGATACTGCAACGCCGAAGCCGGAGACGAAATTGAGCGAGTATGATCTTTATCCAAGGTTGGCGGCTTATCTCAAAATAGAACATACGGTAGTTTCCTGCCGCATCGATGAAAAACGCTCGTCCAATAAATCCGGCACCGGCGCTAATGAATGGCTGCATCCCGATCTTGTCGGCTTGGAGGATTTGTCTTGCGACTGGACCCGCGAACTACGCGATTGCGTGGGTGTATTGGCTGAACGCCGCGCCCGTTTGTGGTCGTTTGAAGTCAAACTGTTGATTAACCGCTCCAATGTGCGTAAGAGCTATTTTCAAGCGGTGTCGAATTCTTCATGGGCGCACTTCGGTTATCTGGTAGCCGGTACGGTGGAAGGCGACGATACCATGAAAGAACTGCGCATGCTCGCGGCCACTCATGGCATAGGCGTCATCCAGCTCGATAGCGAAACGCCGACTGAGAGCCAAATCCTGATTCCCGCCCGCGAACGCCCTGAAATTGACTGGGATATGTGCAACCGCTTGACCGAAGAGAACACGGATTTTGTGTCCTATATTGAACGGGTAAAGCATTTTCATCAAACGGGTAAGTTGAATGATCTTGAGTGGCCGTTGAGCGCTTCTTTTTAATCGCTGCTCATGAGCACGAATGGTCAAACCATGAACGTAATTTATTTTGTAACTACTCAGCGTGATGTGTAAAAGTCTCTCCATCAGGAGAGGGAGAAAAATCATACCAAAATGAGAATTTTCTAATTGCTGAGTAGTTACTTTATTTTCAGAGCGCCATGTAGGCCGAAAGCCACTTTTCTATACACATCAAGGCTGATATATATAAAAAAATGCATTTTCTATACACGTCTGAGTTAATATGTTTAGAAAATTGCTTTTCCTATACACATCGTAGACAGGAAAAAATCTAATGCAGCACATCACCCCACTTGAACAATTGGACGCCGCGCGTTTTGAGTCGCCTGCGATCCTTAAAAAGCTAGCGATCAGCAGTCGTCGTCTGGCGGAACTGAAAGGCATCGCGGGATCGATTCCGAATCAAGGCATCTTGATCAATACGTTGGGTTTGCAGGAGGCGAAAGACAGCTCGGAGATTGAAAACATTATCACCACGCATGATGAGTTGTTTAAGGACGATGTATTGCCAGAGGCGTTTGCCAACCCGGCGGCAAAAGAGGTGTTGCGCTATCGGCAGGCCTTACGCGTGGGTTTTGAACAGGTCAAGCGTAGCGGGCTGCTCACCGCAAACCATATTATCGAGATTCAGTCCGAGCTGGAGCGTAACAATGCGGGCTTTCGCAAGCTGCCGGGCACGGCGCTGAAAGACAGCGGCGGTCAGACCATTTACACGCCACCGCAGGAGCCCGCAGAAATCGTAGCCTTGATGAGCGATCTGGAACGTTTCATCAATGATGAGGCGTTATTTGCCGTAGACCCGTTGATCAAGATGGCGCTGATTCATCACCAGTTTGAGAGTATTCATCCGTTTTACGACGGCAACGGACGCACAGGCCGTATTGTGAATGTATTGTATCTGGTCAAGGAAGGTTTGCTGGATATTCCGGTGCTGTACTTGAGCAGCCATATTGTGCGCACCAAAGCGGATTATTACCGCTTGCTGCAAACCGTGCGCGTGGAGGATCGCTGGGAGGACTGGGTGCTGTATATGCTGGAAGCGATAGAGCAAACCGCCGTGCAAGCCATTGCCACCATTCAGGCAATCAAGACGGCCTTGCTGGATTATAAGCACCGCATCCGCGCTGAGTACAAGTTTTATAGCCAGGATTTGATCAATAATTTATTCACGCATCCTTATACCAAAATTGAATTCGTACAGCGTGATTTGCAGGTGTCCCGCATTACGGCAACCAAGTATCTGGAGGCGCTGACAGAGGGTGGCTTTGTGCAAAAACAAAAACTGGGCCGTGGCAACTATTACGTCAACATCGCGCTGAATGCGATTCTGATGGGGAATGCGGAACAAAAACCATGACCGAAGACCAACTGGAACAAGAAACCCTAAGCTGGCTGGCCGATGTCGGCTACAACTCAGCCTACGGCCCGGATATTGCTATGGATGGCAATGCGCCCGAGCGTAGCAACTACACCCAAGTGGTTTTGGTCGAACGTTTGCGGCAGGCGATCAACCGCCTTAATCCACTGGTGCCGCCGGTCGCCCGCGAAGATGCGTTACAGCAGGTGTTGAATCTGGATACGCCGGTATTGCTGGCGGCCAATCGCCATTTTCACCGTTTGCTGGTCAACGGCGTGCCGGTGGAATATCAAAAGGATGGCGAAACCCGGGGCGATTTTGTGCGCTTGATCGACTGGAATAGCCCCTCATCCGGCTCTACAGGCCACCTTCCCCCAGAGGGAGAAGGGAAAAATGAATGGCTGGCGGTCAACCAATTTTCAATCAAAGGCCCGAAATATACCCGCCGCCCCGACATTATCCTGTTCGTCAACGGCCTGCCGCTGGTGCTGCTGGAATTGAAGAATCCCGCCGACCTGAGTGCCGATGTTTGGAAAGCCTACGGCCAGATCGATACTTACAAAGAACAAATCCCTGATGTGTTCCAGTACAACGAAGTGCTGGTGATCTCGGACGGCACGGAGGCGCTGATGGGTTCGCTTTCCGCCGACAAAGAGCGGTTCATGGCCTGGCGCACTATTGACGGCGTGGCGCTTGATCCGCTCGGCCAGTTTAATGAGTTGGAAACGCTGGTGCGCGGCGTGTTGGCTCCGGCTTATCTGCTGGATTTTTTGCGCTTTTTTGTGCTGTTTGAAGATGACGGCACGCTGGTCAAGAAAATCGCCGGTTATCACCAGTTTCACGCGGTGCGTTCGGCCATCACTCAGGTTGTAACAGCATCCCGTCCCGGCGGCAGTCATAAAGGCGGCGTGGTTTGGCATACGCAAGGTTCCGGCAAGAGCATCACCATGACCTGCTTTGCCGCCCGCGTGATGCGTGAAACGGCAATGGAAAACCCGACTATCGTGGTGATTACCGACCGCAATGACCTGGACGGGCAGTTGTTCGGCGTGTTTTCTTTGTCTCAGGATTTATTGCGCGAGCAGCCGGTGCAGGGCGAAACCCGGCAGGATTTACGCGCCAAGCTGGCTAATCGCCCTTCCGGCGGCATCGTGTTTGCGACGATCCAGAAGTTCATGCCCGGCGAGGATGAGGACAGTTTTCCCGTATTGTCGGATCGCCATAATATCGTGGTGATTGCCGATGAAGCGCACCGCACCCAATACGGTTTCGAGGCCAAACTTAAAACCCGAAAGCTGCCTGCCGGTGTATCTTTGAACGCTGTCGAAGAAGCCTCCTGTCAATATCGGGAGCGCTATCAGGTCGGTTACGCCCAGCATTTGCGCGATGCGTTGCCGAATGCGACTTTCGTTGCCTTTACCGGTACGCCGGTATCCGCCGAAGACCGCGACACCCGTTCCGTGTTCGGCGATTACATCCACATCTACGACATGCAGCAGGCGCGGGATGACGGAGCGACGGTAGCGATTTATTATGAATCGCGTCTTGCCAAACTGGGCTTAAAGGAAGAATTATTATCCGACCTGGATGCCGAAGTGGACGAACTGGCCGAGGATGAAGAAGACGACGAGCAAGCCAAGCTTAAAAGCCGATGGACTGCGCTGGAAAAGGTGGTGGGCGCCGAGCCGCGTATTCAGCAAGTGGCGGTCGATCTGGTCGCCCACTTTGAGGAACGCAACAAGGCGCAATCCGGCAAGGCCATGGTTGTGGCGATGAGTCGCGATATCTGTGTGCATTTGTACAACGCAATCATTGAGCTGCGGCCGGACTGGCATGATGAAGACCCGGAAAAGGGCGCGATCAAGGTGGTGATGACCGGTTCTTCCAGCGACAAGGCGCTGCTGCGACCGCATATCTATGCCAAACAAGTCAAAAAGCGTCTGGAAAAGCGTTTTAAAGATCCCGACGATCCGATGCGTCTGGTGATTGTGCGCGATATGTGGCTGACCGGCTTTGACGCGCCGTGTGTGCATACGATGTACGTGGACAAGCCGATGAAGGGCCATAACCTGATGCAGGCGATTGCCAGGGTGAACCGCGTATTCCGCGACAAACAAGGCGGGCTGGTGGTCGATTATATCGGCATCGCCAATGACCTGAAACAAGCCTTAAAAGAATACACCGCCAGCAAAGGACGCGGACGCCCGACCGTCGATGCTCATGAAGCTTATGCGGTGCTGGAAGAAAAACTCGATGTGTTGCGTTCGATGCTGCACGGTTTCGATTACAGCGGATTTGTAACCGGCGGCCACCGCATGTTGGCGAAAACCGCCAACCATGTGCTCGGCGTTAAAGACGGCAAGAAGCGCTTTTGCGATACCGCGCTGGCGATGTCCAAAGCCTTTACCTTGTGCTGCACCTTGGATGAAGCCAAGGCCGTGCGTGAACAAGTCGCCTTCTTCCAGGCGGTCAAAGTGTTGCTGACCAAGAAGGAAATCAGCGGCAAAAAGAAAACCGATGAAGAACGCGAACTTGCTATTCGCCAAATCATCGGCTCGGCGGTGGTGTCCGAAGACGTCGTGGATATTTTCAATGCGGTGGGTCTGGATAAACCGAATATCGGCATTCTGGACGAAGGCTTCCTGAACGAGGTGCGCAATCTGCCGGAACGCAATCTTGCCGTGGAATTGCTGGAGCGGTTGCTGGAAGGCGAGATTAAAAGCCGCTTCGCCAGTAATGTCGTCCAGCAAAATAAGTTTTCAGAATTGCTCGCCAACGTGATCAAACGCTACCAGAATCGCTCCATCGAAGCGGCACAGGTGATGGAAGAGTTAATCCAGATGGCGAAAAAATTCAAGGAAGCAGTGGATCGCGGTGCCGATTTAGGCCTTAACAGTGACGAATTGGCTTTTTATGATGCACTGGCCAACAACGAAGATTCCGTGCGTGAGCTGGGCGATGAAACCTTGAAGAAAATTGCTCATGAACTGGCCGAGAATTTGCGTAAAAGCGTCGGCGTGGATTGGGCTGTGCGCGAAAGCGTTCGCGCCAGCCTCAGACTGATGGTGAAACGGATATTGCGTAAATACAAATACCCGCCCACCAAGCAGGAAGAAGCTATTCAACTGGTGCTGGAGCAGGCGGAGAGTTTGAGTGCGGAGTGGGCTTAATCCTAAAAACCGCAGTTTATCCACGAAAAGTACGAAAGACACTAAATAAAACAATATGTTGTATTGATTTAGTCACTCACCCTTTGGGCATAACTATCTACACAACTTTTTTACATTATAAATACAATGAGTTGCAAGTTGACCTAGCTCCCTCTCCTGCTGGAGAGGGTTGGGGTGAGGAGAATAAAAACAAGCATTTATATCCCCCTCATCCCAACCTTCTCCCTCAAGGGAGAAGGAGCCGGTACTT
>SCPZ01000008.1 GCA_004299305.1 Methylobacter sp.
TTGAGCAATTCCTGTGGCGAGACTTGTTGCCTACTTCAGTATGCCATCCATGGCTTCTGGATCCCGGCAATCCCTGCCGGGATGACGTGCTCTTAAAGACTTGTGTATAAAGATGAGCGCGGCGCGTGGGAACGAGGAGGAATGGCTATGTCTCGCAGGCACTTGTGTATAAAGATGGGAGCTGAAGCGTGGGAACGATATATAAACTTTTAGGCCGCCTGCCAGACATAAGTAGCCACCGCGCTTGCAGGCAAGGCGGCTAGTGCATTTTTCCCTTGAAATTGGATAGTAAAGGAGTGGGGTTCAGCTCCGTCATTGAGAACAATCAGAACGATGTGACCCGCTGGCGTAAGGAAAGCCACGTTCGGCAAGGACGCTTGTTGATCGGAATAAATCCTCATTGAACCGGGGCGAACGAATTTTGCGGCATGGGCGATTACATAGTAGGCGACGTTGCGGACAATATCTTCGCCTAGGGTTAAAGCGCCGACACAACGAGCCTCACCTCCGGGCGTATGGGGACGGCAAAACGGGTCGGAGGCCAGGTTCCATTCGAGCACGACCCGGCTCCAGTTGCGTATCGAACCAATCAGCACATTTTTCACATGCCACATTAAATCCCCCCCGAACTGCCCATCCGAACCCACCCATTGCTCGGTGAAATACAGTTTCATTTCCGGGTAAAGCCGATGCACCTCGGAAAGAGCCGAAATATCGCCACCGTAGAGATGCCAAGCCGATCCGCTTAGATAACGGCGCGCTTTTGCATCGGCGAAAACCTCCAAAGGGTATTCCTTGACATCGCAATTGTGATCCCAACAAAACAGTTCCACATAGCCTAATCCGGCTGCCGATAAAGCCGGTCCCAGATGATTTTTGATGAACTCGGCCTGCTCGCCCGCTTCCATGATCATGCTGGGTTCGTTTTTCTGGTTCAAGGGTTCGTTTTGCGGGGTGATGGCATGGACGGTGATGTCTTTCTCCCGCATGGCTTGCAGATATTTAACCAAGTAAGCGGCGTAGGCAGCGTAGTAATCCGGTCTGAGTTTACCGCCGACGAGACCCTGATTGGTCTTCATCCAAGCGGGCGCCGACCAGGCCGTGGCCATGATCCTGATCTCGGGGTTGATCGCCAAAATTTCCTGTAGCAGCGGAATGACTTCAATGTCCCCGGCCTCAATGTCGAAATGGACCAGTTCGGGATCCGATTGCCCAGTCGGCCTGTCGTTATAACTAAAGCAACGTTCGCTCAGGTCCGACGCACCGATGCTCAGGCGCAGGAAACTAATGCCGATGCCGTCCGGCAAGAACAATTCCCGCAACAATGCGTTCTTGTCTGCGGCAGGCAAGCGACTGATCAGCATGGCGCTGCCGCCGGTTAGGGAAAAACCGAATCCCTCCATGATTTGATATTGCTGCTCGGCATCCACCGTTATCACAGGTAAGTCTTTAGTTTCGTCGGTAAAGCGAAGGTCATCCGCCTGCCGTTGAAACAAAAAGCGTTGGTCGGCGCTGGTCAGCCAGACAGCCAAAGCAGAAGGATCTTCCGGCTGAGCAAGAATTGGATGGTAAGGATTGGTTTGTTCAGGCATGGAAGTCTCCTTGGCGAAACGGTTTTACAGTATACATTATGAGCCTGAAAAGAGCAGTTGAGCCACGGATGAACACGGATTTAGACAGATAAGCAATGGATTAATCAGTGATTATCTGTGTAAATCTGTGGCTAAGGAATGTGCATGAAATAACTTATGCATTCGTAAGTATTCAACCCCCTTAGCTCCATACGGTTGGTTTAGCCATTAAACGGTTCGTTTAAAATTTTATGGCTAAATCATCCTATTGAAAAATATAGTGTTACGCAAGACCTTCCAGGTTTTAAAAACCTGGAAGGTCTAAATACGGTCGGGGTCTGAATAGTTACATGCATTCTATTCTCCTCACCCCAGCCCTCTCCAGAAGGCATAAGTATCTACACAAGTACCGGCTCCTTCTCCCTTGAGGGAGAAGGTTGGGATGAGGGGGATATAAATGCTTGTTTTTATTCTCCTCACCCCAACCCTCTCCAACAGGAGAGGGAGCTAGTTGTCGAAGTTATTTCGTGCGCATTCCTAACTGATTTTTTTAGGATGAAGGCCTCACCGTTTGGATCATCACTTTTAGTAACTCACCCTAAAACCTATCTCAGCGCCCCGGCCCGGTTCCGGCGCAAAGTTACGTAAATAAGAGGTGGAGTTACGGACATTCTCATCCAGCAAGTTATTGGCTTTGGCGAATACCATCACATCCGCATCGTGAAGATCCAGGATTTGATATTGCGTGCTGAGATTAAGCTGCATATAGCCTGCCGTAACCGTATCGTTATCGCCTGCACGATTTTGGGCTTCACCGCGCGTCAGACGCAGATTGGTATTCCAATTACCCTTGGCGTGGTCGAGCTGGAAACCGAAACGCAATGGCGGGATACGCGGCACATCGCTACCGCTGACGAATTGAGCGCGGGTAAAATCGCTAAACAGCGTTAAGTCAACCATTCCGAGGCGATTTTGCAGCAACGGAAAGATCAACTTGCTTTCGTAACCCATAAACGTGGCATCGGCCTGACGGCTTTCCAGCACCGGCGCGCCGTCTATGAATGTGCCGTTACGTTGTTGGTAGATGTAATCGACCGCCCAATTATAGAACAAATCCAGTTGGGCTCTGACCCAGTCCGATTTGAACTTATAACCCAAATCCAGGTTGTAGGAGGTTTCTTCGTGCAGATTCACATCGCCGAGTTCATAGCTGCGGGTGGCATCGTGAAAACCGTTAGCCAACAATTCCTGTACTTGCGGGGCGCGCTGTGAGCGCGTTATCGCAAAATTAACAGTGTTGCTGTCGTTTATTTTCCACGCGCTGGAAGCGGAAGCGCTGACCGGCACATAACTAAGACTGGAAAGTCCTTGCGGGTCCAGGGTCGTATCTTCAACCCGGACGCCGAGCTGGTTGGCAAACGCACCGATATTGAACGATTCCACGGCAAAAACGCCGTAACTGTTGCTTAGCGTTTGCGGGACGATCACCTCATTGGTCGATTTATCAATCGCCGCAAAATCGCCGGCAATGGCTTGAAAACCAACCAAGCCGCGAAATATTCCCAGAGGGTTATGGGTTAGCTCCAGGCGGCTTTCGTAAGTTTTATTAGTGAAAAATGAGGCGGCGACGCCATCAGGAATTTCCGTATGTTGGTAATCGGTATAACCCAGTTTCATACGCAGGGATTCAGCGTAGCGAAACGGATTTTTCAACTCACTTTTGAAGTCGTATTTGCTTTGTTTAAGATCGATACGGGTAAGCTCGCCGCCCGAACCGTCCGGCGCGATGCCATAGTTATTTTCCAGACGGTTGATGGAGACGCCTGCAAAACCCGGATCGCCGACCAAGGATACGCCCGCCGAGCCGCTGATGGCGTGAGCGGAACTGTTGTCGATCATCCCGTGCGGATTTTGAATAACAGTCAAGGCCGGATCGGTCGCTTGGGCGGCGTTAACATCAATGGCCGAGCCGCCGATGTCGAGATTATTGCGGTCGCGATAAAAACCGTCCAGATGATAAGCCAGGTTGCTTTTACCACCCTCTATTTTCATGGTGGTGGACGACTCATCGGAAACCGAGTCGAAACGCTGCTCAAGCGCGCCGCCGAGTAATTTGTCCGGGAGTTTGCCCGGAATCCGGTTGTCGATGACATTGACCACGCCGCCAATCGCCCCGCTGCCGTAGAGTAAGGTGGCGGGGCCGCGTAACACTTCGATGCGTTCCGCCAGCAAAGGTTCGACGCTGGTCGCGTGATCCGGGCTGATTGCCGAGACGTCATTGCTGCCGATGCCATTGTTCAGCACTCTTACGCGCGGCCCGCTTTGCCCGCGAATGACCGGTGTACCGACGCCGGGGCCGAAGGACTGGCTGGTAATGCCCAACTCGTTTTTCAGCGTTTCACCGATGCTGTGACCGGTTTTCAAACGCAATTCTTCATCGCTCAACACAGTGACCGGGACGGCGGACTCGGAGGCTTTATCTTGCAAGGGCGCGGTGACGACAACGTCTTCTAATTCTTGTATATCTTCGTTGGCTGCATAGGTTGCCGGTGTTAGCACAGTTGTCGATAGGAAAAGAATAACGGATGTTTTGTTCATAAAATGACTAGGATATTAAATGGAAAATAGGGAAATTTAAGGCAAACGCTTCTATAAAGGTAACGGCTACCAACTGAAGCCGGAGCGCTCGTTTTTATACACAAGTGTCTGCGGGACTCCGCGTCAACCACTCGTTCCCACGCGGCGCGTGGGAACGAGGTACGTTTGACCTTTTGTGTATAACGATGAGCGTAGGAGCGGTAGCTGGGTACAGTATTTATTATCACTCCCTTAGACCTTCCAGGTTTTAAAAACCTGGAAGGTCTGCATATCGCCATGTTTCTCGCCTAACGCCGGATAAGGGATTGGTATTTCGCAGTGAAAGATATGTTATAACATAACTCATTGCAAGCATTATTTTTTTCGAAAAACCCTTTAGACGGCGATGTAGTGGGGATTAATACTGTTGGCTTGCGCGTGCGCGGCGCTTTTTCCTGAGGGGGTTTGGAATAAATAGATGATTTTGAGGCTAGCAACTTAAGCCGGGACAGATAACATCCCTTTGAGGGATGTTATCTGTAAAATCGCCCCGCCTTAAATTGGAAGCCGCTTTATCCGTGTTCCATTTTCTATCTACGAGCAAAGCGTCTTTAAATTTGCTTCATAGTAATATCCAAGGTCAAAATCCGGTAAGCGATTTGCCTCGGCGTCATGTTCAACAGGCGGGCGGCTTTGGCTTGCACCCAGCCGCTTTGCTCCAAGGCCGCTATAACCCGTTCCCGGTCGTCCATGTTTTCATCGTTAAAATCAATCGCGGGCGTTTTTTGCGGTTTAAGGCTGATAGTCGTGCCGATTTCGTCTTCCAGGCCGGTGCTGACCATCACATCGCGATCGATGATGCCGTTTTGGCTCATGATGGCGGCGCGTTCCAGCCGGTTTGCCAGTTCGCGGACGTTGCCGGGCCAGTTGTGCTTCATCAAGATGCGTATCGCGCTTTCCTTGATTTCCAGGGGGCGGCCGCCTTGCTGCTCCGAAATCCTGCCGAGCAGGAATTCGGATAGTTGCGGTATGTCCTCGGTTCTGTCGCGTAATGGCGGCATCTGGATCGGCATGACATTAAGGCGGTAATACAAGTCTTCCCTGAATGCGCCTTCGGTCACTTCTTCTTCAAGATTACGATTGGTCGCTGCAATGATGCGCACATTAACCTTGATGGTTTGGGTGCCGCCGACTCGTTCGAATTCGCCTTCCTGCAATACGCGCAGCAGCTTGGCTTGGAACGATGCGGAAATTTCACCGATTTCATCGAGAAACAGGGTGCCGTTATCGGCTAATTCGAACCGGCCTTTGCGTTGGCTGATTGCGCCGCTGAACGCGCCTTTTTCGTGGCCGAATAATTCAGACTCCAATAAGGTGTCAGGCAAGGCTGCGCAATTGAGTTTTAAAAAAGGCCCGCTGGAACAGCCCGAATTAAAGTGTATCGCATTGGCGACCACCTCTTTACCGGTGCCCGATTCGCCTCGGATTAATACCGTGGTATTCCATTTCGCAACCTGCCTGATTAAATCGAACACTTTCAACATCGGCGGCGAATGGCCGATGATGTTCTCAAAGCTGTAGTTTTTGATTAACGCTTGTTTGAGTTGGTCCCGTTCGCTGAGCAGGTTGCGTTGTTTGCGTTCGATGCCGCGCAACATTTTGACGCTTTGCGCGATCAGGTTGGCGATCATCTCCATAAACCGGGCGCGCTCGCCCAGAAAC
Organism: Methylobacter sp.; assembly: GCA_004299305.1. GTDB lineage: Bacteria > Pseudomonadota > Gammaproteobacteria > Methylococcales > Methylomonadaceae > Methylobacter_A. The sequence continues at coordinate 5,871 of SCPZ01000008.1, forward strand.
AGGCTGTTATCCGGCTGGGCGGCCAGCACGCCGATGGTGTCGCCTTCTTCTATATAGATAGGCGAGCCGATAAAAGGCAGTTCGGGATCGTACAAACCCAGCCGACCTAAAAAACGCGGCTCTTCGGACACTTTTTCAATGACGATGGTGCTGCCTTCATCGAGTATCGCGCCCATCAAGCCTTCGCCGGGGTTGTAGCGGACCGGCTCGGTAAGTTTACCGCCGCCGTTGGTGTGGACGACGCTGACAATCATGCTGTTACTTTCAATTTCCCGTAGCGTTATCATGCCGGAACGCATACCCGAGCGTTTGTGCAGTATCTCCAATACCGCCTGTAGTTTCGCGTGTAGATCGTGGGTGCTGTTCAATACCTGGCTGATAATGTACAAGGTATCAAGTTCGGCCTCGATCAGTTGTATACGTTCAGTCATTACACTCTCCCCTTAAACGACTGTTTATTCAGCGGAAAACTGATTTTGAACCGGCATCCGCAGTCGCAGTCCGGGTCTATTTCAATAAATCCCTGATGCTGGTTGACTATTTCCTTTGCCATAACCAGTCCCATGCCGGCCTGATTGCTGCCCATCGGGCGCGTGGTATAAAAAGGTTCGAATACCTTGGCGCGTTTTTCAACCGGAATGCCGGAACCGCTGTCTTCAATGCCGACATAAATCAAGTCGGCGTCAGTGTCGGTAGTGATTTTAATGCGTTTTTCCGCGCCATTCGATTCGCAGATGGAGTCAATCGCATTGTCTATCAATTGTTTGAACAAAATGCGCAAACGATTTTCAGAACCCAGTATGGACGGTAATGTGGGCATCGGTTGCCAATGCACTTCTATATCGTTGCTCCAAATTCGTTGGTTACTGAGCAACAGCACTTCATGCAGGATCTGGTTCAGGTTAACCGGGATTACCGCAGTTTGCAGAATCTCGGGGATGCATTTTTGCATGGTCGCCACGGCTTCTTCGCCGGATTGCTGAATCTGCTGCAATATCTGTAACAGACCGGCGTGTTGATCGTCCTTTTTGTGCTTTAAAATCTGCTCGGCCGCCCTAATTTGGTTCATCGGCATCTGGATTTGGTGCATTGCGCCCAACAATGTTTCCCTGATGCCACGCACCCGTTCATCCTCAGACATGACAGTTTTTAAGGTTTGGATATGCAGTTCTTCCATTTGCCTGCGTTGCCTTGTAATGTCGGTTAAGGTCAGGATCAGGTACTGCTTGGATGTATTCTGAAAAAAGGCGTCGGCATTGACTTCATTTTCTACAAACCAGTTACCGGCGCAAGAAAACCAGCGGACTTTTTGGTTGCCCTTGCTTTCTATCTTGAATTCGCGGTGATTAAAGCCCTGTTCCTTGCTTTGCAACTGCGACCATAAATCGCCCATTTCATCGCGCAACAATTTTAAAAAATAGCTTGCAGGCTCGCCTTTATCGAGATCGCTGACCAAGGCTTTGTAGTTGTGGTTATCCAGGATAACCCGGTCCTGGTCGTCGATTACGACCATCGCAATCGGCGATGAATTGATGACCGATTCGATCAATAATTTCTGGTTGATGACCTTTTTTTCGGATTCGTAGGATTGGGTAATATCCCTGTGCATGCCGATGTAATGCGTGACCATGCCGGATTCATTCAACATAGGCGCAATAGTCAAATCGGACAGGTAACGTTCGCCGGACTTGTGCCGATTGCATAAGGTTCCGCGCCATATTTTTTTGGCGCTGATGGTGCGCCATAAATCGCGGTAGGCATCTCTGGGAGTGCGCTTGTCCGATAATATCGATTCGTTTTCGCCCAGAATATCTTCAGGCCGGTAGCCTGTGACCCTGCAAAACTCTTCATTAACATAAAGAATTTTGGCTTTTTTATCGGTAATGGAAATGGCTATCGGCACTTGTTCAACGGTTTCAATAAACAGGCTGTGAAGCATCTCATCATCTTTATTTGTATACCTTTCGCCAAATAAATCAGGTGCAAGTTCGCCGATGACACTGGTCATGTTGGTATGCGTCTGTAAAAATCGCAATGCAGTTTTTTTCATAGGAGTTAGCCGGGTGTGGTAATGCTTTAAATTTATCTAGCAAATATAACGCCAACATTAACAGTTTTGTTGGGGATGTGGTAGCTCTTAACGTCCTGCCTGTTCAGGACGTTGCCGGTTAGACCTTCCAGGTTTTTAAAACCTGGAAGGTCTGCATCTCGACGCGTTTCTCGCCTAAGGCTAAGTAACAATGTAAGTTAAGCGTCGATTTCAATCCCGACGAAACGGCGCGCCTACAGAATTATGCCGAAGTATAAAACAATGCCCATGTAAAGCCCGTTTTGCGTATCGCCACATCATCATCCGACTACCGAATAATCATCCGAAAGCAATTGTAGGATTTACGACACAGATATTTTTATCGATGTCGGTATGTATCACTTCCAACAGTATTGATGCACTGCTTTGGGATGTTTTACCGGATATTTGACCGGTAAATATGCCGTGCCTGTAATTGGCATAATTGATGCTTATATCTCATAAAAAGCCTAACAAATAGCCCTAAAAACAGCCTGGAAAAAAACAGTGAGCGAATATCTTTTACTTTTATTAGGCACGGCTCTGGTCAACAACGTGGTTCTGGTTAAATTTCTCGGCCTATGTCCATTTATGGGCGTCTCGAAAAAACTGGACTCGGCATTGAGCATGGGCTTGGCGACAACCTTTGTACTGACCTTGGCCGCGATGACCAGCTGGATGCTGGAGCATTTTATTTTAGCGCCTTTTAATATCCAGTTTTTACGCATCCTCGCCTTTATCCTGGTGATTGCGGCCGTGGTGCAGTTCACCGAAATGGTGGTGCATAAAACCAGCCCGGTGCTGTATCAGATACTGGGTATTTTCCTGCCGTTGATTACCACCAATTGCGCGGTGTTAGGCGTGGCCTTACTCAATGTGCAAGAGCAATACGGCTTTATGCAAAGTATGATTTTCGGTTTTGGTTCTGCGCTTGGTTTTACCCTGGTGATGGTGCTTTTCGCAGGATTGCGGGAGCGTCTCGCGTTAATGGCGGTCCCCGCGTTGTTTGCCGGTACGCCGATCGCGTTTATTACCGCCGGGATTCTATCGCTGGCATTTATGGGTTTTGCAGGGCTTTACAGTAAATAATTTACAGGAAATAAATTATGTATGTTTTATCCGCCATTGTAAGTTTGACCTTGTTAGGGCTGTTTCTAGGCTTGCTGCTGGGTATTGCCGGCAAGTATTTAAAAGTCGAAAGCAGCCCGATTGTCGATGAACTGGAAGCTTTGTTGCCCGGTTCGCAATGCGGCCAATGCGGTTTCCCCGGTTGCAGGCCTGCCGCCGAAGCGCTGGCCGAGGGTAATGCGCCAGCCACGATGTGTCCTCCGGGCGGTAGCGCCCTGGCTGAGCAAATCGCCGCTTTATTGGGCTTGGACCTGGATTTAAGCGACGTAAAAGAACCCGAGTTACTGGTTGCGAAAGTCAGCGAAGATACCTGCACAGGCTGTACCCGCTGTTTTAAAGTTTGCCCTACCGATGCGATTGTCGGTGCGCCCAAGCAAATTCACGCGGTCGTTGCCGATGCCTGTATAGCCTGTAAGAAATGCGTCGACGTATGCCCGACCGAATGCCTGCAAATGCACCCTGTCGAGGTTACCTTGCGTAACTGGCGCTGGGCCAAGCCTTTGAATGTTCCGGCGCGGTCTATAGGAACAGGGAGTAATGCCTTATGTTAAGTTTTTTTAAAACACCGCGTATCCGTGGCGGCGTCCATGCAGAGGAACATAAAACCGAGACGGCAGCGTTGCCGATCTCAAATGACTTTCCGTTGCCGAAAAAACTGTTTATCCCGCTACAGCAGCATGTCGGCAAACCGGCGGAGCCGCTGATTATGGTCGGCGAAAAAGTGTTGAAAGGGCAGTTGTTGGCCTACAGTCAGGGCCTGATTTCCGCCCCTGTTCATGCACCAAGTTCGGGCGTTATCGTTGACGTTAACGATTATCCTGCACCACATCCGTCCGCGTTGCCTATCCGCACTATCGTGCTGGAAACCGATGGCAAAGACGAGTGGATGAAAACACAAGCTGCCTCCGACCCGTTTCAGCTGAATCCCGAGGAAATCAGCTTGCGTGTCGGCGCGGCGGGCATAGTCGGCTTGGGCGGAGCAACCTTTCCGACTGCGGTCAAACTCAATATGGGCCGTGAAAATCGTGTCGATACCTTGATTATCAACGGCTCGGAATGCGAGCCTTATTTATGCTGCGATGACCGGTTGATGCAGGAACATGCCGAGGAGATTATCGACGGTGTGCGCTTGATGCTGCATGGCATGGAGACCGATCATGCGGTGGTGGCGATTGAAGATAACAAAGCGCTTGCCTTTTTTGCGATGCGAGCCGCAGCCGAACCCTATGCTTCGATTAAAGTCATCCAAATTCCGACCCGCTACCCGATGGGCTGGGACCGGCAATTGATCCGTTATGTAACAGGTAAAGAAGTCCCGGTCGGCTGCCGCTCCTCGGAAATCGGCGTAACCATTCATAATGTCGGCACCGCTTATGCAGTCCATAAAGCGATTCGTCTTGGACAGCCTTTGCTTAGCCGGGTGGTCACCGTGGCAGGCGGCGCGGTCTTACGTCCGATGAATGTCGAGGTTCCGTTCGGCACCCTAATCTCCGAACTGTTCGACTTTTGCGCGGTGGATAAAGATCAAACAGCACGCATCATCATGGGCGGTCCGATGATGGGCGATTCCTTGCCTCACACCGGTTTGCCTACCGTTAAAGCCACCAGCGGCGTCCTGGCCTTAACTCAACGCGAGCTGAAAAACACCGATGAACAACCCTGCATCCGTTGCGCCGGTTGTGTCAGCGTTTGCCCGGCGGGACTTAGGCCTTTGGACATGGCGAACAACATCCGCATTAACCAACTGGATGCGGCGGTCGATTTAGGCTTAAAAGACTGCATCAGCTGCGGCTGCTGCTCTTATATCTGCCCGTCGAATATTCCGTTGGTACAGTATTTTAAATACGCCTCGGGCGAAGTCATGGCCAGACAGCAGGCGCAGCATAAATCCGAACAGACCAAAAAGCTGATCGATGCGCGTAATGCCCGTATGGAACGCATCGCCCAGCAACAACGCGAAGACGAATTGGCCCGAATAGCCGCCAAGGCGGAGCGGGAAAGACTGAAAGCCGAACAAGAGGCAGCAGTATGATTTTGCATATGAAACCCAGCAGCGGCGCACATGTAGGCGCTAACAACAGCATCAGCCATATCATGGGGCAAGTCATGCTGGCGCTATCGCCGGCGACAGTGTTCGGGCTATTTTGTTTCGGCTGGCCCGCGCTGAACCTGTTTGTTATCACCGTGCTATCGGCGGTTGTTTTTGAAGCCTTATGCGTTCGCCTCAAGGGCAGGCTGGCTAAACCGGTCATTATGGATGGCTCGGCGGTATTGACCGGTTGGCTGCTGGCGATGACGCTGCCGCCTTGGGCGCCGTGGTGGATAGGCGTGGTCGGCTCGGGGCTGGCGATTATTTTGGGCAAACAGGTTTACGGCGGCCTGGGGCAAAACTTGTTCAATCCGGCCATGTTGGCCAGGGTCGCATTGCTGATTTCTTTTCCTATCGAAATGACCACTTGGGCGAATGTATCGCCGTTGTTCTTTTCGCATTCGCCGGGGCTGATTGAAAGCTGGCACATTACTTTTTCAGGCTTGGACAATATCGACGCCAACACCGGTGCGACTACGCTGGGTTTTATCAAAACCGAGTTCTCGCAAAACCGTTTATTGACCGACATCCTGAAGGACACTTCGGGGTTTCTTAACTTTATTGGTTGGTCGAGAGGCAGTTTGGGCGAAACCTCGACGCTGTTGTTGGGCTTGGGCGGCATCTGGTTAATTCGTCAAAACGTCATTCAATGGCATATTCCGGCGTCTTTATTGTTGACGGTTGTGTTGTTGGCTGGATTTTTTCATGCTGTGGATAGCGAGCATTATGCCAGTCCGTTACTGCATCTTAATTCGGGCGCGTTGATGTGCGTGGCGTTTTTTATCGCGACCGACTATGTCACCTCGCCTAATACGCCTATAGGACAGCTGGTGTTCGGCGCGGGTTGCGGGTTGTTGATTTTCGTTATCCGCACTTGGGGCGCGTATCCCGAGGGCGCGGGTTTTGCAGTGTTGTTGATGAACTCGGCGACGCCATTGATCGATCATTACATTAAACCCCGGATCTACGGACGAGACCGTAAAGGCAAGCCGCTTGAGATACCGAAATCGTAGATTTAATATAGAGTTCTCTCGTTCCCACGCGCCGCGCTCATCGTTATACACAAGTGTCAAAATACCTTTTCTGCAACCTGGAGGGTTGCCAGCCATTAGCCGGGGGTTGAGCGTAGCGACACCCCCGGTTAATGCGAAAAAAAACCACGACC
>SCPZ01000097.1 GCA_004299305.1 Methylobacter sp.
TACAACTTGCTGCAACAAAGTGGCCTGACTGCTGACATCAGTAAGAAGGATCTCAGCGTCACCGGTCTTAGCGCCAGCAATAAGATCTACGACGCGAATACCGACGCGACCTTGACCGGCACCGCCGCAATTAGCGCGCTCAGCGGCGATGACGTGAGCTTGGGCGGGGCCGCCGTCGGCGTATTTGCCGATAAGAATGTGGGAATCGGCAAAGCCGTCGCCGTCAGCGGCAACAGCCTTAGCGGTATCGATGCGGGCAACTACAACTTGCTGCAACAAAGCGGCCTAACTGCCGACATTGCTGTCACAAACTTGGTCGTGACCGGCCTGACCGCAAACAATAAAGTGTATGACGGCGGGGCCTCTGCTATGTTGGTTGGTAGGGCATCGGTTGCTGGTTTAGGTTCTGATGTGTTTACCTTGAGCGGAACCGGGACCGGTATGTTTATCGACAAGAATGTCGGCATTGGCAAGGCCGTCACTGTCACCGGCTACATCCTCAGCGGCGCCGATGCAGGTAACTACAAGGTGGTGCAACCGATCGGACTGACCGCCGACATCGCTGCCGCTAACCTAGCCGTGACCGGCGTGAGCGTAACTAACAAAGTCTATGACGGCACCGCCTTAGTCGATTTGAACGGTACGGTAGCCGTTTCGGCGTTGGGTAGCGACTCTGTCAGCGTGGTCGGCATCGGCATCGGCGCGTTTGCCGATAAGAATGTAGGCACCGGAAAGGATGTCACCGTCAGCGGTTATGCCCTCAGTGGTGTGGATGCAGGCAATTATAAGGTGGTGCAACCAACCGGGCTGACCGCAGACATCATTGCGGCGAATTTGACTATCACCGGCGTGAGAGCAAGCAACAAAGTCTATGATGCCACCAATAGTGCAGCTCTAACCGGCACGGCAATCGTAACTGCGTTGGGTAGCGATAATGTCAGCGTGGGTGGTATCGGTAGCGGCCTATTCGATAACAAGAATGTCGGCATTGGTAAAGCTGTTACCGTCAGCGGTTACACTCTCAGCGGCGCGGATGCAGGTAACTACAAGGTGGTGCAGCCAACCGGCCTGACCGCAGACATCACCGCCGCTAATCTGGTCGTGACTGGCGTGAGCGCAAGTAATAAAGTCTATGACGCCACCACGGTAGCCGACTTGAGCGGCAAGGCGGCGGTCTCGGCATTGGCTGGCGACATTGTCAGCGTGGCGGGTATCGGCAGCGGTGCGTTTGCCGATAAGAACGTCGGAGCCGACAAAGCGGTAACCGTTAGCGGCTACAGCCTCAGCGGTGCGGATGCAAGTAACTACACGGTGCTGCAACCGGCTGGCCTGACTGCCGATATTACCGTAGCTAACCTAGACGTGACTGGGCTTACAGCTCTATCAAAGACCTATGATAATTCCAACGTAGCTATTCTGGGCGGCACGGCTAAGATCACTGCGCTAGGCACAGACGAGGTCAGCTTAGGCGGAATCGCCGAAGGCCGGTTTATCGATAAGGACGTCGGCATCGGCAAGACTGTTATCGTCAAAGGCAACACTATCAGCGGTATTGATGCTGGAAATTACAATTTGGTTCAACAGACCGGATTGAGGGCTGACATTAATCCTGCGAACGATCCAACTGTGCCGCCCACGGCCTATGATGCAATCCCGGTAACGTCTCTGGTCGACACCGGCAAATTCGTTACCGTTAGAGGCAACGCTATCAGCGGCATTGATGCTCGAAATTACAATCTGGGAGGCTGTCCGACAACTAATTTTATGCGCAATATAGTGTGGGTAACGAAACTAAAAAGCGCTATACATTGTGTAGATTTTGCATTGCCGGATAGTCTTTTAGTGCAACAGGGCGAGTTACGCGCGGATGTTAGTCAAGCAATCCCGTTAGTAACCGGCCTCACCGCACTGTCCAATATCTATGACAACTCCGCGGTCGTGACTTTGGCCGGCCCGGAAAAAATTACTGTGTTAGGCGCAGATGATGTCATCTTGGGCGGAACCGCTAAAGGCTGGTTTACCGGTAAGGATGTTGACAAGACGGTTACCGTAAGAGGCAATGCCAGTAGCGATACTCTAAATTACAGCTTGGTGCAACCGACCGGCTTGATACCTCCGACATAATAAATTCGAAACGATTACCTTGGACGCGAACAAGTTTGAAACAACGAAATCCCTTGCTAGTCAAGGGCGGCTAAGTTTACAAAGGTATGCGATTTGTAAACTTAGATGGGAGTATTAACACAGTATGGATAGCTATCTAGCGTGGGATTGTGAGGCTATCAAAAGCATAATAACTGCATGATGATTTGGTGGTCGCGCAATGCTTACGTTAGATAGCTATCCGTATTTTTTAATTTATCGGCTATCGCAATGGTAAAAAGATCATGAAAAAAATAGTTCACTACACTGTGCGCGGCTATGAGATAGGCTCAGCGCCGTTGTTAATCAGGGTTTAAGGCGCTTTTCCTATCGTTTGGCCGGATAATAAAGCTGGTAAAACCAGGAGTAGGCCGTTTCGATCTGGGCCTGTATGCGAGGCGGGATATCATGTCTTTTGGGTTTGGCAATCCGCTCCGTCTGTTTGTGCGTGTATTTCATGTGGTAATGGCTGTCGCTCTCTCGAATCCCGATTTCAAGCTTTTCAGGATTGATCTCGAACGGGGAAAGTCCCAGCCAGGCATAGATGTGCGACATACAGGCGACTGGTTGTTCGATTATGTCTTCGAATCGCACGAAATACAGGCGTTCTTGCACGGCTTTCGGCAAGTCCGGTACGGCATGTAGGGAGATCAACGGGGCCCCGATGGCTTTGTCTTTGGCGAACAGGATGTCGGCTCGCCCAAACCGGTCGTAGTCGGCCAGATGATCGATGAAATCGACCAGGATGGTGCGTTGATGCTGTGCTTCTATGGAGCCGTAAATTTGTCCCAGCTCCCGTAGGCAAACAACTAATTTGGCATTAGGTTCGATGTGCAAGAGCAGTTCTATGGCGTGAAGCCAGGCGCGGTTTTTGTCTACTACGGCTTTTTTCCGGCAGTCCTGATTCCAGCCTCGTAAAAATCCCTGCATGGCGGAAGCTAAATGGGCATAGCTGCTTTCGAATGCGTTGTCGAGCTGGGAGAGGAAGAATTGGTCGTCGCTGATCATGCGCCGGATGCCCAGCAAGGTGTTGCATAGCGGCGAGCTGTGTCCTTCACACTGGATTTCAGGATGCTGTGCGAGTAGTTGGCAGAGTAATGTCGAACCCGCTCGCGGCAGTCCGGTCACGCCGATAAAATGAGGTGTCACGGATGGTTTCCTTTTATTAAAAATCGAAAATAGGGCTTAAGGAACGGGAATTAAATAACTCATACATTTGCACAAAGGGCGACCAGCCGGTCGCCCCGACGGCTTATCGTGTGTTCACGTCATTCCTAAACGAGAAGCATAAAATCGTGTCGCGTTATTCAAGTTTTTCTACGTCGAACACCGTGCCGCGAACCGCGATGACTTTTACTTTGGTGTTAATGTCGCAATCTTCGCCGTGAACTTTCCAGATGGAATCGTCTACTTTTATTTTCCCTTCGCCGTTTTCTATCGGCTTATACAGGCTAAAGACTCTGCCGATGTATTGTTGGCCACGTTTGTTCAACAAGGGATGGTCGGTCGCTATGGGATGTTTTTTGCCGTAAATTTTCCAGACGATGATGAAAACGACAGATAGTATCGAAAAAATCGATACCTGCAACTTTATGTCGATTGCAGGTATCAGTAATAGCAGGCACCCTGTTACAAGACCTGAAGCCGCCAACCACAGGAAGAAAAAGCCGGGAGCCAACAGTTCTACCACTAACAGGATGAGGGCTAATACCCACCAGTTCCAAAAAACAAGCTCTAGTTCAGCCATGTCAGCTCTTTTTAGTCATGGCTTCTTTGGCCAATTCGCTGATGCCGCCAATGGCGCCAATCACGCTTGACGAATCCAGCGGCATGAAAACCAGTTTGCTGTTGCTTGAGGCGCCTATATCTTTTAATGCTTCGATGTATTTTTGCGCGACAAAATAGTTAATGGCCTGAACATCGCCTTTGCTGATTGCTTCGGACACCATTAATGTCGCCCTAGCTTCGGCTTGTGCCAAGCGTTCGCGGGCATCGGCATCGCGGTAAGACGCTTCTTTTCTTCCCTCCGCTTCCAGAATGGCGGCCTGTTGGGCGCCTTCCGCACGTAAAATCTCGGACTGTCTGAGTCCTTCGGCTTCAAGAATTGATGCGCGTTTTAAACGTTCGGCCTTCATTTGTCGGCCCATGGCTTCGACCAAATCTTTGGGCGGGGCAATGTCTTTTATTTCGATACGAGTGACTTTAATGCCCCACGGCGTTGTCGCATCGTCGACAACGGACAGCAGTCGTGCGTTGATGTCATCCCGGCGCGACAGTAATTCGTCCAGGTCCATCGAGCCCATGACGGTACGGATATTGGTCATCACCAGGTTCAGGATGGCCCAACCCAGTTGACTGACTTCGTAAGCGGCTTTGGCGGAATCCATAACTTGGTAGAAAATTACTCCGTCCACGGTAACCATCGCATTATCTTTGGTGATGACTTCCTGGGATGGAACGTCCATTACTTGTTCCATCATCACCATTTTTTTGCCGATGCGATCAAAAATTGGCCAGATAGCGTTAAAGCCTGGATCCAGGGTGCGGGTATATTTACCGAAGCGCTCGACCGTGTATTCCATGCCTTGTGGAACTGCCTTGACGCTCATAAATACCATCAAGACAGAGAAAATTAATAATGCTAAAGCAAAACCACCCATAGAGCCCCCTGATTTTCGTTAGATGAAAAATTCAACAGATGAGAATTTTTTGATACAGGATGTATCAACTGTTCGCTGACTGAAATCATTGATGCCAACAATTCAGACCCTGATAAAGTAAAACCGTTAAAATAACGTTACGGTGTGTTGCAAACAGCCGCACAACTAATAATAATATAAATCTATCTAAATGTAAGTTAACGAGAAATTATAATGCTGATAAAAATCGCTTTTCATACAGGGATCTGGACCCTGCTTTTTTTCATAGTTGGGATGATTAAGCCGAAGTGGCCTTTATTCTTTCTGAAAAAACCGGACAGATTTTTAGTTCTGATTATATCGACTGTCTTGTTTATGATTTCCGCTACGCTTTATGGCGAAGGCAACCGGCAAAGAGCTGAGGAGGAAAAGGCGACTAAAGACGTTGTATCCAAAATCGTGACGCCATCTTCCGCCCCAGTTCCTGTGCCGGTGCCCGATGTTCCTGCGACCAAAGCGGATTCTCCGAAGAATTAACCCCTGACAACTTTATTCAAAGCGTTTGCTGCACAAGCGTTGGGCTTGACGTTTACGATCACGTTGGCGTGGATGTCGCCAGCGTTATTTCATGGCGTATGGCGGTTGGCGTTGGTGCAAGGCATTGCGGCTGTCTTGTGGTCCGGGATGTTACGTCAACCGTATTGGTGGTTTCCGATTCATTTACTGTTTTTACCTACGGCAATCGCCATGCTCGCCTTGCAACTGCCTTCCTGGCTGTATTTGTTGGTTGTGCTGCTGCTGGCGCTGGTGTTTTGGGGGACGGTCAAGGGCGATGTGCCGTTGTTCTTGTCTTCGAATGCGGTAGCGGATGAGCTTGCAGACATTGTTGAAAGAGAGAATGCGGGCGTGTTTGCTGATCTTGGTGCGGGAGTCGGCTCGGTAGCAGTGCCGCTGGCGCAACGTCGAGCTCTACGGGTCGATGCGTGGGAACGCGCACCGCTGCCGTGGTTTATCACCGTCTGGCGCTGCCGCAAGCTGCCGAATGCGAGCGTAAAACGCGCCAGTTTATGGGGTTGCGATCTTGTTCGTTATGATGTGGTGTTTGCCTTTCTTTCTCCTGCGGTCATGGCTGAGCTGGGTGAGAAAGTCAGGTGTGAAATGCGTCCCGGCAGTTTGTTTATTTCTTCTTCTTTCCCGATACCCGATTGGGAGCCTGAATCGGTAGTGCGCATTGAAGACAGGCGCAGGACAATCCTTTTTTGTTACCGGATGTAGTTTTTAGGCTTTTAGATAGTCCAGTCAAACCTGTTATGGCATATAGATAACTAAGATAACCAGGCTTCCAAATTTAAGGCGGGACGTTACAGGTAACATCCCTTTGAAGGAGGTTATCTGTCCCATTGTTTATGTCGCCGCGTCAACGGTTTCCAGGTGGACAGCCAAGGGGTCAGGTCCGGTCAGTTTGATTCGTTGGCCTGCATTTAAGGTAATACAGGCGCCTGCGCAATCAGGTTTGAGCGGGATTTGCCTGCCGTCGCGTTCTATCAAAACAGCCAAAACGATCTGGTTTGGCCTGCCATAATCGAAAATCTCATTCATTGCAGCGCGTGTGGTTCTGCCGGTATAAAAAACATCATCGATCAAGATAATGTCGCGGCCTTCAATGTGGGGCGGCAACTGGCTGGGTTTTACATTGGGATTTACGCCGATTTGCGAAAAATCGTCCCGGTAAAATGAAATATCCAGCAACCCTAAAGGTTCGCTGATATTCAAACGTTGATGCATTTGCTCGGCAATCCACACGCCGCCGCTATGAATGCCGATCATCAACGGATTAAGCAGCTTCCTTTCGTCGATAGTGTGTTTTAGTTCGGCTTCCAGGTTGTTTAATAATTCGGGGATTTTTAACACTTAACAGTCCTTTTTGGTACGGTCATTTAGCCAGGTTTGCAAGATAAGCTGGGCGGCGAGTTGGTCTTGCACTTCCCATAGTTTGCTTGCACTAACGCTGACTTCATCAAATAACATTTGTTTGGCTTCAAATGTCGACAGGGTCTCGTCCTGTTGAAAAACGGGCAGTTGATAACGCCCTTCCAGCTGTCTGCAAAATTTTAACATACGAGGTGTTACGGGGTTGTCCGAGCCGTCGGCCTGCTTTGATATGCCGACCACCAAACCGGCAGGACGCCATTCCTGTATCAGTTTGCCGATTATCTCCCAGTTGGGGTTTTGATTAATCGAGCGTATGGTTTGCAGCGGACTTGCGGTGGCGGTGAGTGTTTGGCCAACGGCAGAGCCTATTTTTTTAGTGCCAAAATCAAAGCCCAGGTAGGTATCGGTGTTGGTTCTTGCTAATAATGGGTCTTGCATAGTTTATATCGCCAAGGATGGTGTGTATGCCGCAAACCTGCCGGGAGCAGGTGCGGCGTTTGGTTTGTTCTCATAAGAGGGTAGGGGGGCAAGAGGTTTATACAAGCCGAATTAGCCATGCCCTGCCGGGGCGGTCAAGCGATTAATATCAATGCCAATCAGTTCGGCGGCGGCTCGCCAGCGCAAGTTAACCGATGTATCGAACAAAACTTGTTTGCCGCAAGGTGTATTAAGCCAGGCATTATCCATGATTTCTTTTTCCAATTGTCCAGCCCCCCAACCGGCGTAACCTAAAGCCACCAGATATTGTTCAGGGCCTTCGCCTGCTGCAATCGCTTCGAGCACGTCGCGTGAGGTGGTCAGTGAAATGGTCTCTGAAATAGGCATACTCGCATGCCAGTTTCCGCCTGAGGTATGCACCACAAAACCGCGTTCTTGTTGCACAGGGCCGCCTGCAAAAACAGGAGCTTCAGCTGCTGCGGGCGCGGCGACGATTATATCCATCTGTTTGAAAATTTCGCCAAGCTTCATGTCCGTCGATCTATTAATGACGATGCCTAATGCACCGTCTTCATTGTGTTGACACAAATAGGCAACGGTATGAAAAAAATTGGGATCCGCCAGGGTGGGCATGGCGATAATAAACTGGTTCGTTAGGTAGGTAGCTTGGTTCATGGGGCTTAGTATCAAAGTTTATAGTGACTTAAGCAACTGTTTATCGCGTGGTCATGCCTGATTCGTCAGAAAATTTCCAAACTCGGGTAATCACCAGGACATCAAGTTCTTTCTGCAGGTCTGAGGGTAGTGGCGCAAAGGGCGCGCTCATGCGGACAATTCTTTTAGCGGCTTCATCCAATGCCGGATTTCCCGATGACTGGTTGATGCGTATGCTGTAAATGCTGCCGTCTGTTTTGATTCCGACATCCATGGTTAAGGTGCCGGAGAAATTTTTCTTGGCCGCCACTTCCGGGTAATTCAGGTTGCCGGTGCGCTCCACTTTATCTTCCCAATCCTTCATGTATTGGGCTGCGATGTATTTATGGGCGCTGACCGATTCGACAAATTTTATCTTGGTTTGCTCGGCGCTTTGCTGGTTGAGCCTGATTTCGGTGCCCAATTGGGTGATTTGTTGTTGCAGCATCTCCGCCGACAATTGCGGGTGTTTTATCGCCATGGACGGTGTGTATGCGGGAGCAGGTGCGGCGGCGTCAGTATGTTGCCCGGTATTCGGCTTGCTTGCGGTAAGGATGCTTTTTTCTGCCTTTTTCTGGGTAAGCACTTTTTTCGCCGCTTTAGGCTCGCTTTGTTCGGGGATGCTCTTTTTTACCTGCTTGGCCTGGCTATTATTGCCGGGACTGGGCAGTTGTTGCGGCGGCGGTTCATGCTTTTTATTTTGTTCGCCGGTGCCCAGCTGATTTTCCTGGGCCAAGTTGTGCGCTTTTTCAGGCGCTTTTTGGGTCGGCATATTAACCAGGGTGATATCAATGGACCGGCTGACTTTCGCAGGTAAAGGTGTTGTGAAATTGATGCCTAATCCAATGATAATATGAACTATGGCCGCTAAAAATAAGGCAATCAATAATGAGTCGTTATTGGACAGCGGCGCAGGTGAATCAAATATTGCCTGATGTGTTCTCATTTATCGCCATGGCTGGTGTGTGTGCCGCAAACCTGTCGGGAGCTGGTGCGGCAAGGGTGGTTTCAATATGGTCCATTAGTTGACCGCAAATATTCAGTCCAAACTGGCGATCCAATTCTTGAACGCAAGTGGGGCTTGTAACATTAATTTCGGTCAGCGTATCGCCAATCACATCTATTCCGACAAAAACCAGGCCTTTATCCCGCAATGTCGGTCCAACCTGCTCGGCAATCCAGCGATCCCGTTCGGTTAATGGCCGACCTTCGGCTCGTCCGCCCGCTGCCAAATTGCCGCGAGTTTCGCCAAGTGCGGGAATGCGCGCCAAAGCGTAAGGTATAACCTCGCCGTTAACCAATAATATACGTTTATCACCGTCTACAATTTGCGGCAGGTATTTTTGCGCCATTACATAGCGACTGTTGTACTGGGTCATGGTTTCCAAAATCACGCTGAGATTGGGGTCGTCCTGGCGCAGATGGAAAATAGAGGTGCCGCCCATGCCGTCCAGCGGTTTTAAAATGATTTCGCCTTGTTCCAGTAAAAAATCCCTGATTCTGGTCGGTTCCCTTGCCACCAGGGTTTCTGCGCAGCACTGCGGAAACCATGCGGTAAAAAGCTTTTCATTGGCATCCCGCAACGACTGCGGTTTGTTGATTACATAAACACCCATACTTTCGGCACGTTCCAGTAAGTAGGTTGCGTAAATATATTCCTGGTCGAAAGGCGGATCTTTACGCATCATAATCACATCCAGTTGATCCAATGGAATATCCTGCTCTGTGATAAACGCGTACCAATTTTTTTCATCACGCTGAACCTTAATCGTCCGCGTTCTGGCATAAGCTCTGCCGTTTCGGAGGAACAAATCATTAAGTTCCATATAATGCAACTCCCAGCCTCTAGCCTGGGCTTCAAGTAACATCGCAAAACTGGTATCTTTTTTTATATTGATATGGTCGATGGAGTCCATGACCATGCCGAGCTTAATGGGCATAATTATTTTAGGTTCAAGGTTCAAGGTTCAAGGTTCAAGGTTCAAGGTTCAAGGTTGTACCTTTTACCTTGAACCTTGCTCCTTTTATCTAAGTTATTTTATAGATTGTTGTTTACCTTGAAAAGATTTTTTGGTATAAAGCTCGGCTAACTTTTGAATTTAGGCACGCATTAGGGGTTAATCATGTCCAGAGTATGTCAAGTAACAGGCAAAGGCCCAGTTACAGGTAACAACGTTTCACACGCTAACAACAAAACTAAAAGACGCTTTCTTCCAAATCTGCAACATCACAGATTCTGGGTAGAGAGCGAAAACCGCTGGGTTCGCCTCAGAATTTCCACCAAAGGCATGCGCATTATTGACAAGAGAGGCATCGATGCTGTTCTTGCTGATTTACGTAAAGCTGGCGACATCTCTTAAGAGGATAAAAAAATGCGCGATAAAATTAAATTGATTTCGACCGAAGGAACCGGACATTTTTATACAACAACCAAAAACAAACGGACTATGCCGGAAAAGATGGAGATCAAAAAATTTGATCCTGTTGTTCGTAAACACGTTATTTACAAAGAAGCCAAGATCAAATAATTATTTAGTTTTAAAAGCTTCTGTTCGGTTTGTGCTTCGTAAGTACGAACTGATCGTATCATAACCCGGCATTGTATTTTGACTGTCGGGTTACGGTACCCTTCTTACGTCCTGTGGGCAAATCGGCCTGTCTGGTCTTACACTCCCTTTAGTTTATCCAGTACTTGGGTTAGCTTTTCCATTTGTTTGTGCAGTACCCGGCATTGCTTTTCAGCATTTTGTTTGTCAAATTCTAATTTCATGCACTTATCATTGAGCTGTTGGTTGGTATTTTTTAGCGCTTCATTTTCCAATTTAAGCGCTCTTATTTGATCCTCCAATATACCGGTAGAGATATTTGTAGTCTCATCGGCTGGCCGTGTTGGCTCAGTTTTTTCAGGATATTCTCCAGTGTGAATAGGCGCTTCGTTTTCCGGTTCAGGCGTAACACTTGGCTTTGGCGCAAGATTGTCCATCCCGCCTTTCAAAATCATTGCCTCAATTTTATGCCTGAGCAATAAAAATGCGGCGGCCTCACTGGTCTTGCCATCCTGGCAAACAACAACGACCGGTCTTTCATGGCTAAATGATTTAAGCTGCATCCTTAAGGTGAAAAAAGGTGCGTTGATGCTGCCGTCAAGATGATGATTTTCATAATCATCAGGTGAGCGGACATCCAGTAAAACGGCCCCTTGTTTTATCGCCTCCTGCATTTCTGCATAATCAATAAATTTTAAAGACGGCTCTTTTATTAAGGATATGAAGCGTTTTTTGTCCAAGCGCAATAAAACAATATCCGTTAACGCCGTAATAGTTACGTTTCTAGGTGCGCCGGAAAGCAGTGCGTCCTCGCCAAAGGTGTCGCCGTTGGCCAGTTGGGCTAATTTGATTTCTTTTGCATTGGGTGATGGCTTGCGCGTTAACAGGCAGTGTCCATTTTTAATCAAGTAGTAATAATCCCCTATGCCGCCTTGTTCGAGTATGATTTCACCCTTTTTAAAGTGAACGGCCTCCAGGCTCATTAATATTTTTTGTAAATTGGCAGGGGGAAGACGTTGAAAAATAGGCGATCTTAATAACGCTGTCATCCAGTCATCTGGATCGCCGTCAGTCTCGTCAATGACCATGTAGCTGTTGTCCTCTTTATAAACAAGGGGGGGGGGATTATTAACAATATCAGCATTCAGTCGCAAAAAACGCACCCTCCCGTTTGCGACTGCATCGATTTTTCTTGGAATCTGGTGCGCCAGTGCGAACTTGGCGGAATCACTGCCAGCGGCAATAACTTCGACAACCAACCCAGCCGCCTGGAGGGTAACTTCACCGCTTATCAGATAAACAAGCTGGGTAGCTACATCGCCTTTTTTAAACAAAACCCCGTCTTGTATTTCTTCGATCGTTATCTTAGCGCATAACGCATTAAACTGAGCGCTCGGCAATGTCGCCAGCGGGATTAGCTTACGAATAATCAGTCCATCTTCAGAATTGACGTCTACGGCCATTTAAATATTTTAAGCAAGATAACAGTTAAATGACAGTGGTGATTATTTAAAAAATCTACTTTAACACACCTTGTATTAAACATTTTTACACATATATCGTGGTTTATGTATGTTTAACAAATAAAGGGAAACCATGATGAATACTAAATCGATAAAGCAGTTGTTGTTTGCAATAATTTTTTTCCCCGTTTACTTTTGTATGATTTCGGTTGCGCAGGCTGGTTTGCCTCTCTACGCAGAAGGACAGGCATTGCCGTCGTTGGCTCCGATGCTTGAGCGCAGTATGCCGGCGGTGGTCAATATTTCAACCTCGACCAATATTCTGGTCAGTGAAAATCCGCTGATGCAGGACCCGTATTTTCGCCAATTTTTTAATGTACCCAACCAGCAGCGGCAACAGCAAAAAAACAGCTTAGGCTCCGGCGTTATTATCGACAGCAACCAAGGCTTAGTCCTGACCAATAACCATGTTATTGATAAAGCAGATAAAATCATGGTGACCTTAAATGATGGTCGCCAACTTTCCGCTAAATTAATCGGTACCGATCCTGAGGCCGATGTCGCTATCATCCAGATTGCCGCCGAGAACTTAACCATGTTGCCGATTGCCGATTCCAGTCAATTGAAGGTTGGCGATTTTGTGGTCGCTATCGGCAATCCGTTCGGATTAGGGCAAACCGTGACCTCCGGCATAGTCAGCGCCTTGGGTCGTTCGGGGCTTGGTATAGAGGGTTACGAAGATTTCATCCAGACCGACGCTTCGATCAACCCCGGTAATTCAGGTGGCGCTTTGGTTAACCTGCGCGGTGAGCTTGTCGGTATGAATACGGCGATTCTCGCACCGAATGGCGGCAATGTCGGCATCGGCTTTGCGATTCCATCCAATATGGTCGTCACCATCAAGGAGTCCCTGGTCAAGCACGGCGAGGTTCGGCGCGGTTTGCTGGGGGTAACTACTCAGGATCTGACGCCAGAGCTGGTCAATGCGTTTAATTTAAACAATAAACACGGCGCCGCGATTAGTCGGATTGAAAGCAACTCGCCGGCGGCAAAAGCAGGACTTGAGCCGGGCGACATCATTGTGTCAGCCAATGGTCGGCCCATTAAAAACAGCCATGACATACGCAATATCGTCGGCCTGATGCAAATTGGCGATAATGTTGAACTGGAATATTACCGCGGCAACGAGAAAAAACAGGTTATCGCAACGATCGGCAAACAGGAATTGCCGCAACTGGCAGGAGATAAGCTGCATCGCGCTTTACAAGGCGTGCTGTTAAGTACGCCGCTAAAAAACCAAGTTGAAGGCGTTTTAATTGAAAAAATCGACACTTCGTCCAATGCTTGGCGTACAGGCTTGCGCCCCGGTGATGTTATTGTGTCGGCAAATCGCTATCGTGTCCGCAATCTTGAGGAGCTAAAGCAGGTGATCGATCCGAATGGCGCTTTGCTGATTAATATACAACGAGGACAGGAAGGGTTCTTTGTTGTGTTAAAGTAATCAGGTAAACGGCCAAAGGTTCAAGGTGCAAGGAGTGTGCTTTTGAACCTCTGGCCTTGAGTCTTGAACCTTGGACTTTTCTTAAAACATGACTATAGATATAAATTTTATCCCCTTAAACATTGCAATCCTGGTGGTTTCCGACAGCCGCACCGACGCCGACGACATATCCGGCAAAATCCTGGTAGAACGAGCGGTCGATGCGGGCCATCAGGTTATCGAAAAGAAAATAGTGCCAGACAACATTTATCAAATCAGGGCGGCTGTTTCACGCTGGATTGCCGCAGATGATGTTAATGTCGTGATCACTACCGGCGGCACCGGCGTAACCGGTAGGGACGGCACGCCTGAGGCGGTTACACCGTTGCTGGACAAGCTGCTGGACGGTTTTGGCGAAATATTCAGGATGCTGTCCTATCAGGATATTAAAACCTCAACCATCCAGTCCAGGGCGATTGCCGGAGTCGCTAACGCGACCTATATTTTTTGCCTGCCCGGTTCATCGGGAGCTTGCCGCACCGCTTGGGATGCGTTGATCAAGGAGCAGCTCGATCATCGCACCCGGCCCTGTAATCTGGTGCAGCTGATGCCCAGACTGCTGGAAAAATAAATGAAATCGACTTTCTTATTGCTCGGCGCCTTAAGTGCGTTGACCTGCGTCGGTATGGGGGCGTTCGGCGCTCATGGTTTAAAAAGCGTCATTAGCCCGGAAATGTTGACCGTCTACCAAACCGGCGTGACTTATCAAATGTATCATGCACTGGGCTTGATCGGCATTGCCCTGATCCAACAGCAAGCGCCAGGCTCCAGATTATTGCATTGGGCCGGATGGTTGATGTTCACGGGCATATTGCTGTTTTCCGGCAGCTTGTATGCTCTGGCGTTACTCAATCATACCTGGCTAGGCATGATCACCCCCATCGGCGGCGTTTGTTTTATAACAGCCTGGCTATTAATCACGCTGTTCGCCACCCCAAACATCAGATCTTCCGATCACAACAGCAGGTATAAATAATGCGCGACGCTAATCCCCAAACTATCTACTTAAAAGACTACACTGCACCTGAATACCTGATTCACAGCGTTGCCTTGAATTTCACACTGGATGACGAAAACACCCTGGTTAGTTCACGACTCACCTTGAGCCGTAATCCTGCCTGTCAGTCCCGCGACACATCACTGACCTTGTCGGGTGAAAACCTGAAACTGATACGCATTAACCTGGATGACGGCACAAATCCGTCTGGAACGGATTTGCATTTACCCGAAGGGCTCTGGGCAGGACAGCCCAGGGTGGGTGACTTAAGCAAAGATCAGTACCTGCAAACCCAGGATGCGTTGATCATTAACAATGTTCCGCAGCAGCAACGTTTCGTACTGACTATCGAAAACACGATCAACCCGAAAGCCAACACCGCGCTGGAAGGATTGTACTTATCCAACGGCATGTTGTGCACCCAGTGCGAGGCGGAAGGCTTTAGGAAAATCACCTATTTCCTGGATCGGCCCGATGTGATGACCTTGTTCACCACGACGCTGGTCGGCGACAAAGACCGTTATCCGGTTTTATTGTCCAACGGCAATAAGGTTGCTCAAGGAGAATTGCCGGATAATCGCCACTGGGTGACCTGGGAAGACCCGTTCAACAAGCCGTGCTATTTGTTTGCACTGGTTGCAGGGCGGCTCGAATGCATAGCCGATCGCTTTACCACGCAGTCCGGCAGGGATGTCGACTTGCAAATCTTTGTCGAAAAGCAGGATATCGATAAATGCGGCCATGCCATGCAATCCTTAAAAAACGCGATGCGTTGGGATGAACAAGTATACGGTCGCGAATACGACCTGGATTTATACATGATTGTTGCAGTCGGTCATTTCAACATGGGGGCGATGGAAAACAAGGGTCTTAATATTTTTAATACCAAATTTGTACTGGCGCGGCCCGATACCGCGACCGACTCCGATTATGAATCTATCGAAGCCGTGATCGGTCATGAATATTTCCATAACTGGACCGGCAACCGCATTACCTGTCGGGACTGGTTCCAGCTTAGCCTGAAAGAAGGTTTTACGGTGTTCCGCGACCAGGAATTTACCGGCGACCGCACGTCCAGGGCCGTTAAACGCATTGAAGATGTCAATATGCTGCGCACTCGCCAGTTCGCCGAAGATGCAGGCCCTCTGGCGCATCCGATACGTCCCGATGCCTACATAGAAATCAACAATTTTTACACCCTGACCGTGTATGAAAAAGGCGCGGAAGTGGTGCGCATGATTCACACCCTGCTGGGAGCGGAAGGTTTCCGCAAAGGCAGCGACTTGTATTTTGAGCGTCACGACGGACAAGCGGTTACTTGTGATGATTTTGTTAGCGCGATGGAGGATGCCAACAGCGTTGATTTAAGCCAATTCCGCCGCTGGTACGCTCAGGCCGGAACACCGGTGCTAACTGTTCGGCAGCACTATGACTCATCGACACAAACCCTGACGTTGACCTTAAACCAAAGCTGCCCGCCGACTCCGGGACAAGCGGTTAAAGAACCGCTGCATATTCCGGTCACCATGGGTCTGCTTAACAAAGACGGTTCCGTCGCACCTTGCAAGCTGCCAGCCGACGCTCAAGCTAGCGATGAAGTCATTTTGCAGCTCACTGAGCCGGAACAAGTATTTACCTTTGAAGGCTTAGCCGAACAGCCGGTCGTTTCCATCCTGAGAGGCTTTTCAGCGCCTGTTAAACTGACAATGGAGCGCAGCCTGGATGAATTGGCGTTCTTGTTAAGCTACGACAGCGACACGTTTAATCGCTGGGAAGCCGGACAGCAGCTGGCCGGACAGGTTATTACGGGATTGATTGCTGATTTTCAGAATGGCAGGGATATGCTTGTCAACCCCATTATGGTCGCCGCCTTTAAACAGGTACTGGAGCAGCCCTGGGATGATTTATCGTATTTTTCTTGGCTATTAAGCCTGCCTTCGGAAACCTATCTGGCTGAACAAATGGAGGTTGTCGATGTAGAGGCTATCCATGCCGCCCGCGAATTTGTCATACTGACTTTAGCAGAACAGTTGCAGGCACAATTCCAGGCTTTATATTTGAAAAATCATAAGGATGAGTCAGGTAAATTCGACTCCGGCGCAATAGGTCGCCGACGTATCAAAAACACCTGTTTAAGTTATTTGGTCAAGCTGAAAAATCAGGATATTTATCACAAAGCACAGCAGCAATTTAGCGGCTCTAAAAACATGACCGACCAAATGGCGGCGTTAACGGTTATTGTCAATAACCCGCATCCGGCTAAACAAGCCTGCCTGGATAGTTTTTATCATCAATGGCAGGCGGAAGCGTTGGTTATCGATAAATGGTTTACGCTGCAATCTACAAGCAGTATGCCCGATACTTTTGAGAGGGTGCTGGCGTTAATGGAACATCCGGCATTCGATTTAAAAAACCCGAATCGCGTCAGGGCGTTGATCGGTGCGTTTAGCCAGTCTAATCCGTTGCATTTTCATGCTGCCAATGGGCAGGGCTATCAATTTCTCGCCGACCAAATTATCGCCCTGAATACCTTAAATCCGCAGATTGCGTCGCGCATGGTTGGCGCGTTAACGTCATGGCGCAGATATGACCAAGGCAGGCAAGCGTTGATCAAGGCGCAACTGGAACGGATTATAACGACAGAGGCGATTTCCAAAGATGTTTACGAAGTGGCGAGTAAAAGTCTGGCTTACAAAGCCACGTAAACCTGGAAAATAGAGTTGGGCTACGGATAAGCGCGGATGGCAACGGCTTATCTGTGTAAATTTGTGGTTGACAAAGGTTTTAGGTTAAAAAAGCTAGATGGATGTCCATGCGAAAAAATGTATTGATTACCGGCGCCGCTAAACGCATAGGTGCGGCTTGTGCGCGGCTTCTGCATGGCGAAGGCTATAATGTTTTTTTGCATTACCGGTCTTCGGAGGCTGAGGCGCAGCAACTTTGCTATCAGCTAAATCAATTGCGGCCCGATTCGGCAAAAATAATGCAGGCCGATTTGCTGAACATGACCGAACTGGAGGCTGTCGCCAGGGAAGCGGTTATGGCCTGGGGTGGCATAGATGTATTGGTGAATAATGCTTCGTCCTTTTATCCAACGGCTGTGCTTGATGTGACCGAGCGGCAGTGGGATGAGTTGTTGGGCGGTAATTTAAAGGCGCCGTTTTTCCTGGCGAAGGCTTTAGCCGAGACCTTAGTCGATAATAAAGGCTGCATAGTCAATATTGTCGATATTCATGCCGAACGCGGCTTGAGCGGCTATCCGGTGTACAGCATCGCAAAAGCCGGGTTGGCTGCGATGACCAAGGTTCTAGCCAAGGAGTTGGGGCCTGTTGTCAGGGTTAATGGAGTAGCTCCAGGGGCTATACTTTGGCCGGAGAGCGAGTTATCTGAACCGGCCAAACTGGAAATTCTGCAACGAGTGGCCTTAAAGCGTAGCGGTGAGCCGGTTGATATTGCCAAGGCGGTGCTTTTTTTAATTAAGGATGCTGACTATATCACCGGTCAGATTTTGGCCGTTGATGGCGGGCGCACCCTATTTTGTTGAAGCCCAGGACGGAGTGACTCTCTTTTGTTTGAGCTCGGTCTTGTCGAACTTGTCCCAAAGTTCGGCATAGCTGACGTGGCTGGCGGGATGTTTCAAGTTCGGGGCAATTTCCGCCAAAGGCTCAAGCACAAAAGCGTAATGCTCGATTTCATCCCGAGGTATCTGCAAACGGCCATCGTTGATGATCAGATCACCGTATAAAATCAAATCCAGATCCAGGGTGCGCGCAGCATATTTTCGGCTGTCGCGGGTGCGGCCATTATCCAGCTCAATTTGCCTGAGTTGTTTAGCAACAGCTTTCACTTCCTCATCGGAATCAAAACCCACCACCAGATTGTAGAAAACATCGCCGGTAAAGCCGACGGCTTCGGATTCGTAAATGCTTGAAATAGCCAGCTTGCCAAAGGCTTGTTCAAGCGCTCTGAGGCTGGCAGGGATATGCACATCCTTGTTTATGTTGCTGCCTATGCTGATGTAGCCTCTGGTCACGATTTTCTTGCTCCTCGCTCAATGATAATGCCGACATCGCTGGCCCCTCTAATAGCGCCTTTTTTATTCAGGGTGATTTTTACCCAAGGCACACTAAATTCGTTACGAATAATGTCGGCTATTTCCGAAATTAATTTTTCTACCAAGAAAAACTGGCTAGTCTCGACAAAGGAAACAATGCGGTGTGAAACCGTTTTGTAATCAAGCGTATATTGAATGTCGTCGGTTTCTGCGGCTTTTTGAATATCAAAAGCCATCTCGATATCAAGAATGACGGTTTGCTTAGTCACTCTTTCCCAATCGTAAATGCCGATGATAGTTTCAATTTCCAGGCCGCCTAAAAATATGATGTCCATTATGAATTCCGGTTATGATGCGTGTTTTTTTAAAGCCGTAAGTATCAAGGAAACGCCCTTTGCTTACAAGTTCTGATGACGAAAAGGTTACGCAATGGTTGAATGGTTGTTTGTTCCGGCCGCCTATTTGATAGGCTCAATTTCCAGTGCAATTATTATTTGCCGCATGATGGGGTTGCCCGATCCCCGCGAGCAAGGCTCGGGCAACCCCGGCGCTACCAATGTGATGCGTATCGGCGGGAAAAAAGCGGCGGCGATTACTCTGCTGGGCGATTCGCTGAAAGGATTAATTCCGGTCTATGCCGCAAACGTGTTGGGCCTGCCCGCCGAGTTAGTTGCAGCAACCGGTTTGGCGGCGTTTATAGGTCACCTTTATCCGGTGTTTTTCGGCTTTAAGGGCGGCAAAGGCGTTGCTACATCGGTCGGCGTGTTACTTGGATTTTCCTGGCTGCTCGGTTTTGCGTTCATGGCAACCTGGTTTTTGGTTTACAAGCTGGGCAAGATTTCATCCTTGTCGGCATTAGTCGCCTCGACCTTGTCTCCGGTTTTTGCCTGGTTTATAGTCGGTGATAAGGCTATCGTTGGCGCTTCCGTGGTGATGATGGTTTTCTTGTTATGGCGGCATAAGAGCAATATTCAGAGGTTGCTGGCAGGGGAAGAGTCGAGCAAGGCTAAAGGCTAAAAATCAGCCGACAACCGATGTTTAGCAATCATGGTACGCATAGCGTGCCCTACAAGACTTCGGCCCTATCCGACTGAGCTATCCATGGCTTATGAAATCATCAGACCCAATACGATGAGATCCATTAGCAACTCGGTATCCAGCTCCTAACTTGCTTCTAAGGGCATCAGCTTCTTCCTTGTAAAGAAATAGGCCTGCGAAGTGCCAAGGCGCACTCCGAATTACACCCCAACCTTTTACCCAGCCAGGATTCGCAATATCTTCGGGAAAGTTTGAATATTTATTTTTCAAAGTTTGCTCACTGTTACCAGCGAAAGCTATTAGGTCTAGCATCAAATTCGGATCTTTCTCATCTCTTGAATTCGCAAAATCGATTTCTTCTTCGGTCAAGTCAAAGAGTAACGAATGTCGATCTGATGAGACGTTCCCCCAGACAAAGCAATTCGATTCGTTAATTTTTTCACAGTGTTTCGTAATTTCGTAATCGTAGAAGCCGTACGAATGAACGCTGTTAATTCTTATCACTTGAGAGCACACAATATGCATGCCTGAATAATAGGCCTCGGGGAGAATACTCAGATTCATTCCGACATGATCTTGTACGCTTGGGTAAAACATACCGTCGGCTCCACTTTTTTCATATGCAGTGGATGCAAGAATTCTAGTTGTTAAATAGTCGCTATCTTTAGCTTCCTTGTCCGCAAGAAGTTCGCCTAGAAAAGCATCGACATAAAGAATTCTTGTTGCGAGTTCTCTATCGGGATGGCTGTTTAACATCCGTGATAAAGCTTGATTAACTTCCCTACCTAGAAAGCGAGTTTTGCCTGTTTTGAACACATTAAACAAATCTCCAATAGTAATAATCCGAATCGACTTTTCGGGTCGAATTCGAATTGCAACCACATGAAAATAGTCACCCTCTTTTGCGTCCAACTCCCTAAAAACTGTTGTTTTTCTTGTGGCTGCGTATAGGCAGGGAGCTCCTTTGTCATTGAGTCTTCCGGTGTTTGTAACCTCTGGAGGCGGGCAATGAAGCCTGTCAGCAGATGAAAATCCATCCGAAGTCGACTTCCGGCCTCGCCAATAAAAGCTTCCTCTTCCAAGTGAATAATTTAGAAGAGGGTAAAAATCGAATAACTTACGAAAGCCCGATGCAATAACTTCTGGTTCAGAAGATGACCGTATTTTATCGAATAGTCTATCGCAATCGGTCAGATTCATATTTCGTCTTGTACCTTTCGCCTGATTTAATCCAATTCACTAATCGGCCAACGAGGCCGAGCATAAATCTCCAGCCCTTGTTGCTGGCCCGCCATTAAACGCTGGCAACCAGCATAAGCGATCATCGCGCCGTTATCGGTACAAAATTCGAGACGCGGAAAATAAAGTTGGGCGTTCTCCTTGGCAACCATTTGGGTCAAACTGGCGCGAATTTGCTTGTTGGCGCTGACGCCTCCGGCAATAACCAATCTTTTCAATCCAGTTTGCTGCAAGGCCCGTTTGCATTTGATGCTCAGCGTCTCTGCAACCGCCTGCTGGAATGCGGCGGCGACATCGGCTTTGTCCTGATCGGTTTTGCCTGAGGCGTTGATAGTGTTCATGGTGAATGTTTTTAAGCCGCTAAAACTAAAATCCAAGCCGGGGCGGTCGGTCATCGGGCGGGGAAATTTAATCTGCGGCGTGCCTTGTTCTGCCAATGCGGACAGTTTCGGCCCGCCGGGATAACCCAGGCCCAGCATTTTGGCGGTCTTATCAAACGCTTCACCGGCGGCGTCATCAAGGGACTCGCCCAATAGCTGATAGCGACCGATCCCCTCAACCTGCACCAGCAGGGTATGCCCGCCTGAAATCAACAGTGCAACAAATGGAAATTCCGGCGGGTTTTCTTCCAGCATAGGTGCCAGCAAATGTCCTTCCATGTGATGGACGGCGATTGCCGGAATTTGCCACGCCCAAGCCAAGCTCCTGGCTGTTGCCGCGCCCACCAGCAAGGCCCCCATCAGGCCGGGGCCTGCGGTGTAGGCAATACCGTTAATGTCGCTGCCGGTCAATCCGCTTTCCTTTAGGCATTGCTTGATCAGCGGTATCAATTTCCGAATGTGGTCGCGCGATGCCAGCTCGGGAACAACGCCGCCATATTCGCTATGCATGTCAACCTGGCTGTATAAAAGATGGCTGCTGAGGCCTTGTTCAGAGTGATAAATCGCGACGCCGGTTTCGTCGCAAGAGGATTCTATGCCTAAAACGTACATTGAGTTTTTGAAATTTATAAAAGTAAAGGTATAATTAAGGGTTCTGTTTGTTCAGTGGATTTAAAAATCCTAACTTTTTAAATATTAACATATTCGGGTCATTATAATGCCGTCAGTAAAAATCAAAGAAAACGAACCATTTGATATTGCGATTCGTCGTTTTAAACGTGCTTGTGAAAAAGCAGGTGTGTTGGCAGAAGTGCGTCGTCGTGAGTTTTATGAAAAACCAACCGCAGAGCGTAAACGTAAAGGTGCGGCGGCTGTCAAGCGTCATTTGAAAAAATTGGCGCGTGAGCGTTACGCATTGAAAAACTTACGTCGCGGACGTCCTGCTCTGTAAAATAAGGTTAATACGATGGATTTGTTAACGGATCGTATCAAGGATGATATGAAGGCCGCCATGAAAGGCGGCGATAAAGCAAGGCTCGGGGTGATTCGCTTGATTTTGGCTGCCATTAAGCAGGTCGAAGTCGATGAGCGCATTGTTTTGGATAATGAGCGGGTTATTCTTGTTCTTGACAAGATGCTCAAGCAGCGCCGCGAGTCTATTCGGCAATATGCCGATGCCGGACGACATGATCTGGTCGCTATTGAAGAGGCCGAAATCCCTGTAATTCAGGATTTTATGCCGCAGCCGCTGACTGAAATCGAAATTGACTCAATGGTTAAGGATGCTGTCACTGAGTCCGGTGCAGAATCGATTAAGGATATGGGCAAGGTTATGGCCTTGCTTAAGGCAAAAATGCAGGGACGCGCCGATATGTCGGTGGTGAGTATCAAAATCAAGGCAGCGCTAGCTGGATAGTTTCGTTGTTGATTTTTGTCTGGAGCTAATTGGCGTTGGTTAAGACGCCTGCTTTTGGCGTCTATTTTCTGTGTCTTTGCAGTCGTCGGAGCATTACGTGTCCGGTAGAATCCCTCGCGAGTTTATTGATGAGCTGTTGGTGCGGGTTGATATTGTTGATTTAATCGATTCGCACGTCCCTCTAAAAAAAACGGGTAACAATTTTGTCGCCCGCTGCCCATTTCATATCGAAAAAACCCCTAGCTTTTCTGTAAATCGGAAAAAACAATTCTTCCATTGCTTTGGTTGTGGAGCTAGCGGCAACGCTATCGGTTTTTTGATGGATTTTAGTCATCTGGATTTCGTTGAGGCTGTTGAGGACTTGGCGGGATTTGCCGGGCTTGAGGTGCCCAGAATATCTATTGATCATCAAGCATCCGGGTCAAGGAAAGACTTAAATAGCTTGTATGAGCTGATGGAGCAAGTTGCTGCGTTTTATGCGGATCAGCTGCGGACTAGTGATGAAGGAAAAATAGCTGTTGAGTATTTAAAAAGCCGGGGTGTTAGTGGTGGTTGCGCCAGCGACTTCATGCTGGGCTATGCACCTGATGAGTGGAAAGCATTGGCATCCCGGTTTGATCAGAAATTATTGCTCGAAGCAGGGTTGCTGGTTAGCAAAGAGGGAGGTCAGTTCTATGATCGTTTTCGCGGACGACTTATGTTCCCGATCAGGGATAGGCGCGCTCGAATTATAGGCTTTGGCGGGCGAGTCCTTGATGATTCTTTGCCTAAATACTTGAATTCCCCGGAAACGTCCCTATTTCATAAAGGCAAGGAAGTTTACGGCTTGCATGAGCTTCTGGAGAAGAATGCCAAGCCTCAAAGAATTTTGATTGTTGAGGGTTATATGGATGTTATTACCCTGGCTCAGTTTGGAATTCATTATGCGGTTGCAGCTCTAGGAACCGCAGCATCGCAAGCACACCTTGATTTATTGTTCCGATTTTCCTCGGAGCTGGTGTTTTGTTTCGATGGTGACAAGGCAGGCCGGGAGGCGGCATGGCGAGCAATGGAGTCGGCATTTTCCAGTTTAAAGGATGGCCGACAGATTCGTGTCATGCTATTGCCGCAAAATCATGATCCTGATTCGCTGGTGCGAGAGGAAGGGGTTGATGGGTTTGTAGGGCGCGTACAGACTGCGGTAGGCTTGTCGGAGTATTTTTTCGAGCATTTTTCAAATGAGTTGAATCTGTCCGAAATGGAGGGGCGCGCGCAATTAGTAAGTAAAGCCAGGCCATATTTGGAGAGACTGCCGGAAAGTGTTTTTAAAGAGATGATGCTTGCACGGTTAAAAGAGCTATCTGGATGGGCTGGTCTGGATGTTTTGGAGAATGCGACTACACTTGTTTCTAAACAAGGTTTGAAGCAATATCCAAGGGCTGATAAAAAGCGGACCCGTGATAATGGCAGGTTGTCCTCGGCGCGAGTCGCAATTGCCTTGTTGGTTCAGAATCCCAGGCTTATTGAGGCGCTTGATCAGCGACAGATTGATTGGGGTGCGCTGGAGTTTCCAGGTGTGGTCTTATTTAAGAGTATTCTGCAAACAATCACAAATAAGAATCCGGCAAACACTGCTATTCTGATGGAGTGTTATCGAGGGGCTGTCGAGGAAAAATCCATAAAAGCATTGGCTCTTTTGGATTTGCAGGTTTCGGATGATAAGGTGGATGCGGTATTTTGTGATGCGCTCAACAGGCTGCTGACTCAGGCTAGGGAAATTAACTTAGCTAGGTTGCTGGATAAAGACAGGGTTGAAGGACTGGATGCACAGGAAAAAGAGCTGCTGCGTAAAATGTTGGCGGTCAAATAGTTTGGTGTAAAATAATAGGAATTTGTAGTATAATCTTCGGTTCGGTGAAGTCGGGCCGAAGCAGAGTCTTTCGCGAGTAAATGATGAATCAAGAACAACAGCAGTCCCAGCTTAAACAATTGATAGCCAAAGGAAAAGTTCAGGGTTACCTGACTTATGCCGAGGTTAACGATCACTTGCCCAGTGATATTGTTGATCCTGAGCAAATTGAAGATATTATTGGCATGATCAATGATATGGGGATTCAAGTTTACGAAGTTGCGCCGGACGAAGATTCCCTTATTACCGATTCTGCGGCCGTTACGACGGACGATGAAGATGCGGAAGAGGTCGCAGCCCTAGCTTCTGTTGATAGCGAATTTGGCAGAACCACGGATCCGGTACGTATGTATATGCGGGAGATGGGTTCGGTGGAATTGCTGACGCGTGCAGACGAATTGAAGATCGCTAAGCGCATTGAAGAGGGGCAGCAGCAGTTGGTTAAGGCCATTGCTCGCTCTTGCGTCGTTGTTGAAGATTTTTTACAATCATTCGACGACATTTCCGGCGAAGAAGGCGGCGTTCGACTGACCGATTTAATTTCCGGTTTTGTCGATTTGAGCGAGCCAGAAGATTTTGTTACTGCCTTGCCGGTAGGCGAGGATGTCGAAGAAGCAGCGGACGAAGAAGAACCGAAGGGACTTAATTACGAAGAAGTCAAAGAAAAAGTTGAAATACTCAGGAAACAGTTGAAAACGGCTGCCTCGGCAATCAAGAAGCATGGCTACTCAAGTGATAAAACAGAAAAAGAGTTTGAGGCTTTGGCTGACCTGTTCATGGAGTTTAAATGGACTCCGCAATATTTAAAGAAATTGACAACTATTATTCCTAATGGCGTTGCTGCTGTGCGTGAGCAGGAAAAATTAATTATGGATGTTTGCATTAATCATGCAAAAATGCCGCGCAAGGAGTTTATTGTCTCTTTCCCTGAACATGAAGCCCGTTCAGAATGGTTTGATCAGTATTTGAGTGCAGGAAGCCAGTACTCGGTAGCATTGAAAGAACGTGAAAAAGAGGTAAGAAAAGCCCAAAAGATATTGTCCGATATAGAGGCGGAGTATGGTTTAACCATTAGCGGGCTGAAAGATATTAATCGGCGCATGTCTATCGGCGAAGCTAAAGCAAGACGCGCGAAAAAAGAAATGATCGAGGCTAATTTAAGACTGGTCATTTCAATCGCTAAAAAATATACTAATCGCGGTTTACAATTTCTGGATTTGATCCAGGAAGGTAATATCGGCTTAATGAAAGCGGTCGACAAGTTCGAATATCGTCGCGGCTATAAGTTTTCGACCTATGCAACATGGTGGATAAGACAGGCCATCACCCGATCTATTGCTGACCAAGCCAGGACTATCCGTATTCCTGTGCATATGATTGAAACGATCAATAAATTGAACCGGATTTCCAGGCAGATACTTCAGGAATTGGGACGGGAAGCGACGCCGGAAGAGTTGGCGGAGCGCATGGAAATGCCTGAAGATAAAGTTCGTAAGGTATTGAAAATTGCCAAAGAACCCATTTCAATGGAAACCCCTATCGGTGACGACGAAGATTCTCATTTGGGAGATTTCATAGAAGATGCTAAAGTATTGTCCCCGGTCGAAGCAGCAACGATTGCTGGCTTGCGTGAGTCGACACAAAATGTTTTGGCGGGATTAACCGCAAGAGAAGCAAAAGTTTTGCGCATGCGCTTTGGTATCAACATGAATACCGATCATACATTGGAAGAAGTTGGCAAACAGTTTGATGTGACGCGCGAAAGAATCCGTCAAATTGAAGCCAAAGCATTAAGAAAACTTAGACATCCATCAAGATCAGAGCAATTGAGATGCTTTCTGGATGGCGAGTAAATAATATATAAGGGCCCTTAGCTCAGTTGGTTAGAGCGTCCGACTCATAATCGGCAGGTCGTAGGTTCAAGTCCTACAGGGCCCACCATACACAACGAAGGCTGCCTATGCAGCCTTTTGTACATCTGGGTTTTACATTTTAAAGGTGGTATCGTGAGCAACAATTATACTTTCACATCAGAATCAGTTTCAGAAGGACATCCCGACAAGGTTGCCGATCAAATTTCAGATGCGGTGCTTGACGCCTTATTAACACAAGATCCTCGCTCACGTGTGGCTTGCGAAACGCTGGTAAAAACCGGCATGGTCATTTTGGCGGGCGAAGTAACCACCGATGCTTGGGTTGATCTTGAAGCTCTGGTTCGGAAAGTCGTTTGCGACATCGGCTATGACCATGGCGACATAGGTTTCGACGGCCAAAGCTGTGCGGTTTTAAATGCGATCGGCAAACAATCGGCCGATATTGCTATGGGTGTCGATGAGGCAGAAAACCACGAACAAGGTGCGGGCGATCAAGGTTTAATGTTTGGCTATGCCAGCAATGAAACCGATGTGCTGATGCCGGCTCCGATTACCTATGCTCATCTGCTGGTTAAGCGCCAAGCTGAAATACGCAAAAATAAGACCCTGTCTTGGCTGCGTCCTGATGCTAAAAGCCAGGTGACCTTTCGTTATGAAGATAACAAACCCGTAGCAATTGACGCGGTTGTTTTGTCGACCCAGCATTCGCCTGAGATTGGTGCGAAAGCATTGCATGAAGCAGTAATGGACGAAATTATCCTGCCGGTTTTACCCAAAGAATGGCTGCATAAAGATACTAAATATTTCATTAACCCAACCGGTCAATTCGTTATTGGCGGTCCCGTCGGCGATTGCGGCTTAACCGGGCGCAAAATTATCGTTGATACTTACGGCGGCATGGCAAGACATGGGGGCGGTGCGTTTTCAGGCAAGGATCCTTCAAAAGTGGATCGCTCTGCGGCATACATGGCGCGCTATGTAGCAAAAAATATTGTTGCAGCCGGACTAGCTGAGCGTTGTGAAATCCAAGTCTCTTACGCGATCGGGGTTGCAGAACCTACATCTATCAGCATTGAAACCTTTGGCACCGGCAAAATCAGTGAAGACAGACTGGTGCAAATTGTCAGGGATATTTTTGATTTAAGGCCCAAAGGCTTAATTGCAATGTTGGACTTGTTAAAGCCAATTTACCAAACAACGGCTGCGTATGGACATTTTGGTCGCACCGAAGATTCCTTTAGCTGGGAAAAAACCGACAAGGTTGATGCATTAAAAGATGCGGCCGGTCTTAACTAAATACTAAATAAAGGAAACGAAATGAGCCAACCAGATTATAAAATTGCCGATATTGCCTTGGCGGAATGGGGCCGTAAGGAAATCAATATCGCCGAAACTGAAATGCCGGGCTTAATGGCTCTGCGTGAAGAGTTCGGTGCAGAACAACCATTAAAAGGCGCTCGTATCGCCGGTTGTTTGCACATGACTATTCAAACGGCGGTATTAATTGAAACCCTGACTGCATTAGGCGCAGAGGTTCGATGGTCTTCTTGTAATATTTTTTCTACACAGGATCATGCAGCTGCGGCAATAGCGGCAGCAGGTATTCCTGTTTTTGCCTGGAAAGGCGAAACGGAAGAAGAAGCCGAATGGTGTATCGCTCAGACTATTGACGGTCTTGACGGCTGGCGTCCGAACATGATTTTGGATGATGGCGGCGATTTAACCGTCATGATGCATGAAAAATATCCCGAATTAATGGCCGATATTAAAGGCTTGTCCGAAGAAACCACTACAGGCGTACTGCGGTTGTATGAAATGGTTGCTAAAGGCACGTTAAAAGTTCCTGCATTTAATGTTAACGATTCGGTCACCAAATCAAAATTCGACAACTTGTACGGTTGCCGCGAGTCACTGGTCGACGGCATTAAACGCGCCACCGACGTGATGATTGCCGGAAAAATCGCGGTTGTTTGCGGTTATGGCGATGTTGGCAAAGGTTGCGCTCAATCGTTGCGCGGCCTAGGAGCTACCGTATTGATTACCGAAATCGACCCGATTTGTGCATTGCAAGCAGCTATGGAAGGTTATCGCGTTGTAACCATGGAAGAAGCTGCACCGCTGGCTAATATTTTTGTTACCGCGACCGGCAACTTTAATATCATCACCCATCAACACATGCTTGCGATGCGGGATCAGGCGATTGTTTGCAATATCGGCCATTTTGATGCGGAAATTGACATTGCGTCACTACGTCAATACACCTGGGAAAACATCAAGCCCCAAGTCGACCACGTAATTTTCCCTGACGGAAAACGCCTGATTATTTTGGCTGAAGGCCGTCTGGTTAATCTGGGTTGTGCGACCGGACATCCAAGTTTTGTAATGTCTAATTCGTTCTGTAACCAGGTTCTGGCGCAAATGGAACTTTGGAAAAATTCTTCCCAATACGAGAATAAGGTTTACATCTTACCTAAAAAATTGGACGAGAAAGTCGCCAGATCGCATCTTAAACAGTTGGGCGTGAAGTTGACTGTATTAACTGAGGAACAAGCCAAATATATTAATGTTCCGGTTGAAGGACCGTTTAAAGCCGATCATTATCGGTATTGATTCATCATCGCTCCCACACTCTCCGTGGGAATGCGTTCCGTGCCGCTCTCAGCGGCACGGAACGCAATGCGTCCACAGCGGTATCCCGGCAGAAACCGTGGGAACGAATACATATTAGATTCCCGTTAGTGAGACCGTAAAATGCAGTCACAAAAAAATCATTCCCAATTATTTAGTTTCGAATTTTACCCGCCAAAAACCGATGAAGGCGCGGCAAGCTTACAAGTTGTGCATAGCAAACTGGCTAAGCTCAATCCCGATTTTTTTTCGGTCACCTTTGGCGCCGGAGGTTCGACCCGCGACAAGACCTTCACAACGGTCATCGACATTCAAGCCAAAGGCATCCCTGCCGCGCCGCATTTGTCCTGCGTTGCCTCAACCAAAGACAATATTCGCGGTATCCTGAAAGACTATCAGGATCATGGCATCACTAAAATTGTCGCCTTAAGAGGCGATTTGCCTTCCGGCATGATGTCGGCGGGGGAATTTCGCTATGCTAATGAACTGGTCGAGTTTATTCGCCAGGAAACCGGCGATCATTTCCAAATTCATGTTGCGGCCTACCCCGAAGTGCATCCGCAAGCGGTCAGCGCCGTGGAAGATTTTAAAAACTTCAAGCGTAAAGTGGCTGCGGGCGCCGATGCGGTCATTACCCAGTATTTCTATAATGCCGAAGCGTACTTTCATTTTGTAGATAGCTGTGAGAAAAACGGCATAACCATTCCAATCGTACCCGGCATTATGCCGATCACCCAATATACGCAACTATTCCGCTTTTCAGAAATGTGCGGGGCGGACATTCCTCGCTGGCTCAGAAAACGCCTGGAAAGCTTTGGTGATGACAGGGAAGCGGTACAAGCATTCGGCTTGGACGTAGTCAGTAATCTTTGTCAACGGTTACTGGATGGCGGTGCGCCGGGTTTGCATTTTTACACGATGAATCAGGCCGCGCCTACCTTGGCGATTCTGGATAATTTAAAGCGATGACGGAATGCATTTGCTAATGCTTGCGCGTAACTTTCTTTCAATCTGTAACGGATGAACCCGGTAAATATTCATTGAGGTAACCATTATGGCACTGAAATTAAAACAAGAATCCGAGTGGATCAGCGAAGAAGCGTATTTACAAGGCGAACTGCTTAGCGAAACAAAGCACGAGTATATTGACGGCGCTGTTTACGCAATGGCGGGGGCGAGTAAAAATCACCAGCGTATTACGGCGAATGTCCTTAGCGAATTTTTGACACAGTTAAGAAATACGCCCTGCGAACCCTTCTCATCGGGCATTAAAGTTAAAGCAGGCAGCAAATTCTTTTATCCCGATGTCATGGTGGTTTGCAAGGATGACGGTGGCAACGATTATTACACCGAAACTCCCGTTATTATTGTTGAGGTCTTATCAAAATCCACTCGCAAAATGGATGAAACCGCTAAAAAATTCGCCTATCAAACCCTGCCTACGCTACAAGAATATGTGCTGATCGAGCAGGATTTTGTCGACGTCGAAGTTTGCCGACGTAGTGAAGGCTGGGTATCCCAGCATTATTTTATGGGTGACAATGTGACTTTCGATTCGGTGGGCCTAATCTTAACGGTGGCCGATATTTATGCTCGCGTTGATAATGAAGACGTGAGTTCTTTTGTTGCCTCGCTTAATCTATCTTAGCAACTAACGACGAGAAGTTTCCTCGGTCTTTCACCTGTGTCCAACCAATCCCTTTCCAAGCGGGACCTTTCCGTTTTGTGGCATCCCTGCACACAAATGAAAGATCACGAGACCTTCCCGCTTATCCCAATCAAAAAAGGCCAAGGCGTTTGGCTCGAAGATTTTGACGGCAATCGCTATCTCGATGCGATCAGTTCATGGTGGGTGAATTTATTCGGCCATGCCAATCCCGCAATCAATGCTGCATTAAAAGACCAGCTCGATACTCTGGAACAGGTAATTTTTGCCGGCTTTACACATGAAGCCGCCGTCGAACTGGCGGAAAAACTGGTTGCAATCACCCCGAAAGGACTGAGTCGTTGTTTTTATGCCGACAATGGCTCTTCGGCTATAGAAGTCGCGCTCAAGATGAGTTTTCATTATTGGCGTAACCACGGACAGACTCAAAAAACCAAATTCATCACCTTAGAAAACAGTTATCACGGCGAAACCTTGGGAGCGTTGGCTGTCGGCAATGTGCAGCTCTATAAAGAAACCTACGCGCCGTTATTAATGGATGTCATTACGGTGCCTAGCCCAGACTGTTACCACCGCGACCCCGGCGAGTCATGGGCGGATTATTCCACCCGCCGTTTCGCGTTGATGGAACAGGCCTTGCAACAACACAGCGATACGGTTTGCGCAGTCATCATCGAGCCTTTGGTGCAATGCGCAGGCAATATGCGCATGTATGATCCCGTGTATTTGGAACTGCTGCGCGCCGCCTGCGATAAATACAACGTGCATTTAATCGCCGATGAAATTGCGGTCGGTTTCGGGCGGACCGGAACGTTATTTGCCTGCGAACAGGCGGCCATCAGCCCCGATTTCATGTGCCTGTCCAAAGGCTTGACGGGCGGCTATTTGCCGTTGTCGGCGGTGCTGACCACTGACCAGGTATATCAGGCGTTTTATGCCGACTATCAAGCAATGAGCGCATTCCTGCATTCGCACAGTTATACCGGCAATGCGCTGGCGTGCAGGGCAGGGCTCGCCACCATCGATATTTTCCAGCAACATGGCATCATCGAGAAAAACAAATCCTTGGCCGCTATTATGGCAAAAGCGACGATGCGTTTTCATGACCACCCGCATGTATCCGAAGTCCGGCAAACCGGCATGATGTTGGCGATTGAAATGGTCAAAAACAAGCACACCCGCGAACCTTATCCCTGGCAGGAGCGTCGCGGGCTTAAAGTCTATCAATACGCGCTGTCTAAAGGTGTATTATTGCGGCCCTTGGGCAATGTCATTTATTTTATGCCGCCCTACATTGTTACCGAGGAAGAGCTAAGGTTAATCGCCGAGGTAGCTTGGCAAGGCATACAACAGGCGGTTAAGGACTGATTATGCGAGTCTCCCGATTATATACGCCAGCGCCGCTGGTTACAGGCAAACTTATCGAACTGGATGATGACAACGGGCATTATGTCAGGACGGTGTTGCGGCTAAAAAAAGACGCGCCGATTATTTTATTTAATGGTCATGGTGGGGAATATTTATGCACCGTTGCTGAAGTCAGCCGGAAAAGCGTGCTGATTAATATTGAGCAATGGCATGACCGCAGTGTGGAATCGCCGTTGCAGGTAAGCTTAGGTTTGGGAATCTCGCGGGGCGACAGAATGGATTTGACGGTACAAAAAGCCGTGGAGTTGGGTGTTAATCACATCACGCCGTTATTAACCGAGCGTTGTGTGGTGCAATTCAAAGGCGAAAAAAAGCCGCAACGCTGGTTGCATTGGCAAAAAATAGTGCAACATGCCGCCGAACAAAGCGGCAGAACCATCTTGCCTGCATTGCTGGAAGTCGAATCGCTACCACACTGGGTAGGCAAACAACAGGGCCTGAAAGTGTTTCTCGATCCTTATGCGGAAACGACATTAATGGAGTTAGAACCTGAAGTAATGAAAGACTGTCCTGAGCATAGTCGACGGGTAACCTTGCTCACCGGTCCCGAGGGTGGTTTTTCCAGTCAGGAACGAGACGCGGCGAAAGCCTCAGGCTTTATTCCGGTTCGTTTAGGCGCCCGCATATTAAGAACTGAAACCGCGTCGCTTGCTGCTTTAGCTGCGGTGCAGATGCTGTGGGGCGATTTCGGCGGGGTTACCGATCTGGGAATTGAGAGTCGGCAATGAAACGATACCTTATTTATTTAATAGCTCCCTTGCTGGTCTTGCTGGTGGCTACGTCAACGGCTTGCGTGTTAGGTTATTTAATCGCGCTGGGATTGGACGATCAATCTATGTTGCGAAAACTAATTATCCGTTTGACACAGATATTCTTGCTGCTGAGTATTTTTCCGGCAATGACTTATCTTAAGTTTAATAAAGAAGATTTGGGATTTACCGCAAGACCGGCGTTTTTAAAGCAGTTGCCGCAAGGGTTTGGGTTTGGATTAATTACCTTGGCCCCGATATTTATTATCCTGTATGTTCTCGGTATCAATATTATTGACCCGTTGCAGCCATGGACAGTCGGTTTAGCGGCTAAAAAAATGCTTATTTCATTGTTACTGGCATTGTTAATTTCAGTCGTTGAGGAGTCCGTTTTTAGAGGGATGCTGTTGGCTGGATTAAAAAAAGGCCTGCCGGTCATTGCGGCAATTTTGATCAGCTCAACTTATTTTGCGGCCCTGCATTTTTTGGATAGCAAAACCGAAATACCCCCGCAGGAATTCAATATATTAAGCGGCTTTATCTTGTTAGGTGAGGCGTTTGCCAATGTGCTGAATCCGCAAAATGCTTCGGCATTTTTTTCGTTGTTGGCGGTTGGAATCTTTCTCGCGGTACTCAGGACGCAGGTAAAAGAAAGCTTAGGTCTATGTATTGGCTGCCATGCTGGTTGGGTGTGGCAAATAAAAATGAGCGGCAGCGTGTTTAATACGGATTTCAACTCGGAACATCTTTATTTGGTCAGCAGTTATAACTATGTCATCGGGCCTTTAGTTACCGGTTGGCTTAGCCTTGCCGTTATTGGTTATTTTATTTACAAAAAGACACAGCGTGAAGCCATGTAAAAGCGTTTTATCTAAGCCGGTAAGGGATTAACCGGCTTTAGCTTTAGCCCAAAATAGCCCAGCTATAACCAACTGTAAAAATACCAGTCCCCAGAAATAAAGCCCGAAAAGCACCGCTTTAACCTGTATGGGTTGTTGAGACGAATTGCGCCTGACGATAACAACGCCGCCCAGAGTCGCTATCAGCACAATGGCGACTCCAGTTAACGCAATGTTCATCGTTAATCCCTGACCGGAGCAGGCGCCAGCACGACTCTTGAGCCATTACTTTCCGCAGGACTAACAACGCCGGCCGCTTCCATATCTTCAATCATGGTTGCGGCGCGATTGTAGCCGACTTTAAAACGCCGTTGTACGCTGGATATTGAGGCTTTACGGGTTTCTGTAACAAACTGCACCGCTTCGTCATACAGCGCATCGGTTTCGGAATCGCCATTACCGCTACCGCTGCTCGTACTATAGCCATCGCCGGAATCGGACGTTTCACGGGTGATGTCTTCCAGGTAATTAGGCGGCGCGGTTTGTTTTAAAAATTCCACCACGCGATGCACTTCATGATCATCGACAAACGCGCCGTGAGCACGAATCGGAATGCTGGTGCCCGAGGGCAAAAATAGCATGTCGCCGTTGCCGAGCAGGGCTTCGGCGCCGCCTTGATCGAGAATAGTGCGGGAGTCGATGCGTGACGATACCTGGAAGGAAATCCGGGTAGGCACGTTAGCTTTGATCAGGCCTGTCAATACGTCGACCGATGGGCGTTGCGTGGCTAAAATTAAATGGATGCCAGCCGCTCGGGCTTTTTGCGCCAGACGGGCGATCAATTCTTCAACTTTTTTACCGACGATCATCATCATGTCGGCTAATTCGTCAATGACGATCACGATGCTGGGCAAGGTGCTTAAGGTCGGATACTCTTCGCCTTCTTCCAGCGGGTTGATCATTTGAAACATAGGGTCTCTGATGGTTTCGCCTCTTGCAGTTGCGTCTTCTACCAACTGATTGAATCCGGCCAGATTCCTGACGCCCATTTTAGACATTAATTTATAACGTCTTTCCATTTCCGCAACCGCCCAGCGTAATGCATTGCTGGCTTCCTTCATATCGGTTACCACGGGCGTCAATAAATGCGGGATGCCCTCATAAACAGATAGTTCCAGCATCTTCGGGTCGATCATGATTAAGCGCACTTGTTCCGGCGTCGCTTTATAAAGCAGACTGAGAATCATGGTATTGATGGCGACCGATTTACCTGAACCGGTGGTGCCTGCGACTAGGGCATGAGGCATTTTGCCGAGGTCGGCAACCATCGGCGTACCGGAAATATCCTTGCCCATCGCCAGAGTCAGCAGGGATTTGGATTTTTCAAACGGCGCTGACACCAATAATTCGCGCAAGGTCACCATTTCCCGTTCCCGGTTCGGAATTTCAAGACCGACTACCGATTTACCGGGAATAATTTCAACGATACGAACGCTGGTAACCGATAGCGCCCTGGCCAAATCTTTGGACAGCGTGCTGATGCGGCTGACCTTAACGCCTGCCGCAGGCTGTAATTCAAAACGGGTGATAACGGGGCCTGGATGAAAGCCGACCACGGAGACGGCGACATTAAAATCGGCCAGGATGTCTTCCACCAACCGCGACATCTCTTCCAAATCGGTTTGCGAATAACCTATAACTCGGGTATCGCGCTGATCCAGTAACTCCAGTGAGGGTAAAACGCCTTTGCTGACATCATATCGAACGGTGGGCTGTTTTTTAGGCGGGAGGCTGTTTTTTACGGGTTTCTCTACCGGTTTTTCGATATTGGCTGCGACTTTAACGCTGGGTTTTCTCTTAAGTTCCTGTTTTACCGGATTATTGATCGGCATTCGGCTGCGCTTGGCAGAGCGTTCCTGCAAAAACGCCCCGACGCTAGTGCAAAAAAGTTGATAGATAACCACGGTAT
Organism: Methylobacter sp.; assembly: GCA_004299305.1. GTDB lineage: Bacteria > Pseudomonadota > Gammaproteobacteria > Methylococcales > Methylomonadaceae > Methylobacter_A. The sequence continues at coordinate 35,560 of SCPZ01000097.1, forward strand.
ATTTTCCGATAGCATCTATCAGCGCCACCCATGACAGCCCGGTAACCAAGGTCACGCCGGCCAATAAAACCACTAACAGGAATAACGTCGCCCCTGAATTACCGAATACGTGGAGCAAGGCATTGCCGGTTTCCTGGCCTAAAATACCTCCGGTATTGCTGGGCAGCTCAATGCCTATCCGCAACAGGTATAAATTCAATAACGCAGAGCCTGAAACAATGGTTGCTATAGACCCAATCCATTGCAGACCGATAATCATTTTTTCGCGGCCTTGTCGGCCCTGTGTGTAAACTAAATAACCTTGCCAAAAGATAATGACCGGAAACAGGTAAGCGACCAAACCGAAACAGCTGAGCATGAAATCAGCAATCCACGCACCAAAAACACCGCAAGCATTAGAGATTGTCTGCACTGATCCGCTATGCGTCCAGCCGGCATCCTCGTTGCTAAAAGTTATCAGTGAAATTAAAAAAAATAATGCGCCTGCAATGAAGCCTAATAAAGCGACTTCACGCAAGCCACGAAAGGTTTTTTCTTCCATTACAGCAGCCATATTCAACAACTCGTCATATAAATTACTCATAAAACATGATTATAGATGAATAATGAGATGTTTCACATTAATTATATCCACAATAAACTCCAGCTCGCATTTCTGTAATTATCCGTCGACTATGCTGGGGCAATCGCGCTTAAATTTCAGTCTTTACATTAATCACGCATAGCGTTACTATCTGATTATGCCCATCAAGTCCTTTAAGTGCATTGATACCGAGAGCCTATTTAAACGGCAGCGCATAAGACGATTTACGAACATCGAGTCTGTGGCGCGACGAAAACTTGAGCAACTTGATTGGGCAGGCGTTCTCGATGATCTTCGTGTGCCGCCCGGTAATCGGTTGGAGGCATTGAAACATGATCGTGCAGGACAACACAGTATCCGCATTAACGATCAGTTTCGCGTGTGCTTTGTGTGGACGACCGATGGGCCAAAAGATGTCGAGATTGTTGATTACCATTAATGGAGCATTATCATGACCAAGACAGACAAGCTGCCGCCAATTACCCCCGGTGAAATGCTGCTCGAAGAGTTCCTGAAACCAATGGGGATTTCCCAATATCGGCTGGCTAAGGAGATTGGCGTCCCCGCGCAACGTATTGGTGAAATTGTCGCTGGTCGTCGTGCAATCACCGCCGACACCGATTTAAGGTTGTGCCGATTTTTCGGGCTATCAGAGGGGTGGTGGCTACGCGGGCAAGTGCGTTACGATACCGAGCGCACCAAAGATGCTCTCGCGACTACGCTAGCCAAAATCAGGCCGTGGACGGAAGTGGTCGCTGATGCTGATGTCCATGCTTAACCGAAGCTCTGCGGTTTTCAAGCATTTTTAGCTAAGCTTAAAAACAGTTTACGAATCCTGCTTTCATCTTCATAATTAATTTTTTCCTGTTTTCTCCTCTGCTAAAGGATTCTTAATGAGTGATTCCAAACATTGCCGTCTTTTGATTCTCGGCTCCGGTCCCGCCGGTTATACGGCCGCAATCTATGCCGCACGGGCCAACCTTAATCCGGTTATCATTACCGGTATGCAGCAAGGCGGTCAGTTGACGACGACGACCGAAGTCGATAACTGGCCCGGTGATATTGAAGGCTTGCAAGGGCCGGATCTGATGGAAAGAATGCTGAAACATGCTGAGCGTTTTTCTACCGAGATCATTTTCGATCATATACACACTGCGGACTTGTCCGCTCGCCCTTTCACCTTAACCGGCGACTCCGGCGCTTATACTTGTGACGCACTGATTATTGCGACCGGCGCTTCAGCGCGTTATTTGGGCTTGGAATCCGAGGAAGCCTTTAAAGGCAAAGGCGTTTCAGCTTGTGCTACCTGCGACGGATTCTTCTACAGAAACAAAACCGTTGCGGTCATCGGCGGCGGCAATACGGCTGTTGAAGAAGCGCTGTATTTATCCAATATCGCCTCGAAAGTCATTGTCGTGCATCGCCGCGATAAATTCCGTTCTGAGAAAATCCTCTCCGACAAGCTGATTGAAAAATCCAAAAACGGCAATGTCATTATCGAATGGAATTATCAGCTGGATGAGGTATTGGGTGACAACATGGGGGTTACCGGCCTTAGGATCAAAAATACCCTGGACGGTTCGACCAAAGAACTGGATGCGCATGGCGTATTTATAGCTATTGGTCACACGCCCAACACCGCGATTTTTGAAGGCCAATTGGATATGGATCACGGCTACGTCAAAGTCAAAAGCGGCATTCAGGGCAACGCCACTGCAACCAGCGTTGAAGGCGTATTTGCTGCGGGCGATGTGATGGACTCTATTTACAAACAAGCTATTACTTCAGCAGGTGCCGGTTGCATGGCCGCGCTGGATGCAGAAAAGTTCCTTGATGAATTGGTGTAGGTGAAAGGTGCAAAGTGAAAAAACACCATTCAAATCAAGCCGCGTTTAGCCTTTCATAAATGCAATTAACTGTTCTTGATCCGAATAACCCGGAGCAAGATTTTCCCTTGGTGAATAAAGCCCTCCGCAACCCGGAGGGTTTGCTGGCTGTTGGCGGTTGCTTGTCTCAACAGCGGCTGTTAAACGCCTATCGGCACGGAATATTTCCCTGGTATAATCCCGGCGAACCCATCTTGTGGTGGTCGCCGGATCCCCGCTTGGTTTTATTTCCCGATAAACTGATTATTTCCCGCAGTTTGCATAAAACCTTGCGTAAAAATATTTTTTCAGTCACCTTTGATCGGGCTTTTAATGAAGTTATTGCGGCTTGTGCGGGTCCTCGTAAAGATGCTGCCGGAACCTGGATAACAACAGAAATCAACGCAGCTTATATTCAACTGCACCAAGTCGGCGTTGCCCATTCGGTTGAAGCTTGGCTGGACGATGAATTGGTTGGCGGGTTATATGGTGTTGCGCTGGGGCAGGTTTTTTTTGGCGAATCCATGTTCCACACCAGAACCGATGCCTCCAAAGCAGCCTTTGCTACCTTGGTTAAACAGCTTAACGCCTGGGGCTACCAGCTGATAGATTGCCAAGTACACACAAGGCACTTGGAAAGCTTTGGCGCTCAGGAGATTAACCGGGAGCATTTTACAAAATTACTCGACCAATATTGCGCCGCTTCTGTTCATCCATTCGCTTGGCAAAACTCTCCCTTTGTTCATTAACCGCGCTGCATACGGTAAATGGTAAGACCTATGTTGGCCTGTTGGGAAAAATATTTAAAGGTATTAAAGTCTTCTTCGGTTAACGGTTCTTTAGTGATACTGCGATCAGCATAAATTAAACCGATCGGTATTTTATTGGAAAAGATAGGCATCATAAAACATTCGTTTTTTCCAATCGAATTAACATCCCTGAGTGTATACAACTTGGCATGATCTAAAGGCTTAGCCCAGAAAGCATGAGTGCCGGACAGGGCATGAAAAAAAAGATTGGCCGGTGTTTGCGAGATATTGAAAATGACCTTTTGATCATACAATTCTTTGCGCCAGCCTAACGACAGCTTTTCTTTGAGCGACTGTTTATCGGTAACTAACATAGAAAAGACGGTTCTATCCATACCGATACCCCGGTGTATCCCCTCAATCACCGTTTCCAGCAACAAGTTAATGTCGAACCTCTCACTGATAATTGCCGTTATATCTTGTGAAATCTGGAATTGCAGTTGTTTTTTATCAATAACCGGCGTTGAGTCTTCCTCGTCAGCAGCTTGATTTGCACGGTTTTGAATGAGCATAGCCGCATCAGTAGCGCCAAATTGACAGGCAATGTCAGATGCAGCGCTGGTATTGGTTTTAAATGATTCAACGATAACTTGTTTGGATTGCTTGGTCAGCGCCTCAACTTTCCTGATACAAGCCTCATATCTTTTTGAACCGATTCCCTCTTTTAACGACTCGGTGATTTCATAACCTAATTGAACCAAGCCTACTCTGGGGTTTTTGGACAATCCACCGACTGCTTTGATCGATTCTTCAATCAGGCTGCCTAATTTCCAAGCGTGGCTTAAGCAAGCGCCCAGCTCTATCAATTTGAAGCCCAGTACTTTTTTCTCAGCTTCTTCGCGAGTGCAATTTCCTTTATTTATCAGGGCTTGAATGCGTTCTCCCTGTTCACCGCAAAAGCACCAAAAAGAAATGCTGCCAATGCGGTTAAGCAAGGTGGCAATAAAAACTTCTTCCGGTGATGGGTCGTTCATCGCAATCGCGATGGATTTTGCATGTACTGCGGCATGAATGGCCTGGGCTATTTCTTCGTTGGCCTGTTGTTTGTTGATTGACGATAGAATGGATTCGAAAAAGGAGCAAACCAGCGTTAATTCACGAATAATATCGGAACCAATCATGATAATGGCTCGCGATACCGTAACCATTTTATGGCGAGAAGGATTGTAATTGGGGCTATTGCTGATTTTTAATAACTTAACCGTCAGATTGGGGTCCTGCAAAATAACAGACGCCAATTCCATCGCGCCTTTTCTGTCATCACTCAAAATATTGTGAATGCTTAGCGCGGTATTGGAAAATATCGGCATTTCTTCATTGCACAGCACTTGCGTCCATTCGTTAAGAGAGCGAGGTTCTGTTATGACTTTGGGCGGGACTACCTGCAAGTCCATTGGAATTACAGTGAGATCCAGGGGGTTGTTGTTCGATGTCATTTTATTTTTTTACTATTAATGCATTAACTCTTGTCAAAACGAGCAATATTTACTTGGCCTCACAAAGGCGCATAGTTGCTTTTTTGCTGACTCAGCTCATTACGTTAACCCTGTTTTATGAAGGAATGTTCATCGTGGTTGCTGTTGCAGATAGTTTTTTAGGAAATCTTTCCAGGTAACGATACCCAAAATAACCTTGTTGCCATCAACCACGGGCAGACAGGATATATCCGCATCCAACATTTTTTGTACGGCAATATTGCAATCGGTTGTCGGAGTCACGGTATCAATTTGGCGGCACATAATTTGATGCGCGCGTTTTTTTAAGGTTTCTATATCGCGTAAAGTTTCAGAGGCTGTATGAATATAAGGACTTAAAGCGCACAATAAATCACGGTCTGAAATAACACCGGCAATAGTATTATCCGATTCATCTTCAACCAGCAGATGATGAAAATAGACGTGATCAAAAATTTCCTTGATCACTGATAGTTCGGTATCCATGGTAACCGTAACCGGGTTGGTGGTCATAATATCGGCGATAATCATAATCTGCAGGCCCCTATTTCAATCGGACATTCTACAATAACATGTCAGTAAATATAGCTGTTTTTACGGCAGGTTCGGGGATCTCCTAATCGGCTTAAGTTGGCTGAGGAGAATAAAATGCATAAGTCATTTCATGCGCATTCCTAAAAGCCGTTTGCGTTGCCAATGCTTTTGATGATCATCAGTCAGATGGGAGTAAATTCACATTCAACGTTTTTCACCGTCCCTTTTTAGGCAAAAAACTATGACACACCGACAAAGCCATGCAAACCGCGCTTGGACTTAACCGCTAACCAATCTTTTAATTGTTTTAAGTCTTCCGTTTCTTCTAAATCATCCAAGCTTTGCTTGTTTTTTAACAAACGAAATGCCGCCGACAGCACTTTATAACGCTCACCGGTAATGCCTGCACGTCTTAAGCCTACGGTGTTCAACTTGTAATGCCGAGCGGGACGCCCGCCAATCAACATAAAGGGAATAACATCCATATTAAGACCGGTTGTACCTTGCACTATCGCGAACGAACCGATTCTGCAAAACTGGTGCGCAACCACCGCACCACCGATGAAAACATTATTACCGACTTCGACATGCCCGCCGATCGCGACATTGTTAGCAAAAATAGTATTATTGCCGACTGTGCAGTCATGCGCGACATGACTGTTATTCATAAAGAAACAGCCTGAGCCGATGCGTGTTTCAGCATTTTCTTTTGAGGCACGGTGCGCGGTAAAGCCCTCCCTGAAAACGTTATTGTCGCCGCAAATCAGCCAGGAAACCGTTTCAGCCTTAAAGCTGGTATCTTGCGGCAATCCGCCTAATACGGCGTGCGGATGCAAAATATTGCCATCACCCATTTTTACGTGGCTATGTACCACGGCATGAGCGCCCACCTGGCAATTAGCTCCCAGTTTCGCGCCTGTTTCAATAACGGCAAAAGGGCCTACGGTAATGCCGTCTCCCAGCGACACATCCGGCGCTATGTAAGCGGTCGGGTGAATATTTTGAGCCATCTTAGCTATCCTCTTGGATGATATTTTGAATGTAAGTCTTTGAGTCTTTCTCTGGCTATATGGGTGTAAATTTGCGTGGTCGACAAATCCGAATGCCCCAGCAACAATTGCACAACCCGCAAATCGGCGCCATGATTCAACAAATGCGTGGCGAAAGCGTGCCTCAAGGTATGCGGTGATAGCGCTTTGTTGATCCCGGCTTTTTTTGCGTGGCGTTTGATAATATGCCAAAAGGCCTGTCGTGTCATGTTTTCCGCTCGGTTGGTGACAAACAGGTAATCGCATTGCCGCTCGCCGAGAATGGTCTTTCTGGCCTGGATCATATAATTTTCCAGCCAGCTCATCGCTTCTTCACCGACCGGCACCAAGCGCTCTTTGTTGCCTTTGCCGATGATCCTGACCACGCCTTGCCTGAAGCTGATCTGTTCAAATTTTAAGTTGACCAGTTCCGATACTCTAAGCCCGGTGGCATACAGCATTTCCAGCATAGTTCTATCCCTAAAACCTAGGGCATTGGTGACTTCAGGCGCATCCAGCAGCAACTCGACATCTGTTTCGGATAGCGATTTAGGCAACAGTTGGCCGATATGAGGCGATTCTATTAAGGCGGTCGGATCCGCTTGAATGCTGTTTTCCCGAATATAATAACCGTAGAAACGGCGCAAACTGGACAGAATACGTGCAGTAGACCGGCTACCTATACCTTGTTCATAGCGGCTAGACAGAAAATCGGATAACTGCCCACCGTCCACTTCCAGCATCGGCTTATCTTTTAGCCACTTGGCGAAAATCCTTAAATCGCTGCCATAGGCCGAAAGCGTATTTTCGCTTAAGCCCTGCTCGACCCAAACCGCATCGAGAAATTGATCTATCAAAGCCGTTGCGTTCATTTTGTATGGCTTGCTTCAAATTCCAGTAATTTATATTTTACCGCCATTAACGCGCCGTCGGTTTGCCCGCAATAACCGCCCAAACCGGAAGCAGAAACTACCCGGTGACAAGGAATGAATAAAGCATAGGGATTGTCACGACAGGCATTGCCGACGGCCCGCGCCGATGAACCTATTTTTTTTGCCAGCGCCGAATAAGTCATGGTTTCACCAAAAGGTATTTGACAAAGCGCGGCCCAAACCCGGTTTCGGTAGATACTGCCTTGTTTTAGCAATTTAATGTTAATGCGCTTATCGATATTCTGCCAATACTGATTTAATTCATGTTCACCAGACTGACTCAGGTAATTACTCAACTCCCAGTCTGTTTTGCGGATCACGCCGTGTTGGCTACATAGAACAAGCAACCCTGCTGGCGTCTGAAGCCTTACAACTTCCTCGACTCCCGAACAACTATCCACCCACTGAATGATAAATGGCATTAAACAAGTCCTGAATAATTCAATTATTCGATCAAAAGATAAGCAAAAAAAGATCTGCAACTTTAGACTTAAATGTACAACCAAGCTAAATCATCAGCCATAAAAAAAGGCAGCTCAAAGCTGCCCTTTTGTATCCCACGAAAACCAGCTTAATTAAAGTTTTTCTTTAATACGAGCCGCTTTACCGGTCAGGTCGCGCAAGTAATACAACTTGGCACGACGCACATCGCCACGACGCTTAACATTGATTTCGCTAATCAGTGGGCTATGAGTTTGAAACACACGCTCAACGCCAGTACCGTGAGAAATTTTTCTTACTGTGAAAGCCGAGTTTAATCCGCGATTACGTTTTGCAATTACGATACCTTCAAAAGCCTGAATTCTCTCACGCTCGCCTTCTTTTACCTTAACCTGTACAACAACCGTGTCACCTGGACCAAAGTCAGGAATCTGTTTCAGTTGTTCCGCTTCCAATTCATCAATAATATTGCTCATACCACACCTTAATTTAAACCAACTCCACAATAAACTCTTTAAGCAAATTTTCCTGCTCTGCGCTCAAATTCTTTTTTTTTAACAAATCCGGTCGTCTCTGCCAAGTGCGACCCAAAGCCTGCTTCATTCGCCAGCGGTCTATATCCGCATGATTGCCGCCTAATAAAATTTCCGGCACCAAGTGTCCGTCAATCTGTTCAGGCCGTGTAAAGTGCGGACAATCCAGCAAACCATCACTGTGAGAGTCCTGCTGGGCTGAATCCTCATCACCGAGCACACCCGGCAATAATCGCGTCACCGCATCAATTACTACCAGCGCAGCAAGCTCACCACCACTGATAACATAGTCACCGATAGACCATTCCTCATCGCAATCCAACTCGACAAAGCGTTCATCAATGCCTTCATAACGCCCCGCAACTAAGATTATACGTTGCGCTTTACTGGCCTCGGACAACAAAGCCTGAGTAACCGGCTTGCCTTGCGGACTCAGATAAACCACTTTGGTAATTTCAGCGCCTGCCTGTTTTGCAGCGTTGACTGCATCATGCAAGGGCTGATATTTCATAACCATACCAGGGCCGCCACCGTATGGGCGGTCATCAACAGTCCTGTGTCTGTCGTGGGTATAATCCCGAGGATTCCATGCCGATAAACTGACGATGTTGCGCTCAATTGCCCTACCCGTTACGCCGTAACTTGCGGCCGCAGCCACCATGTCGGGAAATAATGTTACAACGTCAAAGCGCATGCGGGTAATTAAAATTCCGGGTCCCAGTCAACAACAATCCTGCTTGCATCTAAATCAACCTTGATTATCGTTTGTCCTTGTAAAAACGGGATTACCCGTTCTCGCTCCCCTTGAACAATAACGACATCATTGGCACCTGTTTCCAGCAGGCTATCAACAACACCTAGCTGAACGCCATCAATGGTTTCAACATTCAGACCAATTAACTCGGACCAATAATATTCACCTTTAGCAGCTTTTGGCAGCTGGTCTTGGGTTATAAAAACATCCCATCCCATCAGGCTTGCTGCTTGATCCCTATCATTAACGCCATACAGCTGGGCAACTATCGTCTTGCCCTGTAACTGTCCGTCAACAACGTTAACCGTTTTTGTCTCGTCGCCTTTTTTCAGCAACCAAGGAGAATAAGCTAAAATATTTTCCCTCGGATCAGTAAAGGAGAATACCTTAACCCATCCTTTTATACCAAAAAGGCCGGAAATTTTTCCGACACTTATATGCCGTTGCTCTGACAAATTAAGCTTATGCCGCCGCTTTTCGTGCGTCTTTAATCAACTTTACAACGCGATCAGAAGGCTGCGCACCATTGGCTTTCCAATAATCAACACGTTCACAGTCTAAACGTAACTTTTCTTCATTGCCACGCGCCAACGGGTTAAAAAAACCAAGACGCTCAATATAACGACCGTCACGACCGCTTCTGCTATCGGTTACAACAACATGGTAGAAAGGACGATTTTTCGCGCCACCTCTAGAAAGACGAATGGTTACCATCTAAGTTCCTCAAAAACATTTAGTCAAAATTTAATCGGCTCATTTTACGCGATTTTCCATACAAGTAAAGAACAACACGTAATACACCAAATTCATTCACTCGAGCCACCGAATAAGCAGTCATTAGCTCCGCTAAAAAACTACCTTCTCATACCGCGTACATTATTTTTTATGCCTCGCACCATATTCGCCATATTGCCTGTTTTGAAACGCTTCATCATTTTCTGCATCATCAAAAACTGCTTCAAAATGCGATTAACATCCGATAACTGCTGCCCGCAACCGTCAGCAATGCGTTTCTTCCTATTACCTTTAATCAAATCGGGATAACGTCTTTCTTTCATGGTCATTGAATTAATCACCCCAATCTGGCGTGATATTTCCTTATCATTAACCTTATCCCTCATTTCCTGAGGAATATTATTCATCCCCGGCAACTTATCCAGCATCGAGCCGACCCCGCCCATATTCTGCATTTGCTGCAACTGCTCACGAAAATCTTCCAGGTCAAAAGACTTGCCCTTTTGCAGCTTTTTGACCAGTTTCTCTGCTTTTTCCTTATCAACCTTTTGCTCGATCTCTTCAATCAGGCTCAGCACATCGCCCATACCCAAAATACGGGAAGCGATACGATCGGGATAGAAAGGCTCCAAAGCATCGGTTTTTTCGCCCATCCCGATAAACTTGATCGGCTTGCCGGTAATATGACGTATAGACAACGCCGCACCGCCTCGCGCATCGCCATCCGCCTTGGTTAGGATAACCCCGGTCAACGGCAACGCATCATTAAAGGCTTTTGCAGTAATCGCGGCATCCTGCCCGGTCATGCTGTCAACAACGAATAAGGTTTCGACAGGATTGATCGCCGCATGCAATTCCTTAATCTCACCCATCATTTCATCATCGATATGCAGACGACCTGCAGTATCGATAATAATGACATCGAGAAATTTTTTCTTGGCCGCCTCAATCGCGTTTTTAGCAATATCGACCGGTTTTTGCGACACATCGCTTTCAAAAAACTCCAAAGAAAGCTCGTTTGCCAGCATCTGCAACTGCTTAATCGCGGCCGGACGATAAACGTCGGCACTGACCACGCCGACTTTTTTCTTTTGATTTTCTTTTAACCAGCGACCTAATTTGGCCACCGTCGTAGTTTTACCGGCCCCCTGCAAACCTGCCATCAAGATAATTGCAGGCGGAACGGCATTAAGGTTTAGCTTTTCATTGGCTTCGCCCATCACTGCAATCAGCTCGGCCTGAACCAACTTAATCAGCGATTGGCCGGGCGAAAGGCTGGACTGAACCTCCTGCCCTAATGCGCCCATTTTGATACGTTCAATGAAGTCCGTAACCACCGGTAAAGCGACATCAGCCTCAAGTAAAGCCATGCGCACTTCGCGCAGGGTTTCCTTGATATTGTCTTCAGTCAAGCGCCCCTGACCCTTAATTTTTTTAAGCGTGCTACTTAATCGATCGGTTAAATTATCAAACATATCAGTGTCTTTATTGAATCTTAAGGAAACCACTCTCTAACACAAATGCGCTAGGACTATTTAGAGGGATATATTAACATAGCCATTAAGGCCTTTGCATTAAACTCAGGGAATTTGTGGCGCGCCGTAAATACAACCTGCCGCATTAAGCGGAAGTTAGCGTAGCCTACCTGCATCTATATCAAGCAACGTGCCTACACAGCTGTCTATTGCTCACAAACCAATACAACCACCCCTAATGAACGCTACACTCGCTACCCTGTCGATTTGCGCCTATCTGGCAAGCACGCTATTTCTTGTCCGAGACACTCGGCAGAATAAAACTGCACGAAGCTCGGTTTATCTGGCATGGATAGCGATAGCCTCCCACATTTCCTATATAACGACCATTTTTCAGCAAAACAACGACTTTAACTTTGGCTTTATCAGCACCGCTTCCCTGGTTTCACTAATTGTCGCCCTGCTGCTAATGATGGCGACAATCACCAAACCTGTCGAAAAACTAGGCATTGTTATATTCCCGATTGCCGCGATCATGTTGGCACTGGAACTAAACCTACCTGCGAAACCACATCTACTGCACACCCATAATTGGCAGATGAGCGTCCACATATTAACGTCCATTATCGCATTCAGCCTGCTTAACATCGCCGCCTTGCAAGCCATTTTGCTAGCCATTCAAGACCAACAACTTAAAAGCCATCCGCCCAAACATTTCATCCAGTCACTGCCTGCGCTGCAAACCATGGAAGCCTTGTTGTTTCAAATGATTGGCGCCGGGCTCTTTTTCCTGAGCATTTCCTTGGTCAGCGGCTTTATTTTTATTGAAGATTTATTTGCCCAGCATTTAGCCCACAAGACTATTTTATCCATTATTGCCTGGATCATTTTTTCCAGTTTATTGATAGGCAGACTACGTTACGGATGGAGGGGAAAAACCGCAGTTCGCTGGACGCTAACAGGTTTTGTTTTACTACTATTGGCTTATTTTGGCAGCAAGCTGGTGCTTGAATTGATTTTAAAGAAAACCTAGCCAATAAACCTAGAAAAATCATTTCGTCCACGAAAAGCACGAAAAACTTCAAAAGGTTATCAAACCGTAGGCCGTTACCCAAAGGGTGAGTGACTAAATTAATACAACATATTGTTTTATTTAGTGTCTTTCGTGCTTTTCGTGAATAAACTGCGGCCTTTAGGATAAAGGCGTCCCGCTCATCCGAAACCTCATTGAACAAGCAAGAACAACTTTTTAGCCTCATGCACAACCCCAAGATCTGCGAATATTACACATAATCATGGGCAATGGATGCAATTTGCCGCCCTGCCAAAACACCTTAGAACTCTTCCCACTCATCGCTAGCTACAGATTTTGACTGCGATTTCGGTTTAACTAACGCTGAACTAAACGAACTACCGGCTTTGGGGCCATGATCCACTCTCGGCATTGCCGCAGTCGCGATTGAGCGCGAGCTTTGGTCACTAGTGGCGGCCTTCAATTTAAAATGCGCCACCGTAACCGCCAGATTTTGCGTTTGCTCTTCCAACGATTCTGCTGCGGCTGCGGCTTGCTCTACCAAAGCAGCATTTTGCTGGGTCACATCGTCCATTTGAGCGATGGCCTGATTGACCTGCTCGATGCCGGATGTTTGCTCCATGGAAGCGGCGCTGATCTCGGACATAATGGTAGTCACGCCACGAATAGCGCTAACGATTTCCTCCATGGTTGAGCCGGCTTGAGCGACCAGCTTGGTGCCGTCTTCAACCTTTTCAACCGAATCGCCAATCAAGCCCTTAATTTCCGCTGCCGCCGCTGCTGCGCGCTGCGCGAGATTACGCACCTCGACAGCCACCACAGCAAAACCTCGACCTTGTTCACCGGCGCGGGCCGCTTCTACAGCCGCATTGAGCGCAAGAATATTGGTTTGAAAAGCAATGCCGTCTATCACCGAAATAATATCAACAACCTTCCGTGAAGATTCATTAATTTCTTCCATGGTCGAAACAACCTGACCAACCACCCTGACTCCCTTACCCGCAATGTCCGTTGCGCCGACAGCAAGCTGACTGGCATGTTTGGCGTTTTGACTGTTGGCCTGCACGGTAGTCGTCAGCTCTTCCATGCTGGCAGCGGTTTCTTCCAGACTGGCAGCCTGCTCTTCGGTACGGTGCGACAGGTCATTGTTGCCTGCCGCAATTTCTTTTGCCGCAGCGTTAATCGCCTCGGAAGCTTCCTTGATTTGATTGACAATAAATTTCAGCGTTCCCACCGTATGATTTGAGTCGTCTTTAAGTTGACCGAAAGTCCCTGAATAATTATTAGTAATGGTTTCAGTCAGGTCGCCACGGGACAGCGCACCCAGCACGCGCACCACTTCATTCAGGCCGGTGGAACTGGTTTCCATGAGCTCATTAACACCCTCTGCCAATTGCAGAAAGAAACCGTCCTTGCCCTCCTCGTTAATACGTTGATTGAAATCACCTAACACAGCACCGCTAACCACTTTAGCAACTTCCTGCTCGATAGCTACTTCATCCGTTCGATCCACCCATTCCACTACCGAGCCGATTCTCTGCCCCTGTTCATTGTTAATAGCATTAGCTATCAAACCAAAAGTACGCCTTCCAATCTGAATCTCACTGCGAAAAGTCGAACTTAAGTCGCTAAGCAATTGCTTCTGGTGTGCGGGATTCTTATGAAAAATATCCATATTGGCTCCCAATAATTTACTGGAATCAAACTTGGATAAGACCTGGCGTATGTCTGATTCGGCGCGTTGCAACATAGCCAGAGCCGCCGGATTCATATAAATAATATTGCGCTCATTATCTGCCACCAGCACATTGGAGGTTATGCTATCCAGCGCAATTTTGATGCGCAGGGATTCGTCATGTTCTTTACGATCCCTGGTTATACGCGCCAACAACTGTTGCTGCATTGAGCTCATCGAGCGAAACAACTCCCCAAGCTCATCCTTCTGCGAAAGGTCAATACTGGAACACAAATCGCCATTTTCAATAGCGCTAGCCACTTGCAAAAGCCTGTTAATCGAACTTAAAATTCCCCGACCGATAACAATGGACAATACAACCGTCACCAAGACAGACAGAACGGTTAGCGCAATGAAGAACACCGCCGTACGTTGAGCGTCGTTCTTAAGTTTGCTCGCGGCATCAAGAAGATCGCCTGAGAGCTTATTTTCAACTTCCTTGATCAGGTCAATTTTTTCGGTCACCGTTTTAAACCAGTAAACCGGATCAATACCAAGCCCAGGCTCAACACCTTTGTCCACGACGATTTTCTTTATCCGTGCGACCTCATCAATGGCTGGACCCGACACCTTTGCCCTGTAAAATGCCTTTTGACTGTCCAACGCGTAGACAAAAAACATATCCATATAGACATCCTGAGCTGACAAGTTTTTCAGGAATCGACTCTGGGCATCGGCGCTCATCTTGTCTGCGACAAACGCCGCAGCCAGCATGGCTCGCTCCATGCCGACGCGCTCCTTGGCTTTGAGCAAACTTGAATACGAAGAAGCCAGACGGGAAATGTCGCTGTGGTTGCTAAGCGTGGAGACCTGGGCAGGAACATCGAGAAGGGAGCCGATGGTTTTACTGTAATAAGCGCTCGATTGGGTTCCCTCCATGCCAAAGGCGCTGATGATAGAACGCGTGGATGCCAACTCTCCCAGATTACTCACCGCATCGCCCAGCATAGCTTTCAGTCCGTCACTGTAACTACCGGGATCAAAGCTTTTAAGTGTCAATTGCAGCGTCTCAACAGACTTATCGGTTTTCGCGCGTTGCACCGGCAATTCGGAGGCGAATTTACCCCCCTTGCTACCGATAAAAGAGGCGCTCATGCCGCGCTCTTTCTGCATTTCATGCACCAACGCGCCAATTTTAACGGAAACATCGACCAGCGATTCCAGCCTAACCATTTCCGCCGAGACAGACAACCTCTCAAAAACGCCAGTCCCTGCAAAATAAAGCAAGGCGAGAGTCGGGATGAGCACGATCAAGATTAATTTAGCCCGTAGGCTAGATGTGAAAGTAATATTGTTTGGCATCCTATATTCCTTGAGTAATATTTCTAAAATATTTTGGAACATCTACATCTGTCGGATTATGCTTTATATATTCTTTGAGGTAAATCCAACTCCGGCTAAGCTCTACATTACCTAGCTCGCCTTAAAAAATTGTAGCACCTAAAAGCCGGGCATTCGAGCAACAACGGCGACAACCCGGCGTTATCGACCCTATGCCGCCTAGCCTACCTTACGGGAATAAAACTTGTACTCATTGAAGCACAAAACCTATCCGCTCTATTCAATTGACCGGAAAATTCCGGTCAATAAAAAAATATTTATGCACATATCTTTAGAATATTCAGCTTCACCAGCCACACCAAGGTGCGGAATACCTTAGCCTGCCGTTCAGGAGGAATAGTCTGAACTAAATCGATGGCCGGTCGGGGGCCGGATTTAACGCTAAAGAGCACAGCCAGTATTTCTGCCTCACTCGGCAACACCACCTTGGCAAAGTCGACCATCGCCAGTTGCCGGTAATCGGCCATGCGCGCGAAGGCCGTCTGCACATCACTATCCACCAGACCGAGCACAGTCTGCGGCATCAAGATTTGACTTGGATAATTGGCAAAAGCATGGAACGGGTCCATACGCGCTGGCCAAGGCTGCTTCAAAAGCGTTAAGTCTTTGGCCTGGACAGAACGAATATCGGCCAGCTGCATCCACAGGGCTTCGTACTGAGGAATAATTGCCGCCCAATCGTACATCTCCCTGGCGCGTTGTCGCCCGGCATGACCCATCGTTTTGCATAACTCATGCGAAGAAAACAGCCGCATAAACGCTTGTGCCGCTGCCTCCACATCTACGGCCACCAATGAGCAGCTATGCCCGCAATACATATCATAAGTATCGATCCCCAGCGCATGACGCTGAGCTAAATCGCCGCCCAATCCAACATCGGGCATCAAAGTCGGGATGCGAAAACCATCGACGCCATCGCGCACCGTGTCCTTGTAACCATCCCAATCCGAAACCACCACAGGCAAACCGGCGGCCATCGCTTCGATAGGCACGATGCCAAAGGTTTCCTGGATGTTGTCGGACAGCGAACAAAACACATCGGCGCCGGCCCAGGCGATTTGCCGATCCCCGGACTTGCGTCCATCCAAGGTCACCACCCGCACACTTGGACAAGCGAGCTTCGCCGCATCCGCATAAGACTTTTCGATGAGCTCGTTGGCATACCAACCACATTCCACCAACACCACCTTTTGCCCTGCCGGTAAAACTGCGGCAGCTTTCTCCAGCGCCTGATACATGGCTAGCGGATGCGCCTTGGCGTGAAAGGACAGCCGCCCCATAAACAGCACAACATGCGTATTGGCGTCGGCCTTCAAGGCAACGCGGGCGGCGCTTTTTTGCTCATCGGTGAAGACAAAGTCTTGCGTGTGAATACCCAGAGGAATGATCGGCAATTGCGGTAACACCAGCTTCTGGATACCCAAACGAGCTTGCAGGTAGTCGGCCTGCATCTGCAATACGCGAGTGACATTATCCTTAACTGCAGTGCTGGTGCAGATAACCGCATCCCAGGGTTGCACCGGAGCAGTCAGGAGTTCGGTCAAGGCATCCATCGCCCCGGTCGAGGAGGTGGTGTGAGTAATACCGCACAGGCTCCAGGCGCCGTGACCATGAACAGCGCGATGCCAGGCGTGTGCGCCAATACCGGGGTAGGGAAAATAAACCATACCGGACTGGGCCAAGGCCCCCAGACTGCTCTTATCCACCGCCTTGACCGGCTCAGCACGTCCGGCAGCCTGCGCAGCCCGGGCAAACACTTGGGCGTGCTCGGACATTTCCACCAGCACCCAAAATTCGTCGGCAGTGCTGTAGGCCAAGAATCCACGTAAAAAAGACTCACCTGCCGCGTTGCGGCCCATCAGCTTCGGGCCGCTGATAGAGTAAGCATCGGGGTAGAAATAGAGGGTCTGGATCATAGCTTAGCCTCTGCCTTTGCCATCATAACCAACCAAGGCGTTGGTCCTGAGCGCCACTCCCATACCGCCAGCAACTGATCGAGATGAGCTATATTGTTAAACCACCCAGAGGTATCGGCAAGCTGCCGCTGACCACTATCTTCGACCACAATAATGTCATGAGTTGCCGAAAAACGATCGATCAGCAGTTTAGTGATGCCGGGAAGCAAACATTCGTGCGCTTCGACAATCACATCCATTCCTGCCAATCCCGGCGCCACCGAAGGATTGAGTAAATCACGTTCCGCACCTTCGATGTCGCACAACACCAGTACGCGTTGACTGGCATAGACGGAAAAATCCTCGGGCTTAAACAGGCCGCCAACGGTGACGCGCTCCGACACGCCATTTTTCGCGGCCAGATCAGCACAGGCTTGCTGAGCCTTCGGATTCAAATCGAAAGCCAGCACCCGGGTATTTGGCATCCTCCGAGCCATGCCTACCGCATAGTAACCTTCCGCGCAGCCGATATTGAGAATGACTGGATAGCCCGCCTGAATTGCAGTTTCGATATAGGGAAGTAAGGGTTGTTCATAACAGCCCAGCAACTTCGGAATATGGCAACCTTCGGTCGACTGGGCCAAAAAATCCAGCCCCTTCAGCGGCCCAGCCATCACCACCGTGCCTTGGTGTTGCAACAGCGTGTTCTGGATTAACGCACTGCGCCATTTAGAAACCAGGCGCAAAGCGTTATTGAGCTGAACAACTTCATCGGACTGCGGCTGGGCAAGGCCGCCAAGCAATTGTTGGCGAATTTGACTATGCAGGGACATGCCGGTCATTTCGGAAAATGAGCCAACGCCAAAACTCGCAGCTCTGCTTCAGACATTGACTGCACCGTCGCCAGCGCCCACAAATCGTAACTGGGATGCTCACGCCGCGTAGCAGCCACCGTAGCGAAACCGGCCGCCTGCAAGGTCCCGGTCAGCACCTTTTGTGTAAATCCACAACGATGCGCCATGTACAAATTGCCATGAGCCATAGCCGGACGATAGCCGTAGAGAATATCCAGGGGCGCAATAGGGCCGGCGGGAGAATCGTATGCGGGATCGGTCAGCTTGTCTTCAGCAATCAAGGCGCAAACCGACTGAAGATCGGGACAGGTAATCACCACAAAGCCATCGGGTTTCAACACCCGCTTGAACTCGGACAGGGCCTTGGGCACTTCGTGGGGATAAAGGTGCTCGATATTATGACTGGAAAACAGAGCGTCGACCGAAGCATCGGCCACGGCTGACATATCCAGCATGGTGCCGACAATATCGGGAGCAACATTTTTATCGATGTCCAGGCGTAATTCTTGCCACTCTGGAACATTGAAACCGGGAGTGGTTTTATCTTTACGCTTGGGGCCGCAGCCAACGTGGAGGAAGGTTTTCATCAGGGAATTCTCGCTTTTTTCATAAGTGGATTGTTGGACACACCACTGCCGCCACATTTCCCGATAAGCTTGTTCCATCTCACGGATAAAACGGGCCTCATCGGTCAACGGGGCGGCAGCCATACAGGAACGTAGCGACTGGCGCAATTGCACAAGCCGGGGCGCATCCCCGGCAAGTTGCACGGCAATATTAACATATTGAGGCAAAGTCTCCGCCACCAACTCCGGTACGCCGATATTAGTTAGAAAAGCCTACCCCATCCGACTGGCAAAACGGGCGGGAAAGGTTTGAGATTCATCTGTAACAGATTTTGCGCTGCCGGTGACGGTAACCAACGGCACGCCCAGCCACAGGGTTTCGCAAGTAGTGGTGCGGTCGGCGAAAGAAAATGAAATCGGCGCGTGTTTTAAAAGTCTACCTAGCCAGAGCACGCGCATATAAACTAGGCATTAAAAACTGACAAGTAACATCATAACCTATTATTTTTTTAGCATAATCAAGACGCACACCCTTATTATTTCGAAAACCGATGTGGAAAAATCATTGTATGAATTAAGAAAATCCGGGCGCTTTGATGACGCCTTACTGGAAAAATTAGTCGCTATTGAATTGGACTTTTGTATAGGCACGCCTAAATTCAGCTATCACTATGCCCTAGGGTTGATTAAGCCGGAATAAGCTAAGCCGACCAGTAAAATCGGTCACAATGAAGTTGATTCGATATAATGCTGCCGTGTAGAAAAATAATGGTTTTGGAGGGGGCTCACAATGACCGATAAGAATAATGAAAAACACAAGATAGTGATTGTTGGCGGCGGGGCGGCGGGTCTTGAGCTTGCCACCAGTTTGGGACAAAAACTAGGCAAAAACGGTGCGGCGGAGATTACCTTGCTGGACGCTTCGCCGACGCATATCTGGAAGCCGCTGTTGCATGAAGTTGCCGCCGGGACCTTGGATGAATCCGAACAGATTGAATATCTGGCCCAGGCGCATCGGAATCATTTCCGTTTCAGGCTGGGAAAGATGGAAGGCTTGAATCGGCAAAAAAAGGAAATTTATGTCAGTCCTACGCTTAGCGATAGCGGCGAAGAGTTAATCCCTAAGCGAACGTTCAATTACGATACGCTGGTGATGTCGGTCGGCAGTATCAGCAATACTTTTAACATCAAGGGGGTGGCGGAACACTGTTTGTTTCTGGATACCACCGCTCAGGCTTTTAAGTTTCAAAAACAACTGGTTGAATCGTATATTAAAAGCCATGCCGGTAAAACCGACAAGACCCTGTCCATCGTTATCATCGGCGCGGGAGCGACCGGCGTCGAGTTATCGGCGCAATTGCACGAGGTAACCAATCTGCTGGCGGTTTACGGCCTGGATGAATCCAGTGATGTGAAACTGACTATTATTGAAGCGGCGACGCAATTATTGCCCGCATTACCCGGAAAACTGGCCCAAGCGACGCAACAACAGCTGGTCACGCTGGGCATTGACCTTAAATTGGGTCGCCGGGTGATTGAAGTAACCAAGGAAGGCGTTCATACCCATGATGGCGCTTTTATACCGGCGGATCTTAAAGTCTGGTCGGCAGGCATTAAAGCGCCGGATTGGATGAAAGACCTGGATGGCCTGGAAGTTAACCGGATCAACCAATTGGTGGTCGATGAAACCTTAAAAACCGGTGACGACAATATTTTTGCGCTAGGCGATTGCGCCGCCTGTCCGTGGCCCGGACACGACGGCAATGTGCCGCCGCGAGCGCAAGCCGCTCATCAGCAGGCATCGACCTTAAGTAAATCGATAGTTAATAGGTTGCAGGGCGGCAGCTTGGTGAAATATGTTTATCTCGATTACGGATCGCTGGTTGCACTCGGCAAGTACACCACTGTCGGTAACCTGATGGGCAATCTGATGGGATCGGTCAGCATCGGCGGCTTTATCGCCAGGGTGGTTTATCTGTCCCTGTATAAAATGCACCAGGTGGCTGTACACGGTTATTTCAGGACGGCCATGTTGACGCTTTCTAACCTGTTCCGGCGTAGTGCCCATGCCAAAATAAAAATGCATTAAAATCCTTAGTTGCTTAACAGTTAGCTACTTTATTTATAACCCCTTACCAAGATCACAAACATGTTTGAAATTGAATATGAATTCCGCGAAGAAGATTTAATTCATTTTAATGAAATACAGTTCATGAGGAATGAAGAAATACAGAGCAATATAAGAAAAAACCGCTGGATAGTGCCGGGCATCATGGCGCTTATCGGTTCATTTTATTATTTCTACTATGGCGACATGACCTCATCGGGATACATCATCGTTATTGCCGCGCTCTGGGCTTGGCTGTCGCCTAAAATAATGATGCTGGATTTACGCAGGCAAATTCTTAAAAATTACACCCCTAAAGAAAAGATCAACATGTTCGGCACTTATACGCTGACTATAGATCCCGCCAACCCCAATTACCTGCTGGAAAAATCACCCAGCGGCAAACACAAAATGGCCTGGGGCGATTTGGTCAGGGTGGAATACGGCAAACGCTATGTTTATATCTATATCAATTTGAGCACTGCACTGGTTATTCCGGTGGAAACCGTTAAAAAAGGCAACCTTGAACAATTTGCCGAGCAGGCGGAAAAGATGATTGAGCGGTTTGCTTAAGGTTCACCAACATTTTTTGCCCTCGTTTCCACGTGCTGCGTTCATCGTTATACATGACTCCGCCCGAAAGCCGTTATACACAAGTGTCTGCGGTAGACCGTCATTTCAGCAGGGATTGCCGGAATCCAGAAGCCACGGATGGTTGTAGAAGCTGGCAACGAGTTCTGCTACGCGGAATTGCTTAATGAAATCAAGCATTCACATTCCTGTGCTCTGGATCCCGGCAATCCCTGCCGGGACGACGTGCTTTAAAATGCTTTAGCCGGAATACTGGATATAAACAGCAAGCTCAACTTAGGTTATTCAAAAGTGGGTTTGTTAAATTTAATGGGTTATAGATATGCACATGAATGATCAAACATTTCTTCAGTTTATATTTAATGGTTACGCCTCTTGTTTTCATAAAAGTTTTTCCACATTATTACCTTGAACCTTAATGCTAAATTTTAGAAATATAGCCCTACGCCGTGGCGCACGGGTGCTGTTCGCCAATTCTTCTTTCACTATTCATAAAGGCCAAAAAGCAGGATTTACCGGCGCGAACGGCGCCGGTAAATCCAGTTTTTTTGCCTTGGTTAGAGGTGAGCTACATCTTGATGAGGGCGACTTTTCGATGCCGCCGGGGCTGGAAATCGCCCATGTGGCACAAGAAACGCCGGCCGTTGCCTGTTCCGCAATTGATTATGTCATTGACGGCGATCAGCCCTTAAGACGCTTGCAAGCCCAATTGCTTGCCGCCGAACAAGCCGATGACGGCTTGAAACAGGCCGAATTACATGCCGCCTTGGATACTATCGGCGGTTATACCGCACAGGCCAGGGCCTCGCGGTTAATGAACGGTTTGGGCTTTAGCGCCGACCAGGAAAATAATGCGGTCAATTCGTTTTCCGGCGGCTGGCGTATGCGGCTTAATCTGGCGCAGGCCTTGATGTGCCGTTCGGACGTGTTATTGCTTGATGAGCCTACCAACCATCTGGATTTGGATGCGGTGATCTGGTTACAGGATTGGTTATGCAAGTATCCCGGAACGCTGTTGCTGATTTCTCATGACCGGGATTTCCTGGACACCATTACTTCTCATATCGTACATATTGAGCAGAACAAGGCCGAAATTTATACCGGCAATTACTCGGCGTTTGAACGGATGCGCGCCGAAAAACTCGCTCAACAACAATCATCGTATCTAAAGCAGCAGCGGGAAATTGCCCATATGCAAAGCTTTGTCGACCGCTTTAAGGCGCAAGCGACTAAAGCCAGGCAAGCGCAAAGCCGGATCAAGGCGTTGGAGCGCATGGAGCTGATCGCACAGGCGCATGTCGATTCGCCGTTCGATTTCAGCTTTGCTAAGCCGGGAAAAATGCCCAATCCGCTGTTGACGCTGGATAAGGTCGATATTGGCTACGGGCAAACCTGCGTGATCAAACAGGCGGGATTGTCTATATCGCCGGGGGACCGTATCGGGTTGCTGGGGCCGAACGGCGCGGGTAAGTCCAGCCTGATTAAAGTGCTGGCAGGCGATATGCAGCCCTTATCCGGCAAAAGAAACGAAGCGGAAGCGTTGAAAATCGGCTATTTTGCCCAGCACCAACTGGAGCAATTACGTGTTGATGAAAGCCCATTGTGGCACTTGCAGCAACTGGACAAACAGGCGACCGAGAAGGATTTACGCAATTTTCTGGGCGGTTTCGATTTTTGCGGCGACAAGGTTCTGGAAGCCGTCAAACCCTTCTCCGGAGGCGAAAAAGCGCGGCTGGTATTGGCGCTGCTGGTCTATCAAAATCCAAACCTGTTGCTGCTGGATGAACCGACCAACCACTTGGACCTGGAAATGCGTCACGCCTTGAGTGTCGCCTTGCAGGACTATGAAGGCGCGATAGTGGTCGTCTCGCATGATAGGCATTTGTTGCGCTCGGTGACCGATCAGTTATTATTGGTGTCAGGCGGCAAGGTGCAGCCTTTCGATGGCGATCTCGAAGATTATCGTCTGTGGCTGGCGGAACAGAAAAAAAGCGAAGAAAAAACCATCGTTGGTAACGTTGATAGCGTATCGAGAAAAGATCAGAGAAAGTTGGATGCGGAACGCAGACAACGGAACAAACCTTTATTCGATGCCTTGAAAAAAGCTGAATTAGCCGTCGAAAAATATCATAATGAACAGCGGCAACTGGAACATCAATTGGCTGATCCTGCCATTTATGCAGAATCGGAAAAGGAGCAATTAAAAAAGTTGATGGAACGTAAAGTAAAAGTCGATAAGGCGCTGGATGACGCGGAAGCAGCCTGGATGGAGGCCGAGGAAAAAGTTGAAGCGGCCAAATATGATGCGTAGGTTCGTGAAGAATTAAACAGAACACGGATGACGCGGATAGTCACTGATTTATTTTAAAAATCCGCTTAAATCCGTCTAATCTGTGTTCCATTATTAATAAATAATCATGTTTGAAATCATAAAGCTATTATTCGATATTTGCCTGTTTAAAAAGGGCCCGCAGGATTTACCTCCTTCTGTAGGCTTGTTGCGGATGCTGCTGGTGATTGATGTTATCGTCAGTTTTTCAATGATAAGTATGCATACGAACTTGGCTGTATCGCTATTGCAAGCTATCGCCTCCGCCTTGCTGATTGCTGGGTTTAGCTGGTTTATGTTATATCTGGCTCGGAAATGGGAGCGATTTTATCAAACGACTAGCGCCTTGTTGGGTGCTGATGCCTTGATTAGTTTTTTCGCCCTGCCGGGAATGGCTTCAATGACGATAGGAATAGGCGCTTTGTTGGCATTTATTATAACAATAGCTTTAATGATTTGGCATTGGGCCGTTACCGGACATATCATTCGTAATGCACTGGGACAAACCTGGGCTTTTAGTTTAGGCTTGGCGTTTTTATACATAATGGGATCTTATCAGGTGATGGCTTTATTAAATCCCCCCTAACCCCCCTTTGCCAAAGGGGGGTTAGGGGGGATTTTCGGCATTAAATTAGGAATAATCATGGAAAGCTATAAACATATATTATTGGCAACGGACTTTTCCGAACACGGCGAAGCCGTTGCCGACCGAGCGAAGGATTTGGCTGATAAATATCAGGCAAAACTGAGTATTGTGCATGTGATGGACAGTTTGCTGCTTACCGATGCGGCTTATGGTTCGACTATTCCTTTTGATCTCGATTTAACTGCCGAATTAATGGCAGCGACAAAAAAGAGATTGGCCAACTTAGCTGAAAAACTGAATATTACTGAAGACTGTCGGTATATGGAAACGGGTAGCCCTAAATTGGAAATAATCAGGGTAGCCGAAGAAAACCAGGTGGATTTAATCGTAGTCGGCTCCCATGGTCGACACGGATTTGCCCTGTTACTGGGATCGACCGCAAATGGGGTGCTGCATCATGCGTTGTGTGATGTCTTAGCTGTACGTTTGCATGATGATTGAGACTAAACTGTGGCGGCATTATTGTG
This sequence comes from Methylobacter sp., assembly GCA_004299305.1. Taxonomy (GTDB): domain Bacteria; phylum Pseudomonadota; class Gammaproteobacteria; order Methylococcales; family Methylomonadaceae; genus Methylobacter_A. Next base: position 60,267 of record SCPZ01000097.1, read on the forward strand.
TCCACAAGGAATAAAGGGCGATCAATGGGACGCCCTATTTTTATAGGTAGATGATAAATGATTGGACAAATTGAAGCTTATGATCCCGACACCCAAACTGGGGTAATAAAAAGCGAGGAAACGTTGTTTACGTTTCATTTAGATGATTGGGTCGCGGACGTACCGCCGGATGAAGGCGATGACGTTAACTTTGAGGCTCATGGAACGATTGCCAGCAATATTAATCTAGTCGGCGCGTATTTGGAGCCGCCTAAAGCCGTTAAATACAAATATCTGGCGGCTGTGCTGGCGTTATTCTTGGGTTGGACAGGCGCTCATCGACTTTATTTAGGTTTTTACAGACTGGCTTTTATCCAGATAACCTTAACAGTGGTGCTTTATGTAACCGGACTGCCCGGATTTGCAGCTCTCTGGGGTTTTATAGAAGGCGTTCTGCTTTTTGGCGGACAGATCAATCAAGACGCCAAAGGCCGTCCTTTAAAATAGTCTTTTTAGAAGTGATGGAATAAAAAAAGCCCTTGTGAAACTCACAAGGGCTTTTTTTAAATCCGGTTATCCCTTTTTTTTATTTAGGATAAACATTAGTGGCAGTTAAGCCTTTGGGTCCTGATTCGATGTCAAAAGTGACCGTGTCGCCTTCAGTCAAAGTTTTGAAACCCTCGCCCTGAATAACTGAATGGTGAACGAAAACGTCTTCGCCGCCATCAGCAGGTGCGATAAAACCAAAACCCTTCGTGTTGTTAAACCACTTTACAGTGCCTGTTGCCATTTTGAAACTCCTAAAATAAAAACTTACGGTTAACACAGAACTACAACATTGATAACCGGACAACCTAACAATTTAGGAATCCCTTAACTCAACATCTGTTTTCTGACGCGGTGTATTGTACTGTTTTTTTTATGATACTGTCATCAGCAGATTTTACAAAAGCCCGTCCAACGTCAAAGATTTGCTGCTTATGAATAAAGAGACAACGCCGCTAAGCTAAGCGATTGACACTGGATATTAGATCTATTAATCAGTAGTCTATTGTTTTAACCGTACTATCATGTTCTTAATCGCCGATTCCTGCCTCATAATGCATTCACATAACAGAAATTGATCAATAGCGCGTTGTAAGTTTTGCTCAGGCTCAGTCACCTTAAAATACCGATTTCCTTCCAGATAATCAGTATAAAACCGGACGCCTAATTCGAAAGGAATTAGTCTGATAGCAGGGTACAAATAATGGTAATCGTGTTCGGTAAAAAATGAGCCGACTTCAGCCAGATAGCTTTTTAACAGGGCGGCACAAATATCCAGGTCGAATCCAACCGGCTCGGCACTGTAGCAGCAAGATCGAACACAATCGCCAATATCGTAATGAACCAAGCCCGGCTTGACCGTGTCAAGATCAATAATACTGACGATTTTTTTGCTGTGTCTATCAAAAAGGAAATTGTTTAATTTGGGATCGCCATGGATAACCCGCAAAGACAGCAAACCTTGTTGCTTAGCGGCCTCCAAATCATCGGCAATATGCCGGAACCGGGTGATAAATTCAGCGCAATACCGTATCGGCTTAATCGACCGCTGTAAAACATGCTGATAATGTTTTAGATATTCCGGCGCTATATGAAATCCGGGTAAGGTGTCATGCAAAATCAATGGATTAAGATCGCTAATTAAGCGATGAAAATGTCCCAGCGCATATCCGACCTGTTCAGCATCGCTGACAGCGCCTATAGCGTCTATACTTTCGGTATTGACAATGAAACTCAAAGCTCGCCAGCAATCGCGGTTTTCATCCAGATAAAGTACGTCATTATCCGCAGTCTTTAAAATCTCCGGAATTTGTAACCTAACTGAAGCGCTAACTTTTTGGGCTATATGCTGATTAAGCGCTGTCAAATTAACCATGATCTTTTCAGGTGCGGGAAAAACCGTTCGGTTAATACGCTGTAGAACAAAGAAGGATGATTGTGTAGCCACCAAATAAGTATCATTGATCAAGCCATTACCCAGACGATTTATCCGCGTAATCGCCGTAGCAAACTGATTGGCGATAGGAAAGAGTGTGTTCATCAAAATATTGTCGCGGCGCGGCTGGCATGATAATCAGGTGTTTGATTATCTCTTTGGATCAACTTAATACGAACAAACTTATGTCGATTCCTATGCCTATCAAAGAACATTGGATTCCAGAAAATCAGCCAATTGCGCGCTGGTAAGCCTAAGTCGCTGGCTCAGGGCGCGGGAAATATTCCAGATAATCTTAAATGCCAAGGCAGGGTTTCTATCGGCCAAAGCCAGCAGACTGCTTTTATCCAATGACAAAAAGACAGTTTCTCCTTCGGCGCGAGCAGTCGCTGATCGGGGTTGCGCGTCAATAACGGACATTTCCCCAAACGTGCGCCCAACGCGTAGCGTTGAAATAAGTTTATTATTTTTGTAAACACCAATTGAGCCCTTGACAATAATCCCCATAGACGTGCCAATCTCTCCTTCTTTATAAATCACCGTGCCATTCGATGCAGCATAAGGCTTAAAATAATGGCTTATGACCTGTAATTGCTCCCATGAAAAATCTTCCCCCCAATGCGAAGCATCAAGTATTTGCGCGTTTGTTTGATGTGTGTTTTCAATAGTTATCAACCGTGGAGATTTTGAATCAATCATGATGGCGTAGCGAGTCTGGATTATATTTTTGCAAGATAATAGCATTTAACTCTTGCAAGCTTTATAAAAAACCATGCGAATTTTGAGGCACTAAGATTAACAATTAATTCCTAACTTTAAAAACACAAGCCAGAATGCTTGATGAACAATGAAAGCAAATCTAGCGCCATGCGTATATGCCTGAAATGGCAAGAGGATTAAATGTTACCGGAAATGATTTAAACAATCCGTTAGACCGGATACTTAAAACAAAAAATATTGAAAGGAAGGGGTATTAAAGTGGGCAAAATACCCCCCGTCAAACAACGGGGGGTATTTTTTAATTGACTGCGTTACCAGTTTTATTGCGCGGTTTTGTTGCTGGTTTTTTTCGCATCTATTTTCGAGAACACTTCAGCGTTACTCGCTGCAACAGCACCACTTTGTAAATGCTTTGTTTCGTCTTGTTTCAACAACACAACCAAAACAATAACAGCAGCAATAGCAACACCAGCGATCAACCATGTGTTATCTTTTTCTTGTTCTTCAGCCATTTTAAAATCCTCGAAAGTTTATTTAATTATATTGTTTTATTCCCTTTCCTCAAAGGGGCCGCTCAATAAATTGCTTTATTGAGTTGCTTGTCGAATTAAGTAATAAACGACAGAGTACTTTTTATCATGAGATACCGCGTTGTGTCAAAGCTATAAATAAAAAAAACACCGTTTTTATTAGGTTTTATGATGATAAGAGGGCTGTTAACGATTAAAAAACAGCACCGCATTATGCAGTAAGCAAATGAAAATTAATGCAAATATTTTTACGCGACTACTGCGAACACAAACCGGGCAAAAGATATTGTTGAGTATAAAATGTCGCTGCTTAAGCCATGCAACTTGAAATAAAAATTACCTGGATTGGGAACACCCAAACTGCTATTGCAGCAAAAAAAACATGAGGCCTGTGCTTTTGGAAAGATAGTGTTTTGCAAAATGCATCGAAACGTAGCTCTCTTTGGCATCGGCCTCGACTAAAAATCGGGCCTATACGGGACACTAATTTAGAACGAACGATTTTATTTTACCGGGAACTACTTTGGGATAGCCCTGTTGATGCGGCAAGAACTAACAAAAACAGTTTAAAATCGGTTAAAATAGCAAATTCTGACAATAATCCTTTAATGGGTTGAAAGCGTAATGCATACAAAATATAACACTGATGACTTGAGAATTTGTGGGACTAAGGAAGTCATAGCCCCTGTTCAGGTTCATACTGAAATGCCGATTAGCGAGGTTGCCGCACAAACGACCGCACTAGCCCGGCAAGACATACACAAAATATTGACGGGCCTAGATGATCGTCTGGTCGTGGTGGTGGGTCCCTGCTCCATTCATGACCCGATTGCGGCGCATGAATATGCCCGACTTTTGAAAGTAATTAAAGACGAGTTAATAGATGACCTGGTGCTGGTGATGCGGGTCTATTTTGAGAAACCCCGCACTACGGTGGGTTGGAAAGGCCTGATTAACGACCCTGACCTGGATTCCAGTTTTAATATCAACAAGGGCCTGCGTATCGCCAGACGCTTGTTGCTGGATGTAAATGAAGCGGGCGTTCCGGCTGCAACCGAATACCTGGATTTAATTACCCCCCAATATGTTTCCGACTTGATTGCATGGGGCGCAATCGGCGCCAGAACTACCGAAAGCCAAGGGCACCGGGAACTGGCTTCGGGCGTGTCCTGCCCTATAGGCTTTAAGAACTCCACCGACGGCACGATAAAAATTGCGATTGATGCGATAGGCGCAGCGATGAGTCCGCACCACTTTATCTCTCTGAATAAAGCCGGTCATTCGGCGATATTCTCAACTACCGGCAATGAAGATGTACATATCATTTTAAGAGGCGGCAATGATCGCCCTAATTATGATGCGGTCAGTGTCGAACAAGTCGCCGAGGGCTTGGTCAATGCCGAGTTAAAGCCGAATATCATGATCGACTTCAGCCATGCCAACAGTTTGAAACAATGTCAGCGGCAGTTGATCGTCGGTGACGATGTCGCTCAGCAAATCGCTAACGGCGACCACCGGATTATGGGTGTGATGATCGAGAGCCATCTTAAGGCGGGCAATCAAAAAGTTGTTGAAGGACAGCCTTTGGTCTACGGCCAGAGTATTACCGATGCCTGTTTGTCCTGGGACGATACCGTTCCGTTGTTAAGAGAGCTGGCGGCAGCGGTGCAAAAACGTAGAACCGTGGACACCAGCCGGAGCTTGAGCAGATGATGATTTACGTGAACGGCGAAGCCCGCGATTGCGCTGAAAACAGCAAGGTTGCCGATGTGGTTGCCGACTTGGGACTAACCGGTAAAAAAATTGCGATTGAATTGAATAAGGAAATTCTGCCGTTCCAGCAATACGACACTCAAGCACTACACGCTGGGGATCGCCTGGAAATTGTCCACGCGATTGGCGGCGGTCAGGATGATTCTTTCATGCTCGCCGGAGTCAAATATCATTCACGCTTACTGGTCGGCACCGGAAAATATAAGGACCTGGAAGAAACCCGCCTAGCCATCGAAGCCAGCGGCGCGCAAATTGTGACGGTGGCGATACGCCGAACCAATATCGGCCAGAATCCCGGCGAGCCTAATTTGCTGGATGTGATTTCGCCGGACAAATACACCATACTGCCCAATACCGCCGGTTGTTATACTGCGGAAGACGCGGTCAGAACCTGCCGTTTGGGCAGGGAGTTGCTCGGCGGCCACAAGCTGGTCAAGCTGGAAGTGTTGGCTGACCAGACCACCTTGTTCCCCAACGTAGCGGAAACTTATGTAGCCGCCGAACTGCTGGTCAAAGACGGCTTTGATGTAATGGTCTACACCAATGACGACCCGATTGCCGCCAAACGACTGGAAGAGATTGGCTGCGTGGCGGTTATGCCGCTGGCCGCGCCGATTGGTTCCGGCCTGGGCGTACGAAATCCCTACAATATATTGACTATCGTTGAAAATGCCAAGGTGCCTATCCTAGTCGATGCCGGTGTCGGCACGGCGTCCGACGCCGCCATTGCAATGGAGCTGGGCTGCGACGGAGTATTAATGAATACCGCGATTGCCGCCGCTAAAAACCCTATACTGATGGCCTCGGCGATGCGTAAAGGCATCGAAGCCGGTCGGGAAGCGTTTTTGGCAGGGCGCATGCCGAGAAAACGTTTTGCTTCCGCATCATCGCCGATAGACGGCTTGTTTTTTTAATTTTGCAAGGACGCCCGGCCGGGCGTCCTTTATGACTCTTAGTTATCATGCTCGCTCCTGAACAAACTCCCACGCACAGAATCCGCAGTTTTATCCGTAGGCAAGGACGCATTACCCAAGGCCAGCAATTGGCGTTGGATAATCATTGGGACAGGTATTGTCTTGATCCTAACGCAGACTATGATTTCAGCCAGGTTTTCGGTCGTGTAGCGCCGTTGATCGTTGAAATAGGTTTCGGCACCGGCGACAGCTTGGCAAAAATGGCGGCAGCTAATCCTGATAATGATTATATCGGCATTGAAGTCCACAAGCCGGGTGTCGGACATTTAATGCTGCTGCTGGATCAACAAGGCTTGACCAATGTCAGAATCTACTGCCATGATGCGATGGATATTATTGAACACAAGGTTGCCGACAACAGCTTAGCCGGTGTGCATTTGTTCTTTCCCGATCCGTGGCCGAAAAAGAAGCATCATAAACGGCGTATCGTCCGCCCCAGTTTCGTAGAATTATTAGCCCGAAAATTGATGCCGAACGGTTATTTTCATGCCGCGACGGATTGGCAAAACTATGCGGAAAACATGCTGCAAATACTATCGACAGGAATGGGCATCAACAACACCAGCCCTACCGGCGACTATTGCGAACGCCCGAAATACCGCCCCTTAACAAGATTTGAGCAGCGCGGTATACGCTTAGGGCATGGCGTATGGGATTTGATATTTAAAAAAGAATGAAAAAACAACTTGAGCCTTATGGCTTGATCTTTAAACCTTGATCCTTTCATCTTAGTAATTTATGAATATCGGCAAACTGTATATTATTTCCGCTCCCTCCGGCGCAGGTAAAACCAGCTTGGTTAAACAACTGGTTGCCGATTTGGAAGACTTGAGCGTATCAATCTCCCATACCACTCGCCAGATGCGGCCTGGCGAAATACATGGACAGGATTATTACTTTGTCTCTGCCGCAGGCTTTCAAGCCATGCAGGAAAAACAGGCATTCCTTGAACATGCCCAGGTTTTTGATAATTTTTACGGCACAGCCCAGCAAACTGTAGAAGAAAACCTGAAACAGGGACTGGATGTGATTCTTGAAATCGACTGGCAGGGCGCGGAACAAATTAAAAAACTGCTGCCCGACAGTCTTTCCATTTTTATCCTGCCGCCATCGACAGAAGTTCTATTGCAGCGCCTCAGAAACCGGGGCCAAGATGATGAACAAACCATTGCCCGCCGTATGCGCGATGCCGTCACCGAAATCAGCCACCATGACGAGTTCGATTATCTGGTGGTCAATGATGTCTTTGCTCAAGCGCTGACTGAATTAAAAAGCATCATCATTGCCAACCGGCTGAGTCGGCAACGACAGCTGCATAATCTACAGCCTTTATTGGCTTCGCTGCTTTCGTAGAGACCCGCAAATAACACCATGTCAAAGCTTCAATTTAATTCCAAGTCCGAGACAAGCGCATACAGCACGCCATCGGACTTGAATATCCAAAATAAACATTCACAAAAACAGTAACTCCATCCGCCTCAATTCACGCTCATTAACTTTAAAATTAACGAACTCTTCCGCAGCAACCTTGCTCGAAAAACTATTTAGCCACATTCCATCGGGGTTATAGACCCCGAACCATGCGCAGACAGGAATCCTATCCGCATTTAACTCCTCGGTGAACATAATCGAGTATCCTTCGGTACTGCCAACAATTCTTCTCACGTGTGTCATGACATTGCCTCTCTATTGTTAAAAGAGACCTCCCACTTAAGCCTGGACAATCTAAGGTTAAGCCAGCAACTTGTCCCACCTTAATGGGAGGCGGAAAATGCGAATCTAACACACAAATATGTAAGCATGTACTTACAACGAGAAAGTCATGACATTTTTTTCGTAAACCTCATGTCTCGACAAATATCTGTCCACGTTGTCTTTCGTGATGAAAAAACTCAAATAACGCCATTCTCAATCACCGGCAACACCCAGTACCTAATCCCCGAACCGGAAAACTCCGCCCTAAGTTGCGCCAATAATACGGCTAATCCATCCTTCGGCACATACATCTGGAAACGGATTTTTTTTTGCCGTCCGCTGACCTGTTCCGCTAACGATAAGCCCTCATTTTTATGGTCATGCGAGTTGACCGGAAAACTGCTGAAACCGTGTTCCGATTCCAGCGTCAACAGACAATCGACAACCGCTTCCTCAAGACCGAGCGGCACATTGAGCGTGACTAAATATTCCGTGCAGTTCATTGTTTAGCCTCCGGCGACAGTCCAAATAATTTAAACAAAATCGGCAACAAAAATAAGGTTAAAAAGGTCGATGATACCAAGCCACCTATCACCACAATAGCCAAAGGCCTTTGGATTTCCGATCCCGGCCCGGTTGCAAACAGCAACGGAATCAGGCCGAAAGCCGCGATACTAGCAGTCATCAGCACCGGACGCAAACGCCGGGATGAGCCAAGCTGCACCACTTTAACCAAGTCCATACCGGTTGCGATCAGCTGGTTAAAGTAGCTGACCATGACCACGCCGTTCAGTACCGCAATACCCAGCAGCGCAATAAAGCCGACCGATGCCGGTACCGATAAATATTCGCCCGATAACCATAAGGCGAAAACGCCGCCAACCATCGCCAACGGGATATTGGATAACACCAAAACTGCTTGGCGAACAGAGCCGAAGGTTGTAAACAACAATAAAAAAATCAGCCCTAACGAGACCGGAACGACCACCGACAAGGTGGCCGCAGCGCGTTGCTGGTTTTCGAACTGGCCGCCGAACTCGACGGTGTAGCCGGTCGGCAAATCGACTTTTTCCGCTACTACTTTACGGGCCTCATCGACAAAGCTGACCAAATCCCGGTTCAGCACATTGCTGGTGATGACCACAAAACGCTGACCGTGCTCCCTGCCCACCGACACCACGCCTTCGACTTTTTCTATTTTGGCAACTGCCGTAACCGGCGCCTGCCCGCCATTCGGCAAGGCGATTTGCAGGTTTTCGAAGTTGGCGACATTGCTGTCGCCACGCAAAATTAATGGCGTGCGTTTAATGCCTTCCTGAATCACGCCCAACTTCAAACCTTCAATCTGCGCTCGCAACAGCGTTTCGATGCTGTCACTGTCCAGGCCCAAGCGCCCGGCCGCCGATTTATCGATGGTCAGTTGCAAAAACTGCATTCCGGCATTTTGCTTGGCGAATACATCGCTGGCCCCATTGATGTGTTTCAACACCTCCTCTATCTGCTGAGCTTTTTCATTTAACACGGCAAGGTCGGCGCCGAATAGCTTGACTGCCACATCGCCGCGCGTTCCGGTCAGCATTTCCGAAACCCGCATTTCAATCGGCTGGGTAAACTGGAAGGCAATGCCCGGCGTTTGCGCCATGACTTTCCGTATTTCCTCCAGTAATTGTTCCTTGCTGTCCATTCGCCATTGCTTTTTAGGCTTCAGTATCAAAAAGGTATCGGTATCGTTCAAGCTCATCGGATCAAGCCCCAACTCGTCGGAGCCGACGCGTGCGACTATATCGACGATTTCCGGGATATTTTCACGCAGATTTTTTTGCACCTGCATATCCAGCGCCACGGATTGGTCCAGGGTAATCGACGGCAACTTTTCCAGTTGTACGATGATGTCGCCTTCGTCCATGGTCGGCATAAAAGTGCTGCCGATTTGGGCAAATACCAACACAGTCACAACCAATAGAGAACCGGCAGCGATAAATACCTTTTTGCTGTTGTCCAGACACCAGACTAAAGCCGGTTGATAAAGTTTTTGCAGTTGCCGGGGTAACCAGGGTTCTTCATGTGACACCTCTTTCAACAGAAAAGAGGCGATTACCGGAATCACCGTCAGCGACAACACCAATGATCCGCTGAGCGCAAACACAATAGTCAAGGCCACCGGGGTGAATAATTTGCCTTCCAGCCCCTGTAGGGTTAGCAGCGGTAAAAATACGATAATAATAATCAAAATGCCGGATACCACAGGCTGGGCAACTTCACGTGTGGCCCGGTAAATGACATGCAGTCTAGGCAGGCGTCGGGCTTTTTCGACATGAGCCAGATGGGTGATCAGGTTTTCCACCACTACCACGGCGGCATCAACCAACATGCCGATCGCAATCGCAAGGCCGCCCAAGCTCATCAAGTTTGCCGACATGCCCATGTAGTTCATCAAGATAAAAGTGAACAACGCGGCCAGCGGCAAGGCCAAAGCAACAACCAAGGCCGCGCGTAAATCACCCAAAAATAAAATCAACAGGATGATAACCAGCGCTATAGCTTCCAGTAGGGCATGCAAAACCGTGTCGACTGCCTTGCCCACCAAGTGGCCGCGATTGTAAAAAACCTTGGCTTCAACGCCTTTAGGAAAACCAGGGCTGATTTCAGCCAGTTTTTTCTCTATACCGGCAATGGTCTGCCTGGCGTTAGCGCCGCGCAAACTCAACACCAAGCCAGTGACAGCCTCTCCCTCGCCGTTTTTAGTGACCGCGCCGTAGCGAGTCAATGCGCCTATTTTGATGGTGGCGACATCGCCGACGGTAATCGGGATGCCGTTTTTGTTATCCACCACGATAATACTGACGTCGTCCAGGGTTTTGATGCGGCCTTCGGCGCGGACGATCAAGGCTTCCTCGCCGTCGGTCATGCGGCCTGCGCCGTCGTTGCGGTTATTGCTTGCCAATGCGGCGGTCAGTTGAGCCATGCTGATGCCTCTGGCCGATAGTCGGGTATTATCGGGTATGACCTCAAAACTCCTGACCAGGCCGCCCAGCGAATTGACATCGGCAACGCCGGATACCGTGCGTAGCGCCGGACGTATCACCCAGTCCAATAAACTGCGTCGCTCCATTAAGCTTAAATCCCCGCCTTCGACGGTGAACATGAACATTTCGCCTAATGGCGTAGTCATCGGCGCAATGCCGCCTTCGATACCCGCCGGTAAATCCCCCCACATCGTATTTAAGCGTTCGGCAATCTGCTGACGCGCCCAATAAATATCCGTACCTTCTTTAAAATCAACGGTAATGTCGGTCAACGCATATTTGGCGATAGAGCGCAGCATGGTCTGGTGCGGAATACCCAACAGCTCGACCTCAATCGGCGCGGTGATCCTGGCTTCAACCTCTTCCGGCGTCATGCCGGGCGCTTTGACGATCACCTTGACCTGAGTCGGCGACACTTCGGGAAAAGCATCAATCGGGATATTTTTAAACGCATAATAGCCGCCGCCTGACAGCAGCGTGACAAACAACATCATCAACAGCCGTTGATTCAGCGCAAAGCTAATCAGGTTAGCCATTATTCATCACTCCCCAAGCCCAGCCAATTTGCCTTAAGCGCGACAGCGCCTTGGACCGCAATGTCTTCATCGCCCGAGAATTCGCCGCTAATGATCGATTCCGCATCCTGTTTGCCGACTACGGTGATCGGGCTAACCGAAAATCCCTGTTGATTGCGGATAAAGATAAAGGCCTTACCTTCATTCTGGGCAATAGCCGTATTGGGAACTTTAAAGGTTGCCTTGCCGCTGGACTGAATAACCCGGGCATTGAGTCTTTGTCCGGGACGCAAAGATGCAGTGTCTTGCGCAGCTACTATCGCCCTTGCCAAAATAGTCTGGTTTTCCGGGTTAACACTTTGCCCCAGCAAGGTAATTTTTGCGCTGACTTTTGAGTTTTCAAGCTCTACCCGGTCGCCGATTTTAATGCTACTGATGCGTTCCTGGGGAATGGCCATTTCCAACCAGAGCTCATCCAGATTGGCAATGCGGTATAGCGGCGCCATTATATCGACATGAGTTCCGGCAACAGCTAAGCGCTCTATGACGACACCGGCAATCGGCGCACGGACATTGAGCTGGCGGGTCAGGCGGTGCGTTTTGGCAAGTTGATCGACCTCAGCGGCGGTCATCCCGGAAATCCCCAGCAATTGTTTCTGTCCATCCGCCTCAGAAACGGCGGAATGATATTGGTTGCCGGTTTCCTGCCAGCGCCGGTCTGAAATCACCCCCTCTTCCAGCAGTTTTTTATCCCGCTGATAAATAGCTGCGGCTAATTGCAATGCATTACCGGCTTTAAGATATTCCCGCTGTTGCATTAACAGGTCCGGGCTGTTGAGCTGTGCTAACACGTGTCCTTTGACAACCTTATCGCCTATCGCCGCATTCAATTTTTCAATAAAACCGGCCTGCGTTGCACTGACAACATAGTCCTGCGCCGATGGAATTACCACGTTAGCCGGAGCGGATAACACCGGAAACTGTGTAACGGGTTCCGGTTTGCCCAGTTTTACACCGAGATTAGCAAAACTTTCCGGTGAAATTTGAATTGCATTTTCAGCTGCATAGCTGCCGAAACAAATTAAACTCAAGGTCAACAGCATTACAGGACCTGCAAAAAATAGTCTCATGGCATAACTCCTACGGCCTGGTTATAAAGTGCTATGTCGCGCTGTAGCATGACCGCCCTCTGCTTGGCGTTTAACACCGCTTGCTGGGTCCTGGACTGGATTTTCAATAAATCCATCAGGTTAATTTCTCCCACCGCAAAACTTGAATTAGTCATGTTTAAATGCTCTTCAGCAACCTGTTTTAATTCATTGGCAATGCCCAACTCAACCCGGTTGACTTCCAGATTATGTTCGGCCTCATGATGCGCCTGTTCCAAATCGCGATTCATCTGTTCGCGTTCGGCAAGCAGTTTATTTAATTCGACATTGACCGCAGCAACCTGCGGCGCTAAATGCGCACTGCCGCCGAAAGGGACGGTAACGCCGATGTTGAAACTTTCGGTTTTATTACTTCTAGGGTCAGTGGTGAATCGATCACTATTGATACCGACCGCAACATTAGTCTGGCCGGAACCCACTAACTTAATCGCATTAAGCTCCGCCTGCTTGCGTTCGATCTGACTGTTAACCGCCACTAAAGCCGGGTGATTTTGCTGAATTTTCTGAATATCCGCCAGCTTCTCCTGATAGTCGACTGGCGTTTTCGTCATTTGCGTGATACTGGCATAACGTTTACGGGCATGCATCAATTCCGCTTCGGCTTGAGTGACCACTGAACGTTTTTGCAGCTCCTCGGTTTGCGCCAACAAGAAATCGGCTTTGGGTAAGTCGCCTAACTCCACGCGTCGCTGCACTTTAGCCAATAACTGATCGGTAATCTCAAGCTCTATTTTAGCCTGCTCATAGCTTAAGCTTGCCAATGCAATATTCCATAAGGCTCCCCTAACCAGCCCGGAAACTCGCAATTTAACCGCATCCGACTGCGACATGACGTTGCTTGTTGCCAACTTTGATAGCGCTTGTTCCGCATCGCGCTGGCCTAAATTCCATAACGGCACTTGCACCGTACCGTCAATATAATGCAGAGTGCCGCTGGTCGCTTCCTGGAACCTAAGCCCCGCTTGCGATGCCCCGGCCGTCCAGCTGTCGCCACGCTGTCCTAGCGCAGCCGCTTCCTCTTCCAACGATTTAAGCCAGGTTAGATCGGGGTACTTCTCCAGCGTTAAATCAACGACTTTGGCCAAACTCAAAGTCGCATCGCTTTCAATCGGATCGTGATGTTCGACAACATGTGTCGAATCGGCAAAACTAAGTGTCATTGCCATTAAAAAAACAACATTCCCAAGCAAGAACTTGAGAATGAGCCTCCTAATAAGCTTCAAAAAAAACATAAATCAAACTCGATGCGGCGCTAACCGCTTTATAAAATTCTATGAAAAGACTGCATGGAGCAATGTAACTATTCAGCGCGAAGCCCAATACCCCTCTCCATCAGGAGCATAAGTATCCACACAAGTACCAGCTCCTTCTCCCTTGAGGGAGAAGGTTGGTATGAGGGGATATAAATGCTTGTTTTTATTCTCCTCACCCCAACCCTCTCCAGCAGGAGAGGGGGCGAATACTCAGCAATTCGCTGAATAGTTACGGAGCAATTGCCAAGGTGACACTTGTGCAAGTACCGAAAAACATTGCATTGCAACATTTCTACAAAAAATGGGGGATTATTGAGCAGGGGGCGCGCGTGGAGATAGCGATGGAATAAACAGCCGACCAACAAACTGCTGCGATTGCAAAGGAATTGTCTTATCAAAAGGAGGTATTGCGGCATTAAATACGGGAGCTGGTTGATGCAGATAATAACTGTTATCCGACTCTGCTGCCGCATTAACTTGTTTATCTTTTATGCCGGCATCGACACCGATTATGATTCCTTCGATTGCAGGGGATGGCAAAAGTGTCGCAATCGGTCGAGAATCGATGTGACCTAAGCTGAAATCATAACTTGCTGCCTGAACAACACCATACATTTCGAGACCGGGAACATGAAGCCCCAAACCTGAAATTTTCTCTCCGGCATGTGCATGCACCAACGGTGCAATCAATTGCAATATAGCCAGAAAAACAACGGTAAATTTTCGTAATCTTGTAAACATGGACTTAATGCTAAGCTATTAAACAGCAATTCACAACTGTTGTAGTTTGCTTATGAGTAAATTAGGACTGAAAATGGACGACTGTGAGGTATAAGTAACGCGCAGAAAATAAACTACCGCATCCTAATAATCTTGACAACTCAGCAGCTAGAAAAATGGAACACGGATGCCAAAAGTAGGCGCCTCTAGGCGACACAGATAAGACGGATTTACACGGATTTTAAGGTGTCAATGGATTAGACTCATCCGTGTGTTTATCAGTGATTATCAGTCTAAATCTGTGTCATCCGTGTTCTATTGTATTTAACACGGTATTTTATTTATTGCGAGTTGCCTAACATCCAGGTTATCCCAATTTGATCATCAACCTTAATTTCAATAATGAATGTCGAAAATAATTTCATGAAGCAAGCGAGTTATGTAAAAACACTGGAGTGGCTTAAAACAAATCCATCACTGGATGAACTTTGCTCCAGGTATCCTGAGCAATGGACAGCTGTGCAACAGGATCTTGCCACCATCGTCAATGGCGGAGTCTCAGAAGAATTGAAGACTTATTTGGAGCGCGTATCCACACCGGTAGCGTTACCCAAGCCCGCCTTCGGCAACCGGAAAAAAAATAGGGATGCCGCCCTGCTGCAATTTGTCCGTAGCCGCATGGAGCAAGAGTCCGTCAAGAAACTGTGTCTGGCCATGCAGGCCGCAGATGCAGGTGCAAAGCAAGGCAGGCTGCGCTTCAATCTGCTTAATGGTTACATAGCCCAAAAGCTGCTGTTTTCCAAAGGATTGGAACGCAAGCCCATTTCCTTGTTCTGGTTCCGCCTGTTTTGGCCCTTGGTCTGGCAGAAAAAGCGACTTATGCCCTTGGTGCAGCCCAAAGGCATTTATTGTTTCTATTCAGGTGCGCTGATTGAAGCCCTGGACGGGATGATTGCATCCAGAAGCTGTCTGGAAATCGGTGCGGGAGACGGAACCCTTACGCGCTTCCTAAAGAATCGGGGCGTTCAGATAACGGCAACGGATAATCATAGCTGGAAAAATGCCGTTGATTACCCCGAATGGGTCATCGAGCTTGATGCTCGTGAGGCTCTAGCCAGGTATACGCCGGAGGTGGTCATTTGTTCGTGGCCGCCGGCGCAGAACGATTTTGAACGCTACGTGTTCAATACGCCTAGCGTGCAGCTTTATATCGTTATTGGCAGCCGTCATCAATTTGCATTCGGCAATTGGAAAGACTACAAGCAACAATCCGTTTTCTCCCTAAACGAGGATAAAAAACTGAGCGCCTTGGTGCTGCCTCCCGAATTGGGAGCCGCCGTTTATGTGTTTCAACCTAAAAACCGCAGTTTATCCACGAAAAGCACGAAAGACACTAAATAAAACAATATGTTGTATTGATTTAGTAACTCACCCTTTAGGTAACGGCCTACGGTTTGGTAACCTTTTGAAGTTTTTCGTGCTTTTCGTGGACGAAATGATTTTTCTAGGTTCAACGGCAGTCACTTCCCAATCGCGCCTAGGCGGCCCATAAGTCGCACAGGGTTAAAGATCAGGCCGCCCGTTTTTTGTAACGGATCGATGAAAGCACCGATAATGCTATCAATACGGCTCCAGACAGGCCTGTTATCACTTCAGAGATATGATGCGTTATGCTAACCAACATAATAGCTGCCAGCACCCCGATCGCGTAATGTGCGCCGTGTTCCAGAAACACATATTCGTCCAGCGTGCCTTTCCGCACTAAATATACCGTCAGGCTTCGTACAAACATCGCGCCGATAGCCAAGCCCAGCATAATGATGACCACATCCTGGGTAATCGCAAAGGCGCCGATCACACCGTCGAATGAAAACGATGCATCCAATACTTCAAGATAAATAAAGCTCATTATGCCGCTTTTTTTAAGCACCTCGACGACCTCTTCGCCCTCTTCCTCATGTTCAAACAAGGCCGCTAAACTATCCACGATCACGAACAAGATAACCCCTGTAACACCGGCAACCAGAGCCTCTAAGCGAATTTCCTGGGGCAAATAGTTTTGGATGATTAACAGCGGGCCTAAGGCCATGATGATTTCAATCGCTTCAAGCTTGCCGAATGAAGACATTTTTTCTTCGATGTAGCCCAGCCAATGCAGTTCCTTACTTTCATCGAAAATGAATGAATAAAACACCATCAGCAAAAACATGCCGCCGAATGCCGCAATTTGTACGTGCGACTCTTCTAAATGCTTGGCGTAAGTTCCGGTGTCTTTTAATGCCATTTCCGTTACCCCCATAAAATCGATACCGGTGGCTGCCGAAACAATCACGATAGGAAACAGCAAACGCATACCGAAAACGGCAATCAAAATCCCCCAGGTTAAAAAATATTTCTGCCAGCGCTCATTCATCCGCTTTAGGATTGACGCGTTAACAACCGCATTATCGAATGATAAACTGATTTCAAGGACACCCAGAATAATGGCGATAAAAGCGCCCATCATTCCTCCCCAATAAAAGGACTGCGGTGACGATATTCCACCCCAATAAAATGCTGCCGCCAGACAAACAGCAGTGACGAAAAAAGAAAGACGAAAATGTTTCATAGTGTAACTCGCTAAAGATGGGTAATTTTTATGGGGCAACTATAGGGATATTTGATTTAAAATCAATATTTATAAAAATCCGGGCGTAACGACTCAGCCATCAAAGCCAATAACGGCAGGTGATCCTAAAACGGCGATTAACTGATTTTTCAAGGAAAATTCAAAAAAATATTATTTAATCAACGGCTAGTCGTCTCCTAGATGCGCATCATTTGGCATCAGCGTTCTCGGCAACTGCCCCTGCGTCGCCTACAGGGCGTAGGCGAGGGTATTTTTCTAACGCCCAGGTAACTACAAAGAAAAAGTCGTAAGCATTGAATTACAAGCGTACCATATCGATACAAAAATGCAGGAACTACAACCTCAATCGCTAATGCTTATGCCCCTCTTCTTCCGGCTGGCTACTTTATTGTGTCTGGCGCTCTGCTCATCACCGTTATTGGCGGAATCCGTACCGTCTGCCGAAAAAGTTTCTTTGCAACTCAAATGGTTGCATTCTTTTCAGTTTGCCGGTTACTACGCAGCCAAGGAGAAAGGCTTTTACGCCGAAGAAAACCTGGATGTTACTATCCGTGAACGTATTGCAGGCATTAATAACATTGAGCAAGTTCTAAAAGATGAGTCCCAATTCGGCGTTGCCGATACAGGTCTACTGGAACAACGACTACTCGGAAAACCGGTGGTGGTTTTGGCGTCCATTTTCCAGCATAGCCCATTGGTGTACCTTAGCTTAAAAAGCTCCGGCATAGTCAGCCCTTACGAACTTAAGGGCAAAAGGGTCATGGAGGATAGTTATGACAATGCGCCGCTGCTGGCCATGCTTTACGAAACAGGCATTTCCACGAATGAATTCACCCATTTGGATAACACCTTCAATCCCGACGACTTGATCAACGGCAAAACCGACGCCATGGTTAGCTACCTGACCGACCAGGTTGATTATTTCAAGAAAAAAGGCGTTGAAATCAACATTATTAATCCTCGCAACTACGGCGTAGATTTTTTGAGCGATAACCTGTTCACCACAGAACAGGAAATAACCCGGCACCCGGAAAGAGTCCGGCGCTTCTTGCGCGCCTCACTCAAAGGCTGGGATTATGCACTCAAACATCAGGACGAACTGATCCAGATCATTCTCAGAAAATATAATCCAAACAACCGCCTTTCTGCCGACCATTTACGTTTTGAAGCACAAGAAACGGTCAAGATGATTTTACCGGAGACGGTTCCCATCGGTCGCACCGACATCAAGCGTTTCCAACGTATCGCCGATACTTATCGGCAACTCGGCCTGACAAGCTCAATGGACCATCTGGAAGGCTTTATTTATGAGCAAGAAAAACACAACAAACTTAATTTCACCCTGGCAGAACAGTCCTGGTTACAAGCGCATCCGGTTGTTCGCGTCGGTATAGACCGTGATTTTGCGCCTTACGAATGGATCGACGCCAAAGGCAATTACGTCGGTCTGAGCGCAGACTATATTGCCTTGGTCGAGCAACGACTGGGCGTAAAGTTCGACATAGTAAAAGATAAATCCTGGGCTGAAATTATTGAAATGGCGCAACGCGGTGAATTGGATATGCTGTCCAACGCCAATAAGACGCCCGAACGCGAGCGTTATTTAATTTTTACGGAACCTTACCTGAATACCCCTATCATCATTATCAGCGATAATAATAACGGCTTTATCGGTACGCTGGATCATCTTGCAGGCAAGCAAGTAACGGTCGAAAAAGACTACTTCATTCAGGAACTGCTGATGCATGATCATCCTGAAATACGACTGGTTCCTGCAAAAAATGTCCACGATGCATTGACCCTGCTCAGCAGCAGCAAAGTGGATGCCTATATTGGCGATGCCGCTTCGGCAAACTACGCGGTAAAAAGAGAAGGGATGCTTAATCTCAATTTTTCCGGCGATACCCATTATAAAAGCCTGCACTGTATGGCCGTCACCAAGGCTAATCCTGAACTGGCAAGCTTGCTTGCCAAAGCGCTGGCCGATATTCCCCAGCCTGAAAAAGACGCCATCCAGACGCGTTGGATGAGTTTAAAATATGAACCCGGTATAAAAACTAAAACCGTTTTTCTCTATGCTGCCGGAGCGCTATCGCTACTTATTATTATTGCCGCATGGAATATGCGTTTACGCCGTGAAATCAGCAAACGAAAGCAGGTTGAAGAAGAGCAACGTATGGCCGCCAGCGTTTTTGCAAACACCCAGGAAGGCATCCTGATTACCGATGCACAACGCAACATTATCGATATGAATCCGGCATTCGGCAACATTACCGGATATTCACGAGACGAAGTGCTGGGTAAAAAGCCAAGCCTGCTCAAATCAGGACTTCATGACGACCACTTCTATGAAGCTATGTGGCAGGCCATAGACCGCCAAGGCTACTGGCGTGGCGAGGTTTGGAACCGTAAGAAAGGGGGGGAGATATTTGCCGAATGGCTGACCATTTCCGCAGTTGCCGATAAACTGGGCAAAATAACCCATTACATCGGCACATCTTCAGATATTACCCAGCTTAAAGACCAAGAACGCAAACTGGAACTTATTGCCCACTACGATCCCCTTACCGGCGTGCCAAACCGACTTCTATTGGCGGATCGTATGCGCTTGGCATTTGCCCAAACTAAGCGTGACAACTGTTTAATGGCGGTGGGGTATCTTGACCTGGACGGTTTTAAACCTGTTAACGATAAACTGGGTCATGAAGCGGGCGACCAGTTACTGATCGAAATTGCCCTGCGCATTAAAAATGCCCTGCGCGAGGGCGATACCATCGCGCGTTTAGGCGGTGATGAATTTGTGTTTTTATTACTGGGACTGGAAAGGATTGAAGACTGCGAAATCACTTTACATCGCCTGCTGGAAGTCATCGGTGAGCCGGTTAGCTTGAGGAACCAAACCGTCTCGGTATCCGCCAGTATCGGCATCAGCATTTTCCCTGACGATTGCTGGAACGCCAAAGCACAAACCGAGAATAATACCGACCCCGATACGCTGTTACGCCATGCCGATCAAGCCATGTATCAGGCCAAGCAAGAGGGGAAAAACTGCTTCCACATTTACAATCTGGAGCTGGATCGCCAACTCCATACCCATCGCGAGGCGCTAAACCGCGTTGAACTGGCGCTTGCAAACGAGGAATTCGAACTTTTTTTTCAACCCAAAGTCGATATGCAGCAAGGTATCGTGTTCGGTGCAGAAGCGTTGATACGCTGGCGACACCCTGAACGCGGACTAATCATGCCGAGCGATTTTTTACCGCTGCTTGAAAACAATGAACTTGCAATCCGGCTCGATGCCTGGGTCATCGACAAGGCATTGCAACACATCGAGGAATGGCAACGCTTAGGCATGCAACTCCAAATCAGCGTCAATATCACCGCCATATCGTTGCAAGCGGATGATTTTGTGCTGCAACTCTATTACGCATTCGAACGCTATCCCACCGCCAAACCGGCTTATTTTGAACTGGAGATACTGGAAACCCAAGCGTTGCGCGATTTATCGCTGACATCCCAGATTATTAAAGACTGTCAAGCGCTAGGCGTACAGTTTGCGCTGGATGATTTTGGCACCGGCTATTCCTCACTCAGTTACCTAAAACATCTACCCGTGGAAACGCTAAAAATCGACCAGACTTTTGTACGAGATATGCTGGAAGACGAAGATGATTTAGCAATCGTACAAGGCGTTATCGGTTTGGCCGAATCTTTCCGGCGGCAAGTTATCGCCGAAGGCGTGGAATCGGTCGAACACGGTATCGCTCTTTTACACATGGGTTGCCATTATGCACAGGGTTACGGCATTGCCAAGCCCATGCCGGCCTCTGATCTTGCAAGCTGGGTAACAGCATGGCAAGCACCGGAGGAATGGAAAATATCCCTGCACCATCAAAAATATTAAATAAATCTCACCGCGTCAATTGTGCGTTTTTTCAACGACAAAGCAAGCCTTGAACTCCCTTGAACTCCCTTGAACTCCGGTACTTTTGACGTTTAAACGCCAAAACCTGCTTTGGCCGTTTTACGACAGGCACTACGAGTGTAACTCGCAATTAGCCGGGCCGGGTAGTTAGCAAATTTTAAACTTATCAACCAAGCCGGTAACCCTCTCAATTTTTTGCCTGACTGTCGCCTTAAATACAACCTCTTCGGCAACCAGTTTGATGGTTTTCTTGGCTCGGGTAATTGCTGTGTACAGTAATTCCTTGGTTAACACCGGGTTGACCGCTTCGGGCAGGACGATTAACACTTCCTCGAATTCAGAACCCTGGCTTTTATGAATGGTCATCGCAAAAACGGTTTCGCAATGCGGCACTCGTGCAGGCAGGTATTTTTTGATGCTGCCGTCGGCGCGTTGAAAAAACACCATCAGTCTCCCTGTATCAAAGCTGTCCGTCATGCAAATGCCAATATCGCCATTATAAAGATGCAGCGCCGGGTTATTTTGCGTGATCATGACCGGACGGCCCGGATACCATAAACCGGATAAATCGATCCGCTTTTGCTCGGCCAGTTTTTGTTCGACCCGGTAATTGATGTCGGCAACGCTGTTGTTTCCCTGACGGTTGGAACACAACACCTGAAAGCGGCTGAACGCCTGGTAAACCTGCTCGAATCCGGCCCCTGCCTTAATCAATTGCAAGTAATCCGCTTGCTGCGCCGCTACATAATCAATTAAATCCGCATCGAGACATTGCACGGCTGCGTCTGCGCCGTCGGATAAGATTTGCCAGGCAAGTTCGTCCTGCTGAAGATTGACCGCCTCGGCCAACTCTTTTATAACGCCGCCGAAACGGTGCGACTTCTTTAACGTGTAGACATTGCTTTGCAGGGTTTTGGCAATGGCTAAATCGGCTAACACCGCGCCGGATTCAACCGACGCCAGCTGGTCCTTATCGCCCAGCAAAATCAATCGCGCGCCGGGTTTTAACGCATCGATCAGCTTGCTCATCAGGGCCAAATCGACCATGGATGCTTCGTCGATCACGATCAAATCATAAACTAAGGGTTTATCTGCATGGTGCCGAAAATACGGGGAAGGCGGCATCGCGCCCAGCAAGCGATGCAAGGTGCTGACTGTTTCCGGGATACGGTTTTTTATTTCATCCGAACACGGCAATTTAGCCTTGCTAAATCCAATCGATTCCTGAAGGCGCATGGCGGCTTTTCCGGTCGGCGCCGCCAATGCAATAACCAGCGTTTGTTCCGCCAATTCCTGCAACAGCGCCAGGATTTTAACGACAGTGAAGGTTTTGCCGGTTCCCGGTCCGCCGGTAATAATGCAAAACGACTGCTGGGCGGCCATTTTCGCGGCCTCGCGCTGATCATCTATGATTTCGCCGGTATCAAAATATCGATCTAGCATGACATCGAGCTTTTCAACCGTATGTTCGTCCTTGGTCATTGTCTTGATCTGCATCGCCAGCCGGTTTTCATAATACCAGTACCGATGCAGGTACAGGCGATTTTGCTCGATAATCAAGGGTAGCGGGCTCGACTGGCTTGTAGGGTTGCTCTTTGCCAAGCCGGAAGCGAGTAATAAGGCCTGTGTTTGTTCGTCTATTTGTATGCAACTGTGGCCTTGGTTTTGCTCGTAAGACAGCGTCATCACGATAGCCTCAAAAGCCTGTTTTTGTATGGGATCGAAGTCGGTGCGTTGGCTAAGGAATCGGGCAAAAGCGACATCCAGGCGGCTGAATGATCTTGGCTCTTCGCAGAGCTTGGTCGCGTTTAATGCTGTCATTGCGCACCTCCCAATAACGCCGCCAATGCCTCAACCCGCTCCAGATCAGGCCTATCCTGATAAACGCCGCTCATCGCCCGATCCGCTTGCATCCCGCGCACGAACAAATAACGCACCCCGCCGAAATGGGTTTCATAGTCGTAATCCGGCAAGCGCGTTTGTAAATAACGATGCAGCACTACCGTGTAAATCCAGTATTGCAGGCCGTAATTATGTTCGCGCATCGCATGGGTTAAGCTGTCGGGACTGTAATCCTGCAAGGCGTTGGTTTTGTAGTCCATCACATAGTATTGAGGGGGGGATCCTGGAATCATGCAGATAAGATCGATAAACCCGGTCAAATAACCACACATCTGTTTGGCGGTCAAAGGCTGGAAAGCCGGTGTATCGCGCAAAATGCGATTGATCTGGGCTGCATCCATGGTTTGCATGGCTAAATAAAACGGCATTTCCTTGAGGCACTGGTGTTCCGCCAGGTTCATCAGGCAAAAATCGCCATCGGTTTCAGATAACGGCGTTGCGACCACGGTTTGTAACAGTTCATCCAGCATTTGGGGGCGTTCCAGTTTTAAGCCATAACGCTGGCAGGCTTTGTCCCGTTGCACAGTAATATCCTTGCGCCGGGCGAGGTCGATGAAGGCATTGTTTTCCAATAAATCATGCACGACATTGCCGGTGTGCGCCCCTCTGGGTAATTCGATTGCTACGCTGCCCGGTTCCGGCTTAGCAATCAACGCCGGTTCTCCGGCCTTGTCTTCCGGTAACTCCGGCGCATCGTGTCGGCTTAGTGCCGACAAGGCCGTATAACTGCTCATTTGCCAGTGAGTGTACAGCGATCTTTTGCGCTTTGCTGCCTGTAATGGCGTGTGCGCAACTGTTTTTCGGTAACTATTCATTGTGTCGCCCGGCACATCCAGCAAGCGATAACCGGCTTTATCTTGAAAGGATTGCAGTTTTTCCTGTTGTTCGGAAAAATCAGCCGTAGCAAATTCAAGCAGCCAAGCCATCGCCGAATCATTCGCCGTATCCTGGCTGCGCACATCGGCCCAGGCAATATAACAACGGTATTTGGCTCGGGTAACCGCCACGTAAAACACCCGCAAATCCTCGGCCAGCTCTTCGTTTAATGCCAGTTCCCGGCGACGTTCAAAATCCCTTGAACCCAAATCGACTATCATCCGGCCCTGTTCATGGCATCTAATCAACAAGCGTTCGCTGTTTAAACGGTCGCTACGCTGCCAAAGATAAGGACAAAATACGATGCCATACTCCAAGCCCTTGGAGCGGTGCATGGTGACAATTTTGACCGCGTCATCGTCGCTTTCAAGGCGTAACTGCTGGTCTTCCGCGCTGTCCGCTTTAGCAATCGCACTGCGCAACCAGTCCAGGGTTTTGTTAATGCCCAGATGTTCGTCAACAGCCGCTTGCTGTATCAGTTCGATAAGATGATGCAGGTTAGTGAGCTGCCGTTCCGCCATCCGTGTTTTCGACACATTGGCCCTGATTTTCTCTTGACGCAGCAAATGCTGCATCATCGCCATCAAACCGCTTTGCTGCCAATCCTGAAAATAACCTAGAAACCGCGATGTCCATGCGTCCAGCTCGGTTTCGTTATTGATCAGCCGGTACAGCGTTTGTCCATCCAGGTCAAACCAGTCCAGCGCCAAAGCCTGTTTAAGCAGTCCGCTGTCTCCTGGATGAGCCACGGCCTGTAACAGGCTGTACAAATCGACCGCCTCCTGCGAGGCAAAAACCGACTCGGTGCTGTTTAGCACGGAAGGTACGCCTACCAAACGCAATGCCGCCTGATAATCCCTGGCTTGGGTATTAGTTCTGACCAGAATCGCAATGTCTTTGGGCTGTATAGCCCGGTTTGCCGGTTGCAGGCTGTAGTCGCCGCTCAATAAATCGACGACTTCATTAACAACGGCGCTCCTGATTTCCTCGGCCGCCTTGCCGGACGTCCAGTATCCGGTTTTGCTGTCGCTTTCCGGCAGCTGCCACAGCAGCATTGGAACGACTGCTTGCCCTCTAAAACACAATGCACCATCACTTGCAGATTTAGCGGGTTTGACAGCATTAAACGCCAGGCCATCCAACAAAAAGGCCCGGTCTCGTTGAAACAACGCATTCACCGCCTCGACCAACTGCGGGTGCGAACGCCAGTTTTGGCCTAAGGTAAATTGATGTTCGGCCTGTTGTTGCGCGTCCAGATAGGAATAAATATCCGCGCCGCGAAATTTGTAGATTGCCTGTTTGGGGTCGCCGATCAGATATAAATATTGGCTGGGTGCGGCAAACAGCGAGGAGAAAATAAACCATTGGCTGTTGTCGGTATCCTGGAACTCATCGATCAGCGCGACTTCAAATCGCTGTTGCAATTCAGCTGTCAGCAATGGGCCTTTTTCGCTTTGCAGCGCTTCAGCCAAGCGACTGATCAAGTCGTCGAAGGACAGCACATTAAGCCGCTGCAAGCGTTTATCCAGCTCCTCGCGTAAATTGTCCAGCAAGGTTCTGCGAAAGGTCAGGCTAATTTGCGTAAATGCCAAAGCCAACGCATCGAAAGCTGAAGTATCGATAGCCAGCTCGGCCAGGTATTCGGTCTTACGCTGCTCGCCGGACTGGGTTTTAGTAGCCCTGAATTTACCGCCATGCAAAGCATCCATCAGCCCGTTTTGGGTCAACAAGGCGAACGCCTCGGCATCAGGAAGTTGTGTGCTCGCGCCGTGCAACCATGCGCTTAGCGCACTATAGTGAAGATCAAAAGCGTCGGTATAGCTGGACTTGAATTTTTCATCGACAAAACCATTGCGCAACACCTTTGCGCAATGATCCAGTTGATCTTTTGCCGAATCCGTCAGCCCTTGTAATGTTTTTAATGCGTCATCCAGATTCTCGCAAACCGGATAAACGCCAAGCTGCGAATGTATTCCAAAACCGCTGCCTGGGAATGCGGCAATGCTGGCAAGCAGCGCATCCGGGGTTTTAAACTCCGCCGTTAATACCGCGACTTCCCAGGCCGAACGCTGGTAAACCTGCTTGCGCCAGAAATCGTCTGCACAAGCCTGCTTAATCACCGCCAGATCGCCGGTTAATTCGGCATCGAATAATTGCCCGCTTTCCAGGGCATGTTCCCTTAAGACACGCTGACAAAAACCGTGGATAGTGAAAATCCCGGCTTGGTCTATATCCAACAGCGCCATTTGAAGACGTTGCCGGATCAATTCCGGCGCTATATCCAGCTTAGCCAGCCAATCGGCAATATTACGGTCGAGGTTTTCAAGCGGGCTGTCCTGAGCCTGTCGAACCGACTCGTCCAATGCCCGCCTGGCTTCGGCCAATCTGCAACGCACACGGTCTTTAAGCTCTTCGGTTGCCGCCTTGGTAAAGGTCACCACCAACAGTTTGTCAATTGCGATGTCTTGTTCGACCACAAAGCGCAACACCAGCATTGCTATGGCATAGGTTTTCCCGGTTCCGGCACTGGCTTCAATCAGGTTTACGCCTTTTAGTAATTCGGTTTGAACCGGATCGAAGTTGTTAAGTTTCATGCGTAAATTCGGCATAATTAAAAATGTTGGGTAACTGTTCAGTGTATGCGCATCCGTGTTCCATCTCTCTATGGGCTGAATAGTTACGCTACGCAGACCAAATCGACGGCAAGTACGTCGCTGTTTTTCGAGCGTTCAAGTAGCGATGAATTTAGTATTTCAGACCATTTAAACACGCGGTTCGCCCATGAACGAGCAGCAAATGCGCAATTTACGTAACTATTCAGCGAAAAAAGAAATGGAACACGGATGATACGGATAGGACGGATTTACACGGATTTTTAAAATATTCTGTGCTTTTAATCAGTGTCATCCGTGTTCCATTAATCATTTTTAGCATACGCTGAATAGTTACCAATTTACTTGATTTTATAGCCCATTCTAAAGTTAAACGGTTTTAGAGTACGATGGGCTTCAATGTGACTTTGCATGGTGCTCATGCTGATGATTGTGAGACTTTGACGGGGCGAAGAGCAACTTAAAGATGGACTGGTTTTCTTCCTGTTTGAAGTCTTCAAATTTTGAGGAGAAGTCTTGGCGGGCGCGGCGCCTATGGGCATCAAGATCCTGAATTAACATGCCCATTGCTAAAAAGGTATTGGCGGGAGTGTTAAGTGTCATCATTTCTCCGCTGAATAGTTTTAGGCTGTGTTCTTGAACGGCATAATCCTGAAAATCACCCAAAACCTCTTGAAGCCCTTTCAGGTTTTTAATCAGGTATTTAATTTGCTGTTCGGGATAAAGGCTTTGGAAGAATTCCATTAAATAGCGTAGTTTCTTACAGGATTTTCTTAAATCATGTAATGCGTCGCTCGGTGATGAATCGGTAATCGCATTGCCTTCCTGTAGCACGCGGGTAAAAATTTTCCATATCCTCCGGTCCGCCAGTTCTTTAATGCTCAGTTTGGCATTTTGCTCAAGTAGTTTTTTGTATGAGGGTTCTTTAAGGTACTGCTCCCATTCAGCCAAGGTGGACAGATACATGGCGGATTGCAGTTTTTTTGCCAGTTCTTTCTGGCTCTTTTGCTGTTTAGCGAGCAAAAAATCATATAAAGGATTGAGGTCTTCCCTGGTTGATGCAGGGAGACTGCTTTTGTAGCGCTCAAAATTTAACAGATAAACATCCAGGTCCCGTGTCGGGCCGGTCATCTGCCCCAGCCAAGAGAAGAAATCGCTATAGTATGCGCTGATGTTCGCAGGCAGTATGCCTTTGATTTGGCTGAGTCCCGCACGGGTTCTTCGGACGGCAACTCTAAAGTCGTGCAAAAACTCGCTATCGGTATCGGCAATAGTGCCCTGCTCGTTGGTTTTTATGGCTTTTAGCA
The DNA here is from genome assembly GCA_004299305.1 of Methylobacter sp. GTDB lineage: Bacteria > Pseudomonadota > Gammaproteobacteria > Methylococcales > Methylomonadaceae > Methylobacter_A. The sequence goes on from SCPZ01000097.1 coordinate 87,853, forward strand.
GGTGACTATAGATATATTTGCCGGCAATATCGGCGCGCATGTCGGGATCCAAATTAATATTCAATTTTGATGAATAATCTTTAGGCTTGCGGCCCTGAAGCTGTAGGGCTGTTACCAGAATGAGCTTATCGCTGACAGTTAAGCCGAGTTTTGCGGGCAATAACTCGGCAATATGTTCAGCGGCTTTATCGTAGCCTTTTACCGGTTGTATCAGCACGCGGTTATTGAGTTGGTTGTGCTCTTCGATTAGCAGTCGGAGTGTGATCTTTTTATCTTTATTAATAATGTTTAGGTGATAAATCTCATAATCCAGTTTGCAAACGGGTAATAATGAGCGCATTTCCAGTAGTGGCGTCAAGGTGTCCCGTATTATTCCCGGCTCGAATTCCTTGCTGAATAAAGGAACTTTCTTGAGCGTTGAGTTGGCGATAACCAAGCCCGTTTTAATTGACCTTAATGTTAATAATGAAGTAAGCCTTGCTTGGTCAAACTCACAGGAGATGTCGTTTGAGTACAAGCGCCAATCGAAGCTGTCATAGTAGGTCTTGCAGAACGGCTGCCTGGAAACTAGCTGCGTAGTTGCTTCATCGTTCAAGCTGTTGATAAATTCTTCAACCGTTAAATTCGCAGGAAATTCAAATTGTAAGGACATATTTATCACGCAGTGTGGGGGTTAAGGAGTCAGCTGCTGGAAGCTTAACGGTTTAGCGTTACAATTTGAGTATGATGCCAGTAGGAAATAAGTTATTGTAGACCGCTATTTTGAGCTAGGAAATCAGCATAGCAAAAAAAAGCTATATTGTAATATTCTTGTCACATGGTATTTACATAATAGCGCCACTTTAAATTATTTTGAGAATTGATCATGAAACTATCTTTTAAAACCAAATCGTTAGTTGCAGCGATGGGTTTTGGTATCTCAGTATTAACCAGCGGTGTTGCTGGCGCCGTACAAACTGTTGATGCCGGTGTTCCCGAGTATCAAAAAGCCAGCGGTATTTCCGGAAACCTGTCCAGTGTCGGTTCTGACACTTTGGCTAACCTGATGACCTTATGGGCAGAAGAATTCAATCGTGCTTATCCTAACGTAAATATTCAAATTCAGGCGGCAGGATCTTCTACGGCGCCTCCTGCGTTGACCGAAGGCACATCAAACCTGGGGCCTATGAGCCGCGAAATGAAGGATGACGAGCTTGAAGCTTTTGAAGATAAATACGGCTACAAGCCTACAGCTATTCCAGTAGCTATTGATGCGTTGGCGGTTCTTGTTAATAAGGACAACCCGGTCAAGGGTTTGACTATGGAGCAGGTCGATGCGATTTTCTCTTCCACCAATAAATGCGGCGGCGCTGCAAGTATTGAAACATGGGGCGATGCAGGTGTTGCCGCTTGGGGAGCAAAAAGCATTCAGTTATACGGACGCAACTCGGTTTCCGGCACTTACGGTTATTTTAAAGAACACGCTTTATGTAAAGGCGACTTCAAAAACAACGTAAACGAGCAGCCCGGTTCTGCTTCTGTAGTCCAATCTGTTACTTCATCGGTTAACGGTATTGGTTACTCCGGTATGGGCTATACAACATCAGGCGTTAAAATGGTGGCTTTGGCAAAGAAGGGCAGTACGTCTTTCGTTGACGCGACACCTGAAAATGCAATTGCCGGTACGTATCCTTTGACGCGTTACTTGTATGTTTATGTTAATAAGAAACCAAATCAGCCGTTGGCGCCGTTAGATAATGAATTTATCAAAATGGTATTGTCGAAAACCGGTCAGCAAGTGGTTATAAAAGACGGCTATATACCGCTGCCTGCAAAAGTTGTTGATAAAGTGCTGGCTACGCTTAAATAAGATTAAGGATTAAATTCAGTATTGTGTAAGGATGTATAGACAGGGATGTCGGCTTAATGTGTTGTTATCTTCCCCTCTCAGAAAGTAAAAACGCATCGGACAATATAGGGCTGAGATTTACTTTGTGGATCTTGGCCTTTTTTTTGCCGTTTTTTGTTATCATTGTCACATTTAATTTCTAGTATCTCTTAAGTATGTCAGAAATAAACATCCCAATAAAACAATTACCTTTGGAGCAGTTGCCAAAGGAATCTAAGCGATCCATAAAAATCAGTTCCGGTGAATATCACCAGCGTTGGAGACTCATTAAAGATACTTTGGCGCACTATGGCGTGGTGGCGGGCGGCTTGGGTGTAATTGTCGCTATTGTACTGATTTTCTTTTATTTACTGTATGTGGTCTATCCACTGTTTATATCGGCTAATGCCGAACCAGTCAGTGAATATGCAGTGCCGGAGCAGGCTTTGGGTAACACCTTGCTGCTTGAGGTGGAAGAGCAAAATGAGGTGGGCGCCCGATTTACTGACAGCGGGCAAGTCGTATTTTTTGAGGCGGCTACCGGTAAAACCCTATTGACACAGGCTGTGGCAATACCTGAAGGCGCGCATATCACCAGCTTCGCCCAAGGTAGTCCAATCAATGAAGGCGCAGTCATTTACGGTTTATCCGATGGGCGGGCAGTCATCGTTAAGCACCAATATAAAGTAACTTATCCGAACAATGTGCGGGTTATTACGCCATCGCTTAAATATCCGTTGGGCGAACAACCTTTGGTGTTGGATAATTCCGGTGCAGCTTTGGAAAAAATCGCGGTTAAAGTGGGTGAGAATGCAACGACGATAGTCGTAAAAACAGCCGATACGCCTCAGGGTGGAGGTAAAATCCGCCTGATCAGTTTTCAAAAAGAACAATCCTTATTTGCCGATGAGGCCGCCTTAACGCGTACTGATTCAGTTTTGGAACAGTCAGCTGCAGGTATTGCCGGTATTTTAATCGACAAGGAGGAGGCTAATTTGTATCTGATAAGCAACGACGGACAGTTGGGTTTTTTCGATATCGGCGACAAGAGTCGACCGAGTTTAAGGCAGCAGCAAAATGTGGTTGATGCAGGGCAAAAAATTACCAGCGTGGCTTTTTTAAACAGCGGACTTTCGCTGATGATAGGCGACTCCAGCGGTTTGGTAGCGCAATGGAGTATGGTTAAAGACAAGTTGAATCGTCCCGCCATGCAAAAAATCAGGTCTTTTAAAGTCTCTGATAAAGCGGTCGTTGCGATCAATGCCGAGCAACGGCGTAAAGGTTTTATGACGACTGATGCCGACGGGGTTGTGGGTATTTATCATTCAACCGCTGAACGGGAAATGATTAAAGAACGGGTCAGCGATGCGTTGCCGACAGCAGCGGTTTTATCACCGAGAGCTAATGCGTTATTGGTGCAGTCGGTAGACGGCAAAATGCATTTTTGGCATGTCGATAATGAGCATCCTGAGGTTTCTATCAAATCGCTTTGGCAGAAAGTCTGGTATGAAAGCTATCCAAAGCCTGCTTATACCTGGCAGTCTTCTTCGGCAAACAGCGATTTTGAGCCTAAGTACAGCTTAACACCGTTGGTTTTCGGCACCTTGAAGGCGGCATTTTATGCGATGTTGGTGGCTATGCCGCTGGCGTTGATGGGGGCGATTTACACCGCTTATTTTATGGCGCCGCAGATGCGACAGTACGTGAAACCCTCCATTGAAATCATGGGCGCATTGCCGACGGTTATTTTGGGGTTTCTCGCCGGTCTTTGGTTGGCTCCGTTTATGGAAGAGCATCTGGCAGGACTGTTTGCAATGTTGATGATTGTTCCTGTCGGCGTAGTGCTGTTTGCCTTTGCCTGGTCTTTTGTACCCAAGGTCATTGCAGATAACCTCTCGGAAGGCTGGGACGCCGCGATATTGGTTCCTGTTATTTTGTTGAGCGGCTGGTTTGCCTTTAAGGTCAGCGTGCCTTTGGAAACATTTTTGTTTCACGGCACCTTGCGCGACTGGTTCAAGACTGAATTGGGCATAGGCTATGATCAACGAAATGCCATGGTCGTCGGTGTAGCGATGGGGTTTGCGGTGATTCCGACTATTTTCTCAATCGCCGAAGACGCTATTTTTAGCGTACCGAAACATTTAACCGTGGGTTCTTTGGCATTAGGCGCGACGCCTTGGCAAACCATGGTCAGGGTCGTATTGTTAACCGCAAGTCCGGGGATTTTTTCCGCAGTGATGATCGGATTTGGTCGGGCCGTCGGGGAGACCATGATTGTGTTGATGGCAACAGGAAATACGCCGGTCATGGATTTAAGCGTTTTTCAGGGACTGCGTACCCTGGCTGCAAATATCGCTGTGGAAATGCCTGAATCGGAAGTCGACAGTACGCACTACCGGGTCTTGTTTTTAGCGGCTCTGGTATTGTTTATGTTTACCTTTGTTTTTAATACGCTGGCTGAAGTCATTCGTCAGCGCTTACGTGAAAAATATAGCTCATTATGATTAAAGCATGGTTTAAAAGCGGTACTCCCTGGGTATGGCTCAATGCAGCGGCGGTTAGCGCCTGTCTTATTATGGTGGTCGGTGTGCTGGGCTTAATTTTAGTACGTGGAGCGGGGCACTTCTGGCCCTCCCAAATTGTACAGTTCAGCTATCAGGAACCGGACGGGAAAATACAGACAATTATTGGCGAACATGTTGATACCAGTATTACGCCGGCTGCGATGGCCAAATCAACAGGCTATAAAATGGCCGATGATGAAGACACCTTGGTTCAATACTTGGTTAAAGCCGGTAACCGGGATATTACCGGTACCGATTTTCGCTGGATATTGGAGCGTAATGTAAAGCAGCAACAAGCTCCGGCCGAACTGATGGTGGTGGAACGACGTGAATGGGGGAATTTTTACGGTCGGTTGGTTGCAGTTAAGGAAAGCGGCAAGATTATCGCTGAAGGCGACGGGGCTTGGCCTATTATTCAAACAAGGATAGATCAAGCTTTAGCCGTTTTTGAGGAAATAACGTATCTGGAAAAAAAGGAAATCGGCGCGATCAACTACAGTTTGGAAAAGTTAAGGCTTGAACAAAAAAAGCTGCAACTGAAAAATCGCTGGGATGCGGCAGCCGAGCAGCGGTTGGCCGCTGAAAAGGCTGATCTGGAAATTGAATATAAAAAACATCAAGCGCAGTTAAGTGAGTTATATAAGAAAATAAGACGAGATAGCCTGGTCGCAAAGACTGAAAGCGGCACTGAGGTTGAAATTCCCTTGAATAAAGTAGTTAGGGTTTTTCAGCCGAATACCATGAGCCTGTTCGATAAAATCGGTCATTACGGCGTTAAAGTGCTTGAGTTTTTAACCGATGATCCGCGGGAGGCCAATACCGAAGGAGGGATTTTTCCGGCTATTTTCGGTACGGTTATGATGGTAATGATGATGTCGATTATCGTGACTCCATTTGGCGTCATTGCGGCGGTGTATTTGCGGGAATATGCAAAACAGGGTTTCATTACCCGCTTGATCAGGATTTCGGTTAACAATCTGGCCGGCGTGCCGTCCATTGTTTACGGGGTATTCGGCTTGGGTTTTTTTGTCTACATCCTGGGCGGCAACATCGATCAACTATTTTTCCCGGAAGCGGCGCCTGCGCCGGTCTATGGCACACCGGGGTTATTGTGGGCTTCAATTACGCTGGCTTTGCTTACCTTGCCGGTAGTCATTGTTTCAACCGAAGAGGGTTTGGCGCGTATTCCCAGTTCTATACGCGAAGGCAGTCTGGCGTTGGGCGCTACCAAGTTGGAGACTTTATGGTTGACGGTATTGCCGATGGCAAGCCCTGCTATGATGACCGGCTTGATTTTGGCGGTGGCTCGGGCGGCCGGCGAAGTGGCGCCATTAATGCTGGTGGGTGTAGTTAAGCTGGCTCCTACGTTGCCGCTGGATGGCAATTACCCGTTCTTGCATTTAGACAGAAAATTTATGCATCTAGGATTTCACATCTATGATGTCGGCTTTCAAAGCCCTAATGTTGAGGCAGCGAGACCCTTAGTTTACGCGACAGCATTATTATTGGTTTTGGTTATTGTAGGTCTTAATCTAGCTGCAATTATCATCAGGAATAACTTGCGAGAAAAATACCGGGCACTGGAAGGATAAAGAAATGACAGCACAGCAAGTACGTACGCATTCTATTGATATGAGTTCTGTTTTACGTGATCAGAAAAAAACTGACGAACCGAATGAGGCTTGTATCAAAGTAGAAAATTTAAACCTGTTTTATGGTGAAAAACAGGCGCTATATAACGTCAACATGGAAATGTTCAAGAAAAAGGTGACCGCTTATATCGGTCCCAGCGGTTGCGGTAAATCAACATTGTTGCGTTGTATTAACCGGATGAATGATCTTGTCGATAGCGTAACAATCGAAGGCAAGATTTTGCTGGATAACGAAAATATCTACGATAAAACCGTTAATGTAGCTGCGCTACGCCGACGCGTCGGCATGGTATTTCAAAAGCCTAATCCTTTTCCCAAGTCAATTTTTGAGAATGTAGCTTACGGGCTTAGAATTCAGGGCATTAATGACAAACGGATATTGGAGGAAACGGTTGAAAACTCATTGCGCGGCGCTGCGCTGTGGGATGAAATGAAAGACCGTTTAAATGACAACGCTTTGGGTATTTCCGGCGGTCAACAGCAAAGACTGGTTATTGCCAGGGCGATTGCGATAGAGCCCGAAGTGCTGTTGTTGGATGAGCCTGCGTCGGCGCTGGATCCTATTTCAACATTAAAAATTGAAGAATTGATCAATGAGCTTAAAGAGAAATACACGATAGTCATCGTAACGCATAACATGCAACAGGCCGCGCGGGTTTCGGACTACACTGCGTTTATGTTTATGGGCGAATTGATAGAAATGGGTACGACCAGCGAGTTGTTTACCAATCCTCAGAAAAAACAAACCGAAGATTACATTACCGGTCGGTACGGCTAACTGGACCAGGTACAGGAGCAAGCAATGGACAACAGTAAGATAGGGCATCATATATCAGGCCAGTTTAATAAAGAACTGGAAGATGTACGCAACAAGGTTTTAACCATGGGCGGCCTGGTTGAACAGCAGATAGAGCTGGCGGTAACGTCTTTCGTAACCGGTGACGTAGAAATGGCCGAACTGGTCATCAAACAGGACAATCAGGTCGATGCGTTGGAAATGGCGATCGATCAGGAATGTATGCAGATTTTAGCGTTGAGGCAACCTGCGGCATTCGATTTAAGATTGTTAATTACGGTGATCAAGATTGTTAACGATCTTGAGCGTGTCGGTGACATGGCTGAACGCATCGCCGAGATGTCAATACAATTGTCGAGCGCCGACAGCAACAAGCGTGACCAATATTATGAGCTGGAACACATGGCTGAATTGGTTCAGGAAATGTTACATGGCGCTTTGGATGTATTTGCCCGGATGAATGTGGAGGACGTAACTACGATTACCGGTTTGGATGAAAATGTCGATCGTGAATACGCCAGTATTATCCGGCAGCTGATTACCCGTATGATGGAAGACCCTAGAAACATTACCCGAATGTTGGATGTGCTCTGGATTGCCCGCTCGCTGGAAAGAATTGGCGACCATGCCTGTAATATCTGTGAACATTTGGTTTATATGGTCAAGGGTGAAGATGTACGGCATTTGACCCAGGAAGAGCTGGAAAGAAAAATGAAGGAATAAACATGCCGGGAGGGCTAAAAGGTTATTGATTTAAGTCCTCCCTGCACCTGCTTGAAAAAAACGGTTTTTCAAGTAATTTGATGAACGTTTCTCAAATGCTTCAGATGGTGAAAACCTGGAGGAGTACATCGTCAAAACGCTGGACAAAAACGCATGGCTTGTCGGCGCAACTAAAGGGCTAGGTTGTGTCCGAAGTGAAGCAGGTCTATTTGTCACTAAATCTTAAACAAACGTTCATTCCTTTGTCATAGAAGAACTTTACTCTTTATCCTGAGAGCTGAGAACACGAATTCAGGCTTTCCATCCCGGCAAAAGATCGTAGTTGATTAGTTCGGCTGCGATCACCGAGTTTTGCGGAGTTTTACTCAAGAGGATAAAGAAATGAAACTGCTCTATTCTATTCATAAATACGACGTAAGCATGTTCACTTGGCTGATCAATGCCAGAATGCACGCTACTTTGATTAAGGCCAGCCGGTACTTGTCAAAAACCGGCGATGGTCAGTTGTATCTGGTTATCATAGGCTTGTTGTATTGGACCGAAGGTCTTGAAAGTCCCTTTCTGCAAGTGATTTTGTTGGCCTTTCTAATCGAAAGACCGATTTATTTTGTGTTGAAAAACAGCCTGAAGCGCAATCGGCCTCAAGCAGCTTTGCAAAACTTTTGCAGTATTATTAAACCCTCAGATAAATTCAGTTTTCCGTCCGGACATACGTCTGCCGCTTTTATGATGGCGACTTTGCTCGGATATTATTTACCCTCCTTGATGATCCTTCTTTATTGTTGGGCGGCTTTAGTCGGCTTTTCCCGTGTGGTTCTGGGCGTGCATTTTCCGACCGACACTTTGGTAGGCGTTATTTTGGGTGTCAGCACCGCACTCTTTAGTTTGGGACAAATCGCAATATGAGAATTTTTTATGGAGTACAGGGTACCGGTAACGGCCACATTACGCGCGCTCGGGTTATGGCAAAAGAACTTTATGCCGCCGGTTGTGACGTCACCTTTCAATTTACCGGACGTCCTGCGGATAAGTATTTCGATATGGAAATATTTAACGGCTACCAATCGCGTACCGGCTTGACCTTTAATACAGGAAAAGGCCAAGTCAATTATCTGAAAACAGCGTTTGATGCTAAGCCCATTACCTTTATTAAAGATATAAAGTCATTGGATTTGAGCAGCTATGACTTGGTAATCAGCGATTTTGAACCGGTTACTGCCTGGGCGGCAAAAAATCAGAAAAAACCGGTTTTAGGCATTGGTCATCAATATGCGTTTAATCATAAAATCCCCAGAGTGGGCTCCGATCCTATCGCAGACCAAGTCATGAAATATTTTGCCCCTGCCGATGTGGGTGTCGGTTTGCATTGGCATCATTTTGGCCAGCCTATTTTGCCGCCCATTATCGATACGCCAGAAACGCCAAAAAATATCATCAAAAACAAGATTATTGTGTACCTTCCTTTCGAAGACCAGAATGAAGTTATTCGGCTTTTGGCGCCCTTTGAAGGCTTTGATTTTCATATTTATTCGCCGGAACCGGTCACGTCTAAGTTCAATCACATTATCTGCAACCCGCTGTCACGCGACGGATTCCAGAAAGATCTATACGACTGCGTCGGCATTATCAGTAATGCCGGATTTGAACTGGCCAGTGAATCGTTACAGATGGGCAAAAAAATTCTGGCTAAGCCGCTACATGCGCAAATGGAACAAATTTCCAATGCCGCCGCATTACAGCAGTTAGGTTATGGGCATGTTATGCATGATATGGATAGTTCGGTTATTCAACACTGGTTGCATGATAACCACGCCGTTCATATCACCTATCCCAATATCGCCAAGGTGCTGGTTCAATGGATAAAGGGCGGCATGCCTGAGATGGATGCGGATTTTATTGAAGCTATCTGGGATACTGTAAACGTTTCGCACATTGTGCAATAGCCGTCTTACAGTCACAAGCCCAGGTAATACCGCGTTTGTTTTTCTGGGTGCAATGCCGGTATTCAGACGGTATTGATATGCCGCGTAAAAATCGTTTACATATTCGCCATATCAAAACGGACTGAATACTAGCGTCTGTCCAGTGCTGTGCTATTCTCATCCAGCACAGCAATCACCTCTTCACAGCTGATTATATTTTCCTTATTGTTGAGAATATAGGCCGCCAAACGCTCAATAGCCTTCCAATGTGCAGATGAGCTTATGAACTGAAACGCTTTATTAAATAATTCAACCAGCTTTTCTTCATGCCGACTTCTGGCGGCGATAAAGGTGTCCAGATACGCATAAACCTTTTCAAGATCAGATGTGCCGCCGTAATAATGCAGGGCATTGAGGTTAACCAGTTGCGCATTAAACTGCTCATCATCACGAAGGGCCACATGCTTTGCCTCGGCCAGAGGTCCGATCAGTAAATTAATCATGTCCGCTTCGAAAGCGCTTTGATACGCGTCTTGTTCGGCGGCTGAGAAATAATCAGTGCTTTCGATCAGTGCAACCGGTAGGCTCTGAATCAAGCGGCCTCCTTCCACGACTGCGGCAAAGTGATCGTCGGCTAAGCAAGCATTCGAAGGGGCGTCTTTTAGGCGGTCCTGAGCTTTAATGGTGATTTGAAAAAACACCGGTGGCAGTTGTTTTTGTTTGTTATAAAGATGAATGGCGGTAGCGTGACCGGCCTCATGGAAAGCGATTTGCCTAATTAAATCCTGATCATTAATGATGTAGGATGTATCAGTTTGATAATTCCGTTTCATGGTTCCACCCGTAAGCTAGAAAGATGCGGGCAGGGGGTGCTGCCCGCACATAGAGGAAGGATAGCTAAACTCTAACTTTTAAGAAAGGGGGCGTTCTTAAGAGTTGTGCGTAGTTTAATGAGTAAGCTATGTCTTGGAAATGTGGCAGATTGACGCGCGACAATAAGTCGCGCAAAATGGCACGATAGCTGCATAATATCTTAGTTTGCTTTATGGAAGCTCACTCAAAGCGGTATGGCGCCTGGGTTTAAATAAGTTATTACGCGGTATGTCGAGGCATTTAACACGGAAGAATAGGGCATATGACACGAAAGCTAACTTGTAAAAAATAAACCGCAAATACAATAGAACGCAGATGCCAAAAATAGGCATCTGCGTTCTATTTTTGGTGGTGCAAGTTGTCTAGCTAGCGGTGTGTTTCCTTATTTTGGCATGAAACCACTATGACCTGGGCAAAGCCTCCGCCGGGAGTTCGAAAGTTAGTCGTTTGTCCCTGATATAAACGGGCGCTTATCAATTGTGTCTGGCCTTTATAAGCGTAATGACGCAGATCAAGTTTGAAATCGACAATTTTATTTTCTATCTCCAATTGTCGCTCGCTCGGTTGCACCAGTGTCTGTGCAACATAATCATTCTGCAAGATTTCAGCAAAAACCCGCCGGGTTAGTTTGTCGCCGCGATATGCGGCTTTACTGCCGTAACCTTTAGCGGGTTTGAAAAACAAATGTTTCCGGGTGGCCCATAGTGCTTCGGCATCATCTGGATTAACCGAAATTGTATGCGCGATGCCTGTAAGCAGTGTGGTCCTGGTTTTAACGTCAACTCCTATATCCAGTAATGCGGCTTCGTCAGTCAGTAGCGCCAAGTTTCTTTTGTCTGCATAAAGTGCGTGAGCCCGTGGATGGGGGGTAACGACTACCGCTTTTGCCAGGTAGGCTTCGAGTAAGGACTGGTGCGTCGTCGCTTCCAGGCTGAAATCCGTCAGTCGATTGTAGACCAGGTCGATACGCTGATGTCCGTGCCAAAGCGCTTGATCATGGAATATCAGTTTAGATGGGTCGCAAATAACGGTATTGATGTTATGTTGCTCAAACAGTCTTTTAAACAAAATAAATTCCGGCAACATATATTGGTTTTTTGGATCTTCGTCGACAATAGCAATCGAAGTTAAAGGTTGTTGGCCTCGTTCAACTTGCCATTCGTCAATAAACATCTCGATAAAGGCCTGCTCCGGATTACGGTTGTCCGTTGCCCAGGTTAGGCGTGCCAATAATTGCTCCGCTGCCAGATTAGAGCAGACTTTTTGCGTACGGGCCATGATGGCATTGAGTAACGCCCCGCCGGCATTAGTGTTTATTTCAATCAATTGCGGTCCTTCGGTACCTAGGTGAAAGTCATAGCCGAAAAAAACACCGTGAGTCTTTGGTATGAATTTCGCTGCCTCTGGAGCGTAAGCAAGAACACGTTGCTGATAAGCCGGCAAAGCTATAACGCTTTCTATTGCAGCAATGATGTCACGTTGTCTGTGTATGCAGGCGTCGGTTACAAATACGGCGGATTCGGAAAAAAGGTAAGGACGTTCTTCAAAGATCATTCGGTACAGATTGAAATCGCCTTGCTGTTGCGATAATTCCGCGCGCATTGCTTCTCGGTTGAGTGATGCGTAGCGACATTGGTTATTGAGTTGTTCGACCCTTTGTTCGCATGTATGAGCGGTGGCTGTGAGTGATGGGCATGAATTAGAAGAGGAGGTCATTTAAATTTTATTTTTACAGGTAAACGAATTTAAGCATCGATAACCGTGGTTATGGAGGGTATTGATAATATTAAGCGGGCTAATCATAGAGTAAACTACGACTTATACCCATTACTTATTTTTGCCGGTCAAGTGAGGGGCGGTAGAGGTGATTTTTTAACATAAGCGATATAACTCAATATTTTATTAAACTGTGTTATATAACGTGATTTAATAAAATGACATGCGCTTTTAAGTTATTAAATCTTAATTAAATCAAATTGTTGGTATTTTGGCACCAATCATGCTTTTAAGTATGTATATTTTGTTACTTAATTGTATAGCAGAGGTGAAAAATGAGTCAGCAATTAGCACGCACAGAAGTTAAAAAAAATAATAATGGCGCTTTGTTATTAGGGACTGGTTTAGTTGTTGCTTCCATGGTGTTAGTGCCGGCCTTGGCAGGTAGGCTGGGGTTGGGAGCTAGTTTGACCGGGGCGTTAAGAATCGCGTTGATGAAGGCCTCAAATCGAGCGGTTCGTGGTGCGACTGATGTCTCTAAAGCAGCTTAATCAAAAGGATGCTGCTGCAAATGCTCAATTGGTGTAGTTGAATTTTCGTAGAATAGTTTTGAATTTTGTTTTGACCTCTTAGTGCGCCAGATTTTTTTGTCAAATGTCAATCTTATGGGAGCGTCAATTTGGCGACAAAGGGTAATCCCTTGGTGTTGTAGATAAGCTCATATCTTGTTAACATGGCAAGCAAGCTAAATAACATAGTTAAGTATAATGACTGATACTAAAAAAGTATGTGATCTTTGCGGATTAGATGTTGAAACGCCTGGTTTTACATTAAAAACTAAAGAAGGCGATAAAGCGTTCTGTTGCGAAGGGTGCAAGGGTATTTATCAATTGTTAAACGAAGATCAAATTTTGCCTGAGTCCGATCAGGATTAATTATTCGCCAATTATTCAAATTATTAAGGAAAAATAAATATGAAGCTCGCAGCTAAAGAAGTCGCTAAAGGGTCAATTGTTTCATCTACAGTACATACGGGGAGTCGACTAATGGGTAATGTTGCGAAACATCCGGTTCTGGTCTTTGGCTTAGGCGTAGTAGCCGGCTATTTGGTCTATAAATACAGAAAAGAAATAATTTCCAGCACTACCAAAGCGGTAGATGCCGGTAAGGATTTTGTATTACAGCAAAAAGAAAACCTGGAAGATATTGTCGCGGAAAGCAAGGAATAACAGGCGGTTTCTTCACTCAAAGTTGGTTCATTCTTTATAGAATGAGTGACTTCATTGACGGGTGTTTTTCCTGTTTGCATGAATACAGGGCACCCGTTTTGTTTTTCTAGGGGCTTTTTAAGTTATGTCTATCCAAAAAGAATTTGTGCTGCGTTACCGTGTGGACGGGCATGTAAGATTTCAAATACCTGTTCAGATTTGTAATGTTGATGTAGCCAAAGCAGTAACGGATGGCATTTCTGGAATAGACGGCGTATATCGCGTTAATTTCTATCGCAGTCAGCAGAAATTATCTATTCGTTTCGATGAAGCTGTTTGTGATTTCAAATCATTGGCTAAGCAGCTCTTTCATTTGCTTGCTGACCTGGAAGAAAAAGGCGCCTTAAAACCAAGGCCCGTTTCAAAATCAGTGCTGTGGAAGGAAAAAGCCAAATCCAAATTAGACGGTTTTAAGGCGACGCGCTGGGCCAAAGAAAAGTTCGGCGATGCAAAAGAGACGGTTCAGGCGGCCAAAGTCATTACCAAGCTGGGCATGAAAACGCCCAAAGCTTTCATGAAAGACCCGGAAAAAACCATCATTGATTTTTTAAACGATATTTTGGTGATATTTCTTATCAGGTTGCACTGGAACAATATTACCCAGCATTGGCTTATAAGTCCCCTCAAGCATCGCTATGAATGGATGGCATTGTTCTATATGTTCTTTTTACTGGTTCGTTCGCGTAGACAAAAATAGAAGTTAGGCGAAAGGTCAAGGGTTAGCCTTCAATCAATAGGCTGGTCCTTTACCTTGTACCTGCTTTCCCCTGCCTCTGAACACTTTCGCTATGGACACACAAATTTTTACGCCGAAAAACTTCCAGCTGGTTCATCAATTAACCAGACGTATCAGAATCATCTCGCCGATCTTGAAAAATGATCAAGAGCGCGGCTATATTTTCGAGATTCTGTTAAAGAAACGACCTGAAATAAAACGAATACGCTCAGTTTACACGTTGGGCTCTGTCGTTATTCAGTTTGACCCAAAGAGTTTGCCAAAAAAGAATTTATTCATTTTGTTGGATGCGGTATTGGGGAATCTTGCCCGGAAACAGGCCGAGCAGCAGCACCAACACCAACACCAACAGCAACAGAAAATCCTGGATGGCCCGTTACAGGAAGTTGATCTTGCCGTTGAAGGCATGACCTGTGCATCCTGTGCTTTGCTGATAGAGATGGTGCTGAAGTGCGACCCTAGAGTCAAGCGGGCAAGTGTTAACTTCGGCACTTCAACCCTGACCGTTCATGGTCAGTTAGCTAAAGATGATGTGAGCGCCAAGGTAGCGACGCTGGGTTATAAAACCTACGCAATGGATACCCTATCCCAGCGCAAAAACCTGATTGAAAAGGAACAGCAGCGGATTGACCTAGCTAAACGCCGGTTCATCTGGTCCGGCATTTTGAGTTTTCCCGTTGTGCTTGTCGGCATGAACATGCCGACATCACGCTGGCTGCATTGGTTGCAGTTTGCACTTACAACGCCGGTAGTCTTCTGGTCCGGTTGGGGTTTTTTTACCAAAGCCTGGCGTTTGGCAAAACAACGAACGGCCAATATGGATACCTTGATTGCTCTCGGCGTCGGCTCGGCTTACGGTTATAGTTTGCCTGCATTATTCAGGCGTAAAGGCCATATCTATTTTGAAGCGGGCGCGGCCATTATCACCTTTGTACTATTGGGGCGTTTTTTAGAGGAGCGAGCCAAAGGCAAGGCCGGTGAAGCGATACGTAAACTGGTCGATTTGCAACCGCAAACCGCAACCCTGATCCGTGACGGACAAGAGATAGTCATTGGCGTTGACGATTGCGCTATAGACGATGTGTTGCTGGTTCGTCCCGGCGAAAAAATACCGACCGACGGCATCGTGATTCAGGGCGTATCCACGGTTGACGAAGCCATGGTGACAGGGGAAAGCCTGCCTGTGGTAAAAGACGTGGGTCATCAGGTGATAGGCGGCTGTGTTAACGGCAGCGGCGCGTTGCGCATTCGCGTGACGGCGGTGGGCATGGACACCGTACTGGCCGGGATAGTACACATGGTTGACCAAGCTCAGGCAACCAAGTTACCGATCCAAAAACAGGTCGATAAAATTTCCGCCGTGTTTGTGCCGTCAGTAATGATCCTGTCGGGTTTAACCATGGCCGGTTGGCTGCTGGTAGGTGCGCCATTCGGCTTCGCTTTCGGTAACGCGATCACGGTATTGCTGATTGCCTGTCCTTGCGCACTGGGTTTGGCAACACCGGCGGCGATTATGGTGGGGGCAGGGCAGGCGGCAAGTATGGGGATTTATATCCGCAACGGAGAAAGCCTGGAAATGGCGGCAAAGCTCAATGTCGTCGTTTTCGACAAAACCGGCACGATTACCGAAGGCAAGCCTAAAGTCACTGATTTGCTTAAATTATCTCGAATCAGCGAAGAAAAAATAATCAGGCTGGCGGCTTCTGCAGAACATAATTCGGAACATTTTTTGGGCAAGGCGATTGTTGCCTATGCTAAAGAGCAGTCTATCGAGTTGCAGGAATGCACGCATTTCTACAGTGAAACCGGTCGAGGCATTGAAGCTGAAGTTGACGGCAAAAAACTGTTGCTGGGTAACAATGCCTGGCTGCTGGATAAAGGCATTGTTGTTGATAGCTTATTAAGCGCAGCCAGTGACTTTTCCGGGCAGGGCAAAACGCCGGTATTCATGGCCGTCAACGGCAAAGCGGCGGCTGTATTCGGTATTGCCGACAAGCCCAGGCCGCAAGCCATACAAGCCATACAACACCTGAAAAAACTGGGTATTCATACGCTGATGGTAACCGGCGATACTGAAAAAACGGCCGATTATATTGCCGCCATAGTAGGCATCGAAACGGTTATCGCCAATGCCAAGCCCGAACAAAAATTGGCTATCATTCACCAGTTTCAGGATGAAGGTAAAAACGTCGGCATGATCGGCGACGGCATTAATGACGCGCCGGCATTAGCGGCTGCCGATGTTGGCTTCGCCATCGGTACCGGTACTGATATAGCGATTGAGTCGGCCGATATGACCTTGGTGCATGGGGATATTACCAAAGTGACCGAGGCTATCCAGTTAAGCACCGATACCATCAGGATTATCAAACAAAACCTGTTCTGGGCCTTCGGTTATAACGTTATTGCAATTCCGGTAGCGGCGATGGGGAATTTGAACCCGATGATAGCGTCGGCGGCAATGGCCTTAAGCTCGGTTTCAGTTATTGTTAACTCATTAAGATTAAATAAAAAATAGGATCACAATGGATCATTCAACGATGGATCATGGGATGCAGCATGTGATGGCTGCGGCAGGCGGATTTGATTACGGCCTAGCCTTTATGGCCGGCTTGTTAGGCAGCGGGCACTGTGTGGGAATGTGCGGAGCGTTGGTTTCAGGCTGCTTTATGAGAGCAGGCGCCTCAAAAAGTTATTTCCCATATCTGGCTTACCAGATGGCCAGAATATTCGTCTACACCCTGGTCGGATTCGCAGCGGCGGCACTCGGCGTCGTGCTGGTTTCCAGTGGCGTGTTCGGTCAAATGCAAAGCATCCTGCAAATGGTCATCGGTTCCGTCGTTATTGTTCTTGCCTTGGGTATTTTAGGCTGGATTCCCTTTCAGGGATCAGTCAAGCTATTGCCTATGAACTTATTGCGCAAAGGCTATGCCGAATCAAGAACCAAAGGCCCCCTGTTGGGAGCAACGATTGCCGGATTGTTAAACGGGCTGATGCCTTGTCCGTTAACTTTTGCGATGGCGGTTAAAGCAACCTCGGCAACGACTATTATGGAAGGCGGCTTGTTGATGCTGACCTTTGGTGCAGGTACATTGCCCACCATGCTGTTCGTCAGTGTGGCGTTCGGCAAAATGAGCGCCCACTTTAGAGGCTTAATGATGAAGTCAGCGGCACTGATTATGATTGCGATGGGCTGCTACACCATTTATATGGGCTTGTCGTTTTATGTCGCGGAAAATTTCCAGCATCATAATTTTATCCACGACATTAAAAATGAAATTGATGCGGTTATTTTGTTTCTGCAACAAATGGTTGAATACTATACCGGCATGATCAAAAGTATTCAGGGCGGTTAAATGCAGCAGGCTGATTTTGTTGCCTTGGTACATGCGGCTCAAAATCTGGAATCAATGAGTCTGGCAACGCGTATGAGTCAGTTAGTCGGGATGCCGATAGAAAAGGTGATGGCCGCATTACCCGGACACTGGTCCGCCATTGTTACCCGCGTTACTAAAATAGCGTTGAAAAAAGCACTGGATGGCGCTTTATTGTCCCTGAAATCAGCGCCACGAGAACCGGCGAATAATACACATAAGATTCTCGCTGTCCTCAGTGGTGCAGTCGGCGGCTCATTTGGAATCGCGGCTCTAGCAATCGAGTTACCTCTATCTGCGACGATTATGTTGCGGTCTATTGCCGATATTGCGCGTAGTGAAGGCGAAGATCTGGGTAATATTGATACTAAAATGGCCTGCTTGACCGTATTTGCCTTGAGCGGTGGCGGTTCTGAATCGGAGTCTGCGGATACCAGTTATTACGCCGTGCGTTCGTTTTTGACTAAAGCGTTAAACGATACATCCAGGCATATTGGCGTGAGTGGTCTGTCCAAAGAAGGTGCGCCCGTGTTAGTTAAGTTACTAAACGCCGTATCCAGCCGGTTTAGTATCCCGGTTTCAGAAAAATTGGTCGCACAGGCCATACCTGCAATTGGTTTAATAGGAGGAGCTTCAGTTAATTTATTGTTTATCAATCATTATCAGAAAATGGCTAAAGCTCATTTTACTGTGCGTCGTTTAGAGCGACATTACGGAGAGGAATTAGTTAAACAGGTTTATACGGAAATTGTAACTGGTAATGCTGACAATAAAAGCAACTTTGTACCGAAGAAAATTAAGTAAATATAGAGCTAAATATTACCCCGAATTTGATGCAATGCTGCATCCTCCTCCATCTATTTACGCTGCAACCTCAGGGAATTAAGCACTACCGAAATGGAACTTAAGGCCATCGCCCCCGACGCAATCATCGGGTTAAGTTTGCCCAGGGCCGCCACCGGAATGGCAATCGTGTTGTAACCCAAGGCCCAGAACAGGTTTTGTTTGATGACGGTCAAGGTTGCGCCGCTCAACTCCATCACATCGGCGACCTTGCTGATGTCGCCGCTAACCAAAGTAAGATCTGCGGTTTCGATAGCAACATCGGCGCCCGTCCCGATCGCAAAACTAACATCAGCCGCTGCCAAGGCCGGTGCGTCATTGATACCGTCGCCAATCATGCCTACTTTATTACCTTGAGCTTGCAACTCGCGGACAATGTCGAGTTTTCGATCCGGCTTGGCATGAGCAATGACGGTATCTATGCCTACCTGTTCGGCGATATAACGGGCGGTTTGTTCGGTATCGCCGGTGACCATTATCGGTTTGATCCCCAGTTTGCGCAGTCTTTCGATAGCTTGACCGGCGTTCGCTCTTGGCTGGTCGGCGATGCCGAATAGCGCAGCCACCTTGCCGTCCACGCTCACATAAACCGGGGTCTTGCCTTGTGCGGCCAAGGGTAGGGCGCGTTTTGCCAAGGTTTTTAAATCGACGCCGGACTCTTCAAGCCAGGAGCGATTGCCGATCAAAATATCGCAGCCATCCACTCGGGCATGGATGCCGTGACCGGGAATGTTGGTAAAGGCTTCGACCTTGACCGGGCTAACATGACGATCCTGGGCATAAGCGACTATTGTTTTCGCCAGAAAATGCTCGGAGCCGGATTCAGCCGCTGCGACCAAGGTTAATATGCGTTGCTCGGTTTTTTTAGCGATGGCAATAAAATCGGTAACCTGTGGTTTGCCTTCGGTAATGGTCCCGGTTTTATCGAATATGATCGTAGTCAACTTCGACGCCATCTCCAGGCTTTCTCCGTTGCGGATGTAAACCCCGCGCCGCGCCGCCTGTCCGGTGCCGACCATGATCGCCATCGGCGTGGCCAAACCAAGCGAACAAGGACAAGCGATCAACAGTACCGCTATCGCATTGCTGAAAGCAATTCGAAAACCTACGCCAACCGACAACCAAGCCAGGAAGGTAACAGAAGATACCGCTATCACGGAGGGTACAAAAACAGCGGAAATACTATCTACGGTTTTTTGAATGGGTAGTTTGGATGACTGGGCCTGATCCACCATATGGATAATGTTTGCCAGGACGGTATCCGTGCCGACAGCAGTGACGCGCATTTTTAGCACGCCATTGCCGTTAATGCAGCCGCCCACCAGGCGATGGCCATGCTCCTTGACAACCGGTAGACTTTCGCCGGTCACCATCGATTCATCGACCGTCGAAAGCCCGTCAATCACAATGCCGTCAGTCGGAATTTTTTCGCCGGGGCGAATCAGCAATATGTCATTAACGTGAACTTGGTCAACGCTGATCAGGACTTTTTTGTTGCCATGCATGACGGTGGCATTTTGCGGTTGCAAATCGACCAGCGAGCGAATCGCTTCGTGGGCTTTACCTTTGGCTTTTTCCTCCAGGTAACGACCGATCAGGACAAAGCTGATGATCCCGGTCGCGGAATCGAAGTACAGCCCCCGTTTCCCGGCCAGCAGGGATGCTACGCTGTAACCGTAAGACGCGCCCACACCTATGGCAATCAGGCTATCCATGTTGGTAGTGCGTTGCCGAGCCAGTTTTATGGCTTTTTCAAAGAAAGGCCACCCCGCCCAGAGTACGATAGGCGTGGCAAGCAAATGCTGCGCCCAATGCCAAAACCGGGAAGAGGGTGCGATCATACCGATAACCATAATAGGCAAGCTTAGCGTTCCGGCCAAAATCGCCCGGCGTCGGGCATCGGTCAGGCGTTGCTTTTCGCGTGCGATCATAATTTGACGCTGAGCCAAACTATCAAGATTCTGCGCCTTGTAGCCCATGTTGCCGATCAACATGCAGACATTCTCTTTAGTGGTCCGGCCGGTCACCGTAGCGGTTTCTGTTGCGTAATTGACGTTCGCCGATGAAATATGCGGATCCCGCTTCAACAACATTTCGATCAGCAGTGCGCAGGATACGCAACTCATACCATCGACACTGAGGTTGAATTCCTGTTCGGCGATACCTTCATCGCCCTCAGCAGGCACCCATTGTGAAGCGTTATCGAGAGCCGTTGTGGGTTTTCTTTTGCCCAGATTTGCCAGTAACGTATCTAAAAGGGTGAATAACTTTGCTTTAGGTAGCTTTTCAGGGTCAAAACAGATGACAATTGAAGCAATATCGGGAACTGTGCGAACTTCTTCGATGCCGTCCCGTTTTTGCAGCAGAATTTCCAGAACACAGGCCCTCTCCGGGTCTTTGAGCAGAATCGGCGCAATAATACGAACTCGCCGGTTCAATGCATGAACCACTTTGCCGTGGCTTAGCTTACCGGTGTGTGAAGATTTCATTTCAGCGTCCATTTGTGGTGATATTTCAGAGCCTTCAAACCAGCTATGTTGCTACGCAAGACTGCGCTTTAAGATGCTTCCGTTTTATTCTTATTGTTGAGCTTCGTTTGAAGTCGAGATAATAGACTTGCGATATTTATAAACATAGCAGCCCGCAACGACACCGAGACCGAAAAGCGCCAAGGGATGGCTGACGATTTCCCTGATAAGGCTTTTTCCTGAGCCGGAACCGGCGGATACAACAGCGCCCGATGCAACGCTGGGGTTTTTCATTATCGACCCCATGCTTTCGCTCATCATTGAGCTCAGTGACATGTTTCTCATTGAGGCGTCCATCATTGTTGCCATTTCAGCACCGACCACAGCTTTTGTTTCGTGTATATGCGGCATAATTGTTCCTTTCCAAGGTTATTACGATAGACTTGCAGGTTCTTAACCGAACGATGATTTATTTTGCAAGGTCAGTCTCTTCCTGGTTTTCTGAGATCAGCTCTTTAAGATTTTCTTTTTGTTTCAATACAAAATCCTTACTTTGCTCGGCGGTTTTGCCGGTAATCAAAATAATTTCTTTACGGTATTTATGCGTCAAAAAACCTGCCGCTATACCCATGCTGAATATAACCAGCGGATGCTTGGCCAAGGTTGTCATAACACCTTTGCCGGTTTCTATGATGGCTGCCGCCGCCACGGCCGTAGCAACGCCCTTGACCACCAGCTCGCCCTTAGACGAATGAGCGCCCGTTGTAGTTGCTTGCCCCTTAACCGGTTCCATGCCGGTAGAATGTGTTCCTGTTGAAATGTGATTCATCGAATACCCTATAGTTTAATTAAAATTTATTTAAGACAATTTTTATAGCCAAGTCAATTAATATTTATTATAGCCAAGTCAATTAATATTTAAGTTAATATAATATTAAAGTTTCCCTGTTGCGCTTGCTCCGTTATTAATAATTTATTGCATAATATACAGCCTGAATTTACGCGATTGAAACTAATTGTGCGTCGGGTCAACTTAATTTAATAAGCTATATTCCGTTTATTTCAATAATTTTACTATTATCCGTCAATACGAATAATGTTGCCCACATCAAAAATTCAATCATGAATACTAACAACGAGAGTTTTCAGCCTAACCCTGCTTATCGACCCAGCGCTTTGCTCATTGCCTTAAAAAAGATCGCTGCGGTCACGCTTGCACTCCTGGGGATTGGCTTTATTCTTTGGCTTGATAGCTGGTTTATGAATCACTCCGACATGCCTAAACTCAGTCGCGACATGGGCTATGGATTGCTGATCCTAATTGGATTCCTGACCAGTTTTCACTGTGTGGGCATGTGTGGCCCGCTGATTCTCGGCTATACCGCAAAATCCGCCACCAACGGACATAAATCCTACGCTACGCATGTTCTTTACGGCATAGGCAAAACACTTTCTTATACCTTTTTCGGGGCCTTGTTCGGCGCATTCGGTTCGGTCGTTGCGTTCACGCCTTACACGCAAGGCGCAGTCGGCGTTGCCGCAGGTTTTTTTCTTATTCTGTTCGGCTTACACATGTTGGAAGTGTTTCCGGCGCTGAGCCATTTCCAGTTCAAGACACCGGGCTTTGTGATGCGTTTTGTCGGCAAGGAATATCGCAAACACAGCAACCCCTTTGTGATCGGCTTGCTGAATGGCTTGATGATTATTTGCGGGCCGCTGCAAGCCATGTATGTGATGGCCGCAGGCACCGGCAGTTGGTCGCATGGCGCGGCTATCCTGTTCTTTTTTGGTGTCGGCACCTTGCCGTTATTGATGGGTTTCGGTTTTTTGACCAGCCTGCTTTCAGGAAATTTGACCCCGAAACTGCTGAAAGCTTCCGGGGTGATCGTTATGGCTCTGGGAGCTATCATGCTGAACCGGGGCTTGGCGGTCACCGGCACCGGCGTTGACTTTAATACCCTGGTTGCCCGCGTTTCCCAGCAATTGTCGCCGACGGTCTCGGAAAGTCCTTCTTGCGAGACCGAGCAAACCATTAATATGGATGTGCTTAACACCGGATTCAAACCGAACAAATTCACGCTACGCAAGGGCATTCCGGTCAAATGGGCGATCAATGCCAAGGAATTAAACGAATGCAATAAGGCGATTGTGATTCCTCAATACGGTCTTGATATAAAATTGAAACCGGGCTTGCAGGTCATTGAATTCACGCCTCCCGAAGTTGGCGTGGTGCCGTGGAGTTGCTGGATGGGGATGATTCCAGGAACCTTTATTGTCGTTGAGAACGCGCCTGCGCCTGAACAGGGTATAACGCCTGGAGCTCAGGAAATTCCGACACTGGAAACCGATCGGCAATGGCTGGTTAGGGAGCTAAAGCAGCTAAAGCAGCTATGGCATCGGCTGGAAGAGCAATAATAAAGACGATTACTGGGAGGCTGTCGTTCGGGGCAGGCTTTTGTGTCGGTTGGATGTGCGTCATTTGGTTATTAATGAGCAAGGATTATTTAATAATACCTGCCAAGCAGTAGATATAAGTATCTTATTAAACTGTGTTATTTAACATAGTTTTATTTTTTATATTCGCCATTTTTATTTACTACATTGATAGCTAATAATTAAATACGATAGGTATATATTGTGCTTTCAAAATCGGGTTAAATTTACGAGTTTTTTGATATTTGTAATAAGTTGTTGCTATACCTAAATCATTTGCTGATAATCTGGTTGTCTTAAGTGAATCGCACGCTGAAACCAGCTGATTTAACTATCTAATATTCCCCTCAGAAAACCCTGGGCGACTATCGCACTTTTTTTTGAGTATTGCCGATGAGAAATTCCTCATTACTTTTTATGTATTTATCCAGCGGAGTCTTGTTGCTGAGTCTGTCGCTGGTACATGCCTTTTTTAGCGCAAGGGGCCAGCAGGAAAACCTCGGAGAAAAAGCCGCGCTGGTTAAGACATTGCAGCTTACCGATCTGTGTCTTTTCATCGAAGCGCGCTATACCCGGCATCTGTCGCAAGCCGATTTGAACACCGCATTCCAGGATCATCCCTTGTCGCTGGAACACTTCCCGTCCGGTTCGTTTACCCAACCCCCGAAAGGAATCGCCCATGAGAAACTGGATTGAAAAACAACGTTACATCATAGATTTCACCCTCTCTTCGTTGTTGCGCAGAAAGGTGAAAAACTTCGGTTTGCTGGCTTTATAAACGGTAAAGTAAATTTCTCCATGTTTTAAGCTGCCTAGCTAACGGAGACTACGCGGCTGCTTTAGATATTAAAAAGTCTATAGCTTCTGTAGCTACAAAAGAAATATTAAAGGGATCTGCATAATAGGCGTTTATGGAAAATAAATGACAAACAAGCCGGAAAATGTCATGTGGCAAGTTCGTTACATTATTTAATGAAGGCCGCATTCCCCAAACGTCGATTGCTGGGCGGTGTATCACCGACTGTATTTTGGTCCATATTCACTGGGATAGATGATTGGATTTCGTTGTTATGATGTGCAGCTACGTTCTGGTTAATTGAATGGCCTGCCTTTACCGATGCAGGCCATTGATCGGAATGGTTAGTGTTAAATCAGAAGGTGACGCATACTAAATTCGGGGTTGATACAAGATTTTGAGCTGCTGCTACCGTAAGCCTATGAAGTGCTGTTAATAACCATTAATATGAAAATACACAAGCGATTGTATCGTTTCATCTTGTTAGGGGTTTATGCATATTTTGCCGCCGGTAGTGTGCAGTATTATGCTGAAAGCATGTAAGTTAAAACCCGGCAAGTGTAATGCTTGCTAAGATAGCTTACCTGTATCTATGGGATCATTTGTTGTGAGTGTATGCTTCCAGTTGAATTATTGAATCGATTGTTTTCTCCAGGTTTTCTTCCGCAATAGTTAGCTGTTCCAGTTCTTGTTTTAAACTACCGGTCAACATTTCCTCAACTAAAATTTTACGGTTTCTGACGGCTATAAGCGATTCTTTAAGAGCTGCAACATTCTTGGAATCTTTGTGAACGGGGACTTTAAGACTGGCGCCGGTTATTTTTTTTACTATGTTACTGATAGTGCCGGCACTAACATTATATTTCTCCATAATGTCTTTATGTGGTCTTTTGTCAGTAAGCATCTGGATAATGCCCGCTTTTTCCTCGTCTGTTAATCTTTTCACTACTTTTTTTGTTGTTACGTCTGTCATGTCAATCTCCAATAAAAAATTTAGTGTAAGACTTTTAATGGAATATATCAACTACACAATACATTTTAATATCATAGCGATACCTGTCGATTTTATCGCTGATCGTTTACGCCCTGTTTATTACATTCAAAGTATGGATCATCACAATCTGTAATCCTGGTGATTTTCTGTTTCTTGCCTATAAAATAGGCAAATGGGATACAGTGCAAATTTAATATAAATGATTGTCTTTTTGTAAGTATTCTCGTTGAATCTGATGCATATTGCGCTGGATAGTGTCTTCAGCTGAATGTGTTATCTTAGTGAATTTGCAGCCGATTTTTTGAATCTTCTGTGATACGGCATGATTAATTATATATTTGTAACGAATTTCAAAGGCAATTTCACTCTCCTCCGTCCTTGAAAATATTAGTTTACACTGCGCAAAGGACCTGCCGGGAATCAGTAGATCAGAAATCTCTTTGGAAACATTAAGTATTGCAAAACCTGTAAGACTAATGTCATGTAACTTAAGGTTAACGGGGTTTTTATCTTCGAGTATTAACCGGCAGTAACTGGGTTTTGACGGCGGTGATTTTACTCTGAAGAACTCTCTACGCTGCATCCAAAATAACGATTTAGGAATAGGCATAACGAATGCCGGTTCTCCTTTATAATTGACTTTTCTCAGTGCAGAACCAACGAATGAAACTTTAATACCTCTATATTCAGTTTCGAATCTGAGCTTGTTGGCATTAACTATGTGCTTGTTTAAATCTTCTTTGGAACCGTAATCTAAAACCAGCGCATTATTTTCTTCATGGATACCGAGTAATGTGGTGATATAGGATTCATTATTCGCCTCCAAACGAGCGCTGAGCAGACATTTATTTTTAAATAGCAATGATAGGTGGCTGATTATTTGCTTTGGATTTTGAATTGAAAAAGAAGACGTGTTGCTCATTGTTGGATGTTCTCTAGTTCGTTATTGCATTATCTTTCCAGTGGAAATTGTCCAAAAAAAAGATTAGTCGAATTTTTTAATGATTACTTGAAAAATACGTCGGTAGAAATATTTTAAAATTTGACGGCTCGAGATGAGAGACCGTCGGCAGACAAGTAAAAAATATAGCCATTTTGTGTGATACAGACGTTCTGGATACTGGCATAGGCATAAAATTTGGTATTCGACAGCTCTTGAAAAACAGTCCTTACTGCCGATAAAAAAGCAAAAGGGGGTGTTGTCAGTTTATTGGCATATTTTCACAAAAGTAAACGAGGGCAATATTCATAACTTTATGTTGTATCGATGTATTTTAAAAAGCGGCAGTTTTTATGCTTGATACAGAATTAAGTCAGTTTAGCTATATTTTTAGGAGTACGGTCATGATAACGCAAAACACCAATACAGTGGATGAATCGTGGATGATATTTATTGAAATATTGAGTGATGAATTTACTGCAAAAACTGGGTTTGGAGTATATGCTCATATTACACCAGTAGATGTCGGCCAGGCTTATCAGCAATATCGATTACGCAATGCACCAATGAGACGGTTTGTGCGTGACTATGTTCGACACTATGTTTAGTTGGAAACAGGAGAATCGCACACCGCTTTTTAGCGGTTAGCGTTTTGTGTTTACTTAATATAGGTGATTAGCAATGTTTGAAATTGACCGTATTTTTTCTCAACGGAATTCTAAATCAGGCTTGATGGAATGGTTTTTTAGTGCTCGGGAAGGCGTTTTAGGGCCTTTTGAAAATAAAGCGCAAGCCCAAAATGCACTTAAGGTATTTGCTGATTTTAATATTAAAAACAACGATGATGGCGGTCGAAGTTCTACCGGTAATATACAAATGACTCTTACGCCGTTGATAGAAAATGGCATAAGAAAAAGATAGGGGAAATGGAGGGCTTGAGGTTTTGGGTTAAAAAACGGACTTGTAGTTTAGGAAGATATACATGTACGAAATGATGAATATGCACGATTAATTTGAATAGGTTTGCATGTGAGAGGCCCTATAGTTATGGAGCTAGATTTTTATGTTGCTCGGTTTATTTTATGCATGTTCCTAAGGGCTTGTCTGTGAATAACTGGCAAATAGCTGAGGTCAGCGCAAACTTAGCTTGTTGTTAAATTGAAGTTTACTCTGACCCCGAGTGGTTCCTTGTACTCGCTGGGCAAAGGGCTGGACTTTCATCAGTTAGCTGACTACTATGCTATTCGCACCGCTTTATAACTTTAACCCCCGCCCTGAGGACTAATCTTATGTTTTTATCAGCACGCGCATCTATCCCCCTGCTGGCCGTATTGAGCCTGATTTTCAACACGGTGCAGGCGGATGCCTTACCACTCGTACAGCTTCGCGCTACTCCGGCCATAATGACCGAAGGCGACCTGCTGACATTCGAATTCAAGCTGAGCAAGCCGACGCCTGCCGAAGGTCTGGAGGTGCGGCTGACGTTATTGCGGGATACAGATCCTCTGCCTGGAGATGCGGATTATTTCGTCGACGGCAGCGTCAACGTTACCGGCTTCCGGTTTGTCCGCAACGAAGACGGCACGGTCAGCGACGCCGTGGTGAGCATCGCACCGGGTGTCCGCTCAGCTAAATTGGTTGCGAAAACCTTGGTCGATGATATTGCCGAAGTCGAAGAACACGCCATTTACGCGCTGGCCAACAATAATGCCTACCTCATTGATGAGCAGCGCTATCTCGCTGATTTCACCATTTCCGATCGCCCAGTGGTCGGGGTGGACTTGAATTCAAAGTTGCCGGTTCGCGAAGGTCAACAGATGGCCTTTCGTTTCAATCTTAGCCGACCGGCGCCTGCGGGTGGTTTGCCGGTGCGTCTGGCGTTGGTGCGCGATAGCGACCCGCAACCGGGTGACATACACTATTTTGTGAATGGCAGTAAACATATTGCCGATAGTCAGGTGGTGATAGAGAACGGCACGATTTATCACCTGTTGGTGACGATAGCGGAAGGAGCTACCACGGCGACCCTGTTGGCAGATGTCATTGCCGATGGCGTGACCGAGGGTCCTGAGTCCGCACTATTCAAAATTGCCGTCGGCCAGGGCTATAGTATTGATCCAAGTCATGACAGTTTGCTAGTGAGGCTGGTGGATCGTTAGTGGCGCTAGCGGTAATGGAAATTACAAGGGGTTTAAATGATTGAATCCGGCTGGTTTTACAGGGGGGGGAAGGGCGGGGACAGTGACGTAAAGGCGATTGACCGCCTTTACGATGGAGCTTGATGATCCGTCAGCCTCGAAGACTAACGGTAAAAATCATTTAGTTAGGTAGAGCTGATAATTTTTGTTGAACTTGAGCAGTCACATCAATCTGTTCATTTGCATAAATAACGCCATCGGTCAGCAATAAATCAAAGTTTTGATCTTTGGCTATGCTGCGAATAACTTCAACAATGCGACTTTGTAATTTGCCCAATTCTTCATTGCGACGAACATTAAAATCTTCGCTGAATTCTTGTTGAGCCCTTTTTGCATCCCTTTTCTTGTTTAAAATATCTTTTTCCATATTAACGCGTGCCGATTCACCCATTACGGCTGCATCTTTAGCCATTCTATCGTCCATGCTTTGAATTTCTTTTTGCTGAGCAACTAATTGTTTGTCGCGCGGTGAAAATTCTTGTTCCAGGCGTTTTTTGGCTTTTTCTGCCTGGGGAGCTTTTTCAAGAACGGCAGGTATGTTGACAAAGCCGATCTTTAATTCAGCAAAACTTACATTGGTAATAAGCAACAGTCCTAAAAAAAGGGCAATTTTTGTTTTCATTGTTAAACAGGTCTCTGGTTGTAGTGAATGGTTGTAGTGAAATAAATAGGAAATGTAAAAACTTGGAAGTTTTGTTGAATTATAAGGGGGGGACGCATATTAAACAAAAAGATTTGAACAAATTGCGTTGAAATGACTGTTTTTATACCGATAAATCGTAGCTTCGAGAGGTTTGTCGCCATTTATGCCCTGTGGAGCTACGATTTATTGATTGTTCAGGTTATTGGGTTTTTATTCCTTAGCAGCCGGTCTGACTGGCGCATTTTATACATAGACTGGAATAAGGGACGGCTTTTAATCGCTCCTTACTGATCGGTTGGCCGCAAACTTGGCATAATCCGTATTGGCCTTTATCTATCCTGTCGATCGCCTGTTTGACCATTTCTATTTCGGTCCTGGCCGCATTGCCTAAGCTATCCAGGACTTCATCGTTTTCCGCTTGGAGCGCCTGTTCTTCAAAGTCTTTGTCTAAAGGTTCTTTGACATCATGGGTGATTTTAGCCAGCCGGTCGTCAAGATCTTCCAGCATGTCAATTAGGCTGTGGCGTACTTCTTCATATTCTTTCATAACAAATCCCTCTTTTTTGTTTGGCCTGTGTGCGCTTGAATCTTGCTTTATAATAAAGCCGAGTTTCAATACGTTTATAACCCAATCATCCTAACACCCCCCATGCAAAATGCAATCCATCAGCTTTTAGATTCGGCCAATCAGGTTATTCTCGGCAAGCCCCGCCAAGTTCGGCTTGCGCTTTGCTGCCTGTTGGCTCGCGGCCATCTATTGATAGAGGATATTCCCGGCGTCGGTAAAACCACGCTGGCTCATACCCTGGCCAAGCTGCTGGGCTTGAATTACCAGCGGATTCAGTTTACCAGCGATATTTTGCCTGCCGATATTATCGGTGCTTGCGTATTCGATACCAGGAATCACGAATTTAAATTTCATCCCGGCCCGGTATTTAACCAGATGGTGTTGGCGGATGAAATTAATCGGGCCACACCCAAGGCGCAAAGTGCGCTGTTGGAGGCTATGGAGGAGCATCAGGTTACGGTCGAAGGTAAAACTTATCCGTTGCCGCAGCCATTTTTTGTGATTGCCACGCAAAACCCGTCCCACCAGATAGGTACGTTTCCGTTGCCTGAGTCGCAATTGGATCGTTTTTTAATGCGCATTGAACTGGGTTATCCCGACCATCAGGCGGAACGGCAATTGCTTGCAGGGCAAAGTCGGCATAAGCTGTGCGAATCGCTACCGGTACAACTGCCGCCGGAACAATTGCAGCAGATACAGCAGGCGGTTACTCAGGTTTATGTTTCCGCTGCGTTGCTTGATTATTGCCAAGCCATTATCAGCTTTACCCGCGATTCATCCGAGTATCACTGCGGCTTGTCGCCAAGGGCAGGTCTGGCGTTGCTGACTGCGGCCAAAGCCTGGGCGTTTATGGATCGGCGCGATGCGGTTATCCCGGAAGATCTTCAAGCGGTGCTGGCGGCTGTTGCAGGACACCGGTTACGGGCGGGCAATAGCCATTCAGAGGCTATTGTTGCGCCTATTTTAGCTAACGTTGCCGTCCATTGAACGTAAAAGAACGCTTCCGGCTCAGCCGGTTTGTCTCAGGTGAGAAAGCTGTCGATACGCCGGTTACGTTAAATCATCGGCGCATTTTTATTTTGCCTACGCAACGGGGCTTGGGTTTTGTTGCGCTGATTGCCTTGTTATTGCTGATTGCCTTCGTTTATAACAATAACTTGGCTTATCTGCTGACTTTTTTGTTGGCGAGTGTTTTTTTTATCACTATTTTACACAGCTATAGATCGTTATCCGGTCTGGTGGTGCAAAAAGGCCGGAGTAAGGCTGTGTTTGCCGGGGAAGCCGCAGGGTTCGAGATCCATATTAACAATCCTACCGACATGGAGCGCCACCATTTACAAATTAAACTACAAGATAGTCAAAGTTTGACTCTACAGGCGCAAAGTTCGGTACACATTACGCTTTACTCGATGACCCAAAGAAGAGGTTGGCACCAGGCAGGGACGGTCACGCTCTTTAGCACGTTTCCACTGGGCTTGTTTCGGGCTTGGTCGCCGATCCGCTTTAATCTTAATGTGTTGGTTTATCCAAAACCGGCGCATTTTGAAATAGCTTTTCCCAAGGCGCCCTCAGCGCAAGTCCAGCAGGGAGTTAGCCAGCAGGGCGCCGATGACTTTTATGGCTTGCAGGCATATCAGCCCGGCGATTCTATCAAGCATATACATTGGAAAGCCTTTGCCAAAGGCTTGGGTGTGTTCAGCAAGAAGTATGGCGGCGAGCAATCATCAGAGGAAATCCGCTTGGATTACGACGATGCGCCAGGGCATACTGTGGAAGAGCGTTTAAGCCAGCTGTGCCGCTGGGTCGTTGATGCGGAGCAAGCCGGGCTGAGTTACGGTTTTGCGTTGCCGGGATTAAAACTGCCGCCTGATAACGGCTTGCTGCATTATCGAAAATGTTTGGAAGCGCTAGCGCTGTTTTGATAGTTATGAAAGCCGACAAAAACGTTTTAATTTTTTTATTGTCCTCGATCGGGCTGATTGTTTTTCCTCATGTTTATCATATTCCGGCAACTGTGTTCGGCTTTTTTTGTTTGTTGCTGGCCTGGCGGTTTATCGGAATCTGGAACCAGCATTGGTTGCCCAATAAGCCGGTTATTTTTTTACTGGCGGTCTGCGGAATGGCCCTGTTGTATAGCCAACATCAAGGCATATTCGGGCGCGATGCCGGAACCAATTTGTTTATTACCGCGCTGGGACTTAAATTATTGGAGATTAAAAAAGAGCGCGATCTTTACCTGATTAGCTATCTGGCTTTTATCGTTGCGGCGTCCCAATTTTTATATGAACAAAATATACTGATGGCGGCGTATATTCTGTTGGTCTGCTGCCTGCTGTTGGCGACGCTGGTGTGTATCAACAGCTGTAAAGCGCAAACGCTTGCTGCATTAAAAACAGCCGCGATTATTATTGTTCAGGCTCTGCCGATTGCGGTGGCTTTGTTTATTTTATTTCCCCGCGTTGATGCGCCAAGATGGATGGTGTTTAACCAGCAACGTCACGACAGAATGGGGCTAAGCGACAGTATGGAGCCGGGCTCAATCAGTGATTTGGGCGTGTCTGAAGAATTGGTTTTCCGGGTAAAATTTGCAGGCGCTATTCCGCCGCAAAGGCAACGTTATTGGCGCGGTCCGGTTCTGTCTCGTACCGATGGCAAGCGCTGGACTCAAGCGGCTTTTTATGAACCGTTGAGCAGTCCTGTTGTTACCGGCACAGCTTATCAATATACGCTCCTGATGGAGCCGCAGGATAAAAACTGGGTTTTTGCCTTGGATATGCCCAAAGAATTTTCTCCGTCTTTAAGCCTGAACGCCGCCTATCAGCTTATTACCTTGGAAAGTCCCGATAAGCGTGCCGAATATAAGGTGACCTCCTATACCGATTACAATACCGGCTTGATCAACCGCAGTGAATATAAAGCCGCAACACAGCTGCCCGGCGAGCCGTCGGATAAAATTAAACAGCTGGTCAGCCGGTTACACGGTTTTGATAGTCCTCCCGATAATTTTATAA
This sequence comes from Methylobacter sp., assembly GCA_004299305.1. Lineage (GTDB taxonomy): Bacteria > Pseudomonadota > Gammaproteobacteria > Methylococcales > Methylomonadaceae > Methylobacter_A. The sequence goes on from SCPZ01000097.1 coordinate 120,238, forward strand.
AGCAGTTGTTAAACCATTTCAGGGTGGAAGACTTTCATTACACCTTAACCCCGCCGGTGATGGAAGAAAACCCGATTGAAAGTTTTTTATTTAACACCCGATACGGATTTTGCAGCCATTACGCTTCCGCCTTTGTGTATTTAATGCGCGTCGCGCACATTCCGGCCCGTGTCGTTACCGGCTATCAGGGCGGGGAGTTGAATAAAGTCGGCGATTTCCTGGAAATAAGGCAAGCCGACGCCCATGCCTGGGCCGAAGTTTGGTTGGAGAGTCGTGGTTGGGTTCGGGTTGATCCTACCGCGGCCATTGCGCCGGAAAGAATCGAGCGGGACATTAGCGTAGATCGGCAATTTGTCTACGGCATTGCAGGAGAAAATAGTCAGGCTTATAACTGGCTAAAACAGGCTCGTCAGCTGTGGAGTAGTGTTGATTATAATTGGCAACGTTGGGTTATTAATTACAACAACAAGAGTCAATCCAAGTTTCTGTCGTCGTTTGGCATTAGCGACCTCAAGACCATGATTTATTGGATGATCATCATCATAGGGTCGATAACAGCCGTACTATGTTGGTTCCTGTTCTATCAAAAATCGAAAACCACCGATCAAGTTTTACTGAGTTATAACCGGTTTTGTAAAAAGCTTGCCAAGCACGGGCTGTTCAGGGGAGCCGGGGAGGGCGCTAAGGATTTTGCCGAAAGAGTGAAGATAAAGCTGCCCGAACAGGCGGCGGATATCGATCAAATCACCGCTGTATTTATCAATCTGCGTTATGGGCGGACTGCAACGGGGGAGGATTTGCAGCAACTCAAAGCGCTAGTGGGGTTGTTTAGGGCTTGATTGAGATTAGGCGCTTTCCTGCGAAAAATATACCCAACTGACGGGTCTTTTTGCCCGTCTGCTGCGTTGTAGAAATGGTCGCATAGCTCGCTATGCGCCCATTTTTACGCCTTGCAGACGAACAAAAATCCTGCTCCATTTGGATATATTTATTCTTGGCAATCGCCTTACTTGGATGGTAGGACGGGTAGAGGCTGTCGCCTCCGCCCAACTCCTACCAAGTTTGCCGTCTCCGGCTTGTATGGCTATTAGTGGATCGATTTTTGATAACTGACACTAAAATCATTTAAGGCGTTTAGCGCAACAGGCAAATCTTCGGGGTTTTCAAGGCGAAATGCATTAACGCCAACACGCGATAAATAATACACCTGATCCCGCATGAAGTGGCCTGTAGCTCTTATTTCGCCTTGATAGTTGTAGCGACCTCTGAGTAGCCATGCGTGGGAAAAAATGCGGCCATCGGCAAAGGCGGGAAAATCCAGTTCAATTAACGGGATGTCTTTTAAATCGGCGGCAATGTCTTCGACCGAATCGGCAGGGCCGATTCTGACGCCTATCTTGTCGCTAGAGTTAAGCAACTGTTGCTTGTCTTTTTTCCAACGAGCTATGGAAACGCTGATATTGCCGTCTTTCAGTTCTGCATCGTCGGCGACAAAACTCCAGCTGTCGTCAACAATTTGTTTGTCTTTAATTATTTGCATAGACTTGCTCTTTGAATGGGGTGGTGCCGACGCGTTTTACCATGTTCAGGAAGGACTCGTCATCCAGGCGTTGTTTGATATAGACATCCAGTATGGTGGTGATGGCTTTGGTGACTTGGTCTTTGGCAATAGAAGGCCCCAGGCGTTCGCCGATAGCCGCCTCGTTTTCAGAGGAACCGCCCAAGGTCAGTTGATACCATTCAACGCCTTTTTTGTCGACACCTAATATGCCGATATGGCCGACGCTTTGGTGCGCGCAGCCGTTCATGCAGCCGGACATGTTGATTTTTACATCGCCAATATCGTGGAGATAATCCAAGTCATCAAGCGCTTCATTGATTTCTTTGGCAATGCCGATTGTGCCTGCATTGGCGAGAGAGCAAAAATCGAGGCCGGGGCAGCAAATCATGTCGGTTGCTGTGCCGTTATTGGCAGTGGCCAGTTTCAGTCCGTCAAGCTGTTGCCACAGCGGGAATAGATCAGCCTGTTTTACGTCGGCAAGAATCAGGTTTTGCCTGTGTGTGCTCCTGATTTCACCGAAGCTGTATCGGTCGGCCAAGTCGGCGACAGCATCAAGTTGCGTATCGGTCATGTCGCCCGGAGCGGTGTCCGGCGCTTTTAACGATATGAATGCGGCGCGGTAGCCGGGAGCTTTGTGATCGGTCGTATTGTATTTAACCCAAGTGGCGAATGCCTTGTTTTCGAGTTGATGCTGCGCAAAGCCGGTATCTTGTGCGGCATCCGCTTCGTATGCAGGTGGAGCAAATTGGGCTTTGGTCGCTTCAATGCGGCCATTGTCGAGTTCCAGGGCATTCCGGATCAACAGCCACTCTTTTTCAACCAATTCGGAGAATTTCTCCATGCCGGATTCTTTAACCAGGATTTTAATCCGCGCTTTGTACTTGTTATCGCGGCGTCCGAACAGGTTGTAAATCCGTAGAATAGCTTCCAGATAAGACAACAGATGTTTCTTGTCCAAGTAGGGTTTGATGACTTGGCCTATGATAGGCGTGCGTCCCAAACCGCCGCCAACCAGCACTCTAAAGCCGATTTCTCCAGCGTCGTTTTCAACCAGATGCAGGCCGATGTCATGAAATTGAGTGGCGGCGCGATCAAGCTTTGCACCGCTGACGGCAATCTTGAATTTGCGCGGCAAGTAGGCGAATTCGGGATGCAGGGTGGTCCATTGGCGGATAATTTCGCAATATGGGCGCGGGTCTTCTATCTCATCGATACAAACACCGGCCAAGTGATCGGTTGAGGTGTTTCTAAGGCAATTGCCGCTGGTTTGAATGGCGTGCATTTGGACGCTGGCCAGTTCTTCAAGAATGTCGGGAACTTTCTCCAGTTGGGGCCAATTAAACTGGATGTTTTGCCGGGTCGTAAAATGACAGTAGTTTTTGTCGTAGGTACGGGCAATGTGCGCCAGTTTTCTAAGTTGCTTGGAGTTAAGCAGGCCATAAGGGCCAGCTATCCGCAACATCGGGGCGTGAGTTTGAATGTAGAGACCATTCATTAAGCGCAAGGCGCGGAATTGGTCGTCTGAAATTTGGCCCTTTAAAAAGCTTTCGGTTTGCCTTCTAAATTGGGCGACTCGTTGTTCAATGAGTGATTGGTCGATGTCGTTATACTGATACATAATGAGCGCTTAGTGCCTGTCCAGGCGAGTAATTACGACCAATAATCATATACTGTAGGTCATAAAATGACAAAGGTTATTGTATGGTGCTAATATTGTCGGCTAAATTTTGGGTGTTTTTTGGTAATTTTTTGAAATAAAAGTTAGGGGGTTATTTTGGTGCGGTCATTGTTTGTCTTGTTATCTCTATTGTTGTTGCCTGGAATGGCGATGGCGGGTGGTTTTGAAAGTCTCGGTCTGACGGGGACGGAGCGGGGTATTTATACGGTTCTGATCTTCATCATCGCTTATGGCTTTGTTATGGCGGAAGAATTTACTCATTTGCGTAAGTCCAAGCCGGTTATTTTGGCGGCGGGTATTATTTGGGCGAATGCTGCTGTTTTAGCCGCTCAAGCCGGTGTTTCTACGGAAGATATGCATGAAGCTTTCGAATACAATTTGAAGGAATATGCTGAGCTAATGTTATTCCTGTTGGTCGCCATGACTTATATTAACTCCATGGCCGAGCGAAATGTGTTTGAAGCGTTGCGTTCCTGGTTGGTAAGGAAGCAGTTTGGTTATCGTAAATTGTTTTTGATTACCGGTATTATTACGTTTTTCTTGTCCTCGGTGGCTGATAACTTGACGGCGGCTTTATTAGTCGGAGCTGTAGTTATGGCAGTTGGTGCTGATAACCCTAAATTTGTCAGCATCGGTTTTGTTAACTTAGTGGTTGCTGCTAATGCGGGCGGTGCATTCTGTCCTTTTGGCGATATTACAACCTTGATGGTTTGGCAGGCGGAATACGCTGAGTTTTTTGATTTCTTTAAGTTGTTTATTCCATCGGCGGTGAATTACGGGGTGCCGGCAGCGGTGATGTATTTTGCGGTGCCTGATGAACAACCAAAAGCGTCGTCTGAAGCTGCGGTGCAATTAAAACCGGGTGCGATTGTAATTTGCGTCATGTTCTTGTTGACTATCGTTACTGCGGTAAGTTTTAAGCAGGCTCTGCATTTACCGCCGTTTATGGGCATGATGGTCGGTCTTTCTGCTCTGATGCTTTATGGTTATCGTTTGAAAACTGTTTATCGTGTTGAGGGCGAAGAAGGGTTTGATATTTTCAATAAGGTGCGTCATGCAGAATGGGATACCCTGTTGTTTTTCTTCGGTGTGGTTTTTGCAGTCGGTGGTTTGGGTTATATCGGTTATCTGGAGTTGTTGTCTGGTGCGATGTACGACGGCTTAGGTGCGACGACGGCGAATATTCTGGTGGGTGTGATTTCGGCGATCGTTGATAATATTCCTGTTATGTTTGCGGTACTGAATATGAATTTGGATATGGATTTATATCAGTGGTTGTTGGTGACGTTGACTGCTGGTGTCGGTGGTTCTTTGTTGTCAGTGGGTTCTGCAGCTGGTGTGGCATTAATGGGGCAGTCCGACCATAAATATACATTTTTCAGTCACCTAAAGTGGACGCCCGCAATTGCTGGTGGCTATGTAGGCAGTATTGTTGTTCATTATTTGATTAATGGTTGAATCTTGAATAATCGCCGCGCGCTCTGTGCGGTGCTGTAGTTCAGATAAGGTCGATGCCTCGCAAAGGCATTCGGCCTTTTTTGTTTATGATTAGCTCAATATGTTGAGTATGAAATTTTCTGACTTTTTCCTGTGACAAATAATACCAATATTAAGCAGGTGCTCCTCAATAGGCGTATGTTGGTTTGCATCTTTACCGGTTTTAGCTCAGGTTTGCCGTTGTATATCCTGATAGGGCTGTTACCTGCATGGTTGCGCTCTGAGGGTGTGGATTTAAAGGTCATCGGCTTGTTTGCTCTAATACAATTGCCGTTTACCTGGAAATTTCTTTGGGCGCCGTTGTTTGATCGTTATATTCCCCCTCTTGGTCGGCGGCGCGGCTGGTTGTTTATTACGCAAATGGCATTGCTGCTATCCATTCCGGGATTTGGTGCGCTGCATCCTGGGCTGGATTTATGGACGATTGCCTATTTGGCGGGTGTGGTGGCATTTTTCAGTGCTTCGCAAGATATAGTGTTGGATGCTTATCGACGTGAATTATTGTTGGATGCCGAGCTGGGTCTGGGTAATGCTGTACATGTTAACGCATACAAAATTGCAGGCTTAATACCGGGATCTTTATCCCTTATTCTGGCCGATCATTTACCGTGGCGTAGTGTGTTTTTTATTACGGCTCTGTTCATGTTGCCGGGTATTGCAATGACACTTTTCGTGACGGAGCCGGTGCTTAAAAATGGAGCGCCAAAAACGCTCCGGGCTGCTGTGGTTGAGCCATTTCAAGAATTTATCGGTCGAAATGGGTTGAAGTCGGCGTGCTTGGTGCTAGCTTTTATCTTTTTTTACAAGTTGGGCGATAGTATGGCTACTGCGCTCGCTACGCCGTTTTATCTCGATATGGGCTTTAGCAAAACAGAGATCGGACTTATCGCTAAAAATGCTGGTTTGTGGCCAAGTGTTATGGGTGGATTGCTGGGTGGTATTTGGATGATTCGGCTTGGTATTAACCGTGCCTTGTGGATTTTTGGTTTGGTGCAGATGGTTGCTATTTTAGGCTTCGCTTGGCTTGCGACGGTAGGGCATAGTCTGCTCTGGCTGGCTGTGGTAATCGGTATTGAAGCCTTAGGGGTGGGATTGGGTACTGCGGCTTTTGTCGCCTTTATTGCTCACACTACGCATCCGCTTTACACGGCCACTCAATTTGCTTTATTTACTAGCTTGGCAGCGGTGCCGCGCACCTTTGCTAATGCGGCTACCGGTTATCTGGTGGAGTGGTTTGGATGGGTGGCTTTTTTCTTATTTTGTTTTGTCATCGCGATTCCGGGTATGTTGCTGTTGTTTAAAGTCGCGCCATGGAGTGTTCAAGATAAATCAGGAGGCTGTCCGAGCATAGAACATTCTGACGAGCAGTGCCCTCCTTTCTAGCAGGCAACAAATCTCAGCACAGAAATTACTTAATTAAATCAATCGTTCACATCTCTGTGCTCTCGGCAATTGCTCCATGCATTGCTCTACCTCCTGCATCCATACAAGTCGTGGATCCCGGCAATCCCTGTCGGGATGACGGTGTCCCGCAGGCACTTGTGTATAAAGATGAGCGCTCCGGCGTGGGAACTATTCGGGCTGGGAGGGTATTTTATTGCGGGTCACCCAGCCAAGCGAAATCATCCTTTTCAAGCGCGTTCAGTGTCTTTTTGGCGTGTTTTTCGCTTCTTCTCGCTTTGCTCGCGCATCAGTAAGGGATACGATGGGGCATTCACCGATTGATAAGGTCTTTTGTTTACCGGCAAACCGATAGGCCAACCTCCATAGTTTTCCACCTTGTACTGTGGCCTGCAAAAATAATCCTCCGCCATCGCTCAGCTTTTGCGGTTTATCGGTCGGCTTGATTCTTCGTAGTTGAATATCGGTCAGCATGTCAAAGCGGCTAACGGTTACAGGTTGTGGTCTGGGGGTATTTTGTTGGTATCTGGTATAAGAAAATTGTAGATACCAACACTCTGTTGGTTCTTTGATGATAAGGTAAGGTGTTACGCGGGGCAATAAAAAACCCGCTAAGCCTTATGGCTTGCGGGTTCTGTTACCGCCTGATACGGCCTGATTCTGTGATATGGTGCCTCGGGCCGGAGTCGAACCGGCACGTCCTTTCGAACGAGGGATTTTAAGTCCCTTGCGTCTACCAATTTCGCCACCGAGGCATCGATAACTTTGGTAAGCCGCGTATTATATAGCAACAAAAAAAATAAACTAGACCTATCTCAAAAAAAGATCAAACCTACCTTGAATGAGTATTTAACGGGGACGAAACAAAGGTGAGCGCATAAAGGGTGTAGAAGATGGCCAATAGTAATTCCCCCAATAATAAGGATAACCCCCATAGTAAGGGTTGTAACCATAACCGAAGCCCTCGTAATAATTGTCGTACATATAAACCGGCCACAGATGAATAGTCGTAGCGGAAATCAACGGTAAACGCATCGCTTTTTTACCTATTGTGCGTTCGAGATCGCCTGTCAGTGTTCCCGCAACAGTGATTTCCGTGTTTTTGGTGTAAACAGCCGGATCAAGAAACTCAGGACTTTTAATAAGAAATCGGCCTTCATTCGGTTGGTCTGTTTGCGGCCGACCATCGCCGCTAAGCGGATAATACAGCACCTGCACCAAGCTAAAATTTTGTTCATTTTCCACATCAATAATAACGCCGCCCCAGCGTACCGGCGCATTTTCATAATGGGCAATGGCCTGAGTTGCCAGAGTATAGGAAATATCAAACAAGGGAGGATTTGTTATCGCAGGCGGCAAATTCGAGCAAGCGCTCAACAATAAACAGATGACTAATAAATACTGTTTCATAGTTCTTCTCCTAAATATCTATAAGTTTTCAATCACCATTTTTTAAGCATACTTAAGCAGAAATCCGGAAATAAGGCTATTGTTAAAGATACCTATCCCATGCCTACAATGTGCTGGATTGCAGTACAATAAGCGCTTTGTCCAACTATTACCATGCCCCTAATGAATAAACAAAAGAAACTGCTACGTTCAGATATACGCTACGAATGTGGCGACGCTTTTTATGAGCGCGGACGTAGCTATTTTGAAAAAGGCATGGTGATTAATCTCACCGTTAAAAGCGAAGGAGCCCTTTTTGTACAGCTCAATGCCGCCGTTAAAGGTAGCCATAAAGATCCTTATCGCCAAAATATCCGTATAGTTTGGCGTCCGGACTATAGCGCCGCAGAGATTGAAGGCGACTGTACTTGCCCTATGGGCTATAACTGTAAGCATGTTGCCGCTGTTTGCCTGATGTATCAAAATTCCAATCAAAGTCTTTCAGCAGCGGATACAAAAAACAGTTGTTTCGATTGGCTTGATAGTCTTCATGAGCAAGCGCCTCCACAACACGATGCCTACCAGGAATTTATCGCCTACATCCTCAAGCCCGGTAATGCAAAACACGAATTCACTATTGAGTTTTTAATTACCAAAGAAAAGAAAACCGGAGGTTTAAATAAAGGCAGAAAAACAAGTTTAAGCAATCTTCGCTACAGCCATGTCTACCTCAAGTATATCCAACCGGAGGATCAGGAAATTGCCAAACTGCTGACCGTGCTTAACCCCTCTTCTTTTAAAGACGAACCTTTGATTTCTGGCGCAGCCGGTTATTTAGCTATATCTAAGTTGCTGAAAACAGAACGATTGTTCTGGCAAGACACCGAGCAAGCGCCGCTAACAAAAGGAACCAAGCGCGAGTTAAAATTCGACTGGCAAACAGCGGATAACGGCGATTATCAATTGGCTGTCGAAATCGATCCCCCGGCAATATTGCTGCTTACCGATCCCCCCCAATACCTGGACGCCGCTTTGGGCGAGATAGGCACAGTCAATGCTCATAATCTATCAATCGACCAGCTTAAAAACATCCTGGCCGCCCCGAGCATTCCGGTCGAGTATGCCGATGAATTCAGTCAGCGCCTGATTATTGAACATCCTAGTCTGCCGCTGCCCGCGCCCAAAAAAGTCGAATTAATCGAAGCTGACGAGCTGATGCCTACGCCCAAACTGTTGTTGTTCGGCCACCAGGTAACACCCCAGCAGTACTCCCATTTTATGGCGGTCGGTTTCAATTATGGGGACTGGACGCTGTCCGTCATCCTTCAGGAAGACCATAGCGTGGTGAAAACCGAGCAGGGATTAGTACGCATTAAGCGCAATCTGGAAGCCGAGCAGTCGGCGATACATCGCCTTACCGAACTTGGCTTTAGCCCCGCGCCTACCGTGCAATTCGGCGTACAGGAACTGTTTTTGTATAGTCAGGCAAAAAACCTAATGGACAGCGCCGCACGCTGGGGGGACTTTCTCCAAAACACCCTGCTGGAGCTGGAACAGGGTGGCTGGGTTATCGATATTGATGAGAGTTTCCTGCTTAATTTTCAAACTGCACAGAACTGGGATGCCCAAATCAGCGAAAGCCAGCAAGACTGGTTTGAGATGCGTTTTAACATAGAAGTTGACGGCCAGTCCCTGCCTTTACTGCCATTGATTATGCCGGTGCTGGAAAACTATGACCCGGAAAACCTGCCGGAAATACTCAGTATTCCGCTCGGCGAGCACAACTACCTGAGCCTGCCCAGCGACAAAATAAAACCGTTCCTGAACGTGCTGATAGAACTGTTTAACAGTAGTACGATGGACAAAGACGGCTCGCTAAAACTATCCCGTTTTAACGCGGCCACGCTGGCCGACCTGGAAGAACACAACTATGGGCTATTTAGCATAAACGGAGGCGAAGCGTTACGGGAATTGGGCCGCAAACTAAAAAACTTTAGCGGTATTCAGGATGTAGCCCTTCCCGTCAACTTGCAGGCAGAACTGCGAGCTTACCAGCAACAGGGACTCAACTGGCTGCAATTTTTACGGGAATATAAATTCTCCGGAATTCTTGCTGACGATATGGGCTTGGGCAAAACCATACAGACGCTCAGCCACCTGCTGCTTGAAAAACAAAGCGGCCGGATGATATTACCCAGCCTGATCATTGCGCCGACCAGCCTGATGAGTAACTGGCGACGGGAAGCCGAACGCTTCACGCCCGACTTGCAAATCCTGATCCTGCAAGGCACAGAGCGTAAACAGTTGTTCTACAAAATCAGGGACTACGACCTGATCCTGACCACCTACCCGCTGCTGTCCCGAGATGAAGAAACACTGCTGGAGCACGAGTATCATTACCTGATTTTGGACGAAGCTCAAATCGTTAAAAATCCGCAGTCCAAAGCCGCCCAATTAGTGCGCCGCATTAAAACCAACCATCGGCTTTGCCTGACCGGCACACCGATGGAAAACCATCTGGGCGAACTCTGGACGCAATTCGATTTCCTGATGCCGGGCTTTTTAGGCGACAGCGCCACGTTTAAAAAAAATTACCGCACCCCAATCGAAACCCATGGCGATAGTGAGCAAAGATCGCGGCTGTCACGGCGAATCGCACCGTTTATGCTGCGCCGCACCAAACAGGATGTCGTTACCGAATTGCCGCCTAAAACCGAGATTATTCGCTCCGTTCCTCTTTATCCAAAACAGGCCGCTTTATACGAGAGCATCCGCCTGACTATGGAGAAAAAAGTTCGCGATGCGATCGCCCAAAAAGGCCTGTCGCGCAGCCACATCACTATACTGGATGCCTTGCTCAAGCTGCGTCAAACCTGCTGCGACCCGCGCACTTTGCCGCTAAAGGAAGCGCACAAAGTGCAGGAATCCGCTAAACTCGACCTGCTGATGGAGATGCTGCCGGAGCAGCTGGAAGAAGGCCGTAGAATACTGGTGTTCTCGCAATTCACCCGCATGATTGCGCTGATTGAAAAAGAATTAAACACCCGAAAAATAGGCTACGCCAAGCTGACCGGTCAAACCCGCAACCGTGACGATGCGATTGAATTGTTTAAAAGCGGTGAAGTTAATGTGTTCCTGATCAGCCTGAAAGCCGGCGGCGTCGGCTTAAACCTGACTGAAGCCGATACCGTGATTATTTACGATCCGTGGTGGAACCCCGCCGCAGAAAGTCAGGCCGCAGACCGCGCCCATCGTATCGGCCAAGATAAGCCGGTGTTCGTCTACAAACTTATTACCGAAAATACCGTAGAGGAAAAAATTATCGCGATGCAGGATAAAAAACGCGCGTTGGCCGAAGGTATTTATAAAGGCGGAGCCAAAGAAGAATCCTTGAAACTGACTGCGGAAGACCTGACTGCATTGTTTGAGCCCTTATAAGAATATTACTCCGACTATGCATAGAAAAGATTTAGATGTTTTTTTCACCGATTTATTAAGCCCGGCATCATTTAACGACTATTGCCCTAATGGTTTACAAATCGAAGGCGCAGAACAAATTAATAAAATTGCTTTTGCCGTTTCCGCTACACGCGATTCGATTGAGCAAGCTGTTGATTTACAAGCGGACGCCCTGGTGGTACATCATGGCTTATTTTGGAAGTTTCACGGCGCACGCACTATAACAGGCAGCTTTGCCAAACGCATTGCTCCCCTGATCCAAAATAATATTAATTTATTTGCTTACCATTTACCCTTGGATGCACATCCTGAAATCGGCAATGCCGCAGTTTTAGGGCGGCAAATAGGCTGTCAGCAACAAACCGCTTTCGGCGATTATAAAGGGAGTCCTACGGGCATAAAGGGCAGGCTGTCCCTGCCCCTGTCTGCCAAGGAATTGCGCTCGAAATTGCAAACGATCCTCGAACATAATGTCGTCCTGGCAAGTCCTGATGAAGAACAAATGATTTCGTCGGTCGGCATCATTACGGGCGGGGCTAATAGCGATTGGATCTTGGCCCGGCAAGCAGGCTTAGATGCATTTATTACCGGTGAAATATCAGAGCATGATTGGCATGAAAGTAAGGAAAATGGCATCCATATGTTTGCCGGCGGACATAATGCTACAGAAAAAGGCGGCATATTAAGCCTAATGAATCGTCTGCAAACACTGTATAAATTAGAGTGTGTGTTTGTTGATAGCGATAATCCTGCTTAAAGATTACGGCAAAGTAATTCATCGCGAAAATTGCCGTTTTTTTTCATGAACTTCATATTTTCGTGATTTTTTAGATTAAACTGAAACGACATTCACTTTGCGAAACTGAAAACCATGACCGATAAGCAATCAACAAGCCCTCGCGCAATATCCGAAAACATCATTGCTGTCTTGAGCCTGCTTGGTATCGGCGGTTATCTGGTGCTGCATTATGTGCTGGATATTGAACATAAAGTCTATACGCTGTCGTTGGATGCGGCTTTAAACTCGGCGACCGCCGAACTCTATCAGGGCCAACTCGTTGTGCCGATTGAACTGCTGTCTGTGCCGCTGCTAGCCGTGTTGGCGCTGGGCGGTATTCCGTTAGTTTATCAACTTATCGTGAAATTGAGCCAAGGCGATTGGGGCGCAGATTTGCTGGCTGGCCTTTCCATCGTCACAGCGGTGTTGCTGGATGAATATTTAGCCGGCAGCTTGGTGGTGCTGATGTTGTCCGGCGGCGTGGTGCTGGAATCCTACGCAGTGCGCAAAGCCTCATCGGTGCTTGAGGCCTTGGCTAAGCGGATGCCATCCGTCGCACATAGAAAATCGGGCGACCAGCTTGCTGACATTGGCACCGAGCAGGTTAATATCGGCGACATCTTGTTAATACTGCCGCACGAAATCTGCCCCGTTGACGGCACGGTGCTGGAAGGTTCCAGCACCATGGATGAATCCTACCTGACCGGTGAGCCGTATATGATGTCGAAAGTCAGCGGTTCCCAAGTGCTTTCCGGTGCGATCAACGGCGATTCGGCATTGACCATTCGCGCTGACAAGCTGGCTATCGACTCCCGCTATGCCAAAATCATGGAGGTGATGCAGTCTTCCGAACAATACCGCCCAAATATCAGGCGGCTAGGTGACCAGCTGGGCGCTCTATATACGCCGTTGGCCGTGATCATTGCCTTGGCTGCCTGGGCGGTCAGCGGCGATGTGGTTCGTTTCCTTGCGGTACTGGTCATCGCCACGCCGTGTCCGTTGCTGATCGGCATCCCTGTTACTATTATCAGCTCGATTTCTTTGGCCGCGAGGCGGGAAATCATCATCAAAAATCCGGCGATTCTGGAAACCATAGGCACTTGCCGCACGGCGATTTTCGATAAAACCGGCACCCTGACTTATGGTCGCCCCTCTCTGACGGCGCTGGTTCCTAGCGAAGGGCATAACGAGCGGGACGTGTTAACGTTAATCGCCAGCCTTGAGCGTTATTCCAAACATCCACTGTCTCGCGCTATTGTTGCAGCGGCAGAAAAATCGACTTTATCTTTATTAAACGTAAGCAATATCACCGAACTGCCGGGTGAAGGACTTAAAGGCAATGTGGCCGGAAAACAGGTTCAAATTACCAGCCGCAAAAATTTTGTCGAGCGGCGCCCGGATGTTGCCGAAGCGTTGCCGCCTGTTACCGGCGGCCTGGAATGCGTGGTAGTAATTGACGATGCTTACGCGGCGACCCTGCAATTTCGCGACGAGGTGCGCACCGACAGCTCATCATTTATCAACCACCTGCAACCCAGTCACCTGTTTGACAAGGTGATGCTGGTGTCCGGCGACAGGGAATCTGAAGTACGCTTCCTGGCCGACCAAGTCGGCATTAAACATGTTTATTTCAGCCAAAGCCCCGAACAAAAACTGGAGCTGGTACGGGCTGAAACCATCGCTGCAAAAACCGTGTTTCTGGGCGACGGCATCAATGACGCACCAGCGCTGACTGCCGCGACCATCGGCATAGCCTTTGGCCAGAACAGCGACATCACCGGCGAATCGGCGGATGCGGTGATTATGGACAGTTCGTTGCTAAAGGTCGACGAACTGTTTCATATAGGTGAGAGGATGCGTAAAATTGCCTTGCAAAGCGCGGTAGGCGGCATGGCGCTAAGTTTGATAGGGATGGTTTTTGCGGGATTGGGTTATTTGACGCCGGTAGCCGGAGCTATTATCCAGGAAATCATAGATGTTCTGGCGGTATTGAATGCCTTGAGAGCAGCTATTCCACCGAAAACGCTCTCGGATTTTTAATAAAAGGAAACTCAATGTTACCCCATCATCCCGAAATACATAGAACTCATCGTATCGGATGGCTGCGCGCAGCCGTGCTGGGCGCAAATGACGGCATCGTGTCCACAGCCAGCCTAATCGTCGGTATTGCGGCTTCCCAGGCGACACATAACGATATAGTCTTGGCCGGTGTTGCAGGCTTGGTTGCCGGGGCGATGTCGATGGCTGCCGGTGAATATGTATCGGTCAGTTCGCAAGCCGACACCGAGCAGGCCGATTTAAAGCGTGAGCGTAAAGAGTTGGACGAAGATGAGCTGCATGAGCAAAAAGAACTGGCCGCCATCTATGTGTCGCGCGGACTCGATCCCTTACTTGCCAGGCAAGTTGCAGAACAATTGATGACTCATGATGCGCTGGGGGCACATGCCCGTGATGAATTGGGCATATCGGCAACGGGTACGGCAAAACCCATTCAGGCTGCGCTGACATCGGCCGCCACTTTTGCCGTTGGCGCAGCGCTGCCTTTATTGATTGTCATGTTTGGCCCGGATACCGATTTAATCGTGCTGGTATCATCCGCATCGCTGCTGTTCTTAACGCTACTGGGAATTTTAGCGGCCTATACCGGAGGATCAAGCGTCATCAAGGGGGCTTTTCGTGTTACTTTCTGGGGTGCATTGGCTATGGGGCTAACTGCAGCCGTCGGTTCCGTTTTTGGGACAGTCGTGTAACACCATGAATTGGCAGGTTTACATGATTCTTTGTACCGATGATTCGCTTTATACCGGTATTACCATTGATGTCGCCCGGCGATTTAATCAACATGCCGACCAACAAGGCGCTAAATATTTTCGAGGCAGACAACCCAAGCAGCTGGTGTACGTTGAAACCGGGCATGACCGCAGCTCTGCCAGTAAACGGGAAAGCGTTATAAAAAAATTGCCAAGGATTGAGAAGTTGCAACTGCTGACTTCCGATACCAACAAGGTAGGTATAAGCCATTGCAAACTCAATGGGTAAATACCCGGCTCCATCCAATACACTGGAGCATTGATGAGACAGACTTGAATAGAGAGATTGTTTTATCAGTGTTTATGCGCTCAATTCGTATCATCCGTGTTCTATTTTCTAACTATTGAGTCGTTAGATTGTGGAATAGGGCGCTTTATTTTTTGCAAGCTAGCCGATTAGTTCTTTGCCTCCAGCCAATTATTGACTTCTTGCAAATTGTCCTCTGTTATAGAACCGATGGCGCGCATAAAACGGATGCGGTTTTTGATGTATTCGTATTTAGCTTGCGCCAAATCTTTCTTGGCTGAAAATTCATTCTGTTGTGCCTTGATAACATCACCGATGGTGACTACACCATAGTGGTAGCCGTGTTCCATGGCTTCTCGCGATTTGGCGGCGGATTCCAGGGCTTTTTGTGCTGCCTTAATATGTCGCGCATTGGCGTTGGCGCTGAGAAATGAATCGCTGGTCTCTTTAATGATGGCGCGAATTGCAGCTTCGTTGTCGTTTTTGCTGATTTGCAAGCTATGCTGTGCTTCAAACAGCTGGTGGGTAGTTGTTCCACCTGAAAACAACGGCACGTTAACATTGATAGCCGCAACTTGGGTTTGTGTTGGTCCTATATTTGAACTTTGGTAGCCGGTGTTAGTGTCGTAGTAGGTAAGCTGCAAGTCAGCGACGGGCAAATATTTGGATTTTTGAGTAATCACGTTATTTTCTGCCGCTTGTATGGCGAGTTGTTTCGCCGAAACAGCTGGATTTTGACTCTGCGCCATCTCAATCCATTGTTGCAGATCGCCTTGTATTTCCTGGTAGTCAACAACGTTTCGAAGTTTGTTCAGCGCCGCCGGGGTAACGCCTGTTAATTCTCTAAGGCTCTCTTGTGCAGTCACACGCTTGCTTTCTGCTAAAATCTCGTCGGCAATGATTTGATCGAGTCGCGCTTCTACAGCATAAAGGTCGGTAACTTTTAAGATTTGCTTGGCATATTGCTTCTGTATTTGTTCAAGCTGTTTTTGGACGGCCTGTTTTTCTGTTTTGGCAAAGTCGAGTTGGTCTTCAGCTTCCAACTCGCTGAAATAGCGGTCCACCACGTTAAACATCAATAGATTGTGGGCTTCAATAGCTTCTGCTGTGTATTGATCTTCGGCTTTCGCCGCACGCCGCCACTCCCAAAACTTGCCAAAATCAAACAGTGTTTGACTGAGAGAGACGGTGTAGCGAGTACCCGGATAATGAGAGACTACATCGTTGTTTGTTCTCGTATTGGTTTGGTTAGTTCTATTTTCCGACCAGTTTCCGACCGCAGAAATTTGAGGCAACATTTGCCCTAGAGCCTGGCCTTTTCGCGCCGAACCTATTCCGATCTTGGCTTCGGCGCTTTTTAGCTGCGGATCGGCTTGTAACGCTTGCCGGTAAACGGTGAGCAGGTCCTCGGCTACCGCTGTTTGGGCGCCTATAAAAATCAATAATGTAAACCAATGCCTGAATGTATTCATAACCGTTAGTCTTCTATGAATGCGTGCGCTAAGGCATCGGTGGCGGGTTCAACCAAGTAATCAAACAAGGTTCTTTCAGAGGTTTTAATTAAAACCTCTGCCGGCATACCGGGCAATAATTGTAAATCACCCAGCTCTTTACGACTTTCCGGGGTAAGTTCGATTAGGGCTTTAAAGTAAGGATTGCCGGTTTTCTCCTCGGTAAGGCGATCAGCTGATAAATAAATAACCTTGCCATTCATTTTGGGCACTTTTGACTGTTTGAAGGCGCTAAAGCGAACCTCAGATTCTAATCCAACCGTGACTCGATCAATATCCATCAGTGACACCTGGGCGTCTATGACTAATTCGGCGTTTTGCGGAACAATTTCAAGAATAGGATGTCCAGCCAGAATGACGCTGTTTTCATTATGTACGGACAAGCCAAGCACCATGCCGCTTGCTGGCGCCGTGATTACGATACGGTTGAGTTTGTCTTGGGTGGCTGTTAACCTTTCTGACGCATCGTTAAATTGGGCTTGAACTTCGCTGAGTTTGGCGGCCACCTCTTTCTGAAAGGTTTTTTGCACTTGTAAAATATTCAACCGGGTTTCGCTAATCAGCATTTGATTGGTAGCGATCTCGGAATAGAGCTGTGCAACTTCACCGCTTTGTAAGGCATGGCTGCGTTCTAAGTCGCGTAAATGTTGCTTGTCGGCAAAGCCTTCAGCCAGCAATTCTTTTAAATCGTGAATTTCTTCGGCATAAGAGACAATCAGTTCTTTTTTGCTCTCTATCTGGCCTTGCAAGCCCTTTATCTTGCTGGAAACTTGCCCGATACGCTCATTCAGTGTCGCGATCTCGCCATCATAGGCATTCTTGCTGGAGTTAAAAACGTTATTTTCAGCTAATTTGGCTTCTATGGTTCTAGGATCCGAATCATCATCGAGCAACGCGGGATAGGTAACCTGTTTAAGCTGATCTCTTTGGGCGCGCAATCTTGCTACCTGAGCGGAAAGAGTGATAACTTGAGAGCGCGCTATCTCCAGCTGGGCTTTGAGTTGCGCATCGTCCAGCACCAACAACGGCTGGCCCTCTTGCACTATGTCACCTTCTTTAATCAGTATGTTGGCAACAATACCGCCATCAAGATGCTGTACAGTTTTTCTATGGGACTTTACCACCACAACACCGGGAGCTAAGGCCGAACTGGCTAGAGGCGCCCAAAACGCCCAAACGATAAAAACCACAAAGGATACAATGAGTATTGCAGCGCCGATGTGCCGAATGGACTGGTCACCGGTATTCACGGTTGCAGTAGTGGCGTTCACAGTTGCAGTAGTGGCGTTATTCACAGCGGATTTGTTTGTCATAGTCATTTAATGTTATGCGGGGCGCGGGGCAGCGGCCATAGACGCTTGTTGTTGCAAGTGGGCGATAACTTGATCTCTTGGACCGTAAACGGCTAATGCGCCATCTTTGAGGATTAAGAGTTTGTCGACTTTCGATAATACGCTATTGCGATGGGTAATGATGATTACGGTGGATTGTTTTTGCTTAAGTTGCAAAAGCGCCTTATCCAAGGCGACTTCGCCTTGTTCGTCGAGATTGGAATTAGGCTCGTCAAGCATCACCAGTACCGGGCTGCCATAAAGCGCTCGCGCCAATCCAATACGTTGCCGTTGTCCACCAGACAAATTGCCGCCACTTGCACCTATGATGGTATCGTAACCTTCGGGGAAGCGTAAGATAAGATCATGCACATCGGCCATTTTTGCGGCCGCAACAACTTTTTCCGGATCCATATCGCCAAAACGGGCAATATTTTCACTAATCGTGCCTTCAAACAGTTCAATATCTTGCGGCAAATAGCCAATGAAACCGCCGAGGTGCTCACGATCCCAATTGAATATTTCAGCACCATCCAGGCGTACGGCGCCATTGGAGGTAGGCCAAATACCCAATATTGCTCGCGCCAATGTAGATTTTCCTGCGCCGCTGGGACCTATGACTCCGACAATATCGCCTTTTTCAATCACCAGATTGATGCCTTTGATTACCGGCGCCTTACAGCCCGGCGGTGTGACTACAGCATTTTCCAGCTGGATACGCCCTTGCGGATCGGGAAGCAGCATGTGTTCGGGCTCAGCTGGGATTTTCAGCAGAATATCGTTAAGCCGTTGGTACTGGTTGCGGGCCGCGATAAATCCTTTCCAGGTACCGATAATTTGATCAATTGGAGCCAGCGCTCTTCCCATCAGAATGGAGCCGGCGATCAAGGTGCCGGGCGATATTTCGCGCTCAATCGTCAAATAAGCTCCCAGGCCTAAAATCAGGGATTGCGAAGAAAGGCGGAGGACTTTGGATAATGCTGTTAACAAACCGGCGCGCGAACTGGCAAGCGCCTGTAAGTTCAAAACCTTGACCGCGCCATTCAACCAGCGCTGTCTTATTTTGCTTAGCATGCCCATCGACTCAATAACTTCGGCATTTCTAAGATTGTTGCCCAGAGCGCCTCGCGTCGCCATGGCGACATTATTGGCTTCACCTATTATTTTGGTGGTCGACATTTCAGTCGCTGCGGCGACAAGACACAATAAAATGGCGGTAACGATTGAAAACCAGCCGTACCATGGATGAAATAAAAACAGCAACGCCAAGTATACAGGCATCCACGGCGCATCAAAAAAGGCGAATAGGCCGTTACCGGTCAGAAACTGACGCAAGCCGGTCAAATCATCTAACGGCTGTGTTGTTGCTCGTTGCCCGCCGGAATACAACGATTGCTTAAAAGCTATATGAAATAATCGCTGATTTAATAGCATTTCCAGGCGACTACTCACCCTGACCAAAATTTGCGAGCGCACCCATTCCAGGGTTGCCATAGTAATAAATACGGCTATGACTATCAGCGTCAACATCAATAAAGTTGATTTATTGCCAGTCGAAACTACGCGGTCATATACCTGCATCATGTAGATGGATGGCGTGATCATCATAAAGTTGATGAGCATACTAAAACCAGCAGCGGATAGGAAGGCGCCCTTACAGAGCTTCAGCGCTTCCTCTAAATCAGACTTAATAGCCACTTTCATTCCTAGATAACAACGTTCTCAAAAAGCCCGTATTTTTACATATTCAGCCTTAGATTGATACAAAAACATGGAGGCAGGCGGTAGAGCCATACATAGCCCGGTGCAAATGCCAAGGAAGTTCTGTCAAAAGTTAACCCTGTCAGAACCATATCAACTTGGCTGCCATGACAAACAGCAGCAATGAGAAATAGCGTTTTAATTTTTCCGCAGGCAGTTTATGGGCCAGCTTTGCACCTATCGGGGCGGTATAAATGCTGGTTAACACGATACCTACAAAAGAAGGTACATAGATATAACCTAAACTCCAATCAGGTAGCTGTAGCGCATCTTTACCCAATATCGCATAGCCTATCGTTCCGACTACGGCCATCGGTAAGCCGCAAGCGCTGGCTATTGCTACTGCACTACGCATCGGCGTTTGAAAATGCACTAAAAAAGGCACAATGAGAGTACCTCCGCCTATTCCTAGCAGTGACGACAACAGCCCTATAATACCTGCCACCCCAAAATCCAACGCTTTAGAAGGTTGCTGCCGCCCCGGCTTTGGCTTTAGTTGCAAGGCCATTTGTACGCCCACGCATAACAAATAGATGATAAACATAAAGCGTAACACACCACCGGCAACATGATCCGCGACCACTGCTCCAAGCGCTGCGCCGATCATAATCCCAGGTCCCAAAGTAAATACTTTATTCCATAATACGGAATTCAAACGATGATGCGCCAGCACCGAAGATATTGAAGTAAAAATAATAGTCGCCAGTGAAGTTGCCACCGACATAATCATGACCAGCTCTGCCGGAAATCCTTGTGCAGCAAATAATACAGCTAAAATCGGCACAATCACCAAACCTCCGCCTATACCGAAAAGCCCTGCCATTAATCCTGCGACGGCGCCCAATAAAATACTGGCTAAAAAATTTTCTACCACTTTATTCCCCTTGATTATGAGTTAGGCAACCTTGTTGTCCGTCCGTATGGGTATTATGCAACAAAGGCTGGATCTCATATTATTAAATATGCGATTGAACGAGAAAAACGATTCTTAAGAAATATCCATACAAAACCCGAGTAACTACTCAGCGAGCGTTTTATTACAGAGTAATTATGTTAAGTTTTAAGCTACTTAAAATGTATGATTGAGTTAGGCGCTTTCCTGCGAAAAATATACCCAACTGACTGGTCTTTTTACGCCTCGGCAACTGCTCCATGCGTCGCCTAAAGTGCCTACTGTTAGAGCTCTACCTCTTGCATCCATGCAGTCGTTGCAGACGAACAAAAATCCTGCGCCATTTGGGTTATTTATTCTTGGCAATCGCCTTATTAGTTTTGCTCTTAGCTTAAAAAAATCAACACACCACTCCAGTTTACATTGGTAAAAATCACAGCTTCTCAAAATACGGCATGAAACTTTTTAGCTGGGTAGCCCTCGAATTGGGTAAAATGATAGAAAATTTTTGGATTAGTTATTTACGTGAAACCACAATTAGAAAACCTGGTGCAGACACCAATCCCGACTAAATACGGCGAATTTATCCTGCATTATTATAGTAATACACTTGATGACAAAGAGCATGTCGCCCTAGTTAAAGGTGTTGTTGCGGACAAAGAAAATGTGCCGGTACGCATTCATTCCGAGTGTTTTACCGGTGATGTATTAGGTTCGAGGCGTTGCGATTGTGGCGAGCAGTTGGATATGGCCCTGCAAATGATTAATGAAGCCGGTTTCGGTGTATTGATTTATCTGCGCCAAGAAGGGCGCGGCATCGGTTTACTGAAAAAACTACAGGCTTACAATTTGCAGGATCAAGGTATGGATACCGTTGATGCGAATATTCATCTAGGGCACCTTGCCGACGAAAGAGAATACAGCATTGCAGCTTTAATGCTGGAAAACCTGAAAATAAAATCCATCGAATTGATCACCAATAACCCTAAAAAAATAGATGAGATGAAAAAACTCGGCATTAACGTGTCCGGTCGCATTCCAGTCGAAGCAGTGGTTCACGCTGACAATGTTGGTTATCTAAAAACCAAGGCAAAAAAAATGGCACATCTGCTGTTTGAGTCAAAATAGCATCAAAATCTAAGGTAAACTTATGAACAAACGGGCTGGGTGGAACAAGAATGTTTTGAGCTATACCCGACACGGGCATAGATTGCGGCTTTTGTCCCCCTCTCCCTTCGGGCATAAGTATCTACACAACTCTGCCTAAAAATTACTGGACCGTTGCTTTCAATTTATCCAGCTCCTCTTGAGAATAGGCCTGCCTAATCTTAACACCTATCACTTTGTTTAAATGGCACGTCATACCGGCATGGGCTGCCGGTATCCAAAACACATGGATGTAATCTAGGCCTCGCCATCCCTGGCTTCTGGATTCGCTACGCGCTCTAACGGGTCCGGCAATCCCTGCCGGAATGACGTATTGGAAATTCTCATTAAAACTGATAGGTGTTAAGCTGCCTAATTTCAAGCAGTGATAGGAAAACCCGCAGTCCTGCCAGCAGTGCCGGGTTTGTAAACGCCTGGTTATGCGGCATTTGTCTGTCACTGAGTTTGATCAGGAAGGCCCTGAGTTCAGCAGCCCCGTGCTGTTGACAATACACACGTCAAACCGCATCATCAATCCACGTTATCCGACCCAATGAACCGTAAGATGAATGCGCCGTCCAGACCGCCTTATCTACGACAGACTGTCATTAGCGGTTTTTTGGAGTGAAGCGCCTTACGCAGGTTTATTTTAAACAACTGCACGAGGGGGGAATGAGTTTAATTCAGTAAAAACCCCATTAACTTAATATTTGAGAGTAATTATCATGAAAAAGAAAAATACTGTTCGTCGCTTATCTAAATTGACAATGAGCATTGCATTACTCACTGCCGGCACAGCCCAAGCGGGTTGGCTGACTGCTTACGGTACGCCGAATGATGATATGGGGATGGCAACCCCGTCATCTCAAGGCGGCTATTATATGACACTGCTGACTATCGGCTCTCTAAGCGGCTTTGCTTCCAACGATCCAAGTAATATCTTGCCTAGCGCTACGACCAAGCCTGCACCACTATTATCTTTACTGGCGGCCGATGGTACACCGCTGTGGACGAATAAAATCAGCACGGGGGCTTATGACACTCTTTTCGCCACCGAATTGACCGATGGACGATTATTGGTACAAGGCACTACGCAAACCAAGCCGACCGCACCAAGTGATGCTGTCTGGGCAGTTTACCAAGTCAATCGGGCATCTGGAAAATTGACTCCCGTGTTTCGCAATGTTTACAAGGGCAAAGGCATCGACTCCCTGTCCATTAATCAAGACGCACAAGGAGAGTTATGGGCGCAAGGCTCAACCTCCTCGTTCAATAGCAAAGGCGACATCGACATGATAGTTGCTAAAATCAATGCCAATACCGGCGCGCCCGAATGGAGCAGCGTGTTGAATTATGCCCATTACAACTCTGTAGCCGCTTTTATCCCTAAAGGCAATCAGTTTGTTTTGGCAGTTAATGCTGGAGACACCAGTAACCAGAAGGTACTGATTGGTTTACTAGATAATCGCGGTATGCCCGTGACTGGATCGTTTAACAAATACGGCGCCAACGGTATTAATAGCGCGCAGGGCTTAAAATCCATCGCCAACGGCAATTACTTGCTGTACGGAACCACTACTACCACTACATCAGATTCTTTCGGTATCACACATAAAAGCAGCATGACTTTCGTGGTCAAATTGGATGCCAACCTAAACATCGTCTGGGATAAAAAATACAGTGCAGGCCAGGACGCCGACTTCACTATCACCGAAATCAACGAGAACAGTGATGGTTCTTTTACCCTGAACGGCACTGCAAACACCATGACCTATTACACGGTAATGGGCACGAGCATCCCCTTATATGTCACGCCACACCCGGCAACGATTCAATTATCCGCAACAGGTGACGATGTACTGCTCGGCAAGAGCTTTGAGTTGAATACGATGGACGCAGCGTCTTTCTTTAAAAATACTGACGGCACCTACTCGCTCAGCGGCCAAACAACCAACATAAATTTGACTAATCCAACAGCAAACTCCATCGGCAATTCAGACATATTATACGGTGCTTTCGATGCCAACTTTGCGCCTAGCTGGGTAAAAACCTTGGGCGGAACGAAAATCGACAGCGGCAACGTCAGACCCATAGCAGGTGGCTATAGCTTAACAGGAATGAGCAGTTCGTGGGGAGCGGGAAAATTAGACGCATTAGTCGGGGAATTGGACAGCAACGGCAACATAGCAAGCTGTGCAGGCATCAAAAATGCGGTTATGACGGAAAAACCGTTAACTATTGTCGCCAGCGATCTAGGTTGGACACCACAAGCCGCTAAGCTCATCAGAAAAGGCTCAATTAACAAAGCCAATATCACCAAGCTTAACGTAAGCATAAGCCCTACGATTACAGCCACGCCTGTCTGTAGTGATTAATTAACAACTCCGCGTGATACGGATATACATTGATCTACAAGCGCTACGAGAACATTAAGTCATGCTCACATCACTGGATGTGAGCATGGCGCTCGCTGAACGACTAGATAGCGTCGGTGGACGAAGCTGGTTTTCAGCTAATGCCGCCAACTTTTGTCGCGGCCGGCACTTCAATTAGTCGGCCTGATTTACAGTCATAGATATAGCCGTAAATAGGGATGTCGGAAGGAACCAGCGGGTGGTTTTTAATACGGGTTACATCTTCCAAAACGCTTTCTTCTTGATTCTTAATGGTCAACCAGTCGATATATTTACCTTCTGCAGACCCTGGACCTTCACAGCAATCATGCCAGCCATCGGCATCGACAGAGGCGGTTTTTAAGCTGCTGCCCAACAGACCGCGCATGACATCATCGGTAAATGTTTCCATGCCGCAGTCGGTATGATGAATAACAAACCATTCACGGGTTCCTAATAATTTATAGGAAATGACTAAAGAGCGGATTGCATCGTCACTGGCACGACCGCCGGCATTACGAATGACATGGGCGTCACCCTCGGATAAACCTGCATATTTGGCGGGATCCAAACGGGCATCCATACAGGTCAAGATAGCGAAATGTCTTCCGGGAGGCATAGGCAATGCACCTTTGTCACCGAAATCGTTCACATAATCCCTGTTTGCGGCTAAAACTTCATTAAGAATTTTGCTCATAAATACCTCTCGTTATAATTATTTGGGCAATAAAAAAACCGCTTGCTCCTAATCACTAAGGGGAATGAAAAAGATCAAGCGGTAGTTGACTACTATCTCCACCCGGAAGTCTACTCCAATAAAGCAGCGTTTCAAATAGTGATACAGGTTATACAATATAAACTCAAAGTTTATAAAGAGAGAGATATGGCTAAATTAAATAACACACAGGTATTTTGCCGCATTGTTGAATTGGGGACTTTTGCGGCAGTTGCCCGTGAAATGAATCTTTCCGCGATGATGATCAGCAAATACATGGCCCAGTTGGAAGAATCGCTGGGGGTTGCGTTATTAAACAGGACAACCCGACAACTGAGCATGACGGAAGCGGGAAGAATCTACTATTACCGTAGCAAGCAGCTGCTGGATGATTTCTCGGAACTGGAAGAATACACATCGCAGATGGGGCGGCAGGTGAAAGGAACGCTAAAGGTCAGTGCGCCGATTGATTTTGGCGGGCTCTATATGGTGCCTGCCATTGATGCCTATCAGCGCGCCTATCCCGATGTAAAGGTTTTGATGACCTTACACAACAGCCAAGTTAATTTAAGCGAAGGCAGTTTCGATTTATCTATCCTGGTCACGGATACGCTCGATTTGGGCGTAGTTGCCAGAAAAATTGCCCAAACCCGATTATGCACCTATGCTTCCCCGAACTATATCGCCGAATACGGCGAACCGAAAACCATTTCCGAATTAAGTTCGCATCGCTGCCTGCATTATATGGATACCCCTCATAAAGACTATTGGGTGTTTAATGACAACGGAAAGGAAGTTAAAATCAAAGTAAACTGGCACTTTGCCTCAAACAATGGCAGGGCCTTGTGCGAGGCGGCTGCATTGGGCATGGGCATAACTCAGGCGCCTGAGTTATCGGTGATAAATTATTTAGAACAGGATAAGTTGATTGAAATTTTGCCGGATTTTCGTATCCCATCACTAGATTGCTATGCCACCTATCTGCAAAGACGTTTTTTGCCGGCCAAACTGGCAACGTTTGTGAATTTTTTAATTAAGTACTTTGCAGAAAACAATAGGCTTATAAACACGTAATCGCTTAGCCCCATTAACTCAAAATTAGGAAACTGGTTTGGTTTTCCACTGTCAGCTAATGGCTTGTTCGCTGGAAATGCCATGGATTCATGGCCTAAGCGGACTATGTCGATAATGCTCGGTGGTTATTAAAGCACTGCGATTTTATGGGGAACGTGCTTTTTCCTTAGCCGTCGGTTTAATTGAAATTAAGCCAATCTTGGTGTAAAAGAACTCGTGCACTGTGGCACAATCATTTACCTACCAGTAGGGGGCTTTATGAACAGTTTGTTACGCTTGTTTTTCTCCGTCTTTTTGCTTTTAACGTCTTTTTCTGTAGTGGCAGCAACTGTCACAATTCAAAATTTTACCTTTACGCCCGGTGTTATCACCATCAACCTGGGGGATTCGGTCGAATGGGTCAATCAGGATGCAACAACCCATAGTACGACGCAAGACGCCAATCTATGGACCCATGATGTAAGCCCTGGACAATCTTTTAGTCAGGAATTTACAAAACCGGGCGCTTTTAATTACCATTGCCGCTTTCACCCTTCCATGACCGGCACCATTAAAGTTCGCACCGCTGATCAATCCCGTTTGAATATTGGACAAGGTATTATTGCCGCTACGCCTAAAGTATTACCCATAAAACTTAACCTGACGGGGAAAATTGCCAATGATGTGTATATGGGCAGTTACCTTGTCAATGCACAGGCGGGTTGCGCAAATTGCCACAGTTGTCCGACTTACGCGGTAGGCCGCAATCCTTATAACGGAGAACTTAAACAGTTTAATGCAACAACCTATTTGGCAGGCGGCGTTCAGATAGAAGGCCAAGTTTCGCCCAATTTGACGCCCGACACTACCGGAAAACCCGCCGGTTTAACGCGGACGGAGTTTAAAGATTTACTCCGTACCGGTCATGACCCCGATGTGCCCGGCCGTATTCTGCAAGTAATGCCATGGCCTATTTTCGGGCAGATGAGCGATAATGACTTAAATGCAATTTATGCGTATTTAACCAGCATCCCCAAAGCGCAAACCCCTGCCAATACCTGTAATATGGGTCAATAAAAGGATAGGCAACCGGATGGTTATTCCTTCAAAGATATAAATACCTTTCATTTCAACGGACAACACACCCTGTGTGTTGTCCGTATTTACCGCACGATAACCAAAACCGGCCTGAGGTTTTGCATTTCGATCAAACCAGTCGATAATAGTCGCATTGTTAATTTAACCATCAATGAGAAAAAAATGAGCAACGTTTTTAGTTTTACCGGCACAGTGGGCCGTGATGCAGAAGTCAGGTACTTACCGTCAGGTCAGGCCGTATTAAATGTCACTGTAGCCAATAATATAGGCTTTGGCGATAAGCAACAAACGCTATGGATTAGATGTGCAGTGTGGGGCAAGCGGGCTGAAGGGCAATTGCAAAATTACCTGAAAAAAGGCCAGCAGGTGTTTGTTTCGGGTGAGCTAAGTCAAAGTGAATACCGGGCGCAAGATGGTTCGACTAAAACCAGCCTGGAGCTGAATGCCAATATTATTGACTTGGTCGGCAAAAGGAACGAGTCAAACCAGCCTCCACAACAGAACTATCAATCTCCACAGCCATCAGCCCAACAAGGTTCAAGTCATGATAATTTTGACGCTCCGTATGATGATGACATCCCGTTTTAGTTGATGAAAAAAATACCGAATAACCCAGTAGTCAATCGACAAACCGTGATCGTTGCCGAACACAATTTGTTGGTAGCTCATGGGCAAAGCAAGAAATTGGCGGATATACGCAAAAAGCTTCAACCGGCAAGTCCGGTTGAAGCCCTGCAGCGTGATATGTCGGAAAAACAACGATTAACCGGCTTAAAGCCGGAAGTTGAAGCAGAACTGAACAAAGCAAGGCAACTTATTGATCAACGCATTAATGAAATAATGCGCAGTTTTCCCGAGGGCAAAAGAAACAGGCTGTTTAGTTTCAGGTTCGGTTCTGTTGATGCTGTAAAAACCATGAGTATAAAAGCCGCTTTTAAAGCATTGGGGATTGACGATAATTTAGTGAACATCAAGTCGATCGCTGAAATGGATTTTTACGGCAATGATGCTAAAGAGCGCTAACGTCTCCAGCGGTTAAAATACCAAGGCTGACATCATGAATAAATATTCATAAAGGTCATTATTAGATGCAGGGTAGTTTACCCATAGGATGACGATCAAAAAAAAGACCACCTCTATAAGAGAAAAGGGAGGGCAAGCCCCAAGTGGTCTTTGCAAGAGAGAGATAACGCAACAAAAACACGGCATCCTGCCCTTCTTGTCGCTTAATAGACTAACAAAATATATGGATAAAGTTTATTAGTACGAATACCTATATTAACCTCTATCCGGCTGTTCTTTTTTATACATTCAAGTCAACTTGCTGAATGGTTCCGGCTTTACCATCTTCAGTTAAATAAATACCGGTATCGGTAACTTCCCCCAGCGATTGATTATCGGCGGTGCGTAATTGAAAGGGGGTAGTGGCATGTCCCAAATAGATAGCGCCTATGTTTTTATCACCCAATGCAATAAGTTGCTGACTGCCATCCTCGTGTCGCTGCCAAATTCTTAAGCTGTTATAGATCGGGTCGGCTTCGTCAATAAAACTATTATTATCACTGTCATATTTGGCCAACTCTGAAAATCCGTTACCGGAATTCGGGCCGAACAGTTCAGAGCCATTGTTAATAACGCCGTCTTTATTTTTATCCAGCGCCAGAAAACCGCTGTCCGGCTTTAGTATAGCGATTTGTTCAGTCGTGCCATTGGCATCAAGATCAAATTCAAAACGCGTCTGCGACAACTCCGCCGCATTGCCGTTAAAATTGATAACAAGAGGATCGATTTTTTTTTCAGGATCGCCTGCCCTAATGGAAAAATTCGTTTCCCGCAAAAAATCCCGGCTCATATTCAATTGGACTGAAAACTCGATACTTTTTCCGTCTTGTGTTTTGATCGATCCTGTAGCCGAAAAGCTGGCGCTTTCGGATTCCTGGTAACGACTATGATGCTCGTAAACGAGGCCGAAACCCGCAGAGGGCGGTTGATTTTCAGGCGGGGGCGCTGTCGCTATTTCAACGTTGCTAGTATCGATTGCCGTTTCATTTGTACCGGCTGTTAATTCGCTCGGTGAAAAGAGCTTGAAATCCTGGCCGGTTAGCTCCTTAATCATCTGTTTTATGATTAACATCGTTACACTGTCATTAGCATCAGGCGGTTCACTGAGATCGAGCGATTGCTTTTCGGGTTTAAGCGTTTGAGCTGCCTTACTAATATTAACGGTTTCTATGGGTTGCTTATTGATTAATACAGCCCTGTCCGTCGGCTCATTTTGGGTTTTCCAGGATCGAAACGACTCGGATTCTTGAGAACGTTTTAAGAATTGATGCTGGCTGTTTAACTGGATGGCGGAACTTTTTATGATCATTAGCTTTGACCCCTGAGATAAAATTTACTCATGAGCTTTTATCGGCTGATATTGGGATTAGTTTAGGTGGCATGAAAAATGGCGGATGACAAGCCAAGCTTGACTTCAGCTCATGTCCATGGCACTATCTCCATGGCGGCTTACTTTAAATGTAGGTATTTACTTACAAATTCCTC
Source organism: Methylobacter sp. (assembly GCA_004299305.1). Lineage (GTDB taxonomy): Bacteria > Pseudomonadota > Gammaproteobacteria > Methylococcales > Methylomonadaceae > Methylobacter_A. The sequence goes on from SCPZ01000097.1 coordinate 149,505, forward strand.
ACCTCTTTAATTGCTGTCTGCGACTAATGAAAAAGTTACACCAATTATGATTAAAACAATTTCTTTAAGCTCATTCATCGTAACTCCTCAGGTTTGATTTACCTGGGTTACACCCATTTTTATGTGTAAAAACCAGATAAATCGACTAAAAATGTCACTTTTTAGTCAGTTTTACACAAGAAAAACCGCTGCAAGCCACAGATGATAGGCTGGTAGTTATGAATATGGCTTAAAAAGCCAAATTGACCAGACTTTTGTGTGTTCGTTACACCACACAAAAACCGGAATAAAAAACCGCCCAGTGCGCGTCCAAGAGACACAAAAGATCAGATTCTTTTGTTTTATTTTTAAATATAAGGAAAACAGAATGAAGAAAACATTATTAATGACAGCCATACTCTCCGCCCTATCAGCAAGTGGAGCATCTTATGCAGCAAATCCAGCGCCTGAGGATAGAGAATATACAATGGAAGAAATAGTAACTTTAGCAAATACCACCCCAGACTTGAAGAAGCCTACCGATAACAACAGTAAACGTATTAAAGATTCCTATATTGTTATATTCAAAGATCCAATAGACAATGAAACTCCATTAATTTTACCTGCAGGAAAAACAAAGAACACCGCAAAATATGGTGACAGCACCGATGCCGCAGGTGCGACAGGCCAAAGTAAAAAAGAAGTGGAGGAGACTCTTCAAACAAATGGAAAGGTAATTTCTATTTTTGAGAGTATAAATGCTGTTCACATGGAAATCACTTCAGCAGAGGCACTTCGCTTAAGCAAAGATAGTCGTGTTAAAAGTATCGAGCAAGATAGGACGCTTTCAATGCAAGGCGCTTATTCTATACCAAATCCTGGCTGGGGCGCAGATCGATTGGATGAAGATACGGCTATGTTAGATAATGACTATACCTTTGATGCTAATTCAACCGGTAAAAATGAAGACATTTATATAGTGGATACCGGATTAAACTGGGCTAATTCTAACGTGGTAGGCCAGTTTGTCACGGGGCAGTTTGGTTTTCCTAATACCGGCTCACGACTTCAATATGCCTATGATGTTAACTACCCAAATCAAGCACCTTTTGCTCCTGGCGTCGCCCTTACTACAACCAATACGGCATCAGTTCCAAACTTTGCGCGTGATTGTGTTGGACATGGAACCAGTGTTGCGAGCGCAGCAGCTGGAATTAGTGTTGGCATGGCAAAAACTGCAAATGTAAAGATTGTGAAAGTAGCTTCTGGTTGCACTACAGACCCAGTACTTTCACTTACAAATTTAGCATCGGCAATTAATTGGGTTGCTACACATGCCCCAAAAGGGGCGATACTTAATCTTAGTTCTGGAATGCAGGCACCAAAAGATGTAAATGACAATTACATTTGTGCTTCGGCCATAAATACTCCATATACAACTACAAGTCCGGGGGTAGACGCTGCCGTGCAGGCAGCATATAACAATGGTGTTGCTGTAATCGTAGCTGCGGGCAACGATAATTGCAATGCCGCTTTTTATTCTCCAGCAAAAGTGACTGATGCTTTTGTTGTGGGTGCAACTACGTATTCTTTACTTAATGGGAAAGATGCAAAAGCAAGTTTTTCACGATATGGCACAACCATAGATGCGTTTGCCCCTGGTGAATCTGTAGTTGTGATGCATTCTGACGGTTCTTTTGTTTATCAAAGCGGCACCTCTTTTTCAGCGCCTTATGTTGCTGGTATTCTCGCTAATGCGTGTGGTGATTATGATAGCATTGTTGGTCCTGTTCTCCCCGCTTGTAAACGGCTCGTGTCCAATGCTGCCGGAACATTTACTTATGTCATGAATCCTCGAATTACAAGTGGTACAGTTACAAATACGGATGGCACTGTAATGACTAATTCGCCGTCTAAGTTCGTAAACAACTCCTACAGTCCGTTTTTTTAAGCTAAATTAACATGAACATAAGATTTAATTGTTTACTCAACTTCAATAATATTGAAGGAGTGAATGGTTAGGTCATTTATATGTATACTTCGTGTGGTCGCGTTTACGGATTTTCCCAAATAAAAAGAGTTAAGTTTTCGTGGTGTATAATGATCTTTTTTATGTTAAATAGGATTAACAATGGAAGCTTACCCCGAAAAAACCTGTTCGATAGACCGTCTGGTCACTCATGCCAAATTGGTAGAGGCGACAAAAGCCGGAATGAAAACACAGCAGCGTCGTAATGGCATATATGGCTTGCCTGGCGAAACCTTCGACCTGGACGGAATGACTTTTGTTGTTACCGATTTAAAGCGTCAACGTTTAGGCGATATGACCGATGCCGACGCTAAGGCGGAGGGCTATCCAAGCCTTGATATGTACCGGGACATTATCTTAAAAATGCATGCAGGGATGACTTGGGAAGAAGACAGTCTGGTTTGGGTGCATAGTTTTGCAGCTAAGGTGGATTAAACAACTAGTTCCCTCTCCAACAGGAGAGGGAACTAGGCCGGACTAGGTCAACTTATAACATATTGTATTTACAGCATAAAATACATACAGATACCTGTATGTCGTGAGATGAAACATAAGTAGACAGCCTCAGTACCCAAGGGCCGACGCTTTGCTAAGCAGATTGTTAAGAGTTCCAATCGACTTTAAGGTATTTCCAAGCGCTGAACCCCAATAGACCTTTCCATTTGCAGCAGCGATATATCGCTGGGTTTTCGCATAATAGCGATAATAATAGCCGGAACCGGTTGTCGACTTACTGTTCGGCCCCACGGAATTAGCCGGGGAGAATCTTTCCGGATACAGGCTTTCAAGATAGGCGAAAACTCTATCCGCAGCTCTGGTTTTAGCGGGAACAAGCACGGAAACACGTTCTACTATGACCATATTCGATTTTTGCACGGTATTGTTTGTTATTGGCGCCAAATATGGCAGTGTTTCAAAGGGGGTATTTTTGCCTGCGTTGACTCTAGGCAATGCCGCAATGGCATCAACCACGCCCATGCCTGCGTTTAACACTTGCCCAAACACCGTAAACCCGCCATTTTGTAAGTCCAGATTCGCAGAATTATCGGCTAGATTGAAAAACCACTGATTAGTGGCGCTATTGGGGTCACTGCCTTGCTTGGCCATGGCGATAGTGCCGCGCAAGTTAGAACGATCAGCGCTATATTCGTTCATTACAGGCGGATTTGTGGCAACATAACTCAGCTGATTAGTTGTGTCATTCCATGCGAACCCACCACCTTGAATAATAAATCCCGGCACACTACGATGAATAATTGAATTGGCATAGGCGCCGCTCTTGGCATAACTGAGAAAATTCGCCACAGTCAACGGCGCCTTAGTATCGTACAATTGAACATCAATAATGCCGAGTGAGGTTTGCATTCTGGCTACCACGGCCGCCGAGCAGACAGTCGGCACTGCAAGCGTAAAAATCACCGTCAGTTTGACGAGCCACTGCCATTTAAAACGAATTGAAAACATGATATTTCTCTAAAATGTGTTTACGTTGTATGAAATCCATTTCCCTTCCCTTTATTGCAACAAATCATCGCCGCAATTTATATCGATAAAATTATGCAAAGCAACAGCAGACTTCACATTATTGACTTTTTCTAGTCTGACCTGTCATTTTCGTTGGGGTATCAGCTTGTTCTTGGTAAGCCCGATAACTCACTATTCCGACATCGACGGTGACGTTTTCTGAATTAACCGTACCCAACGCGGCTTCAGCAATATCGGAAATCGTGCGGCTTTTGCTGGCAGCATAACCGCGCACCACAAAACCGGGATAGCTTATTTTTTCCAGCAACACGCCTGCTTTCAAGCTATTGGACATTGAAGTGGCCGTTCTTTGAAAGGGCAACTCAAGATACCGATACGAAATCATTGCGAATACAAAAACAGCGGCGATGTAAACAAAGGTTATCTCGCCAAGATAATTCCCGGTCACTAATTCCTGCCACAAATACACTGTGTAAGATATTTTGCCTAAATAGCATAGCTGTCTGTTTTTAAAAATAACCGCAATCGATTTAAGCTGTGTGGGCGTACCTAACACCATCAGCAGAATCAGCACAGGGTAACAGATCACCTTAACCTGTTTTTCGATGCCGACCGGCAAATAGCCTATACCGATAAGCAGCAGGGCGATAACACTTAACCAGGCTGCAAGATGCATCCGGCGAATGCGGCTCATGATATTTTCAGGCAACAGTGCGGAACAACAACCGGTAAGCAGAAAAATAAAGTACATGAAATATTCGCCAAGAAGCAGATGGCCGGTTCTGAACAATAAAACCGAGCCGATGATTAGGCCGCCTATTGCAAAACTAAAACGCAAGCTGTTATTAATCAGCGGTACGAACAGGATCAGCAGAGGAAAAAGCAGATAGAACTGCTCTTCATAAGCCAGCGTCCAGGTGTGTCCTGCAAACCACGAACACCCCTCGGGAAACGGCATATTGCACAAAAATGAAGCCGAAGTGAGCGCTTGTTGCGGCGAAATTTCAATAATACCTGCGGCATTCAATATTAGAAGGCCGGATAGATACAGCCAAAGCGGCGGAATAATCCGATAAAACCGGCGCACATAAAATGCGGGTAAACAAATCGTACCGGTTTTGTTCTTCTCGGCAACAAGGCCGGAACAGATTACAAAACCGCTGATCACAAAAAAGACCAAAACTCCCAGTTCGCCCAGCCGATCCAGCTGGTCTAAATAAGGCGCTAGGGATGTTATTTTTAAGCCGCTATAAACAAAGATATGCGACTGAATGACCATGACAACGGCCAGGAACCGCCAAGCATCAATATAGTCAATTCTTGTTGGGGCAACTTCTTTAGTGGTGTTACACAAGGTTACTTATCCTGCTTTAGGAAATGGCGGGGCGTACAAGCAGCCCCGATTTTACGCGGGGTTGGATTTTTGATTGTATTTGAAAAAATACGGTTGAATAGCTTATGAACAGTGTAATCGTGGCGATGAAATGTTTCAGGGGAATCATTGTACAATCCGTGAACGGTACGCCCCTTGCCTACATCCCTGTAGGCAACAAAACACCAGCTGAGTAGTTGAAAATTAACCGGCGGCTAGATAATACAAGCCGCTGCTTAAGCACATCAAAGAAAACAGGTAATTCATACGTTTTCCTGTCATTAGCCCAATTACGCATCCACCAACGCAAATAGCCAGACTCATCAACATTAACGCAGAGAAATACTGTACGGCGCCGACATCAGCCGGAATTTCCGCAGCATGGGCATAGCCGTGAAATACGGCAAAAAATGATACGCCCAGAAAAAATATTTTAGCGCGTTGTTTTTGGTTGATACTGACCAGCAAGCCAAACGCCACCAATGATAGGGCGATGAAGGACTCAACAAACGGTATTTGAATGCCATAGGCATTAATCAAAGCTCCGACGGCCATTAGCGCCAGAAAAACAGCTGGAAATGCAAACAATGCTTTACCGCCTTGCTTGACCGCAATTAGGCCTACCGCCATTAACACCAGCAAATGATCGATGCCGGTTAAAGGATGCAATAAACCGCTGATTAAGCTGTGGTCAATATGTCCCCCGGTATGTGCATAGAGTGAGGGTGATACGAGAAGTAAGGCGGTAATCAACCAGTTTTTAATACGCATAAGTGAGTCCTCTTAAGTTGTTAGCGGGTAAACAATATTCAGCAGGATTGCTGCCTATCATGGTTATAAAAAAGCAGCCTCAGTCTATTAACTGGCCTGAGCTCTGTCAACGCTTTATCAGCGATAACTGTGATTAAAAGTGTCATACACGTTACTTAACATAGGTGCGCGCCTCACCCGGCAGTCAACGTTTATATCAATCCAGTGCTTTAATCGCATCTGCAAGCAACGCATCCAGCCTGATACAGGAGCTCGAATGGTCAATGCTGTCGGTCGCCCAAATATTTTTGACGCCGGCTTTAAGGATATGCGCGTAAGCATCGCCGCAAAACAAGGCGTGCGTAACGACGGCATGGATGTCTTTACAGCCCGCGGCTTGCAGCAGTCCGGCGGCTTTGGCGAGAGTTCTGCCGGTGCTGGCCATATCGTCTATGATGACTACCGGTTGCTTGCCAAAATCGCTATCCGGCAAGCTCATTTCAACCTGTTTGTCGCCGAGCCGGTTTTTATCGGCAATCGCGTAATCGAAACCGATGTTATCTGCGATAGCTCCAACCCATTGTTTCGATTCGCTGTCCGGCCCCAACAGTACGGCATGTTTGAATTTTTCTTTTAAAAACAGCCCGATTTCATTCGCAGCGGTAAGGGTGACGGCGTTTTTTATCGGAATCGCCTGAGTTAATGACGAAATACGGTGTAGATGCGGGTCGACGGTCAGCACATCGTCAAACAGCTCTGCAAGCAGTTTACCTATGATGCGCTGACTGACCGCCTCGCCGGGTTGGTTGGCGATGTCCTGGCGCATATAGCTTAAGTAAGGCGCGACCAAAGTGAGACGTTGACCGCCTAATTCCCGAGCAGTGGTGGCGCACAATAACAATTCGATCAGTTTGTCGTTGGGCTGGTTTAGACTGCGGCAGACAATAAGGTGCTCAGGCAGTACCGGAGGCAGGCGGATCAAACTTTCGCCGTCAGGAAAATGATGTACGACAACCTCGGCCAGCGGTACATCAAGACGCGCAGCCAAACGCTGTGCCTGGCTTAAGTAGTCGGGGAAGGCAAGTATCATCATCATGAGTTGAGATTGTTCCTGATTAAAAGGCAATCAACGACTTAATAATTTGTTCGTCGCTACCTAGGGTGTAGCCGTTGTTTTGGCAGGATAAATCCTGAGCGAATTTGAAATCGGCAGGAAATTCGGCATAAATGCGATACAAAACATCGCCTTCTTTTACCGGGCTGCCCAGTTTTTTTAATAAATCGACACCTGCTTTTTTCATCACCGGAGCACCGGCAAGCCGGGCAATTTTTGCCATTTGAAAGTTGTCGATACTGGTGACTACTCCGCTGCAACCGGCCACAACCTCATGACAAAGACTGCCGGGGCGAAGATCAATCGGTTTCGGACCTTGTGCCTGAATGAACGCATTCATTTTGGCTCCGGCCCGGCCTGATTCGAGTATGTCACGGGCAATGGCATAGCCTTGCCCGCCACGCACATCGGGATCGAATTCAATAATCCTGCCTGCCAGCTGCAAAGACTTTTGCCGCAAATCGAACGGCGCATCGGGATCATTTTGCAATACCTGCATAATGTCCCGCGCTTCCAGTATCGGGCCTATGCCCCGTCCTATCGGTTGGCGGCCATCGGTAATCATCACTTCCAGATGAATGTTGAGCCGGTCGCCGACAAATTCAAACAATTTACGCAAGGCCAGAGCCTGATTCATGTGTCGCACTTTAGCGGTGGGGCCGACCGGAATATCAATAAGCAGGTGAGTGGAACCGGCGGCCAGTTTTTTGGACAGGATCGATGCCACCATTTGCCCTTGAGAATCGATGCCCAACGGACGCTCAACAGAAATCAGCATGTCATCGACCGGCGCGAGTTTGGCCGTGCCGCCCCAAGCCAGACAGCCGCGTTCTTGGCGCACGATGTCGTGCAGTTGGTCCGGGGTCAGGTTGACTTCGGCCAGCACTTCCATGGTATCGGCCGTGCCTGCCGGCGAGGTGATCGCGCGGCTGGAGGTTTTCGGTATCAACATGCCGTGCGCGGCAACGATAGGCACGACCAGCATCGAAGTGCGGTTGCCGGGAATGCCGCCGATGCAATGCTTATCGGCGACCAGCGATTCATGCCAATTCATCGTGTCGCCGGATTGCAGCATGGCGCGGGTAAGAAAAAACAGTTCGTCGCGATCAAGATTGTTTTGTCCGGTCGCAACCAGGAACGCAGCCATTTCCATTTTTGAATAGCGGGTTTCAACAATGTCATTGGTTATATTGTTAAAGTCGTCCTGGTCGAGACGTTCGCCGTTGATTTTGCGGCGTACCGCATCCATGGACTTTGGGGGTTCCGCATGATTGACGGTGACCAGGCAATCTTCAGGGACATTGAGCTGTTTGAAGGCCTGCTCGGACAGGCCCAGCTCTCCCGGTTGAACAATCGAGCTGTCATCAACGACGTTAAGAACAGCAAGCACTTTGGAACCGTTGCTGCTAACTTGGATTTTGGACAGCGCCTGGAAGCCTTCGGCCCGGTAAATACCGCACTCGCGGTTTAAATAAGCGACGTTTTCGTGATAGGTATCGATAGCGATACGGCGAAGTTTTAGGGTGTCATTACTCATGAGTGGGCTGATTAGCGGATAATATGGATTGATGATGCGGTTTGAAGCACATATTGTCAATAATACAGACACAACCAGAATTCAGGAACAGCAATGAAAAAATGTACATGGGCGCTGTCCAGCCCGAATGAAGAGCAATATCACGATCATGAATGGGGCGTACCTGTACATGACGACCGGCTGCTGTTTGAGTTCCTGATTCTTGAAGGCGCTCAGGCGGGTTTAAGCTGGTCTACCATTTTGAACAAGCGCGATGGTTACAAAAACGCTTTCGATAATTTTGATGCTGAAAAGATTGCGCGCTACGATGACCAAAAAACCAAGGCATTGTTAGCTAACCCGGATATAGTAAGAAACAGGCTAAAGGTTAATGCGGCTGTTATCAACGCCCAGGCTTTTTTAAATGTTCAGCAGGCTTTTGGCAGTTTTGATGAATACATCTGGCAATTTGTCGATAACAAACCACGGCACAATGCCTGGAAAAATGCCGCCGAGGTTCCGGCTTTTACGCGAACATCCGAATTAATGAGCAAGGATCTTAAAAAGCGCGGCTTTAAGTTTGTCGGCAACACCATTTGTTATGCTTATATGCAGGCGACCGGCATGGTCAATGATCACACCATTGATTGTTACAGACATGCTGAAATAAAACGAAACTATCCGTAAGGAATAACACTATGCGTTATCTACACACTATGGTTCGGGTTCATGACCTGAATGAATCCCTGAATTTTTATTGCAACAAACTGGGGCTAATCGAATGCAACAGAATGGACAGCGAAGCAGGCCGTTTTACGCTGGTTTATTTACATGCACCGCAAGATTCCGATCAGGCGGCAAAGATGCACGCACCGTTTCTGGAGCTGACTTATAACTGGGATACCGAAAATTATCAGGGCGGCCGTAACTTTGGGCACCTGGCTTTTGAGGTCGATAATATTTACGAAACCTGCCAGAAACTGATGGATGCCGGTGTCCTCATCAACCGTCCGCCGCGTGACGGGCGGATGGCCTTCATACGCTCACCGGATAATATTTCTATCGAGTTGTTGCAAAAAGATGCGCCGCTGGCGCCTGCGGAACCGTGGCTTTCCATGCAAAACACGGGAACTTGGTAAGAACACAGATAGCATTTAGAAATGACGGCTACTCACTTAAGGCGGGACATAAGCTAGGCTTAACCTATCCTGTCTTAAGTGAATAGCCGAAGTTACCCATTGCCGAGCGGCTGAAATTGTGGATTTAAATGCCCAATGTGGGCCATGAAGCCATCAATAAATGTAGCGATGACGTCGCTAGAAAAAGCAAAGTCATACACATTGAAAATGTGGACGGTTTATCGCTCAGATGGGAGTAATGGAATCTGCCTGTTTTAGCCAAAAATCAAGATCAGCATTGCTTAATAAATCCCCGGCAAACCGACATGCTTGCGTTAAATTATTTTCTGCGTTGGCGCTTAAACCCTCTCCCAATTCTAATTTCTCGGCTTTAATGCTCAGCAAAAAACACGGCGGCGGTGTTTGCTTTTTTATCGATTGATACACGTCTAAAACCGCCGCAGGACTCATCGCATGTGTTGTGTAGCTTTTGTCCCTGGCGGGTTTTAATACGGTAAAATCAAACGCATTGTCGCAGGCTACGGACGCATCGACAAACAACACCAAACGCCTGTTTTCCAGATCCAACGCATGTTCAATTTGTAATTGGAAATCGGACAGTATTTCAACTTTATCCATGTCGCAATGCGCTTCGGCATATTCTAGTAGCAGCGGCCCCAGCGCATCGTCGCCGCGACTGAGGTTGCCATAACCGAACAGCAAAACCGGATTAGGCATTATCCCGCTCAATTTGGCCATCGCTGTGTTTGATTAGTTTATCAATCAGTTTACCCTCTGCATCGACCAGCTCAAGTTGCAGCGGCATTTTGCCAACGGCATGAGTCGCGCAGGACAAACAGGGGTCGTAAGCGCGAATCGCCACTTCCAGGTTATTCAATAACGGTTCGGTCAGCTCCCGACCGGACAAATATTCCGCCGCCACTTGCCGCACCGATTCATTCATCGCCATGTTATTGCTGGTGGTTGAAACGATTAGGTTGGCTTTGGTGACGATGTCGTTTTCATCGACTTGATAGTGATGGAACAGGGTGCCACGCGGCGCTTCAATCACACCTACGCCTTCATATCGTTTTTCGCCTTGCGCCACCAGATCAGACCCCATGATGTCCGGGTCACCCAGCAACTGTTTAATGCTTTCGGCACAATGCAAGGCTTCAATCAAGCGCGTCCAGTGGAATGCCAGGGTGCTATGCACCATTGCTTCGCCGCTGTGCGCTTTAAACTCGACGCGAGCAGCTTCCGCCAATGGTGTGTCGATGTAGTCGCAGTTATTGACCCGCGCCAAAGGTCCAACCCGATACCAGCCCTTCTCTTGTCCCAGCGACAGTAGATATGGAAATTTCATGTAGCTCCATGAGCGGACTTCTTCATGGATATAATCGTTATATTTGCAATAATCGATATGATCGATAATGGTTTCTCCGTGCTCATTTTTAGCGCGGATACCGCCGTGATAAAGCTCCAGTGCGCCGTCAGGCTTGGTTAGCCCGAGGTAATTGGTGCGCAGGGTGGCAAACTCATCGTAAAAAGGCAGATTCGAGCAATGCACTTTTTTGATCAACGCAACGGAACCTTCCGCCCAGGCTATCATTTGGTCTATATCTTCCAGCAGATAGTCGCGTTCGGCTTTGGTCAATGATTTATTCATGCCGCCTGCGATCGCGCCGGTGCCGTGAACGCGTTTGCCGGACACCATGCGTATGACTTCCTGACCGTATTTGCGCAGCTTTACGCCCTGTACGCCGATGTCGGGGTACTCGGCCAATACCGCAATAACCGAACGCTTGCTAATGTCGCTTTCAAAGCCAAACAGTAAATCCGGGCTGGATAAATGGAAGAAATGCAATGCATGAGATTGCAACACTTGCCCGAAATGCAGCAGACGTCTTAATTTGTCTGCTGAGACGGGCAAGTTTTCAGGATCGATGCCAACCAGTTGGTCTATGGCTTTGGCGGCGGCTAAATGATGGCTTACCGGGCAGATGCCGCATAAACGTTGCACCAAAACCGGTAATTCCCAGTACGGCCGACCTTGAATGAATCGCTCAAAGCCGCGGAATTCGACGATATGTAATCGGGCTTGTTGGACTTTATTATCACCATCCAGCAATAAAGTGACTTTGCCATGCCCTTCAACGCGCGAGACAGGATCGACGACAACACGTTTTAAACTGTCCCGGTTTTCAGCTGTTTCTAAATGTTCGTACATGATTTTTCTCGTATTTGTAGGTCGGGTTAGCGGTAGCATAATCCGACAATTGCCGCTTTGATATGTTGGGTTACGCTACGCCAACCCAACTTGCTCGCCTGCTGTTGAGGCCGCTCAATCGTAATGAACCAGCTCATAAGGTAATGAAGGTTCACGGCCTTCAATTAAATCGGTCAGGAATTTCCAGAATACATCCGCTGACGGTGGGCAACCAGGCAGGTAATAATCTATTTTGACGATTTCATGTATCGGATGCACCTGATTCAACAGCAAGGGTAATTCTATGTCGTTAGGAATCTGAGGGTTTTCCACGCCAATGCCATCCAAATAAGCCTCGTTCAGGCATTCTTCGAGCGGGACATGATTACGCATTGCAGGCAGTCCGCCGTTAATCGCGCAGGCCCCGACCGCCACTAGGATTTTGCAGTTGTTACGAAACTCCCGCAATACGTGTACGTTTTCAGAATTGCACACGCCACCTTCAATCAGGCCTATATCGCAGTTGGTGCAGTGTTCTATGTCGGTAATCGGCGAGCGATCAAACTCGACGACTTCGGCCAGTTGCAGCATCCGTTCGTCTATATCTAAAAACGACATGTGACAGCCAAAGCAGCCTGCCAGTGATGTTGTTGCCACTCTAATTTTATTTGCCATTTTTAATATTCTCCGTGCCGACTGCCATGGATGGCGGAAGTGCCGAGACCGGTCGGGAACCGGATGCGGCCAGACTCACTTGATCGATTTGTTCGTGATCGTAAATACGCTGACCAATCGGTACTTGATAGCCGGTACGCTTAATTAAAATAGCGCCGGTAGGGCAGATGTGCGCTGCCTGATCCGTTGCGGCCATATCGGTGTCTTTCAATAATCCGCTTTCAGCATTAACAATCAAATGCTTGTGGATGCCGCGGCCACTGATGGCAAATACGTCTTTGCCGTCCTTTTCGTGGCTGGCGCGGACGCATAGTGTACAAAAAATGCAGCGGTTATGGTCTATCATCACGTCAGGGTGAGAGGCGTCCACATCCCGCTCCGGGTAAAACAACGGGAAATGGTTGTCGAGCATGTTCAAGTGATAGGCGACGGCTTGCAGCTGGCAATTGCCGGTTTTTTCGCAGGATGGGCAAAAATGATTGCCTTCCACAAACAGCATCTGGGTGATTTTCTTTCTATCGTTAATCAGCTCTTCGGTATCATTCAGTACCTCCTGCCCGCTTATTGCAGGATAAGTACAGGCGGAACAATTACGTCCGTTGACTTTTACTGTGCATAATTTGCAACTGCCGTGTGGGGTAAATTCCGGTTGATGGCACAGGTGCGGAATATAGACGCCTGCAGCCATCGCGGCGTCCATAATGGTTTGTCCTTCTTCGAAAGGGATGGTTTTGCCATCAATGGTGATTGTTTTACTCATGTTCATTCTCCGACTGCCAGGGATGGTGGAAGTGTCGCAACCGATGCGACCGTCTGAGTCAAATGCGCACCGGCATCATCCCGATTCGCCATGCGCCGTGCTGTTTCCAGCGCGCCATCCAAATCGAATCCCGGTTCATAACTGATTTCTTTTAATCGGCTTTGATATAAATCGGGATAGCGCTCCAGCGTGGTTAATATAGGATTAGCAGCCGTTTGCCCGAGACCGCAGTGGCTATAGTTTTTAACCAGCTGGCAAAGTTCTTCGAGTGCAACAACATCTCCCGCCGAACCGTGACCTTCGACAATTTTATCGATCTGCTTTTGCAGTAACGATGTGCCTACCCGGCATGGCGTACAAAATCCGCAGCTTTCATGAGCGAAAAAATGCGTGAAGTTATGAACCATGTCGAGAATGTTACGATTAGCGTTGAAAACAATAAATGATCCACCGGTGGCTAAGTCTTCAAAAGCCAACTTACGGTCAAATTCCTGATTGGTAATAAAGGTCCCCGACGGCCCGCCAACCTGAACCCCCAATACATCGACTGCCCCGCAGTCGTTTAGAATAGCCTGAATAGTGCTGCCAAAGGGGTATTCGTAGATACCAGGACGCGCACAATCGCCGCTGATGCTGAGTATTTTGGTGCCCTTCGATTTTTCAGTGCCTATGCTTGCAAACCATTCGCAGCCATTGACCGCAATCCCCGCTGCCGCCAGAAATGTTTCTACATTATTGACGACGGTAGGTTTACCTAAATAACCTTGAGTAACAGGGTAGGGCGGGCGGTTGCGGGGGATGCCGGCTTTGCCTTCCAGGGACTCGATCAGGGCTGATTCTTCGCCGCAAATATAAGCGCCTGCGCCTAGGCAGATTTCAATATCGAAATCCAAGCCTGCGTCCAGAATATTGCTGCCTAGTAAACCGCTTTGACGCCGCTGCTCCAAGATATGTTGAAGTTTATCGTATAGATGCAAATACTCGCCGCGCAAATATAAAAAGCCCTGCTTGGCCCCTATAATTGCCGCACACACTGTCATGCCTTCAAAAACCTGGTCTGCATAAGAATTCAACAGCACTCTGTCCTTAAAGGTGCCAGGCTCGCCTTCGTCGGCATTGCAAACTACATAGCGCTCACTCTCCCGCTCATCAGAGCAGAATTGCCATTTTGTCGCTGTTTTAAATCCGGCTCCGCCCCGCCCTCGCAGCCCCGATTTATCGATTTCAGCCAGCGTTTCCTTGATGCCTCGTTTGAAGGCCGATTTGAGAGCCGCACCTTGTTCAATCTGTTGACCCAGCAACAAGCCTGATTTGTAAATATTGTCGTCTACCTGAAATAACTCGCAGGGCCATTCGTCCAGCGGTATTTGTTGATTAACCAGCTCTGTAATTTTATCAATTGTGGGATGATCCAGCCGGGTCAATGCGTAGCCGTTAATCAAGCCGGCGGGGCCTTGATCGCACATGCCGGTACATGATGTATTATCCAGACTAACTAGGCCATCCTCTCTAACCTTTCCAATTGCAACGCCCAATTTCTTTACCAGATAGTCGAGCAAATTTTCCTTACCTAACATATGGTCGGTTATGGAATCGCTAATTAGCAGCTCATATTGCCCTTTGGGGGTTAAATGGAAAAAACTGTAGAATTCAACGACGCTGATAATTTGCGTCCGGGAGATGTTTAGTAAGCCGGATAGCTCCTCTATTGCTGCCTCCGGGATATAATGATAACGGGATTGGATCTGTCTTAGAATTTGCAACAAATGTGTTGCCTGATAATGGTTGCTTTCTGCGATACCTCGAATAAACTGTCTCACTTTATCTCCCTGGTCTTATCTTTCTAGATGATTGTGGATATGATACTAGCGGATTGTTACATTAACGCGACTTATTCCCTTACATAAACTAACTATATCCCACTATCTGAAATAAACCAATAACCCAGTGAAGACTTTTCGATGCCGATGGGCTGATAAATAATCATGACAAAAAAAACAACTTCTTTTAAAACGGCATTGTCATTCCCAAGCCGTATTATCGCTCACTTTTACAGCCAAATTGAGCAGCAAAAGCAGGTTTTGCAGCGGATTCATGATGTGTTACCGGCAGCGATAGCTAAGCATGTACAGCATTGTGTTATTAACGGTAAGAAGTTGCTGGTTTATACCGATACGGCCGCCTGGGCGTCACAATTGCGCTTTTATAACGGCTCGATTCTTACGGCTATCGCCCCGGTAACCAGGGAGTCCGTCTCGATTATGCAGATTAAGATTATAGTAGATATGTCGCCAACGGGACGTAGGCGAGAAGCGGAAGCTTTGCAGGCAATGCCTCACGGTAGAAAGCCGATTATTCCTTCGGCAGAAAAGATAGAGCTCATCCATAACCATAGCTTAACTGTTTCGGATGAGCAATTGAAGCGATCGCTACTGAAGTTAAGTGCAACGCTGGCAAAGCTATCGGGACATAAAACTCCCTAGCACTCAGTCAATCTTATTTTGATAGGTAAACCTTGTTTAACTGCACCGAATTAGCTATAAGCAAGCTATACGGCAATTGACAAATAAAGTTGACTAACTAATAAACCAAGCAAGAGCTTGGCTCTGTAGCGACTTTATACTGCGGATCTGGGTGACTCCGCAGAACGCATAAAAGAAATCGGGGCGTCTTCTTCAGCGCCAAAAGTAACCATTTCCCAGGCATCTTTATCATTTAATAAAGCGCGAAGTAATTTATTGTTCAAGCCGTGTCCCGATTTATAACCGGTAAACTCGCCAATCAAGCTATGTCCTAGAAGATATAAGTCACCTATAGCGTCAAGAATTTTATGCTTAACAAACTCATCCGCATAGCGCAGACCGTCTTCGTTGATGATTTTATCATCATCAACCACAATGGCATTATCAAGACTTCCACCTAATGCCAGATTATTTTGTCGTAACATTTCAATATCTTTCATGAAGCCAAAAGTCCTGGCTCGACTCACTTCCTTGACAAAGGTAGTCGATGAAAAGTCCATCGTGGCGGTTTTTACATGTTCTTCGAAAGCCGGATGCTCAAAATCGATCGTAAAAGTAACCTTAAATCCCTCAAATGGGTCAAAAGCTGCCCATTTATCGCCGTCCTCAACTCTTATGCTGCGCTTTATGCGCATATACTGTTTTGGACTATCCTGTTCTTCCACTCCTGCTGACTGAAGCAAAAATACAAAAGGTCCTGCACTGCCATCCATAATCGGAACCTCGGCGGCACTGACGTCGATAACCGCATTGTCTATGCCTAATCCGGCAAAAGCCGAAAGCAAATGCTCTATTGTTGATATTTTTACATCCCCTGCAACCAAGGTTGTCGATAACATGGTTTCGCCAACATTTTCCGGTGTCGCTTCAATGGTTACTGGATTATCCAAGTCGACTCTGCGAAACCTGATACCCGTATTCGCTTCAGCGGGGCGTAAAGTTAAATAAACTTTATCCCCAGTGTGTAACCCTACACCTGTTGCCCTGATTGTGTTTTTTAAAGTTCGCTGTTTAATCATAAAATAAATAACGTCAAGTGAAGAGGGCAAAAAGCGCTAATTCTATCACAATTAGGCCTAAAAACGGAGATCAAAATCCATTGCTACCCGCACTCAGTAGGAGCCTGCTGGACTTAATTACTAAGCTATTAATTATAAATAATATTAATGCATACTCAAAAATAGCTATCTTAAGCAAGATGCAGGGAAGACAGGATGCACAATCACCTAATCAGCTTGACGTCTTAAAAAAGCTGGAATATCCAAATAATCTAAATCCATATCTTTTTTAGGCTGAGCTCCAAAACGTGTTTCTCTGTTTTCGGTTTTGTTTTGACGCATGACTGTAGGTTTATCCAATCCTTCGTAACTGACTTCACCAGCCACATTTTGATTAACGTAGCCAGCTGTCGCTTTAGGGGCGAGTTTAACCACTCGTGACGGCAATCCCATTCCTGTAGCGACCACAGTCACTTTAATGTCATCACCTAACTCGGGATTAATAGACATACCGATTTTGATAACTGCATCTTCTGAGGCAAATTCGTGAACAATATTACCGACCTCATCGAACTCCGCAATGCCCATATCAGCAGCAGAAATATTAACCAAAATACCGCGTGCCCCTTGCAAATTAATATCTTCCAACAATGGACAGGCAATGGCTTTTTCAGCCGCTTCCCGCGCTCGATATTCGCCTTTTGCCGAACCTGTACCCATAATCGCAGCACCCATACCGGACATTACTGTTCTGACATCTGCAAAATCGACGTTAATCATGCCGGGATGAACGATAAGTTCGGTAATGCCTTGTACTGCATCTAATAACACATCATTAGCCGCTTTAAATGCATTCACCAAAGACACATCATTACCTAGTACCGGCAATAATTTTTGATTTGGAATAATAATTAAAGAATCGACAAATTTTTCGAGCTCCGCTATACCTTGCTCCGCAGTTGCCAGCTTCTTTTTACCTTCAAATGAAAACGGTTTGGTCACTACTGCAACCGTTAGAATACCCATACTTCTGGCAATTTCAGCAATAACAGGAATCGCACCGGTACCGGTTCCACCGCCCATGCCTGCGGTCAGGAAAACCATGTCGGCCCCTTGCAATACCTCCCTGATACGCTCCTTGTTTTCGTCTGCCGCCATGCGTCCAACTTCAGGATTTGTTCCCGCACCCAAGCCCTTAGTTAACTCGACACCTAACTGGATAATCGTGCCAATGTTTAACTTTCTTAACGCCTGTGCATCGGTATTTGCACAGATAAATTCAACTCCCTCCACAAGACTGCCAACCATGTGACTAACCGCATTACCTCCACCGCCACCAATACCGATGACTTTGATGACTGCATGCTCATTACTCATATCCATTAATTCATATTTCATTACCGTTACCTCTGCCCCTAGTTGTCATTCAAAATCATTAAAAATTACCCTGAAACCAATTCTTCATTCTTGAGAACACGCCTGGTCCATCAGAATCAATACCTCTGCCAACCCCTTGGTGTTCTTTGCCATACATTAATAATCCGACCCCTGTAGAGTGGATCGGATTTTTTACCACTTCCGTTAGTCCTGTCACATTCTGCGGTCCGCCCATGCGCACCGGCATGTGAAAAATCTCTTCCGCTAAATCGATTAAGCCCATTACTTTTGAACTGCCGCCCGTCAACACGATGCCTGCGGCAATTAGTTCTTCAAAGCCGCTACGCCTTAGTTCCGATTGAACCAGCAGCATAAGCTCTTCATAGCGTGGCTCAATAATTTCGGCCAGGTTTTGCGTTGAAATCTTACGTGGAGCTCTATCGCCGATACTGGGCACCTCAATAACCTCATCGACATTCGCCAACTGCGTTAAAGCGCAGGCATATTTTCGCTTAATATCCTCAGCATTGAGCGTTGGCGTACGTAACGCGACAGCAATATCATTGGTCACCTGATCACCCGCGATGGGGATTACTGCCGTGTGCTTTATAGCGCCTTCTACAAAAATCGCAATATCTGTGGTTCCGCCGCCAATATCAATCAGGCAAACCCCCAATTCTTTTTCATCATCGGTGAGCACCGAATTGCAGGACGCCAATTGCTCCAGCACAATATCATCGACTTCCAAACCACAGCGCCGAATACATTTGACGATATTTTGCGAGGCGCTGACACTGCCTGTGACCATATGAACCTTGGCCTCCAGTCGAATACCCGACATCCCGATAGGCTCCTTGATGCCTTCCTGAAGATCAATTACAAACTCCTGGGGTAGAATGTGTAAAATTTTTTGATCGGCTGGAATTGCCACGGCGCGAGCGGAGTCTATTACCCTGTCTATATCGTATTGGGTGACTTCTTTGTCCTTAATAGCCACGATGCCGTGAGAATTAAGGCTTCTTATATGGCTGCCCGCAATGCCGGCATAAACCGACCTGATCTGGCATCCGGCCATTAATTCAGCTTCTTCGATAGCCCTCTGTATCGATTGCACGGTAGATTCCAGATTCACCACAACACCTTTTTTCAGACCGCGCGATGGTGTGGATCCAATGCCTATGATTTCTATATTACCATCACTGGTGATCTCACCAACAATAGCCGCGACCTTCGACGTACCGATGTCCAGTCCGACTATTAAATTACGCTCTGTTTTTTTAGCCATTTCGTTTACTCTGTATCACCTTTTAAGATTAGCCATCTATTTCATGCTGCGGATTGGCAATTTTCTTCCAGTCAATTTCTTCAGTTTCAGGCTTCCATGAAACTGCATATCCATTAGGATATCTCAAATCGACTATTGCTATTTTCTCAACCTGTTCTTGTCCTAGTGCGTCCAACGTTTTCAAAAAACGCTGCAATTTCTTTAACTGTTCGTTTCGTCCCAACAATATTTCCAAGCCTGTTGTTAATTTAATCTTCCATGCCCATCGATCATTAATAGTAAATTCCGCCATTTTCATGGACTGATCCGCTAATGCCGTATTTACACCTTTCATTATTTCCAGCGTTTTAGCCTGTTGTTGTTTAGGTCCTTGCAATATAGGCAAGGTCTTAAATGGGTCTATATTTTTCGGTGTAATTATCTCACCTCGCGCACTAATCAGGCTTTGTTGCCCCCAGCGCACATAAGGCTTCTTTTCGCGTATCTTGATATCAATCGCATCGGGCCAGACTCGTTTAACTGTAACAGTATCCACCCAAGTCAATTCCGAAACAGCCTGATGAATGGCCTGCATATCGGCATCAAAAAAACCAGTCATTACCAAGGGTTGCAAAGCCGTCTTTATCTCGTCCTTGCTGAGGTATTGAAAAACCCCTTCGGTACGCACATATTTAATGGGGATGCTTTTAATCCCATAACCAACTGCCCAGACCAACCCAGCCAGCAATACGGTGATCATAGTTTTTACAACGGTCATCGTAACTGTTCAGCCGCAAATTGACAGATAGACTGGAATATAGAGCCCATACGTTTTTTGTAAATGAACCAAGGTCTTAAGCGGTTCATTTACAAAAAACAGCGAAAGCAATCCGTTTAATCCGTGTTGATCTGTGGCTGGACAGTTAGCGGTCATACACCATTACCCGCAACTGGTTTCCAGAATACGCCAAACCAATTCTTCAAAATCCATACCCGCCTGTCTGGCAGCCATCGGCACTAAACTGTGGTCGGTCATGCCGGGGACGGTATTAACCTCAATCAACTGGTACTGCCCCACGTTATCGATAAATACATCCACTCTTCCCCAACCTTTAACGCCAACCACCTTGCAAGCCGTTACCGCCAAATCCTTTAAAAACTGTTCCTGAGCTTGATCCAGGCCACAAGGACAATGATATTGCGTCGTCGTTGCCTGGTATTTTGCTTCGTAATCATAAAATGTATTGGGAGTTTCCAGGCAAATAACCGGTAACGCCTCACCATCTAACACTGCAACGGTATACTCCTTACCGGTAACCCAAGCCTCCGCATAGACATCGCAACGATATTGTGCTGCGGTAGTCAGGGCTTTTAACAGCTCGTCCCGATTGATTGCCTTGCTCATGCCTATGCTAGAGCCTTCCTGAGCTGGCTTGACGATAACCGGGAATCCCAGCTTTTCAATACAAGCATCCAAGTCGGCCTCATCTTTTAATAAATGCCATTTGGGTGTAACTAAGCCGTAACCTTGCCAGCACAGCTTGGTTCTAAGTTTATCCATAGTCAATGCCGACGCCATAACGCCACTGCCGGTATACGGAATTCCCAGCACTTCCAGAACGCCTTGCAGTACGCCATCTTCGCCGCCGCGTCCGTGGATAATGTTAAATACCCGGTCAAACTTCTGTCCTGCCAACGCTTCGATCGGACTGCCGGTTACATCAATGGCAACCGCGTCTATACCTTTGTTTTTTAAAGCCTCATAAACGGCTGCGCCGCTTCTTAACGAAACGTCCCTTTCCGCCGCCGATCCGCCCATCATTACCGCGACACGCCCAAACTGTTCTGGCTTATTTAGCGCCAATGTTTTCATATTGCCACACCTATCATACAAACCTCAGTCTGCAAAACGATCCCCTGCTGTTGTTTAACTTTTTCCTCGACATAATAAATGAGGGCTTCGATATCCGTTGCCGTTGCATTGCCGGTATTGACGATAAAATTCGCATGTTTTTCCGACACACAAGCACCGCCAATTGCATGGCCTTTTAAACCGGTTTGTTCTATCAACCTTGCCGCATAATCGCCTTCCGGGTTTTTAAATACCGACCCGCAGCTGGGCTGATTGGTCGGCTGCGTCGCTCCTCGTTTTTCCAATAATCCTTTGATTTTCTGTTGGCTTGCTACAGTATCGCCTTGCTGTAAAGTCAACAGGCAAGCCAAAAACCACTCGTTTTCAAAACCCTTTACCGAGCGGTAAGCTACCTTAAAATCTTGCGACTTTCTATGCGTTACATTACCCGATGCATCCAGCATATCCACACCGTTAACGATGGCCCAAGTTTCTCCGCCAAAGGCTCCGGCATTCATTTTTAAGGCCCCGCCCATGGTTCCGGGTATGCCGGCCAGAAACTCTGCCCCGATTAAACCGCGTTCTGCACAAAAACGCGCCACATGCGCGCAGGGGACGCCCGCTTCAACATAAACCGAGCCGTCACCTGTCAAACTCATCTCTTTTAACCGTCCCTTGGTATTAATCACCGTGCCGCGGATGCCGCCATCCCTAACTAATAAATTACTGCCCAGTCCCATCCAGAACACCGGCTCGGATTCAGGCAGCGTTTTGATAAATTCGATCAGGTCCTGCCGGTCTTGCGGGATATACAGCTGATCCGCAGGGCCGCCAACGCGCCAACTGGTATACTTCGCCAGTTTTTCATGTTTTAGCAGTTGACCTTTCACTGATCATTTCCAGTTGAGACCCTGCCTTGCAAGGTTTCTGCCAATAACTGCGGTAACTGTGCGGCAATCTGTCCGACATTGCCTGCACCCATGGTTAATATCACATCCCCGGCTAAGACGATGCCCGCCAATATTTGCGGTAATTCCTCCCAGTTTTCTACAAATACCGGATCCACTTGCCCGCGTATACGGATTGCCCTGCTTAATGCCCTGCCGTCCGCGCCGGGAATTACCGTTTCACCTGCCGCATAAACATCCAGCAAGATCAGTACATCAACGGTTGACAGCACTTGTACGAAATCCTCAAATAAGTCTCGGGTGCGGGTATATCGGTGAGGTTGGAAAACAACTATTGAGCGCCGATCAGGCCAAGCCTGATGCAAAGCCTCAAGAGTCGCGGCAATCTCACGCGGGTGATGCCCATAATCATCAACTAGTGTCAATTTGCCTTCGGCCATCGACAAGTCGCCGTTAATTTGAAATCGCCTGCCTATGCCTTTAAATGCCCCCAAGCTTTTAATAATGGCATCATCATCGACCGCCAACTTGGTTGCAACGCTAATAGCCGCAAGGGCATTGAGCATATTATGCCAACCGGGCAGATTCAAGGTAACTTGCAACGGAGGATGACCGCCTCTTCGTATGACTTCAAAGGAGGTATGCATACCCTGTTGTTTAATATTTACTGCACGCACATCGGCATTTTCATGGACACCGTAAGTTGTTACCGGCTTGGATATTTTAGGCAGAATTGCTCTGACTCCTTCATCATCCAAACACATCACCGCCAGTCCGTAAAAAGGCAGATGATGCAGAAACTCAGCAAATGTATCTTTTAGACGCTGAAAACTGCCTTCATAAGTAGCCATATGGTCTTGGTCAATATTGGTGACTATGGCCATCATCGGCTGTAAATATAAAAATGAGGCGTCACTTTCATCGGCTTCGGCAACCAGATATTGCCCTAAACCTAATTTGGCATTGCTGCCTGCGCTATTTAAGCGCCCTCCGATAACAAAGGTAGGATCAAGTCCGCCTTCGGCCAGAATACTTGCGGTCAAACTGGTGGTTGTAGTTTTGCCGTGAGTTCCGGCAACGGCAATGCCAAACCTGAAACGCATCAATTCAGCCAGCATTTCCGCGCGCGGAATGACCGGTATTCTTTGAATATAAGCTTCGTCAACTTCTTCATTGCTGCGATCTATAGCACTGGAGGCTACTACCACATCGACCTGAGCTATATTTTCCCGTTTGTGTCCAATGTTGATGGTTACACCCAAGCGCGCCAGTCTTTCTGTCACCGCACTTTCTTTGATGTCAGAACCTGAAACGTGATAACCCAGGTTCGACAGCACTTCGGCAATGCCACTCATACCGGTTCCACCTACACCGACAAAATGTATTCGGTCAATACCGCCTAATGCCTGAGTTGGTATTTGACTATTAGGAAAATTCATCGCGACCTTCCTCTCGGCAGCTACGCCGTAAAAATCCGCTTTTCTGTCGGTTTGTCATAACTCCACCTCAGCGATGCAAGCACTAGCAACGGTTTCTGTCGCATCCAGCCGCGCGTATTCTTTTGCGGTTTTACTCATTACATCCAGGTGCTTAAGTGCCTTTGCTATATGATCTACCAAGGTTGTTGCATCCAAGTCTTTTTGCATCAATGTCAAGCTGGCGCCTGCATCAGTTAAATATCTGGCATTGGCTGTTTGATGATCGTCAATCGCATTTGGCAAGGGTATAAATATGGCAGGAACTCCGGCTGCCGCCACTTCGCTGACAGTCATGGCACCGGATCTGCAAATCACTAGGTCAGCCCATTGATAGGTAGCCCCCATGTCTTCAATAAATGCACTAACTTCCGCTTTTACGCCTAATGCTTTATATCGGCTCCCGACTTGTTCTTGCATGGCCGTACCGGTTTGGTGTTTTATTTGTATTGCATTCCCATGCACTACATCGGAAGACAAGACCGCAAGAGCATCAGGCACAATTTCATTCAATGCTTGAGCTCCCTGACTGCCGCCAACGACTAATATGTTAATCTCCCCTAGCTCCTCTTTTTTAAAGAGGGGAGCTAGGGGAATTACAAACTGCTTTCTTAACGGGTTTCCAGTAAATTTAGCATTAACTGGTTTATTAAAACTGCCTGGAAACGCTTCCAATACCTGATTGGCAATGCGCGCCAACAACCGATTAGTGGTGCCGGGCACCCGGTTTTGTTCGTGAATGACCAGGGGGATGCCTAACAACTTTGCCATTAGTCCGCCAGGCCCCGCTACAAAACCGCCCATACCCAACACCACATCCGGCTTGCGCGTTTGCAATATTTTTAATGCTTGTACGCAGGCCTTTATCAATAACAATACCGCCGTTATTTTTGCCAGCCATCCTTTGCCCCGGACACCGGCAACCGATAACCAGTCAATATCTATACCCTGCTCAGGAATTACCCGGCTTTCCAAGCCCTTTTGTGTCCCCAGCCAACTGACCTGCCAACCTTTTTCTATCAGCAGTTGAGCTACCGCCAGCGCAGGAAACACATGCCCCCCGGTTCCTCCTGCCATAATAACGATGCGATTAGCCATGTCGGCTTCTCTTTGGCGTACCGGCATTTATTTCGGCAACTTCACTTTGCACACGAAATAACAAGGCAACCGCACAGCACATGATCATCATGCTGCCGCCGCCATAACTCATCAACGGCAAGGTCAGACCTTTGGTTGGCAAGATGCCCATATTGACGCCCATATTGACGAATGACTGAAAGCCGAACCAAATCCCCAAGCCGTAGGCAATAAATGCGGAAAACCGTTGGCCTGCCTGTTCGGCAGCGACGGCTATTGCAAAAGTACGCCATACCAATAACGAAAATAAACCAATAACAGTAACCACGCCCAACAAGCCTAACTCCTCCGCTATCACTGAGAACAAAAAATCTGTGTGAGCTTCAGGTAAATAAAATAATTTCTGTATACCACTGCCCAAGCCCACGCCTAACCATTCCCCGCGTCCAAACGAAATAAGCGCCTGGACTAATTGAAAGCCGGTCTTCAAAGGGTCAGCCCAAGGATCCATAAAACTGGTAACCCGAACCAGACGGTAAGGCGAAAAATAAACCAATAACATTGCCAGTACGCCAATGATCAATAGCAGCATTATAAATTGCGATAATCTCGCTCCTGCTAAAAACATAACACCCATGGCTATCATCATAATGACCACCGCAGAACCAAAATCCGGTTCCAACAACAACAACAGGCTGGCCACTGAAAATAACCCCAGCGGTTTGAGCAAGCCAAAAGCCGCATTTTGCACTGACTCCTGATATCGTGTCACGTAGCCGGCCATGTAGATAACGGAAAAAAACTTAACTACTTCTGATACTTGTATTCTTACGCCGGCTAACGACAACCAGCGCACACTACCGTTAACCTTTACGCCGAGTCCGGGGATTAACACAATAATCAGTAACAGCAACCCGGCTAGAAACAACCGGGGGCCATTTTCTTCCCAGACCCGCATCGGAATTGCCGCCACGCCCCCACCGAAGACCAACCCCAAACCTATATGCATCAACTGCCTGACAGGATAATACAAGCCATTGCCGGTCATTTTTATGCCCAAATGCAATGATGCGGATGCCACCATCACATAGCCGATCAACAACAAACTGATACTCACAGCAAGCAACACCGGGTCAAAATGAAATCGACCGCCCCGCGCCCGCAACGCTTTCATTTACGACTACCAAGGATGGTGGAAGTGTCGCGATCTGTAAGGAACAGATGATGCGACCGGCAGGACACCACGTTCATATAACCGCCACGGACGGCGGAACCAAAGTAGAAGTTTTTGGCGCTGCCGCACGGTCAACTAACGCCAACACAGCTTTGGTAAATTTTTCGCCCCGATCCTGGTAATTTTTATATTGATCAAGACTGGCGCATGCAGGTGAGAGCAAAACGCTATCGCCTGCATCGGCAAGGCCCGCTGCAATCTGTACAGCCTGAGCCATATTGTCGGCCGAATAAACAGGGACACAACCATTCAGTGCCTGTTTGATTAGGCCTGCATCCTTACCGATCAGCACCACGCTTTTTGCTTTCTCCTTGATTGCAGGCGTCAATTCGTTCATGTCTGCACCTTTCGCGTCGCCACCGGCAATAAGAATTACCTTGCGCGTATAACCTTGCAAAGCTGCAATACAGGCGCCGATATTGGTTGCTTTTGAATCATTAACCCAAGTAACGCCGCGTATTTCTGCAACACGCTGCATTCGGTGGCTTAGCCCTTTAAATTTTCGCAAGGCGTTGCACATGACCTGTGCATCCAATCCCACGGACACGCCTAAAGCCAATGCCGCCAAGGCATTAGCCGCGTTATGCCTACCTTCAAGCGGCAATTCAGCCAACGGCATCAGGCATGATTCGTTATGCATCAGATATTCTGTGCCGTCTTTATAGGCAAGGTGAAAATCGGCATTTTTGTTGATCGAGAAGGTAAATGTCTTCCTGCTATTATCCTGCATGGCATAAACAACTGGATCATCGGCATTGATAACCATAACGCCGTCGCCTCTAAAAATTCTTTGTTTTTCGCTTGCGTATTCGGCTATACCGACATGCCTATCCAGATGATCGGCGCTGACATTGAGTACTGTCGCTGTAGCTGCATT
Organism: Methylobacter sp.; assembly: GCA_004299305.1. Lineage (GTDB taxonomy): Bacteria > Pseudomonadota > Gammaproteobacteria > Methylococcales > Methylomonadaceae > Methylobacter_A. Next base: position 176,096 of record SCPZ01000097.1, read on the forward strand.
CAATGCCGACGTTCGTTCCAATTGAAAGCTGGACAGTTCAAGCACGTAGAGTTGTGCATTTAATGCGAGTAAATCCAAGGCCGGTGTTCCCAGGTTTCCACCTACGCCAACTTGAATGCAGGCTGCTTTTGCCATTTCACCCAGCATGGTGGTCACCGTACTTTTACCATTGGAGCCGCTAATAGCAACAATCGGTGCATCGACAGAACAGGCAAACAAGTCTATATCACTGACTATTTTCGAGCCGTTGGCTATGGCTTTAATAATGGCCTGTTCATTCAGTGATACACCGGGACTTACCACCAGATGCGTTGCCACTTTAAACGCGGCTTCATCAAAACCTCCGGTAAACACTGGTGTATCAGGCATTTGTTGAAAAAACTCATCCATCATCGGCGGCTTAGCGCGACTATCAATAATGGCGAACTTAAAGTTTAAGCCTTGCAAATAATGCGCAACAGAAATTCCCGTGTTGCCAAGTCCCACAACCAAAACCTTGGCCGTTTGCGGATCCAAAGCAAAATTCTTTTTTAACAATGCGGTAATCGCGGCATTGTCTACAGGATGTAGGTAAGGAGCGGAAGCTTTATCCATTTCTTATCTCAGTTTCAAGGTAGCCAAGCCAACCAACACTAAAATGACGGTAATAATCCAGAATCGCACGATAACGCGAGGTTCCGGCCAGCCTTTCAATTCAAAATGATGATGTATCGGCGCCATACGAAAAACGCGTTTACCGGTTATTTTAAAAGACGCCACCTGGATAATCACCGATACCGTTTCCATGACAAATACACCGCCCATAATCATCAATACGATTTCCTGTCTGACTAATACTGCCAGCACACCTAAAGCTGCGCCCAGAGCCAGCGCACCGACATCACCCATGAACACCATAGCGGGATAGGCGTTAAACCATAAAAAGCCCAATCCGGCGCCGACCAAAGCGGCGCAAAATACGATGAGCTCTCCTGCATTAGGCAAATAAGGTATTGCCAGATATTGTGAAAAAGTCACATGTCCTGAGAGATACGCAAAAATTCCCAAGCCGGCAGCAACCATCACGGTAGGCATAATCGCCAGCCCGTCCAGCCCATCGGTCAAGTTGACAGCGTTACTGGTTCCAACGATCACAAAATAAGTCAGAACCATATACATCCAGCCCATATCCAGCATGAAGTCTTTAAAAAATGGGACAATCAATTGTGTTTCTGCCGGCAGTATTGCGGTTTTATATAAAAAAACCGCCGCCATTAAACCGATGACGGATTGCCAGGAATACTTGGCTTTAGCCGATAAACCGTCACTGTTACCTTTAATGACTTTCCTGTAATCATCGATAAAACCGATGATGCCGTAACCCAAGGTCACCAACAAAATAACCCATATATAACGGTTGCCCAAATCCGCCCACAATAGAGTGCTGAATGCAATGGCGACCAATATTAATGTTCCCCCCATGGTAGGCGTGCCCGCCTTTTCGTAATGCGATTGAGGCCCCAGCTCGCGAATACTTTGTCCAATCTTGTTGCGGCTCAATTTCCTAATCATTACCGGTCCGATAATAAAAGAAATGACCAGTGAGGTTAAGGCGCCAAGAATGGCGCGAAAAGTCAGGTAATGAAATACTCTGAAACCGCCATCGAAGGTCATTAAATAATCTGCAAAATAAAGTAACATTATTTATATCCTGAAGTTTTGCCTACATCCCTGTGGTTCGAGCGTGAGTCCGTCACCATGGGCGCAGGAGGTAGAACTACGCCGGGAGCAGTCGCCGAGGAGCGGAAGTCTTCAACCAATGCGGCCGCTACATTCTCCATGCGTTGAGCCCTTGACCCTTTGATCAAAATAACTTCATCGCCTTTGAGTTCTTGCTTTAACGCCTCAATCAAATCATTTTTAGTGTCAAAAAAAGTAGCTGCTTTACCAAAAGTTTTTACTGTATTTCGGGCGTCCGAACCTGTAGCAAAAAGACGCACAACGCCACTTGATTTAATGAGCTCCCCCATTTTTTCATGTATTTTTGCGCTCTCAGGACCCAACTCGCCAAAAGCGCCTAAAACTAACCAACGCTTACCGGTACAGTTAGCCAATACATCCAGTCCGGCTTTTAGTGAAGCTGAATTGGCGTTGTAAGTATCATCTATAACAATATTGCCTAAACGACTTACCAGCGGTTGTAATCGTCCTGTGACTGGCTTTACGCTTTCCAGCCCCTGTTTAATTTGTTGCGGATCAATGCCTAGCGCCAAACATGCCGTTGTTGCGGCCAATGCGTTTACGACATTATGCTGGCCTGCCAGTTTTAGTTTTATCGTCAACTCGCCTGCTCTGGTCACTAATGCAAAGATCGTGACGAAGGCATGGTCAATAATTTCTGTTTTGACGGAATGGGCTGTCACATCTGCCCGCTCATCCATCCCAAACGATATGACTTTCTTTGTGTCGGCTACCGATTTCCAGTAGTCGAAATAGGCATCATCGCGGTTAAGAACTGCCACGCCGTCTTGTTTAAGCGTCTGGATTATTTCCCCTTTCGCTTCGGCGACACCGTCAATACTGCCGAAACCCTCTATATGTGCGGCTCCCACGTTGGTAATGATAGCAACATCCGCCTGTGCATATTGACTAGTATATTTAATTTCGTCCGGATGGTTTGCGCCCATCTCAATGACTGCGTACCGATGTTGTTCGTTCAAACGCAACAAGGTTAAGGGTACGCCGATGTCATTATTCAGATTGCCTTGAGTAAACAGCGTATTACCGTTGAGGCTCAATATGGCCGCCACCATTTCCTTGGCGGTGGTTTTTCCGTTACTGCCGGTAATGCCTACTACCGATACTGACGCTTTTTTTCTCCAAGTTCCTGCCAACTTAGCCAAGGCTAAACGCGTATCGTCAACAACAATATGCGGTATCGCTGTAGTAATGCCTTGATGCACAATTGCTGCGGCAGCTCCAGCTTGCGCTGCCTCAGTCACAAAGTCATTGCCGTCAAAGTTATAGCCTTTTATTGCAACATAAAGCTGTCCCGGCTTTATCGCCCTGGTATCTATGCTGACCGATGAGATGATTCTATCGTCCCCAATCAACCGTCCCTGTACACTCGCTGCAATCTCACTTAACAGCATATTCATTCGCTTCGTTCACAATGAATCTTGCGCCTGTCCAATGCATCCATCACAATCTGCCTGTCGCTGAAAGGTATGCATACGCCATTGCTTTCCTGATATTGCTCATGGCCTTTACCTGCAATCACTATGCAATCATTTTTAGCTGCATTTGTTACCACTTTTTGTATCGCCTGCTCTCTGTTTTGAATAACTTCAACCTTGGCGGATCTGCATCCGGCCAAAATATCGTTAACTATATCCAGTCCATTTTCGTAACGGGGGTTGTCATCGGTAATAACCACATGATCAGCCCAATGTTCAGCAATTTCTCCCATTTGCGAACGTTTACCTGTATCCCTATTTCCGCCACAACCGAAAACTACCCATAAGGCCTGTTTACAATGCTTGCGCACGCTGGATAAAACTTTGTCCAAGGCATCAGGCGTGTGGGCGTAATCAACAAAAATCATTGGATCGGTCTCCGCTCCAAATCGCTCCATTCGACCATCAACCTGCTTTATAGCGGTAAGTTTTTTAGTTGCCTCATCCAGCGAAACTTTCATAGCCAACATTACGGTCAAAACGGCCAGGACATTTTCTATATTAAAATCACCGAACAGCGGTACTTTCAACTGCTGAAGCTCATCCCGCCAACGCACATCAAATTCGATGCCATCCGTTTTATGTTGTATGTTTTCCGCGATAACGGACTCGCCTGAATCCGCGATTTTTCCCTTAACGCTAAATTGCCATAGTTGCACCGATTTAGGGCAAGCGGCAATAATCCGCTCGCTGTAACCGTCATCCAAGTTTACTGCGGCGAAAACCAAGCCCGGCGTTGTCAATAGCGCCAGTTTAGCCTGTACATAAGCGTCCATCGTGCCGTGATAATCCAGATGGTCACGGCTGATGTTAGTAAATACCGCGCCCTTAAACATCACACCGTTGACTCTGCCTTGCTCCAGGCCATGTGAGGAGACTTCCATCGCTACCGCACGCTTTTTATTCTTTAACAATTCCGCCAGTATTTTCTGAATCGCCAGTGCGTCGGGCGTAGTATTCAGCGTCTTGTTGAGTTTGCCCCATTCACCCCAGCCGAGTGTCCCGATAATCCCGCAATCGTCTAACATCTGACTCAAAAACTGACTGCAAGACGTTTTGCCATTCGTCCCGGTGATGCCGATAACTGTCATAAATCGGGATGGATCGCCATAAAAACGTGCGGCCAGCTCCCCCAGCTTTAAACCCAGTGCTTCTACGGCAATCATCGGTATATGCATAGTGATGCTGTTCTGCAAATCCTCCGCCAGCTGCTGACCATTGCCGACGGGATCAAAAAGCACTACGCATGCTCCGTTATTAATAGCCTGCTCAACATGCACTAAACCATGCTGTTTGGCGCCGGACAACGCAACAAATGCATCGCCGCAAACCACCTCACGGCTATCCAAAGCCAAGCCGACAATCGGCATATCGTCGTGCTCTGGAACTGAAACCAGTCCATTTAATAAATATTTCAGCTGCGGCACACCACTACACAGCCCCTGCCTCTGCATTACTTTATTTCCTTCATAATCCACACGGGGGCGGAAAAACAAGTCGCCATGTTATGAACCTTGTCGTGTCAACAGGATCGGCATATTATCCTGTTGATCTGGAGCAATTCCCAACACCCTTAAAGCCCCCGCCATCACCTTGGAAAATACCGGAGCCGAGACTATTCCACCGTAATATTGTCCCGCAGAGGGTTCGTCAATCATGACCACGATAATCAATCGTGGATTCTTTGCTGGCGCCATGCCTGCAAAAACAGAAAAATAGCTTTTCTCAACATACCCGCCCGCACCGGACTTTTTTACCGTCCCTGTTTTACCGGCGGCGCTGTATCCATCGACTCTAGCCTCATAGGCGGTGCCGTCTTTCATAAGCACGGTTTCCAGCATGGCTCTGACTCTCTTTGCTGTCTTGGCTGAAAACACCCGTTGCTCGTCAACATCGTCATCTCGTCTTAACAAGCTAACCGAGTGCAAAATGCCGTTATCCGCTAATGCTGTATAAGCTCTTGCCAGCTGCAATGCTGAAGTACTTACACCATAGCCAAATGATAAAGTTGCTCTATCAAATTCATGCCAACTTTGATAATCAAGCAAACTGCCACTTGCTTCTCCAGGGAAGCCAGAGCCAGCAGCAACGCCAAAGCCCAGCTTATTGTAAATTCCCCAAAAATATTCCGGCGGCATTCTTAATGCCATCAGGCTCACCCCAACATTGCTGGATTTCTTCAGTACTCCTGTTAAATCCAGCGTTCCATAATTATGCACATCCTTAACCACATGATTCCCAACCTGATAAACCCCGTGGGTTTCAAAAAACTCATCAGGCTTGACATATCCACCGTCCAAGGCGGCGGCAACAACAAACGGCTTGACCGTTGATCCCGGCTCAAATACATCGGTTAAGGATCTATTCCTGTATAAACTTTCCTTTAAACTCTTTCTGGTATTCGGGTTAAATGACGGTTGATTCACTGCCGCCAAAATTTCACCGCTCTTTGCATCCAATACCACTAGTGCGGCTGACTTTGCCTTGTGCTGGTTAACTGCCAACTGTAGTTCTCGATACGCTAGATACTGGATGCGCTGATCAATGCTTAACTCCAGATTCTTACCGGCAACCGGTTCTTTTATATTTTCTACATCTTCAATAATTCGGCGCTGCCCATCCCTGATAACTCGTTTGCTGCCTGGAATGCCTTTTAATAATTTTTCATATCCTGATTCAAGCCCCGCCTGACCAATATCGTCAATATCGGTAAAACCGACTAAATGCGCAGAAACCTCTCCAGCCGGATAAAAACGCTTGAACTCTCGTTCGAAATAAATGCCTGCAAGCTTCAATGCTTTTACTTGGTCGGCAACCACCGGGCTAATCTGTCGAGCAATATAAACAAACTGCCTGTGCGCATCTCCCTTAATCAGATCGCTGACTTTTCCCTTCGGCAAATTTAACAACTTTTCTATTTGCCTAATTTCGCTTTCTTTTGCCGGTTCAATTTCTTGCGGATTCATCCAAATGGACTCGACAGGCGTACTGATTGCAAGCGGTGCGCCATTCCTGTCTTTGATCATGCCTCTGTATGCCTCTACCTCCACGTCACTGACATGGCGCATATCGCCCTGATCCTTAAGAAACTGCTTGTTCAGTACCTGTAAATCGACGGCTCGACCAACCAAAATCGCCATGCAAGTCATTATAAAAATGACTACCAGTCTCCTACGTCCTGAAAAATTGTCGGCTGGCTTGCTTACCCTATTCCTGCCTTGAAAATGCATCATTTACGGTTTTATATAAATAATTTTTTCTCGCAACGGCATAACCAACTTCAATTGTTCCCGCGCCACTTGTTCTACCCGGTTTTGCTCTGCTAAGGTTGTCAATTCCAATTGTAGTTGCCCCCATTCCACTTCATATTGGTCCAACGCTCTTTCCTGCTTTTGAATTTCAATAAAAATCAACCGCGAGTGATATTTACTGTAAATTACGACCAAAGCAGATATCAATAACACCAATATCAGTCCGACTACACCTAAATAGCGACTTGTTGTCATTTATAACTGCATGGATACAGGAGGCAAAGTAATGCATGACGTGCTTGCCGAAACCTTCTCGGCAACTCGCATAACTGCGCTTCGCGCTCTTGGGTTTTGAGCAACTTCCTGTGGCCCAGCCTTAAGTGCTTTACCTATTTTCTTCAAGGCGCCCTTAGCTATATCAATTTCTTTTATAGGTAATTTGCCCGGATTGTATTTGGCTCCAGACTCAGACCTGATAAAGCGTTTGACGATTCGGTCTTCCAATGAATGGAAGGAAATAACCACCAATCGCCCGTCAGGCTTCAAAATTCGTGCAGACTGCTGTAAAACAGCCCTTAATTCATCCAACTCACTATTGATTTCTATGCGAATTGCTTGAAAACTGCGCGTTGCCGGATGCTTGTGTTTCTCTCTTATCGGCACGACGTCTTCGATAAGATTTGCCAGCTCTCTAGTTGTCGTAATAGGTGATTCAACTCGTTTTTCAATAATCGCATGAGCTATGCGTCTTGCAAACCGTTCCTCACCGTATTCAAATAAAACCTTAACCAGCTCTTTTTCATCAACGCCAGCCAGCCATTGTTCAGCCGTAACGCCAGCATTACCATCCATCCGCATATCCAACGGCCCGTCGCGTAAAAAGCTAAAGCCTCTTTCTGGATTGTCCAATTGCGGCGATGATACTCCCAAGTCCATTAAAATACCGTCGACCTTTCCAGCTAAGCCTTCACTTGCAACTATATTCTCCACCTCAGAAAAACAGTTATGTTTTAGCTTAAACCGTTTATCTTCAAGCATGGATTGGGCATAACCCGAGTTAACTGCATCCAGATCTCGGTCAAAAGCCAACAGCCGCCCGGCTGGATCCAGTAAATTTAAAATCCCCTGACTATGTCCACCCCGACCAAAAGTACAATCCAGATAAATACCGTCTTTTTTGATAGCCAACTGCTGCAAAGCTTCTGCAAACATAACGGGCAAATGTTTCACTAACAAATCTCCCGTATTAAAAAGATAAAGAGCCTAACTCTTCCAAGCCTTCATTATCATCGCCATTCAGCCATTCGCTTTCTTTTGCTCCCCAAGCGTCCTCACTCCAGAGTTCAAATTTATTGAGTTGGCCAATTAGGACAACTTTTTTATCCATATGTGCAAATGTTCTCAATTTTTCCGGCAGTAACAAACGACCTTGACTATCCATTTCACATTCGGATGCATTACCGATAACAAACCGTCTTAACTTGCCAGCCATTTTATTCAACGTAGGTAATTTACTAATTGTTTGTTCAAGCTTTTCCCACTCAGGCATCGGATAAAGCCACAAACAACCATTCTCTCCAACACATCGTTCATTTACAGCGACCGTCACAACCATCTGGCATTCACAACAATCCTGTAACTCCTCCCGATAACGGGTAGGAATTGCAAGACGCCCTTTGCCATCTAAATTGATTGAACTAATGCCTCGAAACAAGATCTACCTCGGATCCCCAAAAAACCCTTTTTCCCCACTTTCCTCCACTTACGTCCACTATAGATTTCAAATAACACCTAGTCAAGGATGATTTTATTTAGATAGATTCTTTCTTTTTTGACAATGACTTATATCTCAAGCGTGATGGAATAAACTCATACAAGGTATGACAAAATAATTCGCATTTTTTATCAAGCGGTTAATTAATAGTAATGACAAAACACTTTAAGTGTAAGGCTGTCAAAATTTTCTCATTTTTTTGGTAAAAAGAAAGATCAAGTCAAAGATACTGCCGCAATACTTACCAAGTAGTTTTGTGCTTTATTTTAACGGCACAGCGAAACGGCATGGAGGTAGGGCTGCAAAAGTAGGTGATGTAGGGGCGGCGGTTGGCGGGCGCACAGCGCCGCGAGAAATAGAAAGAGTCGGCCTATAAGCCGGGTTCTGTCGAGAACAGTCATTCATCTAGGCTGCAGATCACTCAGCAGCTCAAGCAATCTACCCAGGAACCGCGCGGGCCACGCGTCTGTCCCTCTATTTGATCTTGCTCCGGGTGGGGTTTACCATGCCACTCCTGTTACCAGTTGCGCGGTGCGCTCTTACCGCACCTTTTCACCCTTACCGATCATAAATACTCACATGGAGCACTAGTGACAGGCGGTATATTTTCTGCGGCACTTTCCGTAGGCTCACGCCTCCCAGGCGTTACCTGGCACCCTGCCCAGTGGAGCCCGGACTTTCCTCCATCTTATCTTGCGATAAAACAGCGACTGCTCAGCCAACTCTTTCAAGGTCCAGTGTATCACACATCCACATTAGTATGATACAAGTCGACTTTCCGATCAGGCCTGACGAATCCTTCGTCTTCTAAAACTTATCGAATACAAAGTGATTCTCCTGCGAAATTCTTATTGCGACAGTATTTTTTTAACCCCGCAGGCGATACGGAAAACATGGAGTGGTTTATATAAGAGCGAAACGCACTTGCTTGGCGAGGGGCTAAAATATCGGGGATACCAAAAAACTATTCGAGCTGTCATTGAAATGACTAGGAGCTTGTTGGTATTATGAGTTAATTAAAAACAATGAGTTAGCGAAAGATAAATTTAATTTCGTTAATACTAACATTAGAAATGTGTAACTGGCATGAAATCCGATAGCTGTTAAAAATAAAATAATTTTATTTATATGGTTATAAGTCCGACAGGCTTCTAGTCCTTTTGATGCATAGGTAATTTCAACGTAAAGTTGCTGCCTTCTCCAAGTACACTGCTGACACTGATGCTGCCTTTATGTCTTTTCATGATGCCGTAGGCGATAGAAAGACCAAGACCAGTTCCAGAACCAATGGCTTTAGTGGTGAAGAAGGGATCGAAGATTTTTTGTAAGATGTCATCACTCATGCCATGACCGTTATCCTTAATCTCAACAATGGCCGTATCATCTTCTTGTCGGGTGATCACGCTGATGATGCCTTGATCTTTGATCGCATATTCAGCGTTTATAATCAGATTTACAAAAACTTGGTTGATTAACCCGGCATAACAACTAACAGGCTTGTTAAGCCGATAATCCTTTATCACTTCAATGCGCGCTTTGAAGCCGTGCTGCAAAAAAGATAACGCATTGTTTAAGCCCTCTTCCAGCAACACATCTTTGATTTCAGCCTCGTCCAGTCGGGAAAAATTACGCAAAGAAAGTACGATCTCTCTAACCCGAGCAGCAGCATTGCTAACGCCGGCTATGAGTAACTGTGCATCCTCTTTGATGAAATCAAACTCAATTTCTTCGAGCATTTTTTCCAGGCTCTGGGCGCCCAATTCGCTCAAATCCGCACGCTTTAATTGGTCGATAACCGAAATTGTTTGAGCGATATATTCGCCTAAGATCGGCATATTGGCATTAATTGAGCCAATCGGCGTGTTTAACTCATGCGCTACACCGGCAACCAATTGACCCAGCGAGGCCATCTTTTCCGATTGTACCAATTGGCTTTGCGCCATTTTGAGTCGATACATAGCCTGTGTAAGTTCTTCGTTAGCTTGTTTATATTGCTCGGTTCTCTGTTCGACCTTTCTTTCCAATGTTCTATTAAATTCTTCCAATTCTTCCAGGGTATTTTTAAGCTTAGATGTCATCGCATTAAAATTTTCTGCAAAAAGTCCCAACTCATCTCGTTGTTTAACAGGAATCAATTGGTCAAATTGCCCGGCCGAAATTCTTTGCGTGGCTTCCGATAACAAGCGCACCGGTTGAGTAATTCTTCTGGCGATTAAAATACCACCGAGCAAGGTTGCGACCAAACCCAAACCTAACAGGCCCAGCGCTGCATATAACAAAATCAGATAAGGATGCACCGCCTTAGCTAAATCGATTTGAAGAAACGCTAATATCAACTGATCGGTGCGCGCAGTCGGCAATTGTTGGGATTTGGTCAAAAATACATTCATACCCAATTCCACAAGCTTAGAATCTTGAGTCATCGGTATTTTATCTTGAGAAATTCGTTCGCTTAATGCCTGTTTTTGAACGTCCGGTAGCGAGCTGGCAAGAATCCGATTACCTATAACCGAACGTTCGACAATGGAAATTTCAAGTGCAGTTGAAGATAAACTTTTGAAATGTTCAATCAAATTTCTGTCTACCGCCACCGCAATCGCAACCCAACCGATTGGAACCGGAGCCAGTACAGGCACAACGGCCAATTCAAACAGCTCACCTTCAATTAAACCAAAGGCCACTGCTTGTCCGTCTTTTTCGGCTATGTGAATGGCATCCAGAAAAAGAAAAGGATTTCCCTCAAAATGTCCTGCGGTATCGGCGACAACTTTCTTGTCTAAGCCTATATAAAAACCGCGTTGCCCTTGGATGCGAAGAGTTAGGTTTTCTACTGCGGAGCGAACCGTTTCTCTGTCATTGCTGTTTACTGCGGCTAAAAAACCGAAATCAGCCGCGAGAATTCGCGTCTCACTGGCCATTTGTTTGCCGCGTTCGGTAATTAATCTATTAAATATATGCTCAGCATAAACCAGGTTTTGGCCAAGTTGCCTAAGCACGTTGTCTTTAGAAACCCAATAGACGGAGATAAACGTCAGCACTTGGCCGCCGATAAAAAGAATCGAAAAAAATAAAACGATACGGGCTTGAAGGCTACGGTTCACTCTGATAACCCTGTTCCTGAAGCGTGCTGGGAGGTTTACCGCTGCGTCGATTGGGCTTCAGACTGACTGTGTCATTAATCACGCTGTTACCTTCAATTACTTTAATGATTTTGCTGACCGATGCATCAGGTTCGTCTAAATTCTCATGCCATAAAGTAAGCTTATATTCATTTACCGGCAGTTCTATCGACCAATGACCTGAAGCATCGGTTTTTGCAAAATAAGGGGTATCTGTTACAACAATATAGCCCACCATCCAGTCATGAATATTGCAACCTAAAACAACGACGCCGGGGGTATTAAAGGTAATAGGTTCAGAAGGAACGCCACTATAAAGCTTGATCTCAAAACGATGCGCCGGGGAAAAAGAATAAACATGATGTTTAGTCTTGTCGTTGTTTGGAAAAATCACCGACTCGCCGGTGCGAATCACCAGCACATGTGAAACAAATTCACGATTGATCTGATCCAAGGATTTCGGTTGTTGCGGGCTTAGCGACGGTAGTCCGCCCTGAGTTGGAGTGGCGGTTATGACTGCGTCACTAACCGCCGCTCCGGCGCTATCTTTTAACTCACCGCTCAATGTCGCTGAATAAGCGCTATTTGTCACTAGTAACAGCAGCAGGAATCCTGAAATTATGCGATTCATCAAAAAATCAAACGATAAGATAATTGCCAAAGCGTCTCCCTTTGTCCTGTCGCCTCATCCAAAAGCAAGCGAGCTTTACGATCGCTATAAATAGTTGAAACTTCGAAGTTTAACTGGTGGTGTTCAACCAACGTAACATTATAATTTAAGGTCCAGGCATGACCTTGTTCAATATTGGCCGCCCCCGCATATTCCGGTTCAATATTGACAGGCCGCACCGATAAGTCATGTTCAGTGGTGCCGAAACGGTCATGTCGAACACTGAGCCGATGCGAACCTATTGCTTTGCTTAAAAGAATGGATTCCGCCCAAAATCCGCTATCAACCGGAAATAATCCCCTGGTCTGCCTACCCATCTGAGTTCGCCCAAACATTCCCTGTCCGATTAAAGTCGTCTGCCAAGGCAAGTCCATTTTTGCCCCTAAGCTCCAAAAGCGCGTATGCCAGCCATATTGGCCATGATCAATGGCATTTGTACGAGCGCGATTATCATAATAAAGCGCTCTAAACTTGACCAATTCCGGGCGTTCCAAGCTAATGCCCGCATAATAGCCCGGACGGCTATCAACTTCGATAAAGGGTTGAGTCTGCAATGCTTGTCGGGGGAATAATTGGAAAATATTAGCGCGAGTTGTTAAGGGCAAGCGATCATTCACCGTCGCTACATAATCATGCATACTCCAACCGCGCCAGGCCAGCAAAGTTCCGGCGGTATCGTTATTGCCAAACCCCGCGCCAAACAGATTAACTTTATCGCCGCTTGCGAACTGATAGCTGAGTTGCGCTTCTCCGCCAAAGGTTTTTAACTCCTCCCCCACCCAAGAATTAATCGCAGAATTAGTCAGTGTATACGGGCTGCTCCAGGCGGTCCCGCTATTTTCCAGGGAGATCGGCGGCATAAAAGCGCCCAATCGGGCATTCAATCGCCAAGCCGATGTGCTCACCGGGCGAAACAATAATACGGCTTCGCTTATATCGACAGGATTTTTCTGGCGGTTGCTGTATTTAGCCGTAACCATGCCGGTCCAGTTCCAGTTCAGTCGAGCTTGCATGACTAAGGCCGCTTTATCCACTCGAAATAAATCATTGCCATTATTGGCACCGGCATAGCGAAACTTGCCAAGACCCTGATCTATCCAGCTTTGACGACTATCTGCATGAAGATAGCGAAAATCAGCGAGCCCATGAGCTTCGAAATCATAAGGAATTGTAGTGACTAGACCCGCCGCCTTTACCGAGCAAGGCACAACGATTCCTGCAATGATTACGATAAAGCGAAGTGATGACATGGAGTTTAAATAATTTATAGCATGATGAAGAAAGTCTATCATATTAGGCGATTGTCAAGAATAAATCGCCACAGATTCACAGGATTGCCGATTATAAGTTAAGTTTAATTCGTGAGTCTGCGGCGACTGTTATTCAATTTCCGCCTGTTCCGGCAAGAAACCGCCCACCTGCATAGTCCACAAGCGATAATAAACGCCCTGCTGAGCCAGGAGCTGCTCATGTCCGCCATCTTCGACGATGCGCCCCTGATCGAACACTAAAATCCGATCCAAATGCGCAATCGTAGATAAGCGGTGCGCAACAGCAATGACCGTCTTACAACCCATGGCGCGATCCAGGTTTTCCTGAATCGTCTTCTCGGTTACCGAATCCAAACTGGCCGTGGCTTCATCCAAAATCAAAATCGGCGCATCTTTCAACATCACCCGCGCAATCGCAATTCGCTGACGTTGACCGCCGGATAATTTCACTCCGCGCTCACCGACCAAGGAATTATAACCGTCAGGCATTACCCGAATAAATTCATCGGCATGAGCCAAGCGGGCCGCCGCCTGAATAGCTGCGTCATCCGCAGTCAAGCGACCATAGCCGATGTTTTCTTTTAGACTGCGATGAAACAAGCAGGGGTCTTGCGGTATCAAGCCAACCTGTTCGTGTAGCGAATCCAGCAAGACCTGCTGAATATCCATGCCGTCAATCAGGATTTGCCCGCTTTGGGGTTGGTAACTACGCAGCATCAGCCCAACGAACGTCGATTTGCCTGAGCCGGAAAAACCGACCAGACCGACCCGCTGCCCCGGTTCAATAACTACATTTAAGCCGTCGAACACCGGTTGCTTAGCGTCATAAGCAAAACACACATTACGAAATTCAATCCGGCCTTGGCTAACGTTTAGCGGTAACGCATCCGGTGTATCGATAATTTCATGCGGCTGAACGATGCTCTCCACGCCGTTTGCAACATTACCTACATATTCGAAAAGCTCCAGAAAGCGCCGGGTCAGGTTACGCGCATCGTTGATAATCAGTAATGCCAACCCGATGCTCATAGTAAAATCGCCGACACCGATTAAACCGCTGTCCCATAAAGTCAGTGCATAATATACCGTGCCGACTTTAAGTGCGGCAGCGGCAATAAACTGAAACCAGCGTACCCGCTCCATATACCAAAAGGAGCGACGCGCAGCTTGGGCTTCCGTTTCCAAAAAACCGTCCAGGTATTCCCGTTCAAAATGCAGTCGTGCAAACAACTTGGCATTCATGATGTTGGTTACCGCATCGACAATCTTGCCGTTCACCAGACTGCGCGTCGCCGCGTAGCTCTGCGAATAAGGTTGGCAGCGCGTTGCCAACCAATATGAGAAACCCACATAGACTAACACCCAGCCTGCAACCATCAGCCCCAAGCCTTGATGTACATTAAATAACAGGGCGATAGAAACGGCGAAAGCTATAAAAATGGGCCAGAAATCGCACAGTACCGCCCATATTGTGAAATTGACGCTCACCGCTGTTTCACTGATGCGATGCGCTAAAGCACCGGCAAAGTGACTACCGAAAAAACGCGGTGCATGATATTGCAAATAGGCATACAAAACTTTGGCCGTGCGTTTGCGCATACGAGGCCCAATAGTAATCAATACCGCACCGCTCGCCCTGCTAAACACGATTTCCGCCACATTCAAGCCCGCCAAAAGCAATAACGGCCCGCTTAAACTTTCCAGCACGGATGTGCCCGACAAATGAGCTACGCCGTCCATAATGGCTTTAATCGCATAAGGCACTAGAATGCCTCCTGCTGCTTGCCCGGTTTCCAGAATCAACATCAAAATAAGCCAAGCCCGAAAACCGGCAACACAATACAAAATAAATTTAACAGTTCCGGTGGGCAAGGGCGGAGCGTCTGCGGCTCGTTGAAAGGGCTCTTTTTTGGACATAGCTCAAGAAATAGCTGGTAAATAATCTGCATTATACTGTAAAGCATGGTAAGTCAGAGATTGTTGCCAATTCGGCTTTACAATTTAAGATCGGTGTTATTCTGCGGTGTATGATTTTTCCATATCCGGTTGATTGTATAAGTTACCGGCTTTTTATCCCTAAGCTCAGCAAGCCATACCTTGTTGTTTATTGTTGCTGATTTTTAGGAAGTAACGAATCTATCCAGCCGACAATAAAGTTTTTCACCAATAATACAACGATGCTCTCCACATCGTTAATGCCTGTAGCATCCAGCCGGTCGGTTAGGGACAAGGCGCAAATTCCATGCACACCGCTCCATAGCGCTCGCGCCGCCTGTTTGCTTTGTTGTGCCGAACAGGTTGGTGCAATTTGTGTAAACCGTGTTTCTACCTGATTAAAAATCAGGTTGATTTTTTCTTGATACCATTCAGGGGACTCGATATCCTGTGCAAAAACCATACTCCAACGATTAAAATTTTGGTTGGCAAACTTCAAATAAGTCTTGGCCAACTCTGCGATATATTGTTCATGGGCGCAATCAGGCACTTGTTGTAACTGCTTGTTAAGATCATCTACTGTATTTGCCTTGATATGCATGATCAAATCGGCCATGCTGGAAAATACCATATAAATACTGCCGACCGTATAACCCATTTCCATGGCAATTTTGCGCACGGTCAATGCCGAATAGCCTTCATTGATAATTATGGTTTCCGCTGCATCTAGCACCATTGCTTTTATTTCTTCCAGACTATGTTCGTTTCGTCTTGCCATATTTGAGTGCCTTTAGATAAATATCGGGGGATTTGATGAGTGTTTATGGCAATCGCTATCCCTCCATTGGAAATGCGGCGTAAGAATGATATCGCTATCGAACCGATTGCAGGGAAATCGTTTAGTACGGAGGATTTGCCGGGTTTGAAACCGCCTGGGCTATTGGCGATACGTACAGTCAATGGCTTGTAATGCCGCTTTTGTTTGTCTTTAATGGAGAGCATGAAGAATTTACTCTGCGACATCGAAGCCATTTTACTGTTGGGAGTTTTATGTCGGCTAAAGATGGGGTGGGGGTATTTCCTGTTGCTGCGTTCAACATCTTCCGAGGGATTTGCCCTGAAAATCAGGGCTAGGTTAAGAGCATACCCATTGCCCCCCGGTTAAACGTCGTCTGCATTATTCCAAGGAAAGGATAAACTCCCACTGATCTTTGCTTACCGGCATTATGGACAAGCGGTTGCCGCGTTTTACCAGGGCCAATTCCGCCAGCTCTTTTTGGGTTTTTAATTCTTTGAGGGGAATGGTGCGCGACAGGGCTCTGACGTATTTAACGTCAACCATCATCCAGCGGGGGTGCTCAGGGTCGCTTTTGGGGTCGAAATGCGGGTCATTCGGATCGAAAGCAAGAAAATCGGGATAGCCTTCTTTAACGATTTCCATAATGCCGACAATGCCCGGTACATCGCAGTTGGAATGATAAAAGAAAACTTGGTCACCCAGTTTCATCTCGTCCCTCATTATGTTCCTGGCCTGATAATTACGCACACCATCCCAATGTTCGGTCTGGTTGGGTTTGTTGTATAGAGCATTAATTCCGAATGTATCGGGTTCGGATTTCATTAGCCAGTAGTTCATGAGGATTTTCTTTAAATGGTGACTTGCATGGATATGGGAGGTAAGGCAATTGTCGAGCCGCGTTAACCAAGGCGCATCTCCCGCCTGCGCCGTAATGTGCTTTCGTCCTTGAACCGGAGGTTCAAGTGGGGACATAACCGGTAAATTAGGCTTCCCGTATAAAACGGGCATGCACACCATTACTGGTATCTGCCCCCGGGGTAAAAACAGGTTCAGGAAACACCCAGCACACTCTCGAATGCTGCAGGAGATGCGAGACAATAGTTTAGCGTGTTTACTGATTTTCTAAAACGTTTTCTATTTTGTGAGTCATTTTTGCCAGGCATTCACTCAAGGTTTGGTTGAGCAGAGCGTTTTGATTTTTCATCAACTGCAACTCATGGGCCAGATTAAGCGCCGCCATAACCGCAATTCTATCGGCGCCGGTCACTTTGCCGGAATCTCTCATGTGGCGCATTTGAGTATCGAGTTGTACTGCCGACTGGATCAGGTCGTTTTGTTCATCAGGTACACAGGCAATTTTGTATTCTTTGCCCATAATCATCAGGGACACAGGCTGAGGGGTGTTTTTCATGAGCCGTTCTCCATTGCTTTTAGGCGAGTAATCATGGCTTCAACTCGAGTTCTGGCGAGAGTGGTTTTTTCCAACAGCTTGGCTTTTTCCCGAACTAATGAATCTTGCTTGGTTCTTAGCGAGCTGTTCTCGCTTTTTATATGGGTATATTGCTCGATGAGCTGATCCAGCTTGTTTTCAAGATCTTTTAACTCTAAAAATTGATTTGATTGTGTCATGGTGGTAACTAGGTTATTGCAAAGTTAATACACAAAATATTGCATATTTACCGGGCGGTTCAAGATTAACAAATATTAGCTAAGTTAATAATCAGTGGTAGCATAAGCGATATTTTTAGTCCGCGATAGTGAAATTATTATGTGGAATTTATGACTTACTCGATAATTAATACGATAGTTGTACAAGGTGATGCCGAACTTTCGGCGGCACATGCTCACGGCATGGCGACAGGCATGTTATGCGCTAATGAACAGGCTCAAAGCGCCGAGTGGCTAACCGAGCTGTTTTTACATGCAACACCGGTAGCAGATAAAGATAGAGCGACATTGGCGTATTTGTTCGAAGAGACGCAAAACTTATTGGTGAGCGATGAATTTGAATTCGACTTGCTTTTGCCTGGTGACGAGGCTTTGCTGAGCGAGCAGGTTGAGGCATTGACTCATTGGTGCCAAGGCTTTCTATTGGGCGTGGGCTTTACTCACACCGCCTCCGAGCAGTCCAGGGAAGTGACCGAAATACTCAAAGATATTGTCGAATTCACCAAGTTGGACACAGAGGCCGAAGGCGAAGAAGACGAAAGTGATTTTATGGAAATTACCGAATACATGCGATCGGCTGTTTTATTATTACGTAGTGAGTTAAACAACAGAGGTTCAAGAGAAAAGGCGAAAGGTTCAAGGTAAAGCGCTCTTCACTTTCCGTCTTTTACCTTGAACCTTGGACCTTCCACCTGATTTTAATATGAAACAAAGTGAATTTAAAAAACGCCGCAAGCAATTAATGCAGCGCATCGGCGCCGGCAATATTGCGATTATAGGTAGCGCAGCAATCCGAACGCGTAACAGGGATGTGAATTATCCATTTCGACAGGATAGTGATTTTTATTATTTAACCGGTTTTAATGAGCCGGATTCCCTAGCCGTTTTTATCCCTGGCCGTAAACAAGGCGAATATATTTTATTTTGCCGCGAATTCGATGAAAAAAAGGCCCTATGGGAGGGTGCTCATGCCGGTCTTGAAGGCGCTACCAAACATTACAAGGCTGATGATTCTTTTCCAATCGATGATCTGGATGATATTTTGCCGGGCATGCTGGAAGACAAGGGCAAGGTTTATTATCCGATAGGCAGGGATTCCGATCTTGATCACAACCTACTGGTCTGGATAAATCATATCCGCAGCCAGTCCAGAAGCGGTGTTACTGCGCCGGGCGAGCTGGTTTCGTTGGAACATATCCTGCATGAAATGCGCCTGTTCAAAAGCGCTGAAGAGCTAAAACTGATGCGGCGCGCCGCAGAGGTATCTGCTAACGCCCATGTTAAAGCCATGCAAAAATGCAAACCCGGGCTTTATGAGTACCAGATGGAAGCGGAAATTATTTATAACTTTATCCAGGACGGCTTACGTGCAGTTGCTTACCCTTCGATTGTCGCCGGCGGAAAAAATGCCTGCGTATTGCACTACACAGAAAATGCCGATAAATTAAAAAGTGGCGATTTACTGCTGATTGATGCCGGTGCGGAATGCGACCATTACGCCGCAGATATTACTCGCACTTTTCCGGTTTCCGGGCGTTTTAGTGAGCCGCAAAAACAGCTTTATCAACTGGTTTTAGATGCCCAGACGGCAGCCATCGCACAAATCAAGCCGGGCTTACCGTGGCATTTGGCGCATGATGCGTCGGTTGAGACGCTCACCAAAGGCTTAGTTTCACTGGGACTGCTCAAAGGCCGGGTGCCCAAGCTGATCAAGGATGAAAAATATAAACAGTTTTACATGCACAGGATTGGGCACTGGTTAGGCATGGATGTGCATGATGTCGGCGACTATAAAGTGGATAAGGAATGGCGCTTGCTGGAACCCGGTATGGTGCTGACCATAGAACCGGGCTTGTATATCCCGGCGGATTGCCTAACTGTTGACGAGAAATGGCGTGGCATAGGCATACGTATTGAAGATGATGTTCTGGTAACTCCTGTGGGGCATGAGATTTTGACCGGCGGCGTGCCAAAAACTATTGCAGAAATTGAAAGCTTAATGCAGGCGGTCTGATGCAACATGATTATGACTTAGTGATTGTCGGCGGCGGCTTGGCAGGTAACTGCTTGGCGCTGGCGTTAAAGGACACGGGACTGAAAATTGCAATAATTGAAGCAAACACCCGCGAACAATTGCATGATTCTCCGGCCGGTGACCGGGCCTTGGCCTTGGCCGCAGGTACCGTGAAGATGCTTGAGGCGCTGAGTATCTGGCAAGGTATCAGTCAAGCCGCCACTGCGATCAAAAACATCCATATTTCCGACCAAGGTCATTTTGGTAAAGTAAGGCTTTCTGCGCAAAAAGAAAATGTGGCCGCTCTGGGCTATGTCATTATTGCTAGGGACATTGAAGCGCATGTCGCCAAGCTGGTAGCCAATACCGATATAGAACTGATTTGCCCGGCTAGGCTGGTTGGTTTGATGGCCGGTCATGATGCGATCAATATCGGCTTGAAACGCGGCGATGAACCGTTAAACGTATCCGCCAAATTGCTGGTCGGTGCGGACGGCGGCAACTCCTCGGTGCGCAAGTTGCTGGAAATAGCCCAGCGCAGCACCGAGTACGGACAGACTGCACTGGTTACTACGGTTAAAGCATCCTTGCCCCATAAAAACGTCGCATTCGAGCGGTTTACTTCTTCGGGGCCGCTAGCCTTGTTGCCTGTCGACAGCGATCATTGCGCCGTGGTTTGGACGCGCAGCAGCGAAGATGCCGAGACCTTGATGTCCGGCGGCGAAGCGGACTTTTTGGCCGAGCTACAGCAGTGTTTTGGTTATAGGCTGGGCAAGCTTAGTTTGGCGGCTCCTCGAAGGGAGTTCCCGTTGTCATTGATACGAGCCGAAAAAATGATCGCCGACCGGATCGTGATTATCGGCAATGCGGTCCATCAGCTGCATCCGGTTGCGGGACAGGGGTTTAACTTAGGTCTTCGCGACGTTGTGCAGCTGGCCGAAATGCTCATCAAGCAGCATGAGGCAGGCCTGGATATAGGCGCTGCCGATTTTTTAACGGCCTATGCCGAATCCAGGCAAAAAGATCATGACCGAACTATCGACTTTACCGATACGGTGGTGCGGATTTTTTCTAACGACTGGCTGGCCTTGGCGGCGGCCAGGAATATCGGTCTGGCGATACTGGATCATATCCCCGCCGCAAAAGCATTACTGACACGCCATGCGATGGGGTTGGCCGAGCGCTTGCCCCGCTTAGGCAGTAGGAGATAGGACAATGACAGATCGTTATGAAGTCATCGTATGCGGCGGTGGAATGGTGGGAGCGGCAACGGCTTGCGCTTTGGCGCATGGCGGTATCAAGGTTGCGTTACTGGAACGATTTAACCCGGAAAGACAGTGGCCGCCGGAACCTATTGATATTCGCGTTTCCGCGCTAACCAAAGCCTCCCAGAACATATTGGAAATGCTGGGCGCTTGGCCGGGCATGGTGCAACGCGGTGTTTGCGCTTACCGGGATATGCGGGTATGGGATGCCCGTGCTGACGGGGAATTGCATTTCGATTGCGCCGACACTGCTTTCTCGGAGCTGGGGCATTTGGTCGAAAACAGGGTCACCGTTGCGGCTCTGTGGGATGTGTTGGACGGCATCCCCTCCGCCACTTGTATTACCCCGGCAAAAGTTGTCGATATGCAACTTAACGAAAGCGGTAGGCAATTGCACCTGGAAGACGGTCGAATCCTTGAGGCCGATCTGGTGATTGCCGCCGACGGGCGCGACTCTGCATTAAGAAAAATGGCGGGCATTGAGGTGACTGGCTGGGATTATCATCAGGATGGACTGGTCGCTACGGTAAGCACTGAAAATAGCCATCAGTTCACCGCATGGCAACGGTTTTTGGATGAAGGACCGTTGGCTTTTTTGCCGTTGAAAAACGGACAGTGTTCAATTGTTTGGACCTTGAGTTCAGAAACGTCAAAAAGCTACTTGGCGCTTGCCGATAACGACTTTTTGCAGGTGCTTGAGCAAGCCTCGGGCGGTATTCTGGGCAAAATGTTGGACGTGGGACCGCGTGCGGCCTTCCCGTTGCGCTTTCAATACGCAAACCGCTATGTCGACCAGAGGCTCGCTTTATGCGGCGATGCCGCTCATGCGATGCATCCTTTGGCGGGCCAAGGCGTGAATGCCGGGTTACTGGATGCAGCAGCGATTGCGGAGTTGGTTATCCGAACCCGGCAGGAACAAAGGCCTTTATCCAGTTTGCGCTTCCTGCGTCGTTATGAACGCTGGCGCAAAGGCGATAATCTAATGATGATGTCGAGCATGGATGTACTGAACAAAACCTATAGCGTGGCCGCTCAGCCATTGGCCGACTTGCGCTCAGCGGGAATGAACCGGGTTAATAACTCGGCTCTGGTCAAGGCTTATCTTAATCGCTACGCGATGGGTTTGCGTGACGATTTGCCTAAACTGGCAAAAGGACAGATATGCTGGTAAACGCCAAGCTTCAGTCCTAAGTATCGGGCAAATTTACGGTTTTTTCGAATTAGAGTTTTCCCTGTACCTTTGCTTCTGGTATATTCCAGTACTAGCGATACGGTTTGCCTTTATTCATGTATGTAAGGGGGAGCAAAACGAGTTTTGTTCCTGCATTTGCCTGTGGACCGGCGACGCTTTCAAAGTAATGCTGAATTATAATTTTAAAGAGGTGGAGAGCCATTATGACTGAAGGGTTGTTTATATTAACTACTATTTTTGTTGCCTATGTTGTTTATGCGATCATAGGCGAACAGAAAACAACTGCTAAATCCAAAACGCCGACGGCAAAGCCTGAAGTACAGGCTGCTGTGGAACAACCGAAGTCTCAGGTTGCTGTCACAAAAGAAGAGCCGGTCGCAATTAAGCCGACTCCGGCTAAAGCCGTTGCACCCAAAGTAGCTACGACCAAAGCGGCTGCTACTAAGCCCGCTACAACTGCGCCTGCAGCAAGCAAGGCAACTACAGTGAAAAAACCGGCAGCCGCTAAAAAAGCCGCAGCTGTTGTAGCAAAGCGCACCGGATTAAAAGATCCGAAAACAGGGGATGTTGTCACAGCTTATAGTAATTACCGATTTACTAAGCGCTGGATAAAAGATGCATTGGTTGCAGAAGGGTTGCTGGAAAAAGTTTATTCAGGTAAAGAATTGAATGCAGAGGCCGAAGCAAAAATAAAAGAGGCTATAGGGAAGTTGGAATCGATGGATAAATATAAAGCATAGTATTGAGCCGGGCTCTTTAAATTAATAGCCCTAAAACGTAACGTAGATATTCAGCCCCTTAGCGCCATACGGTTGGCTTAACCATTAAACGGTTCGTTTAGAATTTTATGGCTAAATCATTCTATTGAAAAATATATTGTTACGCCAAGACCTTCCAGGTTTTAAAAACCTGGAAGGTCTAAATACGGTCAGGATCTGAATAGTTACAACGTAACTACTCAACAGCAACAATAAAACGCCATTCTATAATCTACGAACCCGGTCTGGGTAAAACCCGAAGAATCCATGGCAACAAACACCTGTTGAGTAGTTATACTGCGAGCAGTCACAATTTGCGCTTTTTGAATCCCCTCGGCAACTGCTCTCTGCGTCACCTAAAGCGCCTACTGTTGGTGCTCTACCTCCTGCATCCTTGTCGTCACCCCATCCCTCTCCCGAAGGGCATAAGTATCTACACATCTTTGGCTAATGCTTGTAAAACAATTAGTTAGTATACTTGATAAAAAACAGCAATTTTATGAAAAATCAATTGGTTGCAAAAGTTGTGTGGATACTTGTGCTTAAGCGGGGGAGCTTCATAGTAGGGCTATCGCTCTTCGTTCTCACTGTTGTCGCCTATCTTCACAATGCCTTGCTATTTTTCAGTTGTATAGACTTTCAGATAAATAATTTTCATCTTCGATGATATGGGTAACATCTCTCTGAGGGATGTTATCCTTGCAATTACTAAAATTTGGAAATTTAATTTCTGAAAATCTATAGGTAATAACTCTGAAACCTGCATAAACATCGGTCAAAAAATAATTGTACAATTTTTAGTCAATTCATATAATATGTACATCACGGGGGGGCGACATGGCTTCGACGTGGGTAGCGAAACCTTAAGCGCATGCCGAGGACAGTACACCTCGTAAAATCTACTGAAACTAAAGTATTCGCAAATGACGAAAACTACTCAATGGCTTTAGCTGCTTAAAACCAGCACCATTCCTTTGACCATCTGTGCTTATGCGGGTGGAGTTTTTAGTACCTTTTAGGTATGAGAGGCGCTCAGAGGTCATCTACATAAGATCGCGCTGAAATCTGTCCGGTGTGGATGCGCTAAAACCTTACGGAATCGCTGGTGATTTTCTTGGCCCGACGGGTAGTCACTAGCTAAATCAAAAGAGCGGGATAAGCATGTAGACCTTGTGGCGGAGTACTTGCGGACGCGGGTTCAATTCCCGCCGCCTCCACCAAACAACGATTCAACAAAGTACAAAAAACCCGCAAGTCATAAGGCTTAGCGGGTTTTTTATTATTCATTAGAATACGGTTGAATGTAATGCAACCTACCGTCAAATGATGGTAAATATGTTGGTAGACGGTTTGCCCGTAATGCATTGTGCGGGGCTAAAACACTGAATAAGCTATCATCGCTTGTCATCAAAGTGGGGTGGAAGCTACGAA
This sequence comes from Methylobacter sp., assembly GCA_004299305.1. GTDB lineage: Bacteria > Pseudomonadota > Gammaproteobacteria > Methylococcales > Methylomonadaceae > Methylobacter_A. The sequence continues at coordinate 200,458 of SCPZ01000097.1, forward strand.
GGAAGAGGCTATGGTAATGAAATCCCTCGTAGGAATCGTTGCCGGTTTCTAAAATATTGCAATGATGAGTAAATACGGGGCTTTATAAGATATATTAAGTCCTTTAAAGTGTACTTAAAGTTATGGAATGGTTTTATGAAATCGAGAGATAGGCGACGAGGGCTGGTTTTAGTCAATACTGGCTCAGGTAAGGGGAAATCTTCCAGTGCTTTGGGCATGGTTTTTCGTGCTGCTGGTTGGAATATGAAGATCTGTGTCATTCAATATATAAAAGGCCAGTGGCAAACCGGAGAACAAAAAGCAGCCGAACGTTTTGATAATATTGAATGGCATGCGTTGGGTGACGGTTTTACCTGGGATACTAAAAACCCAGAACAGGATATTAAAACCAGTCGGGAGATTTGGGAGTTTAGTAAAGCTAAGATTTTGTCTGGACAATTCGATATGGTGTTGCTGGATGAAATCAATTACTGCTGCGGCTATAACTGGATTTCCGGTCAGGAAATAGCCGATTTCATCCGTAACGAAAAACCGCCTTGGATGCATTTAATTTTGACTGGTCGCAATGCTGCGCTCGAGGTCATCAATTGTGCCGATACAGTAACTGAAATGGCTAAAATAAAACATGCTTATGAGCAGGGGATCAAGGCTGAGCAGGGGGTTGAATTTTGAATAATGTTGCATTTAACGGATTCTTTATAAGAATTATCGGCTTAATGTAGTAAAGGCAGGATTGTAAACCGGTACAACATAAATTATTGACAATAGGCGCTATATGTAGAATCTTAAGGCAGGTATGCGGTGCAACCTGTAAAATGGTTGGCGATTGTCACAATGAGGAGAAGAAAAATGTCTGAAGTACAGAAAATCATGATAGCGGTTGCAGCGGTTTTTGTAATGGGCTTTGTGTTGGTAGGGCTAAGTAAAGAAGAGCAGACGGCTGAGCAAATGGAAGCCGCAGCGAAGATTAGAGGCATGGTTGCAATGCAAATGATGGCAAATGAAAAATGTCCTCAGAAAATCAAGGAGATAACGGGAGAGCAGGTATTTACCACCTCGGAAACTGAGAGCGATAAGGAGACTTATCTTACTTTGAAGTGGGTGGGTGAAAACGCTAATAACGGCGGGTTCAAAAACGCATCATGCACATTGCACGCGTCTTTGGGTGGAATTTCAGAATTGATTATTGATGATAAAGTCATCATAAAGAAAAAAATCTAGGTTACATGAAATCCTGATTGAATTTATGTGCTTACATAGATTTAATCAGGATTATCTGTTTTGTAGGCCATAAGATTGATTTGCTACACAATAGCTCAATATTTTTTATCGTTATTCTGAAATTGCCTTGTTTATCCGGCTTGAAAGACGGTTGTAAAACTTAGGTGTTACAAGGCTGATGCCCCTTGATCTGCATGTATGTAGATAATAAGGCTAAAACAACAAAAAGAAATTTTTATGACAAAAACAATGATTAAGGGAGTTTTAAAAACATGGAAAGAAGATCGGGGATTTGGCTTTATTAGCCCTGATGATGGGGGAAAAGATATTTTTATGCATATTTCGGCGCTCAAGGGGGCGAGTCGTCGTCCAGTGGCTGGCGATGTTATTTATTACCAGATTGCAAGAGATAATCGGGGTAAGTACAAAGCGATTAATGCGTATATAGAAGGGTTGGAGCTTCTGGAAGGTAATCCAGTCGGCTCTTTTGATGCCAATAAGGGCGCTCTTTTGATGGCGCTGGCCTTGCTGGTTATTGCAGCGGTTGCGGCGGTTATTTACGCGATTTAATTGTCGCGATAAGGGGGGGCTTTGTCGGCTTCCAATCTGGATTGGGGGGGGGCAAGAGCTCGAAAGCGTCGGCAATATACAGGTGCATTAAACGGGAGGATATTAAATGAATAACGAAAGCATGAAGCCCACAAACAATTTCAGATGGATTCATCGGCACATGGGGGAGCTTAAGGATTTTCATCCGTCAGCGATCCAGATTGGAGATTCCAATTATTGTCAGATTCTTCAGCAACGATGGGAAAGTGAGGATGAAGGTACGCTTGCTGAGTGGCGAGATGTACCGGTACATACGGATTTAACCGAAGAATATCAGAATTAGGCATTGTTGTGTGTTATCAATGTCCTCGTTTTCTGTTTCTAAAAGAGGATTACGCTTCGTATACGCTACTGTCAAATCACCGTCCATTGCAATATAAAATAACCGTATTTTAAATGCATCATTTTATGATTTAATTTGTCAGGGTCATTTTATGGGTTTTATATTTGATTTTAATATACTTCGCGCGGTCACAGTTGCGAATTTCAAAAATGCTGTAACCTAAACTTATAGCGGGTTACTTAGGTATCTACTTTTCGCAAACGTGAGTGCGTGAGGTATGGCGTCAATGGTGTTGCTATTTGCCGTGAGTGAATTGTATTCTTCTTGAGTTTAGCTGCGGTGTTTTCCATGTTTTTTTGCCGTATCATCAAAGTGGAGGTGGATATGGTAGGATGCACTTGATTTATCTGTGAGGTGAATGATGTCGTGATGTCATCTGTATGTCCCCTGAGAATCGCAGTTTATCTACGAAAGACACGAAATAAATCAGTCAGTATGTTGTGTTGATTTGGCTGTTCTCCCTTGGGTGGTAGTCAGTAGCTTGGTGTTTTTTTGTGGGCGAAATGATTTTTTTAGAATGGCAGAGGAGCGAGGCTATTTTGGTTTATTCCAAGCAGGAAGTGCTATAAATCTTCACTCTTTAGGGTAAGGGGTGTCAATCTTCCTTGATTTAATGAAGGTCGCTAGATATAATCCCCTGCGTTGTATATGGAGTTTGGCTGTGATGGATAGAAAGCGCTCTACGGTCAGTAAAATTATAAGTTATCAAGTCTTAATTATAATGATAATGACGGCAGGATTCGCCTTGATGGGGGGGATGTATGCTCTATCAGCGGTTTTAGGTGGGGTAGCGGCACTTGTTCCAAATTTGTATTTTGCATTGCGGGTACATAAATCTGCAGGGCAGGAGGCCAGGAAGATTGTAAGATCTTTTTATGCTGGGGAATCGGGCAAGTTATTGTTAACTGGTGCGTTGTTCTTCATGATTTTTCAGCTTCCAAACATAGAAATATTACCGCTGCTCGCAGTATATGTAGCAGCTCTATCGGTTTTTTGGTTTGCGCTGTTGATGCGCTGACATTATTTATATTTTAGAGAGGAACGATGGCTACCGAAGCTCATGCCGAAGGTGCAACCGGTTATATTATTCACCATTTAACTTCGCTGACAGTGGGCGAGGGTTTCTGGGCATTGAATCTGGATACTTTGTTTTTCTCAGCGGTTCTGGGTGGCCTGTTTGTCTGGTTTTTTAAGCGAGCAGCAGACAAGGCGACAGCGGGCGTTCCGGGGCTGGTGCAAAATTTTGTAGAAATGCTGATTGAATTTGTTGATACGCAGGTCAAAGACAGTTTTCATGGTAAAAATAAATTAATCGCGCCACTGGCATTAACCATTTTTTGCTGGGTGTTTCTGTGGAACTTTATGGACTTGTTCCCTGTCGATATTTTGCCGTTAATCGGTTCGCTTATGGGTATTGAATACCTGCGTGTTGTTCCGAGTACGGATTTAAATGCAACCTTCGCAATGTCAATCTCCGTTTTCTGCTTGATTATCTTCTATAGTGTTAAGGTAAAAGGTCCTTGGGGTTTTGCCAAGGAACTGATGTTTCAGCCCTTCGGTCCCTGGTTGTTGCCCTTCAATCTACTGCTGAAATTAGTAGAGGAAATTGCAAAGCCAATCTCATTGGCGCTTCGTTTATTCGGAAACCTTTATGCGGGTGAGCTGATCTTTATTTTGATTGCTTTATTGCCTTGGTATCTTCAGCCGGTATTGAGTTTTCCCTGGGCTATCTTTCATATTTTAATTATCACGCTTCAAGCATTTATATTCATGGTATTAACTATTGTGTACCTGAGTATGGCGCACGAAGATCATTAATGATTTTTTTTAACTTTATTTAACTATTCGTTTGGAGGTTTCATGGAAATTGCAAAATTAATTGCTGATGTACAGGGCATGACTGCTATTGCAGTAGGTCTGGTTCTAGGTATGGGCGCTTTAGGAACAGCTATTGGCTTCGGCCTGCTAGGTGGAAAATTTCTGGAAGGCGCAGCCCGTCAACCTGAAATGGTGCCTATGCTGCAAGTGAAAATGTTTGTTGTTGCGGGTCTGTTAGACGCGGTAACCATGATAGGCGTTGGTTTGGCGCTATTCTTTACCTTTGCTAACCCATTCCTGTCTGCTGTACAAGCTGCTGCAGCCGGTTAATTAGGTCGTTTAACTTTAATAGCAACAAGAGGGACGCATCGTGAGTATCAATGCTACTCTGATTGGGCAAATGATTACCTTTGCACTTCTGGTATGGTTTACCATGAAGTACATTTGGCCGCCTTTATTTGACTCTTTAGAAGAACGTAAAAAGAAAATTGCTGACGGTTTGGCTGCGGCTGAAAAGGGTCAGGAAGAAATGCACTTGGCAGAGAAAAAAGCCAAAGGTGTTTTAAAAGAAGCCAAAGAACAATCTTCAGAGATTGTTAATCTAGCTCAAAAACGTGCCAATGAACTTGTCGAAGCATCAAAAGACACCGCGAAGAAAGAAGGTGAACGTTTGATTCTTGTGGCAAAGGCTCAAATTGAGCAGGAAAAACAACAGGCTAAAGAAAGTTTGCGTAAAGAAGTGTCAGCCTTGGCTTTGCGTGCAGCAGAACAGATTCTGAGTGCAGAGATTGATAAAACCAAGCACCAAGACATCCTGAGCAAAATCTCTAATCAATTGGGTTAAGCATAATGAGCGAACTGGCAACATTGGCAAGGCCTTATGCAGCAGCGGTGTTCAAACGATCCAAAGAAACAGGCACTACGGAAACGTGGTCGAAGAGTTTGGCGTTTATGTCGGCTGTCCTGGGTGATAATGAAATTTTTGCTTTGGTAGCTAATCCAAAAGTAAGCAAGGATAGGCTGTCGGTGTTGATGCTTGATATTTGTCAGGGGCAAATAGATGAAGAAGGTGCAAATTTTCTGAAATTATTGGTTCAAAACAACCGTCTAACATTGGCGTCGACTATTGCGGAGCTATTCGAGGCGTATAAGGCGGAAAGCGAAGGTTATATCGATGTCGAGGTATCTACTGCTTATGCCTTTTCCAAGGAAGAAAAGCAAAGTTTCAATTTAACGCTGGAAAAAACGCTAAGTAAAAAAGTCCATATGAATGTGACCGTGGATAAATCATTAATCGGTGGCGTATTGGTACGTGCAGGCGATAGAGTGATAGACGGTTCCATTAGGGGCCAGCTTCAACAACTAGCAAAACGACTCTAAACTAGAGCGAGAAAAGAACATGCAATTAAACCCATCTGAAATAAGTGATCTGATTAAAAAGAAGATCGAAAACTTCGATTTGAGCGCTGAGTCTCATACAGAAGGTACCGTAGTCAGTGTGACCGACGGTATTGTACGCGTGCATGGTCTTTCGGAAGCGATGCAAGGCGAGATGCTGGAATTTCCCGGCAATACCTTTGGTATGGCGCTTAACCTCGAAAGAGATTCCGTGGGTGTGGTGGTATTAGGTTCATACCAACATATCTCTGAAGGCGACACCGTAAAATGCACCGGAAAAATTCTTGAAGTACCTGTTGGAGAAGCGTTGCTGGGTCGTGTCGTTGATGCGCTGGGTAATCCTATCGACGGCAAGGGCGCTATCGAAACAACCGACACTTCGCCGATTGAAAAAATTGCACCCGGTGTAATTGCCCGCCAATCAGTTGAGCAGCCCGTACAATTGGGTTTGAAATCTATTGATGCTATGATTCCTGTTGGCCGTGGTCAACGAGAGTTGATTATTGGCGATAGACAAACCGGTAAAACAGCTATTGCGATTGATGCAATTATCAATCAAAAAGGTACCGGTATTAAATGTATCTATGTGGCTATCGGGCAAAAACGCGCATCGATTGCCAACGTAGTTCGGAAGCTAGAAGAACATGGCGCAATGGCTCACACGATTGTGGTCTCTGCATCGGCATCTGAATCAGCTGCGTTGCAATTTATCGCGCCGTATACCGGCTGTTCAATGGGCGAGTTTTTCAGGGACCGCGGCGAAGATGCACTGATCATTTATGATGATTTAACTAAGCAAGCGTGGGCTTATCGCCAGATTTCCTTGTTGCTGCGTCGTCCGCCAGGTCGTGAAGCGTATCCTGGAGACGTGTTCTATTTGCATTCCCGTTTACTGGAAAGAGCGTCACGCATTAATGCGGCTGAAGTTGAGAAGTTGACCGGCGGCAAGGTAAAAGGCAAAACCGGTTCATTGACTGCATTGCCTATTATTGAAACCCAAGGCGGCGATGTATCGGCTTTCGTACCGACTAATGTAATCTCTATTACCGATGGTCAGATATTCCTGGAAAGTAACTTGTTTAACTCCGGCATACGCCCGGCGGTGAATGCAGGTTTATCGGTATCGCGTGTAGGCGGTGCGGCTCAAACCAAGATCATCAAGAAATTGGGCGGCGGTACGCGTCTTGATTTGGCGCAATACCGCGAGTTGGCGGCTTTCGCACAGTTTGCATCCGACTTGGATGAAAACACCCGCAAGCAGATTGAACGTGGTCAACGAGTGACTGAGCTGATGAAGCAGAATCAATATTCGCCGATGTCGGTCGCGCAAATGGCGATTTCGTTGTTTGCTGCGAATGAAGGATTCCTTGATAGCTTGGAAGTTAACAAGGTGCTTGCTTTTGAAGCTGCCTTACAGTCGTACATGACGTCAGAGCATTCTGAATTAATGAACAACATTAATGCAACTGGCGATTTTAATGACGACATAAGAACGGGTATGCTGACTGCAATCCAGACTTTCGTCAAAACTCATAGCTGGTAAAAGGGTCTTAAGATGGCTGTTGGTAAAGAAATACGCAGCAAAATCGGGAGTATTAAAAATACTCAAAAGATTACCCGGGCAATGGAGATGGTTGCCGCGAGTAAAATGCGTAAAACAAAAGACAGAATGTTGGCAACACGTCCATACTCCAAAAAAATCGGCCAGATTATCAAACATCTGGCCCAGGCCAATCCTGAATATAAACACTCTTTTCTGGTTGAACGCCAGGTTAAGCGAGTTGGGATCATTGTTATTAGTTCTGATAGGGGCTTGTGCGGCGGACTGAATTCAAATTTATTCAGGAGAACGCTGACCCAAATAATGCAATGGGAAAAAGCCAATGTTGAAGTGGATATTTGTACGATAGGCACTAAGGCTTTTGGTTTTTTTGGTAACTTGAAAGCGAATCTGGTCGGGCATGTTTCTAAATTGGGCGACACTCCGCATCAGCATGACATTATTGGCATCATTAAAATCATGTTGGATGCCTATGAGCAAGGTAGAATTGACGAATTGCATGTAATAAGCAACGAATTCGTTAATACCATGACCCAGAAGCCTACTAGCGAAAAATTACTACCTGTCGTAGCCGGTGAGCTTGATGAAAACCTAAGCGGTCATTGGGATTACATTTATGAACCTGATGCCAAGGAAGTTTTAGATCACCTCCTAACCCGATATATCGAGTCTATCGTCTATCAGGGTCTGGTTGAGAATAATGCTTGCGAACAGGCGGCCAGAATGGTGGCGATGAAGAGTGCTTCGGATAATGCCGGAAATATTATCAGCGAGTTACAGCTGGTCTATAACAAAGCCCGGCAAGCAGCCATCACTCAGGAAATTTCAGAAATTGTTGCCGGTGCCGCAGCTGTTTAAGGCGCTCCTGAGCTAGTCTAAGGGCCCACACAAATGACACAACACAAGAGGACAACTCAATGAGTTCGGGTAAAATCGTTCAGATTATCGGCGCGGTCGTTGACGTGGAATTTTCACGTGCAGATCTGCCCAAAGTATATGACGCCTTAAATGTAGAAGGCAAAGGCTTGGTGCTGGAAGTTCAGCAGCAATTAGGTGATGGTGTCGTCAGAACTATTGCTATGGGTACTACCGATGGTTTAAGCCGAGGCTTGGACGTCAGTAACACCAAGGCGCCTATTGCAGTGCCGGTCGGCCAGGAAACCCTAGGCCGCATTATGAATGTTCTAGGTGAGCCTATCGACGAAAAAGGCCCAATTGGCGAAAAAGTGACATGGGGTATACACCGTGAAGCGCCAAGCTATGCCGAACAGGCTGCGGCAACCGAGTTACTGGAAACCGGAATCAAGGTTATCGATTTGGTCTGCCCATTTACCAAGGGCGGTAAAGTCGGATTATTCGGTGGTGCCGGTGTTGGCAAGACCGTTAACATGATGGAACTGATCCGTAACATCGCGATTGAGCACAGTGGTTACTCGGTGTTTGCCGGTGTGGGTGAGCGTACTCGTGAAGGGAACGATTTCTATCACGAAATGACCGATTCGAACGTAATCGACAAAGTATCACTGGTTTACGGCCAGATGAACGAGCCGCCAGGAAACAGGTTGCGCGTTGCATTAACAGGACTGACTATGGCGGAATATTTCCGTGATGAAGGTCGTGACGTACTATTCTTCGTTGATAATATCTATCGTTATACGCTGGCGGGTACCGAAGTATCGGCACTATTAGGCCGGATGCCTTCAGCGGTAGGTTACCAGCCAACATTGGCTGAAGAAATGGGTGTGCTTCAAGAGCGTATTACCTCAACCAAAACCGGTTCTATTACGTCTATCCAAGCGGTATACGTCCCAGCGGATGACTTGACCGATCCATCGCCTGCAACCACGTTTGCGCATTTGGATGCGACCGTTGTATTGTCTCGTCAAATTGCCGAGTTAGGTATTTATCCTGCGATTGACCCCTTGGATTCAACCAGTCGTCAGCTTGATCCATTGGTCATTGGACAGGAACATTATGATGTTGCTCGTAAAGTTCAGGGTATCTTGCAGCGTTACAAAGAATTACGCGATATTATTGCGATTTTGGGTATGGACGAGTTGTCTGAAGAAGATAAGTTGATCGTATCAAGAGCGCGTAAAATGCAACGGTTCCTGTCCCAACCGTTCTTCGTTGCCGAAGTATTTACCGGTTCTCCAGGTAAATATGTGTCATTGAAAGATACGATTGCCGGATTCAAAGGCATTATCGACGGTGAATACGACGCTATTCCTGAGCAGGCTTTTTATATGGTCGGTACCATAGAAGAAGCGCTTGAGAAAGCAAAAGGCATGAAATAAGTTATACAACGAGTAGGTATCAATCATGACCATGACCGTACATGTAGACATCGTTAGCGCAGAGAAGGAAATATTTTCCGGATTGGCGGAAATGGTATTTGCTCCTGCTGAACTTGGCGAAGTGGGTATTTCGCCTCGTCATGCGCCATTAATATCAAGACTTAAGCCCGGTGAAGTCAGGGTGAAAGTCAGCGATAATGAAGTTTATCCGTTTTATGTGTCAGGCGGTATGCTGGAGATACAACCTAATCTGGTTACCATACTGGCTGACACAGCGATAAGGGCTAAAGATATTGATGAGGCGGCGGCGCTTGAAGCCAAATCCAGGGCCGAAGAAGCATTAGAAGATAAATCAGGGAAAATAGATTTTGCAATGGCTCAGGCGCAATTGACGGATGCCGTCATGCAATTAAGAACGTTGGATAGACTTAGAAAACGCGGCGGGTAGTAGTTGGGGGATATTGCACGGTAGGTTCACGCCCATTGCCTGCATCCATGTGGGCAACATCTCTACCCTTTTTAAAAGCCCGGTAACGTGTTAAAGCGCTATCGGGCTTTTTTGTTTAAACGGGATATCATATGAAAATAATGACTATTATTCTGGCGGCCGGCAAGGGAACGCGGATGCGTTCGGAACTGCCCAAAGTTTTGCATCAAATAGCCAATAGACCATTGCTACAGCATGTTTATGATACAGCTAAGCAGTTGGAAAACAATACCGTCAAGATCGTAGTAGGACACGGCGCTGAGTTGGTCACTGAAGCGTTAAAGGGTTTGGATGCCGAGTGGGTAGAACAAAAGCAACAGCTAGGCACCGGACATGCCGTTCAGCAGGTCAGCGACCTCCATTCGACAAGCTCGGGGCAAACGGGAATTGAAGATAGCGATACTGTCTTAATTTTATATGGTGACGTGCCTTTACTGAAATTAGCAACAGTCAAATTACTGATATCAAATGTCGATGATCAGTCTCTGGCTTTACTCACGGTGAATCTTGCTAACCCGGCGGGTTACGGCAGAATAGTTCGCAATCCTGCTGGGCAAGTCGCAAAAATTGTCGAGGAAAAAGATGCGACAGTCAGCGAAAAACAGATCAACGAAGTCAATACCGGTATCATGGCGGTACAGGGTAAGCAATTAAAAAAATGGCTGAGCCGGTTAAATAACAGCAATGTTCAGGGCGAATATTATTTAACCGATGTGATTGAAATGGCGGTTGCCGATCGAATTAATGTTGTGACTAGCCAGCCTGAAACTGAAGACGAGGTGTTGGGTGTAAATAATCGAATACAACTAAGCCACCTTGAGCGGGTTTATCAGCAAGAACAGGCTAATTGTTTGATGGAGCAGGGCGTTACTCTTAAAGACCCGGCACGTTTTGATCAAAGAGGCACAATAGAAAGCCTGGGGCAAGACATAGAAATCGATATTAATGTGATCTTAGAGGGAAAAAACAGCATCGGCAGCAATGTTAAAATAGGCGCGAATACCCAGATAAAGAATTCCATTATTGGTGACCATGTAGAAATCCTGGCAAACTGTGTCATAGAAGATGCGGTCATAGGGCAAGGCAGTCGGATCGGACCTTACGCAAGATTAAGGCCGGACAGTGTCCTGGGGCAGGATGTCCATATCGGTAATTTTGTAGAGATAAAAAAATCATCGGTAGCCGCGGGCAGTAAAATAAACCACTTAAGTTATATCGGCGATACGACTGTGGGCAGTAAAGTCAACATCGGCGCAGGAACCATTACTTGTAATTATGATGGCGTTAATAAGTTCAGAACCGTTATTGAAGACGGCGCATTTATAGGCTCGGATAGCCAGTTAATTGCCCCGGTGACGATAGGCAAAAATGCCACGATAGGTGCCGGATCAACTATCACCAAAGACAGTCCGGAAAATCAGCTGACTTTAAGCAGGGCCAAACAGGTGTCCCTTGCCGGATGGCAACGACCAGTAAAAAAGGAGAGCTAACATGTGTGGAATTGTAGGCGGTATCGCACAACGAAATGTAGTGCCGATTTTATTGGAGGGTTTGAAACGTTTGGAATATCGCGGTTATGATTCGGCAGGCCTTGCAGTTATAAACAATCAGCAAATCTACCGGAAACGGGCGCTGGGCAAAGTTAAAGGACTTGAAACATTGTTGGAGGCCGAACCCATTTCAGGCTATATCGGCATAGCGCATACCCGTTGGGCTACTCACGGCAAACCCAGTATGGCTAATGCGCATCCGCATATTTGTCGGAACAATGTGGCCGTCGTTCATAACGGTATTATTGAAAACCACGAGCATTTAAGGGAGATTCAGCAACAACAGGGTTACGAGTTTACTTCGGAAACAGATACCGAAGTTATCGTGCATGAAGTCTATCACGCCATGCAGACCGGACAGACTACTGACGGCTTGCTGAACGCCGTTAAAAAGACCGTTAAAAAACTGGATGGCGCTTATGCCTTGGGCATAATGAGTCTTGATAATCCCGATACCCTGATAGCATGTAGAAAAGGCAGTCCGCTGGTCATCGGCGTCGGGATAGGCGAGTATTTTATTGCCTCGGACGTGGCTGCCTTACTCCCTGTTACGCAACGTTTTATTTTTCTGGAAGACGGCGACATTGCGGCTATCACTATAGGCGGGGCGGTTATTTATGACCTGAATGATCAGCTTGTCAATCGTTCGATCATAGAAAGCCAGTTGACAGCGGATGCCGTCGATAAAGGCGAGTATCGCCATTATATGTTGAAAGAGATTTATGAGCAGCCGTTTGCCATATCACAAGCGCTGGAAGGCAGGTTCATCAACAACCGCCTGCAAGAAAACGCATTCGGGCATAACGCCGCCGAAGTGTTCGATAACATCAAAGCCATCCAGATTTTAGCCTGCGGCACCAGTTACCATGCCGGTTTGGTGGCACGTTACTGGTTTGAAGAGCTGGCCCGCGTCCCATGCAGCATCGAAGTGGCTAGTGAGTTTCGCTACAGAAGTCCGGTATTAGCGCCGGATACCTTGATTGTCACCATCTCGCAATCCGGCGAAACCGCCGATACACTGGCGGCGTTGCTGGAAGCCAAGAAACTGGGCGCAAGCTATTCATTAGCCATCTGCAACGTACCGGAAAGTTCGTTGGTTAGGGAATCCGATCTGGTATTAATGACCCGCGCAGGGCCTGAAATCGGTGTTGCATCAACCAAGGCATTTACCACGCAACTGGTCACATTAATGTTGTTAGTTATTGCGATAGGCAGGCGCTTTCAGCTGACTGAAATAGTAGAGCAAAAAATCACCTCGGAATTATTCAGTTTGCCGAGAAAAGTTGAAAAAGTATTACAGCTGGACGATGAAATTAATGCCTTGGCCGAGCAGTTCGCCGAAAAACATCATGCCTTGTTTCTAGGTAGGGGCGCCCATTATCCGATAGCGATGGAAGGCGCGTTAAAATTAAAGGAAATTTCCTATATTCATGCCGAGGCTTATCCGGCAGGCGAGCTAAAACACGGCCCCTTGGCGTTAATCGATGCCGACATGCCGGTTGTAACCGTAGCGCCAAACAATAGCCTGCTGGAGAAGCTCAAATCGAATATGCAGGAAGTCAGCGCTAGAGGAGGGCAGCTGATTGTTTTTATGGATGAGACATTAGCTGCGGCAAATGACGAAAATGTACAAATTGTAAAAATACCCCAAGTAGGTAATGAGATTTCACCGATTGTATACACCATCCCCTTGCAGCTGTTGGCTTATCACGTTGCTGTTTTAAAGGGTACGGATGTTGATCAGCCCAGAAATCTCGCCAAATCGGTTACGGTGGAATAGACAATGGCAAAACTATCACTGCAAGAACAATTATTAAAATCCGGCTTAGTAAGTGCGGTTAAAGCTAAAAGCGTTAAATCCGATAAACGCAAGCAAACCCAGCAGCAGCGCAAGAATAAAGTCGAAGTCGTTGATGAGGCCAAAGAGCTGGCTCAAAAAGCACAAGCTGAAAAAGTCGAAAAGGATAGGGAGCTTAACCAGTTACGCCAGCAGCAGGAAGAGCAAAAACAGTTGGCGGCTCAAATAAAACAGATTATTGAGTTAAACCGGCTGCCTAGGGATGCTGAAGGCCAAGCCTATAATTTTACCGACAATAATAAGGTTAAGCGGCTGTATGTCTCGGAGACGATGCGCGATCAAATAGCCGAAGGACGGCTGGCTATTGTAAAGCTAGGGACAAACTATGAAGTGGTTGCCGCCGATACGGCAATAAAAATACAGCAGCGCGATGCCGCCAGCGTGATTGTTTTTAATGAGCGAAATAAGATTGCCGATGTGGTCGACGATCCTTATGCGGCGTATCAGGTTCCCGACGATTTGATCTGGTAGATAATCCTAGAAAAATCATTTCGTCCACGAAAAGAACGAAAAGCACGAAAAATTTTAAAAGGTGATCAAACCGTAGGTCGTTGCCCGAAGGGTGGGTTACTAAATTAATACAACATATTGTTTTATTTAGTGTCTTTCGTGATTTTCGTGGATAAACTGCTTACCACCTATCACTTTGTTTAAATAGCACGTCATACCGGCATGGACTGCCGGTATCCAGAACACATGGATGTGATCTAAGCCTTGCCATCCCTGGCTTTTGGATTCCGGCAATCCCTTATATCTTGATTCTGTTCTCTCAAAGAGCCAGAATCCCCGACTGATCATCGGGAGGGCAGCGAGGAAGTCGAGCCATCCCTGAGGCTTAAAGCCTGTCCGGCAGATTG
>SCPZ01000098.1 GCA_004299305.1 Methylobacter sp.
GGTCGAAAATCATTGTTGCCGCTATCCGGGGGTGTCGCTACGCTCAACCCCCGGCTAACAGCTTGAACCCCGCTGGGGTTCCATAAGCTCACACAACGACTTGTGTATAACGATGAGCGCGGCGCGTGGGAACGAGGTGTACTTGAACACTTGTGTATAAAGACGAGCGCCGGAGCGTGGGAACGATGCAAGTAGTTACATTTTTTTAATCGATTTTTTGTGGATTTACCTGTGAGTAATGAGAAATTGCCCGATATGCCCACCATTTTGATTGTCGACGATACCCCGGCTAATCTGGGCGTCGTAGTGGAAAGCCTGGAGAATCGGGGTTACCGATTGGTGGTTGCCCAGGATGGTATGGAGGGGCTGCAACGCGCCGCGTTGGTAAAACCGGAACTGATCCTGCTGGATGTGATGATGCCGGAGATGGACGGCTTTGAAGTCTGTCGCCGCTTAAAGAGTCATATCGAGACAGCCGACATACCGGTGATTTTTATGACCGCCCTTGCGGAGACCGAACATAAAATCACCGGCTTTAAAGTGGGCGGCGTCGATTACATTACCAAACCCATGCAGATTGACGAAGTCATAGCGCGGGTTGGCACCCATCTCAATTTGAAAGCCATGCAACGGCAACTGCAAGCGCAGAACGCACAATTGCAAGTCCAACAGGCGGAATTGGAACAGCGGGTTATGCAGCGTACCGCAGAGTTGAGTATCAGCAACCGTTTGCTGCATGAGGAAATCGATGAGCGTAAGCGGGCGGAAGAGGCGCTGGCGTTACGCGAACGTGAATTTCGCACCCTGGCTGAAAACTCTCCTGACGTGATTGTGCGTTATGACCGGGAATACCGGCGGGTTTACTTCAACAAGGCTTACATGGGCGCGGCGGGCATAGAGGCGGTCAATGCGCTGGGCAAGACGCCCCAGGAATGCTGGTGGCTGGCATCGCCTTCCGCCGAGGAATATACCGAACGCTTACAGCGGGCGATGGATTCCGGCGAAACCGACGAACTGCTGACGGAAATGGCGGATTCGGAGGGTAAGCCGGTTTATCGCATCATGTTCCTGGTGCCGGAATTCGACAAGGATGACCGGGCCGTGAGCGTACTTTCGATTAGTCACGACATTACCGGTATCAAGCGCATGGAGGCCATGCTGCGCAGGAGTGAATTGGAGTTTCGCACACTGGCGGAAAATTCGCCGGAAATGATCGTGCGCTTTGATCGGGATTGCCGTCGCGTCTATATTAATCCGGCTTATGAGCATCAAACCGGAATCCCGTTGGAAACGGTATGGAACAAAACGCCTTATGAGGTTTGGAAACCGTTAATGTCGTGCGAGGAATTTATGACCCGTCTTAGTCGCGTGATGGATAGCGGGAAAGCGGATCGTATCCTGCTTGAATGGCATGACCAGGATGGCTGTTTGGTCAGTCATGACACACATGCGGTGGCGGAATACGACGAACAGCGGCAAGTCATCGGTGCGTTGGTCATAGGCCACAATATTACCGATCTCAAAGCGACAGAACGGAGCCTGGAAGAGTCGAAGGCCCAACTGCGCACCTTGACCGCCAAGCGCGAAGAGGCTCGCGAGGAAGAGCGCAAACGCATTGCCCGCGAAATTCACGACGAGTTGGGCCAGCTGCTCAACGTGTTGCGGCTCAATGTCTCAACCCTCGATTTCCGCTTTGGCGACGCTAACGCCGATTTGCGCGATAAAGCCCATAAAATGGTCGGCACCATAGATCACGCCATCCTGATGGTGCGCAACCTTGCCACCCGCCTGCGACCTGCGGTATTGAGCTCAGGAATCGTTTATGCCCTGGAATGGTTGGTGCAGGAATATGCCGAAAGCACCGGCATTGCTTGTGAATTGCATTTACCGGGCGATGAAATTTCCCTTGATGAAGACCGGGCGATGGTGGTGTTCCGTATCGTCCAGGAATCGCTGACCAATGTATTGCGCCATTCCGGCGCGGATCGTGTCGATATTACCTTATGCAGCGTAGCGGATAGCTGCGAAGTGGAAGTGCGCGATAACGGCAAGGGGTTCGATCAAAACAGTATCGACAAGCCCAATTCCTTCGGTATTGTCGGGATGCGGGAGCGAGCGCTGATATTGAAAGGGACGCTGGATATTAGCAATGCTAAAACAGGCGGTACGGTATTGAAATTGTGCATACCGATTGAGTGAAGGTTCAAGGTTCCTCGTTCCCACATGGCACGTGGGAACGATAAAATCATGCACTACGATGAAGACCTTCCAGGTTTTTAAAACCTGGAAGGTCTAAACTTGCAACGTTCTGAACAGGTGGGCGTTGCAGGACAGGCCACCTTAAACGGGAAGCCTAAACAAATAAACAAAATAAATGGAGCAAGCAAAATGATACGGTTATTGATCGTCGACGATCATGCGCTGATGCGCGAGGGACTTAAACAGCTTTTTGAGGGTGAAGAAGACATTACGGTTAGCGCGGAGGCCGGTAGCGGCGAAGAAGCGCTAACAATCTTACAGAATGAAACGGTTGATTTGGTTTTGCTCGACATCACCATTCCCGGCATTCACGGCGTGGAGCTGATAGCGAGAATCAGGGAGCGTCCAAATAGCCCGTCGATTCTGGTGCTGAGCATGCATAATGAACCCCAGATTGCCAAACGCAAGCTCAAGGCGGGGGCTTTGGGCTATATCACCAAGGATAGTTCGCCAAAAGACCTATTGGGGGCGATACGCAAAGTAGCTGCCGGGGGGCGTTACATTACGGCCGATATTGCCGAAAAAATCGCTTTTGAGGTCAGCGCAGCAGTACCGCTGGTACCGCATGAACTATTGTCGGGCCGGGAACTTGTCATCTTGCGTATGTTGGCCAGCGGCAAAAAAGTCAACGAAATTGCCGCAGAACTCGACATCAGCAGTAAGACCGTCAGCACCCACAAGGCGCGGTTAATGCAGAAAATGCATATCGACAACGATGTTAAACTCATGCAATACACTATCACCCATGGTATGACGATATAAAGAAAGTATGGCTGCCAACTTGTCCCGTTTTAGGTAACTCGGAATAAATACCCCCCAGCCCGAATAGTTCCCACGCTCCAGCGTTGCGTGACGCTGGAGCGTCACTGGCGGCATTCCCACGCCGGAGCGCTCATCGTTATACACAAGTGTCTGGGAGACACCGTCATCCCGGCAGGGATTGCCGGGATCCAGAGCACAGGGATGTGAATGCTTGATTTCATTGAGCAATTCCTGTGGCGAGACTTG
>SCPZ01000099.1 GCA_004299305.1 Methylobacter sp.
ACATGATGCGACAGGTCCAAAAGAAACGGGTGTCCATCAAACGTATGCGCAAGGCGGCTGGCTGGGATGATTCGGTCTTAACTGATATTTTGGCTCAGGTTTTTTAATGAGGTAGCCCTGCCACGGGGGCAGATCAGTTCGTAGTAGTGAGGAAATTCCTGTAATGGGAATGGAGCAAAGGGGCTGACATGCCTTATCAGGACTCTGGTCAAATTTAGCGAAAGAGCTGGGGACAAAATTGTTTTTAGCGCATTAAAAACGGCAATTGGAAGTGGGGGGCTAGCTACAAAAGAAAGCGATCAAAAAGTCTGGAATAAAATTGGATACCGTTTACATTTCATGATTTGAAAAGAAAAGGTGTTAGCGATACAAAAAAGGGGGGGTAGGCAAGAGGCGTCTGGACATCGAACGGCACAATGTATATGACGTATGGCTAAGTTATTGATTAAAATGGGGTGAACGACGGGGCTCGAACCCGCGACAACCGGAATCACAATCCGGGACTCTACCAACTGAGCTACGCTCACCATAATATAGTGATGTTCCGTGAATGGTGCGCTTGGCAGGACTCGAACCTGCGACCCCCGGCTTAGAAGGCCGGTGCTCTATCCGGTTGAGCTACAAGCGCGTATTGGTCGGGGTAGAGAGATTCGAACTCCCGACATCCTGCTCCCAAAGCAGGCGCGCTACCAAACTGCGCTATACCCCGACGATCTTTTTAAATGGCTTGTTAGAATTATCAACCACCCTTGAAGAGCTGCCTATGATAGTGATGTGTTCTCTTTCTGTCAATAATTTTTTTCGTTGTATTTGCTATTTATGTTTTGAGTTTAGAAAAATAGTAAGATAAAAGTAAGCTAATTCTCCTTATAAGTATAATATTTTCAATGGCATATTAATAAGTGAGTGGTCGACATGGTTTATGGAATATTTTATTGTTGCCGATTACTTTTTTCTTGCCATTGCTATATTCGACTCCGACTGAAAAAATATCAATTCTATTTTTTATGCAGTCGAAAGTTTTTAATCTATATTTAGCTTGGCATCATCTATGGAAGATTCACAACATTAGGTGGACGTCATGATAGTCATTTTCTAAGCAGGGAAGCACAGATATAACTGGGCTGATTTGAAAAATTCAAGATAGTCGTATTGGAATAGGCGATTGGTAAGTTCCAAGGGTATTCATTAAATCTCATTATTGTTTTTTTAATCGCTAATATGTAATTGATCTATAATGACTTATTGATGCTATTTAATATGAATCCAAATTCAATGTCCTCGAACATGAAAAAATTATGCGTATTCTCTGTGTTTTTCTTCTTATAGTTCTCTCAATTGTTGAGATTGGCCCTATTCCTATTACTCCGGTAGTGTTAATTTACATTGTATTATTTCGACCAACATGGTTTTATGAATGGGTGCTTAAAATATATGACAAGGACTAAGGTTCTGCGGCAATATGAACAAATAGCTGTATTTCCAAAAACATGGAACGGGCTTGAAAATTTGCGATAGCCAACGAGGCGAACTTAAACCCTGAAGATACTGCAAGCACGATTCGGTCATGATACTACTCCCATCTGAGTAACAAATCGTATACTTTTGTAAACGTTGTAGCCCTTGAACCGCAAGGGATTCCGTTGTTTTAGACTTGTACGCTTTCAAAGTAAGATGGGAGTAAAAGGTTCGATTGAATTGAAACTAGGGACAGATGTTGAAGTCGTATTTGAGCAAGAAAATAACAAGTAGTCTGGAGAGGCTTTTAGGTTGTAGGCTACCAACTTAAGCCGGGATGACGTGAATAGTCGATGAAATGCGGGAGTGAAGGCTCTGCTTATCGAATGGGCAAAGCTTGGTTCCTTTGCCCCGTTTTAAGGTGGTAGCCGCTATATTTTATTTCTTACGTTTTTTGGTTTTTGATTTTTCAATTTCCTTGGCCAAATAGCCTGACGCACTAACCGGGACGGCCTCGGCAGTTAGGATAGCCCCTAACTCGCTCATCGCCTTTAGATAAACCTTACGCTTAAAATACACCACATCTTTAAGCGGTTCCCAGTAATCCACCCAGCGCCAGTCATCGAATTCCGGTTTGGAGCACAGATCAAAACGCACATTGGACTCATGCGTGATCAAGCGCAACATATACCAGATTTGCTTCTGGCCTATGCATAAAGGCAGTGAGTTTTTGCGTATATAACGCTCGGGTAACTGGTATCTCAACCAATAGCGAGTACGCCCAAGTATTTGGACGTGCTGCTGTTGCAGCCCCGTTTCTTCGCACAATTCTCGATACATCGCAGCTTCAGGGTCTTCATTCGGATTAATCCCGCCTTGCGGAAATTGCCATGAGTTTACACCCATTCGTTTTGCCCAAAACACGCGACCCTCGTCATTGCAAAGGATGATCCCGACGTTAGGCCGGTATCCTTTAGAGTCAATCATGTTAAAACCTGTGTCTTTACCTTTCCTATATCTTTAATCTTGCTAATGGTAAAATTATCAAAGACAGGTCAGTAAGTTAAATTAATGACAACATTGTTCCATAAATAAAGTGCAGATGCCATAGCGCACAGCTCTTTTTAATTACGCGAGATAGGATTAACCGTGAGCTTAGCAATTTTTGATTTGGATAACACCCTGATTGCCGATGACAGCGATTATTTATGGGGACAGTTTCTTGTCGACCGGGGTATAGTCGATAAAAATGAGTATGAAAGCGCCAATGCCAAATTCTATGACGACTACAAACAAGGCACTTTGGATATTGTCGAATTTCTGCGCTTTTCGTTGCAACCTTTAGCGGACAACGACCCTGAGCAACTTTATCAATGGCGGGCGCAATTCATAGACGAGTCGATCAAGCCGCTGCTGTTAGAATCCGCACAACAGCTGGTTGACAAACATAGAGAGCGGGGCGATACCTTGCTGGTCATTACCGCAACCAATCGTTTTGTTACCGAGCCGATAGTCCGGCTGTACGGTATTGAAAACTTACTGGCGACCACGCCGGAATTTATTAATGGTCGGTATACCGGCGGATTTAACGGTATTCCTTGTTTTAGGGAAGGAAAGGTTAAATTACTGGAAGCTTGGTTGGAAGGCTCAAGCGAAACCATGCAGGGCAGCTGGTTTTACAGCGACTCTCACAATGACCTACCGCTGCTTAAACTGGTAGATAATCCGGTCGCAGTCGATCCCGATGAAAAATTGAGCGAATTTGCTAATGCCGCTAATTGGCCGATTATCAGTCTCAGAAGCGGCCAATGCCCAATAGATCATTTTCATAAATAGAAATGAGGCGAAAGGTACAAGGCTAAAGGTGAAAGGAGCAATAATTTTTAGCCTTTAGCCTTTAGCCTTTAGCCTTTAGCCTTTATCTTGAACCTTGAACCTTGAACCTTGAACCTTGAACCTTGAACCTTAATCATGACTTTCCCAACTATTGAATCTTTCGTCGGCAATACACCTTTGGTCAGGCTGCAACGTTTGCCCGGCAATACAAGCAATACCATCCTGGTCAAGCTGGAAGGCAACAACCCGGCTGGTTCGGTAAAAGACCGCCCGGCCCTCAGTATGATTAAACACGCAGAATTAAGAGGCGAGATTAAGCCCGGCGACCGCTTGATCGAGGCGACCAGCGGCAACACCGGTATTGCCTTGGCGATGGCGGCGGCGATCAAAGGCTATAAAATGACCTTGATCATGCCGGATAATATGAGTGAAGAACGCCGGGCTTCAATGAAAGCTTATGGCGCCGAGATCATCCTGACGCCTGCTTCAGGCAGTATGGAAGCGGCGATTGACTTGGCCAGGGAAATGGAAGCGGCGGGTAAGGGCAGGGTGCTGGATCAGTTTTCCAACCCTGATAATCCGCGCGCTCATTATGAAGGCACCGGGCCTGAAATCTGGCGCGACACCCTGGGCAAAGTAAGCCATTTCGTCAGCTCTATGGGCACGACCGGCACGATTATGGGAACGTCAAAGTTCCTGAAAGAGCAAAACGCCGATATTCAGGTTATCGGTGTGCAGCCGGAAGGCGAGTCTAAAATTCCCGGCATCAGACGCTGGCCTAAGGAATACTTACCGAAAATCTATCTGGCGGACCGGGTTGACCGGATTATCGATGTCGATCAGATTTCGGCTGAAAACGTCACCCGCGCCTTGGCTGCGCAAGAGGGAATTTTTGCCGGTATCTCATCCGGCGGGGCTGTTCATGCGGCCTTGAAGTTATCCGAAGAAGTTGAACATGCGGTGATTGTGGTCATTATCTGCGATCGGGGCGACCGGTATTTGTCTACGGGGGTTTTTCCTGGTTAATGTGTCAGGGATTTATAGGGGCGACTGGCCGGTCGCCCCGGATAGCGGTCAGACTCATTTTAACTATCGTATTTATTTTAATAACGCCCGCCGCCAATGCACTGGATAGCGTATCGCTTAATATCGGAACCCTTACAGGAAGCCGGTGGAAGTTAGACGGCATTAATATCGCCCTGACCGAGCTGTCGCAAAACCCGCAACAACTGGCGTTAACGATCACCCGGTTAAGCCTGCCTAAACCTTTCAACGATCTCAATCTGGTTAATATCCGCTGTAATGCTTTCACTTGGCAAAACAAGGAATTGTTTTGCCGACAGGGTCGGGCGCAGATGCGTTCAAAGCGATGGCAGTCGCCCGCCGCCAACTTTTCATTTCATATCACGGAAAAGCATAGCTCGTTCAAACTAAGCGATTTGCATTTGGCCGGCGGCATCGTTGCGCTTGAAGGCGAAGAGCGGGGCGAGCTATGGCAGTTGCAGATTGACGCCAAAGCTGTGGATGGCAAGTTGATTCAACAACTGTTGCCTCAGGAATGGTTTAAGCTGAAAGCAGGTAAAATCGATGTTAAGTTAAATGCCTCCGGCAGTCATGTGTTGGTCAACGCATTCAGCTTAAATGCCAAGCTGAATGGCTTGGCTGGCCAAACCCAGGACGGGCGTATTGCTGGCGAGGCATTAATGCTGGGAGCAATCCTGAAAGCTCAAAACAATAACGGCTTGTGGCAATGGCAAAACCATGTCGATTTTAACGGCGGAGCGTTGTATGTAGAGCCTTTGTATCTGGACGCAGCCGAGCAAAAGATCGTTTTGGATACGCAGGGCGATTGGGACGCATCAAACCAACGCGTCGAAATCAACTCGGCAAGTTACCGGCATTCAAGCGTCGGTGAATTAAGCGGCAGCGCAACCGTTCAATACAAGGATGGCGCAACTATTGAAAAGGCTCAACTGTCGTTAAACAGTGACAATTTGCAGGCTTGGTCCGCAATCTACCTGAAACCGTTGTTTGAGCAGACCGTATTGCAAGGCGTTACACTCGCAGGCCAGTTAAAAGCCGATTTCTCAATTAACAAACAAGCCTTAACCGCGTTAAGGGCAAACTTTAATCACCTTGATGTCAAGGATAGCGCAGGGCGCGGCGAAATCTTGAGCGGCGCGGGCGAGCTTAATTGGTCGAATGATGAAACCTTTAACAAAGCCTCGGAATTTGTCTGGCAGCAGTTGCAGGTGCATTCTGTACCTATAGGTCCTGCCGGGCTTACGTTTTTGAGTCGGGCTAACAGCATCCGCTTGCTAAAAAAGACCCGGCTGCCCTTTTTGAGCGGTGCAATCGCCATCAACCAATTCAGCTGGCAGGCAAAAAAACAGCAAGACCCCGAGCTGTCTTTTGAGGGCGATGTCAGCAATGTGTCGCTTGAACAACTGGCCATTACCCTAAACTGGACGCCGTTATCCGGCACTATCAGCGGTCATATTCCCCGAGTCGAATACAGCAATAAAACCTTGAGCCTGGGCGGCGAACTGATCGTCAAGGTTTTCGACGGCGAGGTTAAAGTCAGCAATCTGGCCTCTTCGGGATTATTTACCGATTTCCCCAAGTTTCATGGCGACCTGGAAATCGACAACCTGGATATGGACCAGTTAACCGGCAAGTTTAAATTCGGCGGTATTACCGGCAAGTTATCGGGTTATGTCCGGCAGTTGTACATGGAAAACTGGCATCCGGTCAGTTTTTTCGCGTGGCTAGGTACGCCGGAAGACGATGACTCCCGGCACAGGATCAGCCAAAAGGCGGTACAAAATATTGCCAACATCGGTGGCGGCGGTGCGGCTGATCTACTGTCCAAAAGCTTTTTAAGGTTTTTTGAAACCTTCGGCTACGACCGGTTGGGCTTAGGCTGTTACCTGCATGACGGCGTGTGTCAATTGATGGGCATAGCAGCGGCAAAATCCGGTTATGCGATTATTACCGGCGGCGGCCTGCCGCGAGTCGATGTGCTTGGCTATAATCCCCGAGTTGATTGGAATGTGTTGATGGATCGGTTAAAGCGTATTGCAACATCGGACGAAGTGGTTATTGAATAATATTCACCCTGACTGAGGTCCATGCCGACATCGAAATTTCCTGGAGTCCAAAGCTGACTTTGGCCGCAAGGCACGAAGGACACGAAGAAAAGAAAACTTCGTGTCCTTCGTGCCTTCGTGTGAATATTTACCTGTTGATCGGCAACAGCGCCAAATTTGCTTTATCAACATGACCTCGTATAATCATTTTCGCTTTCAGGTTCCAGAAGGTTTTCAAGCCTAATGGTTAAACGGGAAGTCGGTAAGGTTCACACCAAGTCCGACGCTGCCCCCGCAACGGTATATAAGTAAAAGTTTCATCGAGATGCCACTGTGTTCATGCATGGGAAGGCGATGATTCAGGTTACGCCACTTATAAGCCCGGAGACCGGCCAGAAAGTTTAATTCGGTGCAGCGGAGGGCTGTCTGCGAAAGTGACAGCACACTCTCGTTCTCTTTTGTCCTCCGTGTAAAGCAACTTTCCATGCGCGGGCGGCGCAGAAGAGGACAATCATGCAAAAATTCATCTTCAGCTCATTAATCATCGCCGGATTTATCCAGGCACAATTATCGCAAGCAGCATCTACCGATAAAACCGTTACCCTGGACACGATGGAAATCGAAGGTCGGGCCACCGATTTGTTAGGCGTAGCTGCATCGGCATCGCAAGGCATCGTCGGACAAGCTGAGTTTGCTTATCGGCCATTGACGCGAGTCGGCGAACTGGTTGAAGTGGTGCCCGGCGCGCTGGCGACCCAGCACAGCGGCTCGGGCAAGGCTAACCAGTATTTTTTACGCGGCTTTAACCTGGATCACGGCACCGACTTTTCGGTGATGGTCGACGGCGTACCGATGAACATGCCCAGCCATGCGCACGGGCAAGGCTATCTCGATTTGAACAGCATCATTCCTGAACTGGTTGACAAGGTCGAATACGGCAAAGGCCCTTATTACGCGGATGTCGGGGATTTTTCTTCCGCCGGTTATGCGCGTATGCATACCATGCATGTGCTGCCCAAAGGACTGTTCAAATTTACCGGCGGCGAGTTCGGCTATTATCGCGGGGTATTGGCCGATTCCAAAAAAATCGGCGCAGGCGACTTACTGGTTGCCGGCGAATTCAATACTTATGACGGCGTATGGCAGCAGCCGGAAGACTTGGGCAAGTACAACGGCATGGTGCGCTACACGCTGGATAAGCAGGATTGGGGCTTATCGGTCAACGCCAAAGCCTATCATTCCGGCTGGAATGCGACTAACCAGATTCCCGAGCGGGCTATCGATAGCGGCAGGCTCGATCTTTACGGCAGTATGGATAGGTCCGATGGCGGCAACAGTAATCGGTACAGCCTGTCTAGCAACGCCTGGAGCCGGGGCGACGGCTACAAAAACGACCTTAATGCCTACGTCGTTTATTCCGATCTCGATCTTTATTCCAACTTTTCCGGTTATTTTGATTACCCGGTGCAAGGCGACCAAATAAACCAGAGCGAGCGCCGCGTAGTAGTCGGCGGCAACGGCGAACAAACCTGGTTTGCTAAATGGTTCGGGAGGGAGGTCGACAACAGCGTAGGCCTGCAAATCCGCCATGACGAGGTCATCGGAGCCGCGTTAAACCGCACCGAACAACGCCGGATTTTCCAGACGGTGCGACAGGACGACATTAGCGAAACCAGCGTTGGCGTATATTTAAAAAACCAAGTCCAGTGGCTGGAAAAATTCCGCACTATTTCAGGGTTGCGCGCCGATTTTTTCGACTTTAACGTTAACAGCCGCACGCTGGCCGCTAACTCAGGCCGACAAAGCGCGGCGCTGCTGAGTCCCAAACTCAGCCTGATTTTCGGTCCCTGGGTTGATAACGAAGTGTTTATTAACCTGGGTTACGGCCATCACTCCAATGACGCACGCGGAACCGCCTTGCGTGTTGACCCGGTCACACCGTTAGTATGGTCGCGCGGCGGTGAAATCGGGCTGCGCAACCAGTTTATTCCGGGGCTGAATTCTACGCTGGCGTTGTGGTGGTTGCAGATGGATTCCGAACTGGTTTTCGTCGGCGATGCGGGCAATACCGAACCCAGCGGGCGTAGCGAACGGCACGGCGTGGAATGGAGTAACTATTATCAAGTCAACGACAGCCTGACCCTGGATGCCGATTTTGCTTTTTCAACGGCCCATTATATCGGCGTACCGCGCGAGGCCAATCATGTCCCCAATTCGGTAGGCCGGGTAATCAGCGCCGGAGCGGTGCTGCAATTGCCCTTTCACACCTTTACCTCCTTACGACTGCGCCATTTTGGCGACTCACCGCTTAACGAGAGCGGAGACTTCAGCGCAGGCGATACCACATTAGTCAACTGGGGCTTTGGCTATCAGCATAAAGACTTGAAAGTTGAACTTGATTTGTTCAATTTGCTGGGTTCTAAGAGCAACGACATCGCTTATGCCTACACCTCCCGTTTGCCGGGAGAAGCGGCAGAAGGAGTGGACGGCATCCTCAAGCATCCGGTGGAGCCGCGTATGTTAAGGCTGACGGGGTCGGTTAGGTTTTGATGAAATAAAGACGGGGCTATTTACATCGGAAATGTCAAATGTAAGGCCTGAGGTACTTGTTCTTTTTATCCGTTGGTTTCTTCATAACCTGCTTCAAGGAAAAATTCCCCTTCTGGCATGGTAAAGGGCAGTCTGATGATGGGGGTATTTGTTTTATGGGTGATCAGATAATCACTTCCAAAGATAATTGTTGGCAGTGATAGTTTGAAAAGATAGCCTTCATTTTCAAGCTCGCTTTTTGCACCACCGAGAACCATATTGGCGAGCTCCCCAACCAAGTCAATCACTATGCCGTCAATGGCAGTCCCTATCGTGTCAGGGGGCATCATGTTTTTTGCAACCAGTAAAATGGCGGATTCAGAAAAAGTTAATGCAATAGACGCTTTTCCCTTTGCTCCAACCATGTCCATTAAACCGGTAATATTTTTCCCTTGAGTAGTCTGTAAATTTTTTTTTATCGTTGGAGTGCCAACTTTGGGTTCAATATGCGCCATTGTGGAAAACACAATCAACGTTGACTTAAGGACTGGATTGATGAAATTAACTTTCATGGTAACTACTCGCCCCTCTAAACATCAAACTTACCCGCCAAAGCCAATTGCACAGCAATGAGCGGGTTATATCCCTTATTTGCCATAGTTTGCAAATAGCTTGAAATGCGCCAATACGCCTTGGCATAATCTTCCGACCGAAAGCAGCCTGAAACCTTTTGCTTAAATTGCATGAGTCGACTACAGCAATGCTCACACTCTGATACATAAGATTATATCATCGGTTCGATGACACAAATCTGTAATCATCGCCAACAACACCGCTATATGAGTTTATTCGCTGGGTTTTTTACTGCTCAGAGAGTAACGCAGGAGCAGTTGTCGAGGAGCGGAAACTTTGAATATGACAGAAGCCAGCATTAGCATAGTGTGAGTAGTTACTTTCGAAATACCGCGCTGCTTTGTCAAAATTTTACGAACTAAGGACAATTTTAAGCGTGTGATGGGTATAATGCCGTCATGCAACTTATCTATTGAATTTTAAGATTATGCCATTTTTTTTAAATTTTAATCGTCACGCGCGGGTCTGTGCATTGGGCGTGGCGATGCTTTACTTTACACCACCGTTATATGCCGACCAAACGGCATCATGGCTGGATGCAATCAGGTTTTCGGGCTATGCCAAACTGGCGACCAGTTCGCCTAATCACGCTCCTACTACCGTTGAACTGGATGATTTAAGCTTGTTTGTCTCGGGCAAATTTAATCGCTGGCTCAATCCCTTTTTAGAGGCCGAAGCCTATTCGATTCCGCTTTGGGAAGAAGGCAACGGCACACAATTCAATAGCGCGCAGCTGGTCATTGAACGGCTATATAACGATATTCAGGTCACCGAAAACGACACCTTACGCGCCGGTAAATTTTTAGCATCTATCAATCATTGGAATATTACCCATGCCGCGCCGTTGGTATGGACGACCAATCGTCCGGTCACCTCAAGCTATTCCCGAGCTAACTACATCACTGGTCTTAGCTTACGTCATGAGTTCGATGCGCTAACCGGTCACGCGCTCGAAATCTATTGGCAACCGGTGGAAGAGTTTAATCATAAAACCTTAGCGTCCCAGGAACGCCATTATCAATCCGTCACAGGCGCTAGGTGGATTGCTCATGAAGATTTGGATTATTACTTGGGGGTGTCTTTTCAACACGCCAATGTTGAACGTAGTGATGAAATTCGTAACTCCATTAGCATAGACGGCAACTGGCAGCACAAGTGGTTCGAGTTGGAAAGCGAGTTACTGTTCACCCAAGTCGATACCTCACAATTTCAGTATCGTAATCATGACTGGGGAGGGTATGTGCAGATGGCCGTCCCGTTAATCGAACATTTCAACCTGATCGGTCGTTACGAACATTTTGAATTTGCCAATAAAATGGCTGCCACGGATACCGCTTTAGGCGGCATCGTCTATCGTCCTGTGCCTCGCTTATCGTTCAAGCTTGAATGGCAGCAAACCGAAGGCAGTATTTATCATAATCAAACAGGACTTTATAGCTCGATTGCGGTGTTATTCTAATGAAAAGATTACTTATATTAGGACTTGCCGCCGCGTTAATGCCGTTTTCAATCGCCTATGCGGATTTATACATCATTGCCAATAAAGACTTGCCCGCCTCACAACTGGATAAAAGCGATATTGCGGCGATTTATTTGCTTAAGAAAAAACATTGGGAAAACGGCGACGACATTATGCCGATTAACCTGCCCGCACAAGCCGACGCCCGCACCCGGTTTACCGCTGAAATTTTTGACAGCACGCCGGAAAAACTGGGCAGTTATTGGGATAAAATGTTATTCAAGGGCGAGACGCCGCCGGTAACCCAAAATTCCGAGCAAGCCGTTGTTTTGTTTGTGGGGCGAATTAAAGGGGCGATCGGTTATGTGGAGACAAAGCCGCAAAGTCCGGAAATTAAAATCCTGCAACAATTTTCAAGCAAGTAACCGGGTAAGTTCATGTCGCGCTTTTCGCTTTCAGTTCGTTTAACGCTGTTTTTCAGTTTTATCGTGTTATTAGTGACTACCACTTTGAGTGCGGTGGTGTTTTACCAATTCGGCGATAAAATCAATCAGCAGATTGAGCGCAATCTTACCGGCATTGCCGACCATAAAGCCGCTGAAATCAGTAATGCGTTACTGTTTGAACGCACCAATTTGCTGTCTTGGCGAGCCTCGTCGGTGATGCTGGATGTGGTGGTGGATGACTTGGATAAACGCATCAACACTGAACTGATCAATTTGAAACAATATTATCAGTTACAAGGCGATCTCTATGTGTTTAATGCAGCAGGCGTACTGATCGCTTCCACGCAGCAGGCGGTATTAAAAACCAAATTACCTCAAGCTTGGCAAACGCAACAGGATTACGCGCTGGTGTTTAAACATGAAGTGCCTTTTATTAAGGGTAGTGTTATTGCCCATGTAACGGCATTAAAACCGCCGCAATTAAAACCCCAGGGCTATCTGGTCATGACCCATTCCTGGGATGATATTAGCCGACTGCTTGCGCCTAAAGACAGCAGTTTTGCGTTGCATAAAGCACATGAAGGACATCAGGGCAGCGCAGAACTTTTTACGGTTAATGGTATAAAAACAATCGAGATCAATGATAGTTTTTCGGAACGGCCCTCATGGATTTTTGACGGCATCAGCTATTTGGGTTCGATTTCAAAACCCGTATCGGTGGGCGATTTCAGTTTTCAAATTGCCGCGTTCATGCCTGAAAAACTCGCCCATGAGCCGTTGCTTGAATTAACCAAGAATTTGTTGATTGCCGCCGCTTTGGTCGGCGTACCGATGCTGGTGTTGGTCAGCTTGCTCAGTCGTCTTCTGGTTACGCCGATTAAGAAGCTGACCGCTACCATTCACACCATCGAAAATTCCAACGATTTATCGATCAAAGTGCCGGTTTCGGGCCGAGATGAAGTTGCGGATTTAGGCAATGCGTTTAACCGGATGACCACGCGATTAGGCGAGTTATTTCATAAATTCGTCGTAGTGGAAAAAGAACTGGAAGACTTGAATATTAACCTGGAACGCCAGGTTATCGACCGTACCCAGCAATTGCAAGATACCCTGCAAAAACTGCAATCCGCGCAAACGCAATTAGTGCAATCAGAGAAAATGGCTTCGTTAGGGCAGCTGGTTGCCGGTATTGCCCATGAAATCAATAATCCTATCGGTGCAATTTATGCCAATATGCCGCCCTTGGAAGAATACATAGACGATATTAAAGGCACTGTCGAATTTGCCCAACGTTGCATGGATGAGGCGGTCGCGAAGCAATTAAACGATCACATGGAACAGATTGACTATATGTTTGTCATCGAAGACTTGGCTAAATTACTTAACAGCCAAAAGCAGGCGGCGGATCGCATTCGCAACATCGTATTAGCGTTACGTAATTTTTCTCGTCTCGATCAAGGCGAAATTAAAACAGTGCGGCTCGAAGAAGGCTTGGATTCAACCTTGCAAATGCTGCATCATCATTATAAAGGGCGTATTAACATCGAGAAAGATTACACGCTTAATGAAATGGTAGAATGTTATGCGGGCGAGCTGAACCAAGTTTTTATGAATATACTCGTTAATGCGATTCAAGCCATTCCTGATAAAGGCAGTATTTTCATCACTACCGCTAAAGTGACCGATCAAGCGGTCATTAGTATCGCCGACACCGGTATCGGGATGTCCGATGAAGTCAGGAAAAAAATATTCGACCCGTTCTTTACCACTAAAGAGGTGGGCGAAGGCACCGGGCTTGGGCTGTCTATTTCTTACGGTATTATTGAAAAACATCAAGGCACGCTCACGGTTGAATCTGAGTTGAATCGTGGTACGCGCTTTATTATTGCTATTCCACTTCGTTTAATTAAGGACGCTTAAGATGCATACGCTGTTACTTGTTGATGATGATCCCGATGTGTTGGCGACGTTAACGCGCAGCTTTCGGAAAGGCTACAAAACGCTCTCAGCCAATGGCGGCGAGGCAGGAATTGCATTTTTGGATGAACAACCGGTCGATTTGATTATTTGCGATCAACGTATGCCTAACATTAGTGGCGATCAGGTATTAAGTCATGCCTTACAGGTTCAACCCGAAGCAATTCGTATTTTACTGACCGGTTATGCCGATGTTGAAGCGTTGCTTGCTTGTGTCAATGATGCGCATATTTACAAATACGTCACTAAACCGTGGGATCCGGCCGAACTTAACTTAACCGTAGTAAGGGCGTTAGAGTCGCTGGTTTTGAAACGCGACTTGGATATGGCGCGCGATCAATTGGAAGCCGCTTACAAAGATGCAGTGGTGATGTTATGTTTGGCAGCCGAAGGTAAAGATCAGGATACCTCCAGTCATTTATACCGTGTGCAGCATTACACGGAAGCACTGGCGCTAGCTATGGGCGTTGATAGCGCGGAAGCAGCGCACATGGGCTTAATGAGCATGTTGCACGATATTGGTAAACTTGCCACGCCCGATGCCATTTTAAAAAAGCCGGATAAGTTGACCGATGAAGAATGGGTGATTATGCGAGAGCATCCGTTGGCAGGAGTGCGTATTTTAGGTAATAATCCGTTCTATGAAACTGCGCGGGAAATTTCTGCGGGGCATCATGAAAATTATGACGGTAGCGGTTACCCGAACGGCGTGAGTGGCGCTTACATTCCACTATCGGCGCGTATTGTAAAACTTGCCGATGTCTTCGACGCACTGACAACACGACGCCCCTATAAACAACCCTGGCCGATGGAAGAAGCATTGACGCATATCAAATTGCATTCCGACACCATGTTCGATCCTGCTATAGTGATAGAGTTGCAAAAGCTGTTTGAAGACGGGACGCTGGAACGCATTAAGGCTGCGTTCTGAGTAAGCTGGCTCTGTCGATTGTAAGGCGTGCCGCGCGCCTACTTATGCCGTTTACGAGTAAAATAAGATGAATGCAAAATGAGGCTTCAATGCAGGAAATATTAGTTCTCGGTGATTCACATACGCCTATTTTCAATCACGTACTGTTCAAAGAAAAATTCCCGAATCAATTTTTCAATGTGTTAACCGTCGTTGGGGCGACGGCGTCAGGATTGGAGAACCCCAATTCAAAAACCAAGGCTTATCCGATCTTCAGGGAAGTCATCAAACAATCCACGGCAAAACAAGTTATTGTCATGCTCGGTGAAGTCGATACGGGATTCGTTATTTGGTACCGGGCGCAAAAATACCAGGAGTCCATTGTTGCGATGATGGACAAAGCGGTCACCAGTTATTCCCGATTTTTGCTTGAATTGACCATGCGTTTTGAGGTGGTGTGCATCAGCACCCCGCTGCCTACCATTCAGGATAACAACGACTGGGGCGATGTTGCCAACGCCAGAAGGGAGGTAACAGCATCGCAAGTGGAAAGAACGGCGTTAACCTTGAAATTTAACCGGATCATGCAGCAATTCTGCGCGCAAAATAACATCCGCTACATCATGCTGGATAGCGTATCGCTTGGTGAGCGCGGCATAGTCAAGGCTGAGCTGCTCAATAATGATTGCAGCGACCATCACTATGATCCTGAGCCGTATTCCCGGTTGTTGGTTGAACGGTTAGCGGAGGTGATTTGATTCCGCTGATTAGCTTTTAAAGCGGTGTGAATTATGTAAAACAGCTGAATATAAAAGTCGGCACAAGGCTAAATTCAGCTGATTAAATAAATTCTTGTCAACTTTAGAACCCGTGTAAAATAGCCCCTAAATCGGCACTCTGTCATTTAATCCTTAAAAAAAATACGCCCGCTTACGACTAAAGTTAAGAGCAAGCCGTACAGTTTTTTAAAAATCACCAATTAAATAATTTTTTCTCAGTCCAGTAAAACAACCGAGCACCCAAATGAAAACCAAGATAGTTACTGTCATTGCACTCGCTCTAATCGTCTTCATTAATTTCAGTATTTGGAGTTATGTTAACAATCCCTTGCAATTGCAACCTTGGACCAAAACTACGATGGGTGTCACCTTCGACCCCATGAGGAAGCAGGATACTCAAACCAGCAATACTTTTCCCAGCGAAGCCGATATTGACCATGACTTGAGCTTGCTGGCCAATAAAGTTTATGCAGTTCGTACCTACAGCGTACTTAAAGGCTTGGACAAGATTCCTGAATTGGCTGCTAAATATAATCTGAATACGACAGTGGGCGCCTGGATTGACGGTAACCTTGAAAAAAATCGGCAAGAAGTCGAAACCTTGATCAATGTCAGCCGACAGAATAATCCCAAAATTATTCGTATTATGGTGGGTAATGAGGTTTTACTCCGTGCTGAGATTACGGCGGAACAATTGATCGAATATATCCGTGAAGTCAAACGAAACACATGGCGGCCGGTTAGTACCTCAGAAACATGGGATGTATGGCTTAAACATCCTGAGCTTGTTGCTGAAGTCGACTTTATAGCGGTGCATATTCTGCCTTACTGGGAAGGCATTGCGGCGGAAGATGCGGTTGATTATGTTTTTGACCGGTATCATGCGGTACAGAAAGCTTATCCTAATAAACCTATCATTATTACCGAAGTCGGCTGGCCTTCAGATGGACAACCTTTTAAACATGCGACGGCATCGGTATCCAATCAGGCAAGATTTCTGCGCGAATTTCTCAATCGGGCCGATGCAGAAAAAATCACTTATTACATTGTCGAGGCATTTGACCAGCCCTGGAAAATGTCGTTGGAAGGCTCAGCCGGAGCTTATTGGGGAGTCTTTAATGCGGATCGGCAAGCCAAATATCCTATGGATAGCGATGTTATTGCCATGCCTAATTGGGAGCATTGGGCAACCGGCGCGGCTGTTTTCAGTGTCGTGTTAATGGCTTTGTTTTTATTTACCCGAAGCAGTATGAAGCTGCCTGGATTGCTGTTTTTCGGCCTGATTGCCAATCTTGCCGCATCAACGATTTTCTGGTCCGTATCGATAGGCGCCCAGCAATACCAAACCAATATTACTATCGTTTTTTGGGGTATCCTGATATTGATGCAGGTTTTGGCGGCGGTTATTTTATTAATAGAAACACTGGAAATAGCCGAGGTTATCTGGCACCGAAAAACGGCCAGGACTTTTCAGCCGCTTACCCCATCCCCTGACTTTAAATATCCCAAGGTATCGCTGCATTTACCTATTCACAATGAGCCGCCCGATATGGTTCGAATGACCTTGGAAGCGCTGAACAAGGTCGATTATCCTAATCTGGAGGTTCTGGTGATGGATAACAACACCAAAGATCCTGCGGTCTGGGAGCCGGTAAAAGTCGATTGCGAACGTTTGGGGCCAAAGTTCAGGTTTTTTCATCTGGAAAATTGGCCTGGCTTTAAAGCCGGTGCGATCAATCATGCGCTTGAACAAACCGCTCCCGATGCCGAGATTATTGCTGTAATCGATAGCGATTATATCCTGTCGCCTGACTGGCTTAACTGTATGGTGCCTTATTTCGACAATGAAAATGTCGGCTTTATCCAATCGCCGCAGGATTATCGGGACCGCGATCAAAGCATCTTTAAATCCTTTTGTTACTGGGAATATGCCGGATTTTTCAATATCGGCATGGTGCAAAGAAACGAATACAACGCGATTATCCAACATGGCACGATGACTATGATCAGGAAGTCTGCGTTGCTGGAAGTCGGTAAATGGTCGGAATGGTGTATTTGCGAAGATAGCGAGCTGGGTTTACGTCTGTATGAAGCCGGCTACGATTCGGTTTACGTTAAAGACTCGTTTGGGCGCGGTGTTATGCCCGACACTATGTCCGGCTATATGACCCAACGCTATCGCTGGGTTTATGGCGCTATGCAGATCATCAAAGCGCATTGGCGTAACTTTTTGCCTTCTAAGCAGCCCAAGCTGACACCGGCCCAAAAGTATTATTTTATTGCAGGATGGCTGCCATGGTTCTCAGATGCGTTGGCGTTGTTATTTACCATGACCAGCTTGGTTTTAACGGCTGTGATTCTTTACGATCCTATCCACAGTGAACTTCCGGCCAATGCCTTTTTATTGCCGACTGTGGGTATATTCAGCTTTAAAATTATCCGCGGCTTATGGTTGTATCAAGCCCGTGTTCCGTGTTCCGTCTGGCACTCTTTAGGCGCGTCTCTGTCAGGGTTGGCCTTAACCCATACCGTCGCCAAAGGCACAATACAGGGGCTGTTTACCTCGGGTAAGCCGTTTATGCGTACTCCCAAGTTTGAGCAACACAGCGCTTTATTTGTCGGATTGTTCACCATACGGCAGGAATTACTATTGCTGACATTGTTGAGTGCAGCAATCGGGATGATGGCTTCGTTGGAGCATTTCGACAATTTTAGCGGCAGACTATGGATAGCTATTCTTTCGGTTCAAGCTGTCCCTTATGTAGCGGCGTTGCTGACAGTGTTGATCAGCATAGCGCCGGACTATAAAACAGAGCCGGTTGCCAAAAAAACCGTTGCTAAGTCCAAGTCAAAAAAGAAAAAATAGTTCGAGGCATGGGCATGAAGGACTTAAATCCTTCATGCTAAAAACCGCAGCTTATCCACGAAAAGCACGAAAGACACTGAATAAAACAATATGTTGTATTGATTTAGTTGCTCACCTGGGTAACGGCCTACGGTTTGATAACCTTTTGAAATTTTTCGTGCTTTTCGTGTTTTTCGTGGACGAAATGATTTTTCTAGGTTCATGCTCTTCATGGTTTAAAAAATAAAACTTACTCAAATTATTCGCGCGCGTTCACTATCCTAACTTAGGCAACTCTCATCGTTATGCAAGGGATTGTTGATCCGTGTACTGATTGGGGTGACCTGCATAGTGCGATAGGCATCGGCAGCTAAAAAATCGGCCATCTCGAGCGTAGTGTTTTTTTTAGCCAGCCAGCGATCGTAATCATCGGGTGTGATAATAACCGGCATCCGGCCATGAATAGGCGCTATTTTAGCGTTGGCGGCGGTGGTAATAATTGTGCATGAATAAACCGTTTCCTGATCGTGTTCCCAGTGTTCCCAAGCGCCTGCAAAAGCGAACAATGCATTATCTTGTTGGTGTATATGATAAGGCTGTTTACCGTTTTTGGTAGCCTGCCATTCAAAAAAACCGGTAGCGGGAATCAGGCAGCGTCGATGTCGGTAAGCATGTTTAAACGACGGTTTTTCAGTCAGGGTTTCCGCCCTGGCATTGATTAAGTGGCTGGAAATCTTGCTGTCTTTGGACCATGATGGAATCAGCCCCCAATGCAGGTTAACGATCCGGTTGCTGCCGTCTTCCAGTTGCACGATAGCGAGAATTTTTTGCCCTGGCGGAATATTGTAGTCGGGCTTGTGTGCAGGTACACTCAGCAGCTTGAAATGATCCATAATCTGCTGTCCGGTTGCGATCAAATTATAACGTCCACACATACATGCACCCCGAACTGATAAAGCTGGAAAAAACCTTCAAGCCGTCGATTCTAACAAAGATTGATGATCCGTTGTTCGAACAATACCAAATCGAGCTATGGATGAAACGGGACGATTTGTTGCATCCGGTGATTTCCGGTAATAAATGGCGGAAGCTTAAATATAGTCTCGATCATGCTTTGTCGTTAGGCGCGGATACCCTGATCAGCATGGGAGGGGCTTATTCCAATCATTTGCATGCTTTGGCTTATGTGGGGAAGGTGTTAGGGTTAAAAACCATCGGCTTTGTTCGCGGCGAGCAACCGGAAACATTGACTCCGACTTTGCTGGATATGAAAAGCTGGGGTATGGAGCTGAAATTTATATCCCGCTCCAACTATAGACTGCTCAGGCAATATAAAGACTGTCATGACTTGCCCGGCTTAAAGCCCAGGCAATATTGGTTTCCGGAAGGCGGCGCTTTAGGCTTGGCGTTGAAAGGTGTGGCGGAATCTGTTGCCGAAATAGGCATTCCATACGATACACTTTGTGTGCCCTGCGGGACCGGGACGACTTTGGCAGGTATTGTTGATGCGACTTCGGAACAGGTTTCAGTATTGGGG
Source organism: Methylobacter sp. (assembly GCA_004299305.1). Lineage (GTDB taxonomy): Bacteria > Pseudomonadota > Gammaproteobacteria > Methylococcales > Methylomonadaceae > Methylobacter_A. The sequence goes on from SCPZ01000099.1 coordinate 19,499, forward strand.
TTTGCGGCATTAAAAAATGCAGGCTTTTTAATGACGGATGTTGAAACTATGCTGTCACAATCTCGTAATAACTGGCAGATAGACTTAGATCATCATTTTGGCGGCTTCGCCAAAATCAATGCCGAGTTAAGCGCATTTATTAAAGACTTTGAATTAAAAACTACAATACCTCTTGACCCGGTCTATACCGGAAAAATGATGTATGCTCTTTACGATTTAATCAAAAAACACAGATTCAAGTCCGGTGAGCGCATTATCGCGTTACATACAGGGGGCTTGCAGGGTAAAAGAGGGTAGAGGGCATAATGCACCTATATCGAATCTTGGCTGGTGTTGAAAAATGGTGCGTGATAAGCATCCTATATGACTGAGTGAAACATGGACATAAACGAAACAGAAGACCTAATCGATCTTCAAAAACCGGAACTTTATATTAACCGCGAACTGAGCCTGCTGGAGTTTAATAAGCGGGTTTTAGCGCAGGCAAAGGATGAAAAAGTGCCGTTGCTTGAGCGGCTTAATTATTTATGTATCTCCTGCTCCAATCTTGACGAATTTTTCGAGGTTCGCGTAGCCAGTGTTATCCAAATGGCGGCTATCGATCCTAAAGCAGTCGGACCCGATGGGTTGACGCCTAGTGAGCAACTGGAATTGATTGCTGTTCATGCCCACCAACTGGTTGACGAGCAATATAAAGTCCTTAATGAGATCCTGATTCCTAAACTGGCTAAGGAAAACATCCATTTTATTCGCCGTAAGGAATGGACCGAAGCTCAGCATAAATGGCTGGAAGCCTATTTTAATGATGATTTGTTGCCGATTTTAACGCCGGTTGGGCTGGATTCCGCTCACCCTTTTCCGCGCATACTCAACAAGAGCTTAAATTTTATTATTTCCTTGACCGGGAAGGATGCATTCGGCAGGAATAGCGGTAGGGCTATTCTTCAAGCGCCTAGAGCCTTACCCCGCATCATTCAGTTACCTGCCGATGCAACCGGCAGCGGTCCGGCGGATTTTGTGTTTTTATCATCGATTATTCATGCTTTTGTCGATCAGTTATTTAACGGTATGAATGTCAAAGGCTGTTATCAATTCAGGGTTACCCGGAATAGCGATTTCTTTGTCGATGATGATGCGATTGACGATTTATTGCTTGCTGTGGAAGGTGAGCTGGCTATGCGAAATTACGGAGATGAAGTTCGTTTAGAGATTGACGCCAAATGCCCGGATGAAACGGTAACATTTTTACTGGATCGCTTTGAGATGACCCGTGACAGTTTATTTTTGGTTGATGGGCCGGTTAATTTAAACAGGATTCAGGAAATTAACGATCTGGTCGGTCGGCCCGATCTTAAATTTCTTCCCTTCAAACCCGTTGTGCCGCAACAGCTGGAGCGTAGCAAAGACATCTTTGCAGCGATTAGAAGGCACGATATTTTATTGCATCACCCGTTCGAGTCCTTTTCGCCGGTTGTTGAGTTTGTTCGTCAAGCGGCGGTTTCTCCTGATGTGCTGGCTATTAAACAAACGCTCTATCGTACCGGAGCCGATTCCCCTATTGTCAGCGCCTTAATCAAGGCGGCGAGAGCGGGCAAGGTGGTGACGGTGGTTATCGAATTGAGGGCGCGATTTGATGAAAAAGCCAATATCGATTTGGCCTCCAAACTACAGGAGGCAGCCGTGCATGTGGTTTATGGCGTTGTAGGTTATAAAACTCATGCCAAAATGTGCCTGGTATTGAGAAGGGAAGGGAAGGAATTGCGTAATTATGTGCATTTGGGGACCGGGAATTATCATCCGAAAACGGCGCAGATTTATACTGATTACGGCTTGTTTTCCTGTGATAAGGAATTAGGCGAAGATGTTCGGCGCGTATTTGCCCAGCTAACCAGTTTGGGTAAAGTAACCAAGTTGAATAAGCTGTTGCAGTCGCCGTTCACCTTGCATCGGGGTTTGATGGAGAAAATTGAGCGGGAGATACGCCATGCCAAAAACGGCAAGCCGGCAAAAATAATCATTCAGGTGAATGCTGTTGTTGAGGAGCAATCTATCCGGGCTCTTTATCGCGCCTCTCAGGCCGGGGTTGAGGTTAAATTAATTGTCAGGGGGGTATGCTGTTTAAGGCCCGGTGTTCCAGGTGTGTCTGAAAATATAGAAGTACGATCTATTATCGGGCGATTTTTAGAACATGCACGGGTTTATGCGTTTGAAAATGGCGGAGACAGGGAAGTCTATGCATCAAGCGCGGATTTAATGAATCGCAATATGTTCCGGCGCGTTGAGATCTGTTTTCCGATTGAAAATAGGAAGATGCAAAACCGGATTATGCAGGATTTGAATTTGTATTTAAAAGATAACAGCCAGGCTTGGCTCTTGCAGCCTGACGGTAGCTATCAACAGTTGCAAAAAGCCGACTCTGAAGAATCGACTCAGGCCCAGACTGTGCTGATGCAGGAATTGCAATGACTTTGGTGCCTGAGATAGCCCAGTTGGGCGATCAGGTGCTCAGGAAAAAAGCTGAAGCCGTTGATAATGTGCATGATATTGAGATCCGGCGGATAATTGATGTTATGCAAAATACCTTGTCAACGACTTCAGGCGTTGGTATTGCTGCGCCCCAGATCGGCGAATCAAAACGGATTATCATTATAGCCTCGCGGCCGACGCCTCGCTATCCATCTGCGCCGCTGATGGAGCCGACGGTGATGATTAATCCTGATTTTAAGCTCTTGTCGGAAACTCGAGAAAAGGATTGGGAAGGTTGTCTGAGTATTCCAGGGATACGTGCTTTAGTACCGAGATACCAGGAAATACTAATCCAGTATACGGATATACAAGGCGGTTCTGTGGAGGCCAAGCTAAATGGTTTTGTGGCCAGGATCTTCCAACACGAAATCGATCACCTGGAGGGAAAAACCTATCTGGATAGGGTCGAAAATAATGCGGAGATTTTTGCAGAAAGTGAGTTTTTTAAGTTGATTTGTGATAGCCGTGGTAATTGATCCGCAGTAAACTGCTAATAAATGTACTATCGCTCTTACGCACTTCTGTTGTTAAAAACGCGCTTATGTTATCATTGGCGGTTTTAAATACTAGGATTATATAAATGGCTAAAGAAGATCAAATTGAAATGGAAGGGAAGGTAATTGACACGCTTCCTAATACCATGTTTCGCGTCGAGCTGGAAAATGGTCATATCGTGACTGCACATATCTCAGGAAAAATGCGTAAGCATTATATTCGTATTCTTACCGGAGACAGCGTCAAAGTTGAAATGACTCCCTACGATTTAACCAAAGGTCGTATCACATTCCGTATGCGTTAATCCTGTTATCGACAGGATTAACGCAAGTTCCTTGATTAATTCTTCGTACTAGAAGTTGGCTTCAGGGACAATCAAATCCGCGCTTTCTATAGCAAAGTTCAGTTCGTTATCTTTCACGTAAATTCGCACATGCCCGCCGTGCGCCAATTCGCCAAATAGTAAGTCATTAGCCAAAGGTTTTTTGATTTTCTCTTGAATGAGTCGCGCCATCGGTCTGGCCCCCATCTTCGGATCGCAGCCGTTTTCAGCCAACCATAACCGGGCATCGGCATCCAATGCCAGTGTTACGTGTTTGTCTGCCAGTAAGGCTTCCAATTCAAAGATGAATTTGTCAACCACATGCCCGACAATTGAAATATCCAATGGTTTGAATTGGATGATGGCATCCAGACGGTTACGAAATTCCGGCGAGAAGCCTTTTTCGATGACCTTTAGACTGTCGGTGGCATGATCCTGTTGGGTAAAGCCGATAGAGGCGCGGCTGCCTTCTTCCGCTCCTGCATTGGTGGTCATTACCAGGATGATGTTGCGGAAATCCGCCTTTCGCCCATTATTGTCGGTCAATGAGCCGTGATCCATGACTTGTAATAACAGGTTAAATACATCAGGATGGGCTTTTTCCAGCTCGTCGAGCAGCAATACGGCATGGGGATGCTTGGTGATCTTTTCGGTTAATAGGCCGCCCTGATCAAAGCCCACATAACCTGGAGGTGCGCCTATCAGCCTGGAAACGGTATGTCGCTCCATATATTCGGACATGTCGAAGCGAATTAACTCTACGCCCAATACCTTAGCCAGCTGCCGCGTCACTTCGGTTTTGCCTACGCCTGTAGGTCCCGCAAAAAGAAATGAACCGATGGTCTTTTGTGTATCCCTAAGGCCTGCACGCGATAATTTTATTGCTGATGCCAATGCTGAAATTGCCTCGTCTTGTCCAAAAACCAGCATTTTCAGGTTTTTTTCCAAGTTGCTAAGCTTGTCTATATCATTGGACGATACCGATTTTGCAGGTACTCTAGCGATTTTTGAGACTATATCTTCTATTTCGGCAACATCAATAAGCTGTTTGCGATCAACTTCAGCTGTCATGCGTTGTTTTGCCCCTGCCTCATCAATCACATCAATGGCTTTATCGGGCAAATGCCGATCGGTAATATAGCGATCCGATAATTCCGCCGCTACGCGTAATGCTTCAGAGGAATATTTAACGTCATGATGTTCTTCAAAGCGCGATTTAAGTCCTTTCAGAATCAGGATGGTGTCCTCAACGGAAGGCTCAAGGACGTCAACTTTCTGGAATCTCCGCGCTAGGGCATGATCTTTTTCGAAAACTCCGCGATACTCCTGATAGGTGGTAGAGCCTATGCAACGCAATTGACCGGAAGCCAGCGCCGGTTTAATTAAATTGGATGCATCCATCACCCCGCCGGAAGCTGAACCTGCTCCGATAATAGTGTGAATTTCATCGATAAACAGGATCGAATCTGGTTCCTTATTGAGTTGAGTTAACAATGCTTTAAGTCGTTTTTCAAAGTCACCCCTGTATTTGGTTCCGGCAACCAGTGCGCCCAAATCCAGTGAATAAATCACACTGTTCCTCAAAACATCCGGCACCTGCTCTTCAACAATCCGTTTTGCTAAGCCTTCTGCAATAGCCGTTTTACCTACACCCGCTTCGCCGACCAACAAGGGATTGTTTTTACGGCGACGGCAAAGCGTTTGAATTGTGCGCTCAACCTCCGGCTCTCTGCCGATTAATGGATCAATTCGGCCTTTCAAGGCTTCTTCATTGAGATTAGTGGCGTACTTATCCAATGGACTGCCTGAGGCTTCGGCATCAGCATTGCCGGGTTCTGGCGGACGGCTACTTGACAAATCGTGATCGGGATCAATCTTTGAAATGCCGTGAGCCAGGTAATTAACTACATCCAGCCTTGAAATATCCTGTCTATTTAACAGGTAAACCGCGTGGGAATCTTGTTCGCTGAATAAGGCTACGAATAAATTAGCGCCGGAAACTTCTTTTTTGTCGGATGCCTGGACATGAAAAACAGCGCGTTGCAGCACCCGTTGAAAGCCCAAGGTAGGTTGGGTTTCCCGTTGAATGCCCATCGGAATCAGCGATGTGGTTTCATCAATAAATTGCGTCAACTGTCCGCGTAGAGCCTTAATGTCACAACCGCATGCGATCAAAATCGGTTGCGCAGAAGCATTTTCGAGCAATGCCAACAGCAAATGCTCAACCGTGATAAATTCATGCCGTTTATCATGTGCATTTTTAAAGGCGTTATTTAACGTCACTTCAAGTTCTTTACTTAACATAAGCTCTCCAACCTCTACACTTCTTCCATCGAGCACATCAACGGATGTTGATGCTCTCGCGAATAGTCGTTAACTATATATACCTTAGTTTCAGCAACATCTTTAGAATATGTTCCGCACACACCCACCCCTTGCGTATGTACTTGCAGCATCACTTGAGTCGCCTTTTCTTCAGACATGGCAAAAAAATCCATTAAAATCTCAATTACAAAATCCATGGGCGTAAAATCATCATTTAACAGAATAACCTTGTATAAAGGCGGTCTTTTTAACTTAGGCTTGGCTTCCTGAATAGCCAAACCGCCATCTTTATCTTTGAATGGATCAAAATCGGACATAATCGTAATAATAAAATATTTGAGCTTCTAACATAGTGCCAATCTTGGTGAATTTCAACTCTTATGTTAGCAACAAAATAAACAAGGCTTATGCGAAAGGTTAACAACCTAATTGTATCTTTCTCCCTGCGTCTTCTTTTTACCAACATAATATCTCCAAATCCAGTAAAATGTCAGCTTTCACAGCCGGAATTTTGCAATGGTTTGGAAGCCACACGTTACAGTTGCCGCAGTTATTGAGCAAGATCGGCGATTTTTGCTCGTAGAAGAAGAAACCTCAAATGGACTTCAATTCAATCAACCTGCGGGCCATCTTGAACAAGGCGAGGATCTGATTGCTGCCGTCAAACGTGAAGTGTTGGAAGAAACTGCTTGGCGGTTTGAGCCCGAGCACGTTATTTCCATTCAACTTTGGCGAAAAAATCCTAAGTTTCCCAGCTTTGTTAGAGTGTGTTTCTCCGGTTATTGTCATTCACATAATCCGATGCAACAACTGGATGAAGGCATAGTAGCCACTCACTGGTTAACGCGCGATCAAATCGAAGCTGAGCGCCATCGTCTGCGTAGCCCGTTAGTGCTTACCAGTATAGACGAATACCTCAACGGGCAGCGTCACCCCTTATCCTTGCTTAAATCATTTATTGATCTTGACTATGAGTAAAAAAGTAATCGTCGGCATGTCCGGCGGTGTCGATTCTTCGGTAACCGCTTTACTGTTGTTGGAACAAGGCCATCACGTTACCGGCTTGTTTATGAAGAACTGGGAAGAAGACGATGGCACCGAATACTGCACAGCAATGGAGGATCTCGCAGACGCCCAACAGGTTTGCGATAAATTGGGCATAGAATTAAAAACCGTCAATTTTGCCGCCGAATACTGGGATGAAGTATTTGAAGTATTCCTATCTGAATTTAAAGCAGGCCGCACTCCAAATCCCGATATTTTGTGCAACAAGCATGTTAAGTTTAAAGCCTTCCTGAATTATGCGATTGAAGATTTGGGTGCCGAATATATCGCTACAGGTCATTATGCGCGCGTGACTACGTTTCCAAGTTCCGTTCGTCCTGAGCCCTTCGGCTGCGCTCAGGAGAGCCTTGTCGAAGGAAGTCATGGGAGCGAGGACGAGTTCTTTTTGTTAAAAGGCTTGGACCCGAATAAAGAGCAGAGTTATTTCCTGTATACGCTGGGACAGAAACAGCTATCACGCACTCTGTTTCCGATAGGTCATTTACATAAACCGGAAATCCGGGCCATGGCGGATAAAGCCGGTTTTGCCAATAGCCGTAAAAAGGATAGTACCGGTATCTGCTTTATCGGCGAGCGTAAATTTACTGAGTTTTTGCAACGCTATCTACCTACTCAGCCAGGTGAAATGCGCACCCCGGAAGGACAGACTATCGGCAAGCATCATGGTTTGATGTATTACACCTTCGGCCAACGCCAGGGTTTGGGCATAGGCGGTGTCAAGAATGCGCCGGATGAGCCGTGGTATGTATTGGAAAAGGATTTGAAAAATAACGTGTTGATTGTTGGGCAGGGTCATGATCACCCCTTGATGCTGCATAATACTCTGGAAGCCAGTCAACTCGATTGGTGTAGCAATAGGCCGTTGATGGAGCCTATACGCTGTACTGCTAAAACCCGCTATCGTCAGGCGGATCAAGCGTGCTATTTGGAACCGATAGGTAACGACAGATGCAAAGCTGTATTTGACCAGCCGCAACGGGCTATTACACCTGGCCAATCCGTCGTTTTTTATGATGGTGAAATATGTCTGGGCGGCGGGATTATAGAGTCTAAATATAATGAAAATTGATTTTAAAAATGCCGCAGAACGCCATTATCGTGATGGAGAATTACTTTACACACATTCATACTGGGCTAATGCTGATCAGTTTTACGGTTTGTCATCCGAATGCATTTTGAAACGTATCATTGCTGGTTTAGATCCAAGTAGCGTCGATCAGGCAACGGGGGACTTTACGAACAGAAAGCATAGAAAACATTTTGACAATCATGATAGTTCCAAAGATTTATGGAGTTATTTTTCCATTACTTTTGCCGGGCGGCTTGCTCAGCATTCATTGCCAAGTGTAAATGGATTCAGCGATTGGGATATTTTTCAACGTTATGTCCACGAAAGCTATATCGACCAACACCGAGCGGATTCTCATCGTTTAGCAACTATTATTTTACATGAGCTATTTGATAACTTATTTGCTAATGGGGTGATTCAATGACTCATACCGTCAGGTTTCAAGACGCCCTACCAATAGCCATCCAATTTACTGAAGAGCATTATGACTGTTTAGGGAAAGAACCTCCGGTTTTAATCCGTGATCTTTATGGAAAAATCCGCCTGTTTTTGCACAGTGAACAAACTCCGCAACATAAAGCATTAGCGGAAAGCTTAACGGCTTTATTAGGGCATTTTTCTTATATTACCGATGCTGTTTTTATATATGAGCAGGATTTTTTTAACAGCAAAACTATTACTGATTCGCCTGATAAAATCCGTATTCCTGATACAAAACAACCTATTTACTTATTAGATAGGCAAATTACCGGACAAGATTGGTTGCGCCAGCCCATACAAGAACAGCATCCACCCCGCGCCACTTTATTTGGTATTAAAGGCGGGGTCGGTCGTTCTACTGCGCTGGCTATCTGGGCCTGGGATTTAGCTAAACAAGGTAAAAAAGTGCTTGTTGTCGATTTAGATCTTGAATCGCCCGGTATAGGGCAAATTTTGTTGCCTCAAAAATATTTGCCTGATTTCGGTGTTATCGATTGGTTAGTTGAAGAAGCTGTAGGGCAAGCTGACGACCACTTATTGCGTGACATGGTTGCCACCAGCCCCTTAGCCGAAACAAGTGAAGGCGTGATTCGAGTCGTAACTACCGCAGGAAGCAACGAACAGGATTACATTGCTAAACTGTCAAGAGTTTATATGGATATTAATCAAAATGGAGACACACTGGATTTTGCGCATCGACTCGCACGGTTGTTGCAGCAACTGGAAGCTCAGGAAAAACCTGATATTGTCTTGCTGGATAGCCGCGCCGGTATTCATGACATCGCCGCCATAGCGGTTAACCGTTTAACAGATATGGCATTTTTATTTGCAATCAATACCCCTCAGACTTGGCAAGCCTATCGTTATTTATTTTCCCATTGGCAAAAATGGAATGTTAATTTAACGACATTTAGAGAAAACTTGAAAATAGTAGCTGGAATGGTCCCTGAATTGGGACGAGAAGATTATATTTCCAGATGTAAAGAAGCAGCATATAACTTATTTTTAGAAACTATCTACGAACAAACAGCCGCAGAAGAACTGGATACGTTTAATTTTGCAGCAGACGATAATTCTGCTCCTCATTTTCCGCTTGAAGTCTTATGGAACATAACCTTTCAAGAATTTAATCCGCAATCGGAAGATTATTTCAGAATCAATGGCGCACAATTAAATGCCTGCTATGGCAATTTTCTACAGATGGCGACCCAACTCGTTTTAGGCGAATATATCTCATGAGTGTTTTTCCAGTTGATGCTCTTCGACAAGCCTTTTTAACACTTCCTAAACAACCTAGGCAATCGGACAGCGAACCGATTGAGCTACGCTATTTTTATGCGCCTTTAAGCCATGCCAAGGCCCTGCATCCTGATAATATGCTTGTTGAAGGTGTTTATGGTGCTGGTAAAAGTGAATGGTGCTTACAATTAAGTAAACTGGAGCGGCTTGGATTAATAGCAACTTTTTTACCACGGTCTGAATTAGAAAATGCCGATTGTAGTATTGGTTTTAGTCAAATGCTTTCTACAAATTATCCCAGCAAGGAAAGCATAGTAAAATTGTTAAATAATAATATTGATGCGCAAACTATCTGGAATACGATTATTGCTTTAGCTGTCTTAGAACAAACTGGTCACCCCAATAATTGGAACGATAAAATTAATTATTACGAAAAATACATTGACGATATTAATAATAGTTTGCAGTGTAAAGATGACGAATTATATGCATTAAACAAAAAACATATTGTTTTATTTGATGCTTTAAATTACGCAGCCGATGACAATAAAACTATAAAAAAATTATTAAAAGGCCTGTTACAGGCTGCTTTAAAGTTTCGTTCTTTTCGTGCTATACGCCTAAAAATTTTCATTCGTCCTGATATGCTGGAAGACTCATCTGTATATTCATTTGCTGGGGGATCGAAAGTTATTAATAATAAATTCTCTTTGGAATGGAATAACTTGGAGCTATTTAATTTATTATGGCAATACTTAGGCAACTCCGCAGAAGGTGGAAAAGAATTCCGTGATGGGTGTGAACAACACTTTAACCAATCATGGAATAAACATCCAAATAGCAACATTTGGCAAATTCCAGATGAAATGCGTAGAAATGAAGCTTTACAGCGAGAAATTTTCCACGAACTCACTGGTGAATGGATGGGGGATACTCCAAAATCTGGTTATCCCTATTTATGGCTCCCCAATCATTTAGAAGACAGTCACGGCAAGGTTAGTCCATGTAGTTTTTTAGCAGCATTACATGAAGCGGCGGCTACAGATGATTTAATTGAAGAACAGCAATATCCTTTAAATTACCAAGCTCTTAGAAAAGGTGTGCAAAAGGCTTCTCAAATGCAAGTTCGCATATTCAATGAAAATTATCGTTGGATAGAAATATTATTAAAGGAAAAAGACATAAGCTTTCCTTGTGAATTTAGTGAGCTTGAGAGTTTTGAGACTAGATCAAAGATTGAGGAGATTATTAATGAGCCAGGCACAATTCCACCGCCAAGTTATTCTGCGCAAGGTTTTGAAGGTATAAAACAAGATTTAGTCGATTTAGGTATTTTTCAATTAATGCATGATGGCAGAATCAATATGCCGGACGTTTATCGATTGGGTTACGGCCTAGGCAGAAAAGGAGGAGTAAAACCAGTCAGATAAAGCTTAACATTTTTTATCCCACATTATTCTTCACAACTCGGATAACCCATGACTAATTTCGCCCTAACCGCTATATCCCCCATCGACGGCCGCTATGCCGACAAAGTCGAAAAACTCCGCCCTATTTTCAGCGAATACGGCCTGATCCGTTTTCGGGTGCTGGTTGAAGTGCGCTGGCTGCAAGCCTTAGCCAATCATCCGTTGATTGTCGAAGTGGCCCCATTCAACGACTCGGCAACGCAACTGTTAAACACCATCGTCAGCAATTTTTCAGAGGCCGATGCGCAGCGCGTCAAAGACATAGAAAAAACCACCAATCACGATGTCAAAGCCGTTGAATATTTGCTAAAAGAAAAAATCGCCGGTTGCGCCGGGCTGGAAAAGGTCAGTGAATTTATTCATTTTGCCTGCACCTCGGAAGACATCAATAACCTGTCTTACGCGTTAATGCTCAAAGAAGGCCGTGAAGTCATACTGGCGCAAATCAGCGACTGCGTCGCGGCGTTGAAAACAATTGCCGTAGAAACCGCAAACCAGCCGATGTTATCACGCACCCACGGACAATCAGCTACGCCCACCACGACGGGTAAGGAATTTGCGAACGTCGCCGCTCGCATGGCACGTCAGAAAGACCAACTGGCAGCGGTGCAATTATTAGGCAAAATCAACGGCGCTGTAGGCAATTATAATGCGCACTGCGTGGCCTATCCCGATGTGGATTGGGCGGAATTTTCCAAAAACTTTGTCGAATCCCTGGGGCTGCAATTTAACCCTTACACTATCCAGATAGAGCCGCACGACTATATTGCCGAGTATTTCCATGCCCTGTCGCGCTTTAATACTATCTTGCTGGATTTCGACCGCGACATTTGGGGCTATATTTCCCTGGGTTACTTCAAACAAAAAACTATCGCAGGCGAAGTCGGCTCCTCCACGATGCCGCACAAAGTCAACCCGATCGATTTTGAAAATTCGGAAGGCAACTTAGGTCTAGCCAATGCCATATTCGGCTTCTTAGCCGAAAAATTGCCGGTGTCGCGTTGGCAGCGGGATTTAACCGATTCAACCGTGTTGAGAAATATCGGCGTAGGCATAGCCCATACCAGCATCGCCATTCAGGCTAGTTTAAAAGGCATATCCAAATTACAGATTAATATTGAAGCGATTGAGGCTGATCTCAACGCCAACTGGGAAGTGTTGGCGGAACCCATACAAACCGTGATGCGTCGCTATGGCATTGAAAAACCTTATGAGAAATTAAAGGAACTGACCCGTGGTCAGCGCATTACCCCCGAACAAATGCAGGCGTTCATCGAAAAACTGGAAATTCCGGCTGAAGCCAAGGCCATTTTATTGGAGCTGACGCCGCGCAATTACACCGGTTATGCCGAGAAGCTAGCTAAAGAAATTTAGGTGGGTATCTTACCGCGCCTTAAAACACTGCTCTGATAAGGCGTATTTGCTGGAGTTTCAACTGTTTTTAAAGGCGTTGCCAGCACTAATATTTGTTGGTATTGCAAAATAAATTACATGAGGTAAAAATATAGGGGTCGGTTCATAATAGTTTTCACCTTCTTTTCAAGGAAGGGTTCTCGAAAATCCGGCATCGACAACAAAAATATAAACATTAATATGAGGAGAGAATTATGAAAAAATTAGCATCTGTATGTGCAGGTTTATTATTTCTTTTAAGTACTTCTGTTTTTGCTGCAGAGAATTCCTCTGAAGCGCTGGAACACGCCAATGCTGCGGTAGTTCATGGTAAGGCGGGACATACGCCGCTTTTGCTTGAGCACGCAAAGGCGGCATTGGAAGATACCTTGGCGGCCTCCATAATAGCTAAGGGCGTGGCAAAAAACCATTTAGACGCTGGCGCTAAAGAGTTGCAAGAAGCTATTGATCAAGGCACTTTAGGCCATGTAGGCGTGGCCACGACACATGCTGAAGCTGCTGTAGAGCATATTAAAGCTGGCAGCAAGAAATAATTCGATATAGCTTCGATCGAAGGGAAGGGGCGGTTTTCCGCCCCTTTTTTGTAGTCATCTATACCACAATATTTACAACTATTTTTTTATATAAAGATCGGTAATCGAGCCGGTGATTATTTCAGCCGCGAAAGCGAAGGTTTCGGATAGCATCGGATGAGGGTGGATGGTCAAACCGACATCTTCGGCATCGGCCCCCATTTCCAGGGCTAATACCGCTTCAGCAATTAATTCACCGGCATTGGGGCCGGTCATGCCTGCACCGAGTATCCGGCCTGTTTCCTTTTCACAGAGTATTTTTGTCAAACCTTCCTTGCGTCCCAGCGTTAATGAGCGTCCGCTAGCTGCCCATGGAAAGACCGCTTTGTCATAAGCTATACCTTGTTGTTTGGCTTGATTTTCAGTTAAACCCATCCAGGTTACTTCAGGATCGGTGTAGGCAACAGCAGGAATGGTTAGGGCGTCGAATCCGGCTTTTAGGCCAGCCGCAACTTCGGCGGCAACTTTACCTTCATGGGTGGCTTTGTGCGCCAACATGGGGTTGCCGACTATATCACCTATCGCAAAGATATGAGGGATGTTGGTACGCTGTTGCTTATCGACAGCGATAAAGCCGAGCTCATCGACATTAACCCCGGCCAGCTCGGCACCGATCAACTTGCCGTTAGGTCTGCGTCCTACTGCGACTAAAACCGCATCAAATAACTCCGATTCCGGCGCGCCTTTGCCTTTATCGCCTATGCCGTCAGCCGACAGGGAACCGGCGCGGTCAAAGGAAACTTTCAAACCGTCTTCTTGGGCTTCAATGGAAGTAACCCGTGTTTCCAGCCAGATGTTTTTATATTGTTTTTTAATGCGTCGGTACAGCGGGGTAACCAAGTCGTTATCGCAACCGGGAATAATTTGATTCATTAGTTCGACTACGCTGATTTCCGAGCCCAAGGCATGGTAAACCGTGGCCATTTCCAAGCCTATGATACCGCCGCCTACGATCAACAGTTTTTTAGGTATTTCTTTTAACGCCAGCGCATCGGTCGAATTCCATAAACGCGGATCATCATTTGGGAAAACGGGGATTTTAGTGGGATGCGATCCTGCTGCAATAATTGCCTGTTCAAAGCTGACGGTTTTAACACCGGTTTCGGTTGTTATCTCAACTGTGTTGGCTGAGGTAAATAGTCCTGTGCCCTGAATCAAGGTTATTTTGCGTTGTTTTACCAGGCCTGCCAGTCCATCGCCCAATGTTTTGGTAACGCTTTCTTTCCATGATCGAATTTTGTTTATATCAACACTCGGTTTGCCGTAACTGAGGCCGTGTTGTTCGAATTCATTGACTTCATGAATGATCTGCGCGATATGCAGCAGAGCTTTAGAAGGAATACATCCGACATTAAGGCACACTCCGCCAAGAGCAGGGTAGCGCTCGATCAAGACCACCTGTTTGCCTAAATCGGCGGCGCGAAATGCTGCTGTGTATCCGCCGGGGCCGCCGCCCAGTACCAGAACTTCTGCATGTATTGCAGATTCATTAACCGCTGGATTAGCATCCATATTATTCTTCCTGATTAAAGTTAAGTAACTACTCTGTACGTTCCATTTTTTAAAGTAACAACCTGCGAATATCACCCAAATACTGTTTAATGACAGCCATGAAACGTGCCCCTTCCACGCCGTCAATCACGCGATGGTCGTAAGTTAGGTCGAGCGGTAACATTAAGCGAGGTATAAACTCCTTGCCATCCCAAACCGGCTGCATTTTGGCACGGGTAACGCCGAGTATCGCCACTTCCGGGGCATTGACGATAGGGGTAAAAGCCGTGCCGCCGATACCGCCGAGACTGGAAATGGTGATGCATCCACCTTGCATATCGCTAGGCATCAGCTTGCCCTGACGGGCTTTGTTGCTTTTTTCGGCCAGTTCGGCGGTTAATTCGTTAATGCCTTTTCGGTTGACGTCGCGCAGCACCGGTACCACTAAACCGTTGGGCGTATCGACCGCGATGCCGATATTGAAATATTTCTTGAAGATCAGTTTTTCGCCATCGGCAGACAGTGATGCGTTAAATTGCGGGAACTGTTCCATCGCAGAAACCAAGGCCTTGATTATAAAAACAAGGCCGGTGATTTTGACGTCATCCTTGGATTTTTCGGTGTTCAGCCCAATGCGGAACGCTTCCATTTCGGTGATGTCCGCCTCGTCATGGTAAGTAACCATAGGCAGGTTCAACCACACGCGACTCAGGTTTTGCCCGGTCAGTCGTTTGATCTTGTTTAGTTTTTGTTCTTCTATAGCACCGAATTGGGAGAAATCGACGCTCGGCATTGCCGGGATTCCGCTGCCGCTTTGCGCTACGCCTTCAGTTATGATCTTTTTAACGAAGTTTTTCACGTCGTCTTTTAAGATGCGTCCTTTACGGCCGCTGCCGACGGTGATTTTTTGTATATCAACGCCCAGTTCGCGGGCGAAAAGACGAACCGCCGGTGTGGCGTGAGCCGCTCTTGCTGAACCGATGCTGGGTTGTTGTTCTGCCTCCTGCATCTTTGCAGGCTCGGGTTCAGGGATAACAATAACCGGTTCAGGTGCTTTTTCCTCGCTTGCCGCCGCTTGCTGTACCGATTCTGCCGGTTGTGCGGGGCTAACCGCTTCGTCACTTGTCAATACTTTTGCAATTAAAGTCCCTTCCGAAACTTTATCGCCGGGTTTGATAAACAATTCCTGCACCGTGCCCGTCGCGCTGGAGGGCAAATCTATGCTGGCTTTGTCGGTTTCAAGTATCGCCAAGGTTTGTTCCAGTTTTACCTCGTCGCCTAGTTTAACCAATACGTCTACTACGTCGATATTTTCGACATTGCCAACATCAGGAACCTTAATTTCAATCAATAAAGCCATTTTTGCGTTCTTCCGTTAAATTAGCCAAGGGGCCGCTGCTTCAGGGTTTATACCGTATTTGGCAATAGCCACATCCACTTTGGCGGCATCAAACTGCCCCAGGTCTGCCAAACTCTTTAGCGCTGCAATTGTGACATGATAGCGGTCTACCTCAAAAAAACGGCGCAGATTTTCGCGCGTATCGGAACGACCGAAGCCATCGGTACCCAATACCGTATAAGGGGAGGAAATAAGACCGCGAATCTGTTCGGCAAAGGCGCGGGTGTAATCGCTGGCGGCTATCACCGGACCTTGCGCATTGGCAAGACAATGCGCCACATGGGCTTGCTTGGGCGTTTCGGTGGGATGCAGACGATTCCAGCGCTCACAGTATTGGCCGTTTCTAGCCAGTTCGGTAAAGCTGGTGCAGCTCCATAAGTCTGCTTCCACACCCCAGTCATTGTGCAACAATTGGGCGGCTGCTTCGACTTCCCGGAAAATCGTTCCTGAGCCCAACAACTGCACCCGAGGCGCTACGGTGTTGGCGCTTTTCTTGAAGCTGTACATGCCTTTGAGTATGTCCAGCTCTACGCCTTTAGGCATAGCGGGATGGGCATAGTTTTCGTTCATCACCGTGATGTAATAGAAAACATCTTCTTGTTCGACATACATGCGTCGTAGACCGTCTTGAATGATTACCGCCAGTTCATAGGCATAAGTCGGATCGTAAGACACGCAATTAGGTACGGTTGCCGACATCAGATGACTGTGTCCGTCTTCATGTTGCAGGCCTTCGCCGTTCAGCGTGGTTCTGCCTGCCGTACCGCCCATTAAAAAGCCACGCGTACGTTGGTCGGCGGCGGCCCAGATTAAATCGCCGACCCGCTGGAAGCCGAACATCGAATAATAAATAAAAAACGGGATCATCGGTACATTATGCGTTGAGTACGAGGTGCCCGCCGCAATCCAATCACACAAACCGCCCGCTTCATTAATGCCTTCCTGCATGACCTGTCCATGTTTGTCTTCCTTGTAAAACATCAGCTGATCGGCGTCTTGCGGGGTATACAATTGCCCAACCTGTGACCAGATGCCCAGTTGGCGGAACATGCCTTCCATACCAAAAGTTCTTGATTCGTCGGGGACAATCGGTACGACACGTTTGCCGATGTTTTTGTCTTTAGCCAGAATGTTAAGCAGGCGGACAAAAGCCATGGTAGTGGAGATTTCGCGGCCTTCGCCGCTGGCTTCCAGCAACGGCTTGAAGTCGCTCAATACCGGCACATCCAAGGCATAAGACTTGGTTCTTCTGGCCGGCAAATGGCCGCCCAGTTCGTTACGACGCTTCTGCATGTAAGCCAGCTCTTTTGAGCCTTCTGGAAAGCTCAGATAGGGCAGGTCGTTCAACTCTTCATCGGTAATCGGCAATGCATACCGGCTGCGAAAGTTGCTTAACGAACTGGGGCTCATTTTTTTCTGTTGATGAGAGATATTCTGGGCTTCTCCTGAATCGCCCATACCATAACCTTTAATGGTTTTAGCCAGGATGACGGTGGGCTGTCCCTGATGATGCACTGCGGCATGGAAAGCGGCAAAAACTTTAACCGGATCATGTCCTCCGCGATTAAGTTCATAAATGTCGCGATCCGACCAGTCGGAAACCATGGCTTTTAATTCCGGGGTATTAAAAAAGTGTTCACGAACATAGGCGCCGTCTTTAGCTTTAAAGGTTTGATAATCGCCATCGACGCAGGACATCATACGAGCCGCCAATAGCCCGTCTTTGTCACGCGCCAGTAATGCATCCCAACGTTGCCCCCAAACCAGCTTGATTACATTCCAACCGGCGCCGCGAAATTCACCTTCCAATTCCTGAATAATTTTGCCATTGCCCCGAACCGGTCCATCCAGGCGCTGCAAGTTGCAGTTGATAACAAAAATAAGATTGTCCAGTTTTTCCCGTCCGGCCATGCCTATGGCGCCCAAAGACTCGGGTTCATCGGTTTCGCCATCGCCAAGAAAGCTCCAGACTTTGCGACCTGAGGTATCGGCAAAACCGCGGTCTTGTAAATAGCGCATAAAACGCGCCTGATAAATAGCCATAATCGGCCCAAGGCCCATAGAAACCGTCGGAAACTGCCAAAAATCAGGCATCAACCAGGGGTGAGGATAAGACGGTAAGCCGTTACCGTTCACTTCCTGGCGAAAGTTATCCATCTGTTCCAGTGTCAAGCGCCCCAGCAAAAATGCACGGGCATAATCACCCGGCGTTAAATGGCCTTGAGTAAAAATCAAATCGCCATCATGTTGATCTGAAGGCGCATGCCAAAAATGGTTATAACCGACATCATACAACGTTGCTGCCGAAGCAAAACTGGCGATATGTCCGCCGACGTTGGTATGCTTATTCGCCCGCAATACCATCATCATCGCATTCCAGCGGACATAAGCACGAATTTTGTGTTCGATAGTCACGTCACCGGGAAACTGCGCTTGTTGCGCAACGGGAATGGTATTGAGATACGCTGTGTTGGCGCTGAAAGGGATATCAAATCCTGCATTCCGGGTTACTGCAACCAACTGCTCAATCAAAAAGTGTACACGCTCGCTGCCATCGTGATCCAGGACGGCTTGCAGCGCTTCAACCCACTCCCTGGTTTCTGCTGGATCGATGTCATTTAGTCCGGTGATTTTTGAGATTAAACTGTTGGTCATTGATTGATCCTGTTACGACGGGTATGCATGGATTAAAGAAGTGTAAGTTAGGTTTACCCATAGGGCGCAAGAGCATAGCGTAACTTACGTACTCTAACTGAAATAGCTTAAAGGCCGGAAACGCTCTACTTATTGCGCATAGTATAAACAATGCAGGGGGGGCAATGCACCCGTTTTAGTCATTTTGATACTGAGAATGGGCTGATCGATTCGGGTTTAACTCGGATCGCAACTATCCAAGAGTAATAATGGAAATCACACATCGTTACAACTGAACGAAGTTATCCATGAGCGCAGCATCAGTCGGTAATAGGCCAAAGTCGTTACGGCTAGTGTTTATCAATCATTGCCGTAGGTAGCGTAATACGGCAAATTTTTTTTTAGGATTCCTAGGATTTTTCTCTGTTTTTCTGGTTTTAATACCTGAGTAATTTTAATGAATTGAGCTGGGTTAGTGAAGTAAATTAGCAGAAAGCAAGAGGTGATTTGTTCGATATAAACGATCAAATCGATTAAATCGATTGACAGAGATCGATATGAGTAATACAATTTTTTCCAAGATATTGCTTGATTGTGTTTGTATCGGCAGCGTAATAAATAAGTATTGCTAATCAAGGGTTACTAAGGAAATTGCAATGCAAGAGAGCCGATAAGATGTTTTCATTATTGGTATCCGGCATATAAAGCGCGTTAGATATTGAGGTATTGAACCAATCATAACGTTGGCTTGGATTTCTGGAGTCGTAAAGCTGGGTTCTGTTGTAGATCAATACTTAGAGAAGCAACATTAGCACGGATTGCTTATGAGATTGATGGGGAAGGGGATAGGTCGGTGATTTTAAAACAACGGCGGTTTAACGTGTAATTAATAGCAGTTTCTTTAAATCTTATGGTGCTTAATATGAAACGAAACAAAGTAATTGAAGCTTTCGGTCAAGATAAATTAATAGAGCATAAACAACGCGTTGCTTTTCATGAAGCAGGGCATGCTGCAGGCATTCATTTAAATAATCAAGCTAGAAACCTGCCGCCGGTTTTTTTTAAAATTATTTTTAAAGAAATGAACGACCAGACAGCCTCGGATGTCATGGCTTATCAATCAACTCATGACGATTGTCTGGCACGAGTGGAAGGCGGGCGGTTAATTGAATTGTTACCCCCTTCTATTGATTGCTTAGTGCATGAATTAGCGGAACACGATGACATCATTGTGCAATTGGTAAAGGATTATATGACAGCCTTTGAGGCGGACATTATTAATCTGCTTATCGGGCCTTTGGCTGAAGCTAAACATGTCGCGGACACCGATGATGAGTTGTTTAATCATAAGTTGGTTACCCTGGACGCATTAAAAAATTATGGCGGCAGTTCCGATATTGCCTTGGCTAACGAATATTTACAATGTTTCTCTGCCGATAAACAACAACAAAATGAAAAATTGGCTGAGCTGTTTAGCATTGCATTTGATTTTATAAATAATGCAGCAAACTGGGCGGCTATTTCCAATCTAGCCGGATATATTCTAGGTAGTCGTAAAAATGTTATTTATTGCGAGGAAATTTTTTCAACGCTTGATCAGTCGGTAGCTCACTTTCAAAATCGGGTAAGCCAGACCAGGAGTTATCGCTATGGATAACTTAAAGAACAATATCATTACTGAGGGGCTCATGTTGTTGGGTAATCTCTTCGGTTATCTCAAAAAATTAGTGATGGTTGGTTTTCCATTTAAGCGAGAACTTATAGAGTCCATCGATTTTTTAAGAACACTGGAAAATATCCATGGATTAGGTGGACGAATGGCTCAGGGCGAGCTATTGGAAGAGGGGCATGGAACTGAAAAAAACCTGTTGGCCTGTGCTGTTTCTGAGGAGGCTCAGGTGTTGTTCTTTAACATCAGCGGGTCGGAATTCATTGAACTGTATGTTAGTCCTGGCGTTGCCGGAATACGGGAACTTTGGAATAAAGCGGTGCTGTTTGCCGGACGTTTCGGTCACCAAGTTATTGTCGATAGACCGGGTGTCTAAGTTATCTTGGCATCGTTCCGATATGCAGCGTCGTGTTTATTGACGGGTTTTCAATCTTCAACTTGGGCCCCGCGCAAAGGAGAACAGTTCATGAAAATTAATAAGCCAGTAACCGAAGTAAAGCATCTTTTTTGCGATAGCGACTTTGGCGTTTCAAATATCTTTACGGAAGACGAACTTAGAGACCAAGTAGCCATTTTTTTGGGTGAACGTTTGGCCGATGAGATTGTATTGGGACGACTATCAAGCGGGACTCGGAATGATTTGGAAAAAACCGGTGAGATCGCCAAAAATAATGACTGTAAGCCAAGTATAAGCAAAAAATGGGGGAATTGAGATTGTCTATGTTCACTAAGGTATCGCGGTTGCAGTGATGAATATAGTCCGTTTTAGAAGCCAAGAAGGAGAAGTGCGTGCTCATTAAATTACCGTCGCAAACAGTTTGGTATCGGAATACCGACCGATTTGTTACAAGAAAAAGATAACTACTCAGTGGTATCAGTGTTTCTATTTTTCTAGCTGCTGAGTGGAGAAGAACTTAAAAGCCGTAAGGCGCATAAGTGTAATCGAAACAAGAAAATCAATACTCCGTAAGTTAACCATTAGTTAAATGGGAGGATCAGCACATGAAAATTAATAAGCCAGTAACCGATGTGGAACATGTTCTTAGCGACAGTGACTCTATTGTTTCCAACACCGATCTAAAAGGAGTGATCACCTACGCTAACGATACGTTTATTCGTATCAGCGGATATTCCAGAGAAGAGCTGATCGGGGCTCCACACAATATAGTGCGTCATCCCGATATGCCGCCCGAAGCCTTTGCAGATTTGTGGAGAGCGATGAAGGCCGCCCGCCCGTGGACCGGCATAGTCAAAAATCGCTGCAAAAACGGTGACTATTATTGGGTGTTGGCTAATGCCGCACCGATTCATGAAAATAATCAGCTGGTCGGTTACATGTCGGTGCGCAGTAAACCTGAGCGTGAACAAGTTGAGGCGGCCGATGCCGCTTATCGGTTATTTCGTGAAGGTAAGGCCGACAACCTGAAAATCCAGGATGGCAAAGTCGTTAAAGACACGCTGCTGTCACGGTTTAACGTATTCAAGTATTTCAATATCAAAACCCGTCTGATTGCTATGGTCAGCCTGCTGTCGGTATTGCTGCTGGTTATCGGCAGTATAGGATTGTTCAGTATGCACAATGCCAAAGACAGTCTGTTTACCGTGTATGAAAATCGTCTCCTGCCGATCAGCCAAATAACCTCGATTCAAACCTTACTGCTGACTAATCGACTCGCTATTGTCGACAGTCTTAATAACCCAAGCGCCGAGGTGATTTTGAAAAATACCGTCGAAGTGGAGCAAAACATCGACAAAATCACCCGGCTTAAGGATGCCTATATGGCTGCCCCGTTAAGCCATGAAGAAAAAATATTGGCAGACCAATTTGCCGAGTACAGAAAACACTTTGTGTCGGATGGATTAAAGCCGGCCATTACGGCCTTGCGAGCCAATGATATAACGCAGGCTTATAGGGTTGTTGCGGATAATATCAACACGCTTTACTTACCGGTCGGGAAGACTATTCAGCAGTTGCTGCAATTGCAGCTGGATGAGGCCAAGCAGGAGCTTGGGGCAGTCCAGTCACATTATGAGATGATTCGCAATATTTCCATTGGCCTGATCGGGATGGGTATTCCTATGGTTTTATGGCTGGGCTTGGCCCTGATTCCTATCGTTATACATCCGCTCGAAGCAACCATTGCTCACTTCGGTCAAATTGCCCAGGGAAATTACAGGAATATCATTGAAATAGAACACAACAATGAAGTCGGAAAAGTCATGGAAGCCATTAAATCGATGCAGACCCGGCTCGGTTTTGATGTCGCGGAAACGCGGCGTATCGCCGATGAAAACCTGTTGGTCAAGATTGCGTTGGATAACGTCAGTACGGGGGTCATGATTGCGGACAACAAGGGGGAAATTATTTATGTTAATAAGTCAGTCAGCGATATTTTCGGTAAAGCCGAGAAAGACATTCGTAAAGATTTGCCTAATTTCTCGGTAGATAAGCTGTTAGGTAGCAAAATTGACGGTTTTCATAAGAATCCTGAACATCAAGCATACTTACTCGCATCATTAACCGACACCTATATCGCCAGTATGGAATTAGGCGGTCGTTTCATGGCAGTCGCTGTCAATCCGGTTATCAATGAACAGGGGGTGCATCTGGGATCGGTAGTCGAATGGCAGGATCGAACCGACGAAGTTGCGGTGGAAAAAGAGGTATCTACCATCGTGGTAGCCTCCAGTATGGGCGATTTCACCAAGCGCTTTGACTTGCATGGCAAAGCAGGTTTTCTGCGTGAGCTGGGCGAAGGTCTCAATCAAATGTTGTATACCAGCGCAACCGGTCTCAATGAAGTGGTGCGTGTACTTGATGCGCTATCCCGTGGCGACTTGACGGAAACCATTACCAATGATTATCAAGGTACTTTTGGACAGCTTAAGGAAGACTCCAATACTACGGTCGAAAAACTTAAAGGAATCATCAATAAAATCAGGGATGCTACCGACAATATTAATGTCGGCGCTAAAGAAATTACGGTAGGTAACCATGATTTGTCGTATCGCACCGAACAACAATCCGCCAGTTTGCAAGAAACCGCCGCCAGCATGCAGGAACTTACCTCTACCGTACAAGCCAATGCCGAAAACGCCAAACAGGCCAATCAGCTTGTTATTGATGCTTCTAAGATAGCTGGTAGGGGAGGCGTCATTGTCGGCCAAGTTGTGACTACGATGGATGAACTCAACGAAGCTTCGCACAAAATCAGTGACATTATTTCGGTAATTGATGACATCGCTTTTCAGACTAATATTCTCGCTTTCAACGCCGCCGTAGAAGCCGCTCGTGCCGGCGAGCACGGACAAGGTTTTGCGGTGGTAGCCGAAGAAGTGCGTCATCTTGCGCAACGCGCAGCCACATCCGCCGGGGAAATTAAAAATTTGATCGAGGGTTCGGTAGGAAAAATTAATGTCGGCACTAAACTGGCTGCCCAGGCAGGTTGTGCGATGGAAGAAATCCTTAGTTCTGTCAGTGGCGTCTCCAGCATGATGTCGGAAATAACCGCCGCCTCGGTTGAACAAAGCTCCGAGATCGAACAAATTAATTTAGCCATCACGCAAATGGATAATGTGATTCAACAAAATGCAGCTTTGGTTGAGCAAGCCGCTGTCGCCGCAGAATCACTTGAAGAACAAGCGCAAAATCTGGCTGTTATTGTGAGCTGTTTCAGGATAGATGGGGCAGGTATGCTTGTAAGTAGTAGGTGTGACACTTTGCAAAGCTAAGCCATTTTATTGCCAGTCGCAAATCGACAGGAACTTACCATGAAAGAGATCATTAAAAAATACCAACACTCAATAACGGTCGAGTCTATTACACGACTTATATTTGCATTGTTATGTGCTATTTTTGTCAGTAGTGCGATCACTCAATGGACCGTTCAATCGATGGCCCCGCTTCCGCATTGGGGCGAGTACGTGCTTTATTCAATCTTGCTGTTGTGTATGGTTTTTCCTAGCCTTTATATTTTTGAGGTGCGCCCGCTGGGATTCCTGATTGGCAAACTCGCCCAAGCTGAACGAACCGCACTTATCACGTCAGAATATTTGAGCAACCTGATTTCCTCCAGTTCGGTCATATTATTTTCGATGCGGGCGGTGGGCAATCAGTTACACCCGGAATGGGTCAGCAGCGACAATCTTTATCGCCTGTTAGGCTACTCCGAGGAAGAAGCCTTGCAACGAGATTGGTGGTTTAGGTGTTTACACGCTCAAGATCGAGATAGCGTGGTGGCTGCTACGGCAAAATTATTTCGGGGCGAAGCGGTTACTTGCGACTACCGTTTCATGCACAAAAACGGCAGTGAAGTTTGGATACACGATGAGCAAAAGTTGATGGACTATGATGAGGACGGCAAGCCGACGCATGTATTGTGTATGTGGTACGACATCACCCGGCAGAAAATGGTGGAGCAGGAACTGAATATCGCCTCTCATATGTTTGATTCACATGAGGGTATTATCGTTACCGATGCCAATATGGTCATCCAGCGGGTGAATCCCGCCTTTACCCAGATCACCGGTTATAGCGCCGACGACATTGTCGGAAAAATACCTGAGGAACTCAATTCCGGTCGACAAGATGCGATGTTCTATCGTGCCATGTGGCAAACTATTCAACGAGACGGCTACTGGCAAGGGGAGATGTGGAACAAGCGCAAGAATGGCGAGATATATCCTGAGTGGTTCACCATCACCGCTATCAAGGATGGCGATGGTAACACCACCCATCATGTCGGTACTTTCTATGACATTACCGATCGCAACGGCTCGGAAGAGCGTATCCGTATCCTTGCCTTTTATGATCCTCTTACTAAGCTACCTAATCGTCGCCTGCTCCAGGAGCGCATAGACCAAGCCATCGCTGCCAGTACTCATTCCCGGCAACATGCGGCGCTGTTATTTTTGGATCTGGATCGATTCAAGATACTCAATGACACATACGGTCATAATATGGGCGATCAGCTGCTGCTGGAGGTTACAAGAAGGCTGCAATTTTGTGTACATGAAGACGACACCATCGCTCGGTTGGGCGGCGACGAGTTTGTGATGATACTCAATTCATTGGATAAATACGCCACTAAAGCCGCTGCTCAGGCAAAAAAACTGGCTGAAATGATTGGTGAGGCTTTGGCAAAACCTTATCATCTATTAGTTCCATTTAGCCAATCCAAAGCGACCATCACCTATCACTCCAGCGCCAGTATCGGTGTCGTGCTGTTTTTGGGAGATGAGAAGAGCACTGAAGAGCTGATGAAATACGCTGACTTGTCCATGTACGAAGCCAAACATGCAGGGCGTGATACTGTGTGTATTTTCGACCCCGGTATGCAAACGGATATTATGGCGCGCGCCAGTTTGGAGGCGGATTTGCACCGTGGATTGCAGGATAAGCAGTTTGTCTTGCACTACCAACCGCAAGTGGATACCGATGGCAATATAACCGGTTCCGAAGCGTTGGTGAGGTGGATACATCCACAGCGCGGCATGGTGTCTCCAATCGATTTTGTTCCGTTAGCCGAG
The DNA here is from genome assembly GCA_004299305.1 of Methylobacter sp. Lineage (GTDB taxonomy): Bacteria > Pseudomonadota > Gammaproteobacteria > Methylococcales > Methylomonadaceae > Methylobacter_A. Next base: position 45,196 of record SCPZ01000099.1, read on the forward strand.
GAAAGCGGTTTGATACTGCCGCTGGGGCTATGGGTTTTGGAAACCGCCTGCGCCCAGTTGGCGATATGGGGCGCCCGGCAAGAAACTGCGCATCTTACGCTGGCTGTAAATGTTAGCGCCCACCAGTTCCGTCAGGTCGATTTTGTCGAGCAGGTGTTAGAAGTGCTTGAGCGCACCGGCGCTGATCCTTTCAGGCTCAAACTGGAACTTACCGAAAGTCTGCTGGTATCTAATGTAGAGGATATTATTATCAAAATGACGACATTAAAAGAGAAGGGGGTGTCCTTCTCCCTGGATGATTTCGGCACCGGTTATTCGTCACTCTCTTACCTGAAGCGACTGCCTCTGGATCAACTGAAAATTGACCAAGGTTTTGTCAGGGATGTTCTCATCGATCTTAACGATGCCGCTATTGCCAAGATGGTTATCGCCCTAGCCGAGAGTATGGGGCTGGTGGTTATCGCCGAAGGTGTGGAAAGCGAGGAACAGAGGAGGTTTCTTGCTCGCCATGGTTGTCATGCTTATCAGGGCTATCTGTTTAGCAAGCCGCTATCGTTGGAACATTTTGAGGCGTATATAGCGGGGGCTGCTCAGAAGGAGGAGCTTGAATTTGACAATTATTCGGTGAGCACTGTTGATTCCGGGCGCATTCCGTATCAAGTCAGCGCGATAATTTAAAGTAACTTCTCACGCTCCTAAAGGCTTAACTTAATGGCAGTAACGCTCCAGCGCGGAAACCATGAGGATTAATTATAAGTAATGGTGGGAGTATTTTTTGCTAACTTCAGAAATATGGATGGAAACTAATTATTTTCGGCCAGAAGAATTAAGCGGTAGGATAAGCCAAATTGCCGTTAGCTGAGGATTTAAGCGGCAAGTTGATGGACAAAAAATCAACAAATTTTACTACGGTGACAGTGGTTTTTTAATTTATCAGTATGTTGCTGTACAATAACGTAATTTGCTTTAATTACCTTTGCAGTTAGGAACTTTTCCACTTATGGCCAGTAACGATAATAAACCTTATTTAACGCCCAGCGAGGCTGCCAAGCTATTAATGGTGTCGCCAATCACTGTACGTGCATGGGCGCAAAAAGGCTTATTGTCTTCCGAAACAACGCCGGGCGGACACCGTCGTTTTCTGCGCGAGAATGTAGAACAGTTTGCCAAGCAGACTAAAACGGCGCCACAGCGTAACGATTTGCGGATACTGGTCGTCGATGACGATAAACAGGTTACCGGGTATCTCGTCGAATTGCTTACCGGCCCGGACGAGCCCTTTATAGTTAGCTCCGCAGCCGATGGATTCGAGGCCGGCAGCAAAGTGTACAGCTTCGAACCGGACGTTATTTTGCTGGATTTAATGATGCCGAAACTGGATGGATTTGCAGTCTGTCGCCAGATCAAAGCTGACCCTGATATCAGCGATATTCGCATAATAGCTATGACAGGCTATCCTAGCCCTGAAAACGAGCAACGAATCATTGAAGCAGGCGCAGAAATTTGTCTTTCCAAACCGCTGAATACCAAATTGTTGCTTGAGTTGCTGAAGGCCGGTTTGTCATGATATTCCTATTGTAAACTTTTATCTCCCAACGGCTTCCAATGAATAAGCTCATTAGCCTCTACAAATCGAGCCTGTTGGTAGGTATGAATCGCTACTGCCTGTTACTAGTATTGCTGGCTGGCGTGGCGATTTTGTTCTTTTTAGCACTCGGCACTTATTTTGTGATGCCGCAGCGCGACTTCCTGCTTTTGCACACATTGCTGGAATTTTCCTCGGTCCTGATCGCATTTATGGTGTTTAGCGCGACTTGGTATAGTTTGCCGCCAAGCCGTTCAGTCAACATAACCTTGTTGGGTTGCGCCATGCTGGCTGCCGGTATACTGGATTTTGCTCATACGCTCTCTTACAACGGAATGCCTTTCTCTTCTGAAAAAGACCTTGCCCTCCGGTTGGCTGTTCGGTTTACCGTTGCGGCAGCACTCTGTGCAGTATCTTTCATGTCCCCGGCCTCCCTATGTAAGCCACAATCCCGATATGCGCTGCTGTTTGGCTTTAGCCTGTACTCGCTGTCAATCTATTGGTTTGTGTTTTTTTATCAGTCCATTTTGGCGCACAGCTACGGAGAAGGTTATGAATTAACCCAATTCAAAATAGTCTGTGAGTGGAGCATTATTGGCCTGTTTGCTATTGCTGCAAGCCGTTTTTGGCGACCGGCCTACAATGCGGACACTATCAGCCTGCAAACCTATTTATTTACAGCTGCCATGATTTTTATTATGAGTGAGATGTTTTTCATTCAGTACAAAACAACCGTGGATGCATTTAATGTATTAGGTCATCTTTACAAAGTTATTGCTTATCTTGTTCTTTATCAGGTCGTATTTGTGACTACTATTCAGACCCCCTTTCATGAAATCGAGCAACAGGAAATGCGATACCGGCAATTGTTTGAAAATATGACCTCCTGCGGCGTGGTTTACCAAGCGGTTGATAATGGGGGGGACTTTGTTTTTTTAGAAGTCAATCATGCAGCGGAACGCACTGAAAAAATAGACAGGGAGAATTTTATAGGCAGGCGGGCGACTGAGCTTTTTCCGGGTATTGCCGAGTTCGGCTTGCTTGATGTATTGCGTCGAGTCTGGCGTACAGGGCGGCCCGAACATTTCCCCGTTAATTACTATCAAGATGAACGTATTGCCGGTTGGCGGGAAAACTACCTTTATCGCTTGACTGATGGCAATATTGTTGTCATCTACGATGACATCAGCGAGCGCAAGGTGGCGGAACAGGCCTTACAGGAGAGAGAGAAACATTTTCGGGTGATTTTTGAAACCGCCGCCATCGGAATGGGAGAAGCTGATCCGGTGACGGGTAAAATCCTGCGGGTAAATTCGAAATTTTGTCGGATGACAGGCTATTCTGAACAAGAACTTCTATCCAAGACCTTTGCTATGATTACTCATCCCGATGATCAAAAAATAAACATAGAAGGTTGGCGGCGTATGGTACGCGGAGAAGTTGCCGAGTATACGACTGACAAACGCTATATTCACAAGGACGGACATGAAGTTTGGGCGCATTTGAATGTAGTCGCCCTCCGTGATGAAAGCGGTATGATTTTGCGTATCTTGGCTGTTATTGCCGATATTACTGAGCATAGCCTGATGGTAAAGGAGCTGTATTCGACTGCCGCCAAACTCGAAGAGAAGCAGGCTGAGCTGGAAGTGCAATATAGTGAGTTGCAACGCTCCCAAAATGCACTGCAAGAAACCAGCGATCGTTATATGGACCTGTTTGATTTTGCCCCCATCGGTTATCTCACCCTCACCGAGAAGGGACAAATTACTGAAATTAACCTCACCGGGGCTGCCCTGCTGGGGGTCGATAAAAAGGCGGCAATGCTTCGCAGCATAGGCTCTTTTCTCCACCCCAAGGAATGTGATCGTTGGTATCTGCATAACCAACTTACGCTGAGTCACAGCGATAAGCAAAGTGCTGAATTTCTCGTTCAGCGTGATGACGGCACGGTTTTTCATGCGTTTATGGATTGCCAACGCCGGGATACTTCAACATCCCCCGTAATTCGCATCTCATTCGCTGATATTACCGAACGTAAGTCGTTGGAGCAAAAATTGCGACAAGCCCAAAAAATGGAGTCATTAGGGCAATTGAGCGGGGGAATTGCCCACGACTTCAATAATATTTTGGCCGCTATACTCGGTTACTCCAACCTAGCTTTGGAGCGATGCGTATCCGATCCTTCGGATAAACTGGCTCGTTATTTGGGCGAAGTCATCTCCGCCGGGGAACGAGCTCGTGATCTGGTTGCTAAGATGCTTGCCTATAGTCGAACTTCGTCGGATATGGCAAGTACGCCTTTGGATATGGCTCCAGAGGTTGAGCAAATTATCGCTGCGCTGTCCTCTTCTATTCCGGCAGGCATTAAAATTGCTTCCTATATTGAACCGGATGTTCCGTTGGTACGGATTAATCCGGTTGATGTACAACAGGTGCTAACTAATCTTGCAATCAATGCTCGCGACGCCATCGGTGAGCAAGGCCATATCGACATTATCCTGAAGCGTGTCAATATTAACCGCAAAGCCTGTACCATTTGCCACAATATTATCGATGGCGACTACGTAGTATTGGAAGTGAAAGACAGCGGTAGAGGTATCCCGACCAATGTGGAGCAACGTATTTTTGACCCGTTTTTTACCACCAAAGAGGTTGGCAATGGCTCGGGACTTGGGCTCAGCATGGTGCAGGGCATAGTTGTAAAAAATAAGGCACATTTACTGATAGAAACCAGCTCTGAGCAAGGCAGTTCTTTTCGAGTGTTGTTTCCCTTTGTGGATGAAGAGATGGTTGCTTCTTAAGTTGGATAGGTAGTAATACGGATTTATTATGGCTTGCAAACAAGAGATACTTCAACGGGTTTGCAACTACCTCTTTGCTAGGTACTTAGGCGAAACAGGAGCCGCGTAGCTGTGCGTCGAGCTGAAATAGCGAAATACACTTCTCATGTTCAATAAATCAAACTCAGGTACTTTTGTGGGATCAACTGAAATAAAGCAGAGTAACCGTCAACACATGCAATTATCAGGGCAGCACTCAGTCATACATAACTGGAACGCTTGTATTGTCTTACTGGTAGGCTTATCAATAACCGGTTTTCTGGCTTATTCTTTTAAGTCGATAGAAGAATCCAGCGCCAAGGATAAAATTGTATCTGTTTGTAAACAAATACAATTGAATATTGAAGCACGCTTAAACACACAAGAACAGGCACTGAAAGGGGGAGCGGCGCTATTTGATGCGTCCGAAATCGTTAGCCGCGGGGAATGGCATGATTATGCCGCGCGGATTGAGTTGGATAATAATTTCAAGGGAATTCAGGGTTTTGGCTTTGCAGTGCTGATACCGCCTGCTCAGTTACCCGCCCATGTCGCACAAATACGCCGGGAAGGTTTTCCCGATTATAAGGTTTGGCCGAATGAAACACGCGACATCTATACCTCAATCATTTATCTGGAGCCTTTCGAAGGGCGTAATCTGCGTGCCTTGGGCTATGATATGTACTCGGAACCGGTGCGTCGTGTCGCCATGGAAAAAGCCAGGGATGAAAATAAGGCGGCATTAACGGGTAGGGTCACGTTGGTACAGGAAACCGGGCAAGCTATTCAGTCCGGCATCTTGATGTATGTGCCTGTGTATCGAAACAATATGCCCATCGACACGGTCGAATAGCGCCGTATTGCTCTTTTCGGATGGGTCTACAGTCCTTTTCGCATGAAAGACTTTATGCAAGGCATTAGCGATATTCCAAATCAAGATGTTATGCACATGAAGATCTTTGATGGCCCTAACGCCACACCTTCAGCGCTGCTCTACGATAACTTGGACGGTCATTTGTCCTACTCTTATGCATTATCCTCCGAGACCCTGATTTGGCAGAGTTATATTGGAGGTAGAACATGGACCTTACAATTTACTCCGACGGCAAAATATCTCAACATCGATTACAGCAAAACAGGATTAGTTGCGGTTTGTGGATCAACCATCAGCCTGTTGCTTTTTTTCCTTATCCGTTCTTATCAAAATACCCGTCGCGATGCCTTATCAATTGCAGAAAAATTGACTGCGGAACTGCGCCAAAGCGAGGCGCGCTACCATATTCTGGTGGAGCAATCATCCGATGCTATTTTTCTTTGCGATTTGGAAACATTGGCGTTAGAGGAGGTCAATCTACATTTTTGTCAGATGCTTGGCTATACCTACAAGCAGAGTCGACAACTGCTGTTAACTGATATTGTTTCAACGCCGGAACCTGAAATCCATTCTAATTTTCAAGGCTTGATAGATGGTGGCTACCGTGGCTTGAAAGAACAGGTATTCCACACCAGCGATGGATCGCTGCTTGATGTCGAAGTGTCTCAAAGTGTAGTGCAAGTAGGTTTGAAGAAAAAAATTATAACCACAGTGCGCGATATTTCCCCGCGTAAGCGGGCGGAAGCCGAACGAGCTCAAATGGAGCGGCAATTACGGCAATCTCAGAAAATGGAGGCGCTGGGTCAGTTAACCGGGGGCATCGCCCACGATTTTAATAATATTCTGGCGGCAATGCTGGGATATTCAAGTCTGGCGCAGACTCGCTACGCTACGGATAAAGACAGCAAACTGACACATTATCTGGAGGAAATCACTAAGGCCGGTGAGCGGGCGCGAGACTTGGTGACTTGCATGTTGACTTATAGTCGCAGCCAGACCAATGAAATAACAGCCGCGATGGATCCCGCTCCTCTGGTTAAAGAGGTCATTAAAATGCTCAGCACCACTATCCCGTCCAGTATTAAACTACAGGCCCAAGTTGATGACGATATTCCTGCAATCAGCATGAGTCCGGCGGAGTTACACCAGATTGTGATGAATCTGGTCATTAATGCCAGGGATGCTATGGTTGAGCATGGATGTTTGGATCTTCGGTTGAGTACGCTGGTAGAAGCATCGGAGCTCTGTGTTTTTTGTAAACGCGTCAAGAATAATGCTTTATGTCAGGGCGATATTTACGGTGAATATGTGAGTTTGAGTGTGACCGATACGGGATGCGGTATTAGTAATGAAAATATTAAACTGATTTTCGATCCTTTTTTTACCACTAAAGGCGTTGGTAAAGGCAGTGGTTTAGGACTCTCGGTAATTTATGGCATTGTTCGGCGTTCCGGTGGCTGCATTGTAGTGGATTCGCACCCCGGCAATGGTTCTACGTTTCAGGTGTTGCTGCCGGCGGCTAGCCATGCTGCGGTGGATTTACCGGCAGCCGCAACGCCGTTGCCGAGTATTTCAGGCGGTAACGGCGCTCGAATTCTGGTGGTGGACGATGAGCCTGCCTTGGTGCATTATTTGGCCGATTTGCTGGAGGGCCAGAATTATGTGGTAGATGTTTATACCGATTCCGTCGAGGCTTTAAACTATTTTCGTACCAATCCACAGGGTATCGATGCGGTTATCACCGACCAGACTATGCCGAACAAGTCAGGTATTGAAATTGCCGACGCCATGCTGGCGCTACGTCCCGACCTGCCCGTATTCCTGTGCAGCGGTTATAGCGACAGCATTGATGAAAGCACTCAGTTGTTCGGTATCCGGCGTTTTTTTAATAAGCCGGTTAGCGCCACGGAACTGCTCATCGCTTTAAATGAAGAAATAACCCAACCGGTAATTTAGCCTGATTTTTTCCATTTTTCTTTACGCATTTTTTTCTTGGCTTCTTTTTGCTCACGAATAATCACCAGCTCGGCTAATTCCTTTTCCATCATCATCGGGGTTTCGAGGCTGATTCTGCCGATAGTTCCGGCGCGCAATTCAGCCAGCAGTATTTTGGACACTTTATCCATCTCGATGCGCCCGCCTGAGCGCAGGCAGCCGCGTTTTTTACCGATGACTTCCAGCAGCTGTTGCTCGCTTTCCGGGAGTTGCTCCAGTTGAAAGCGGGCTCTCAGTAAATCCGGGTAATGCTGCAACAGGTATTCGGCTGCGAAAAAAGCGATCTGGTCGTGACTGATTGCGGTATCCTTGATTGCGCCGGTGGTCGCCAGCCGGTAACCGCTGTTCTTGTTTTCGACGTTGGGCCAAAGCATTCCGGGCGTGTCTAACAGAATAATACCGTTGCCTATGTCGATGCGTTGTTGGGTCTTGGTGATGGCCGGTTCGTTGCCGGTTTTGGCGATCATTCTGCCGGCCAGTATATTGATCAACGTGGATTTCCCGACATTGGGTATACCCATGATCAAGGTGTGGATGGGTTTTATGCCGGGCCGTCCTGCCCGGCCCCCTTCGGGTAAATGCAAATCCGCTCCTGGCGGATTTGTGTCGCTACCGGCTTTAGTCGGCAACATCTTATGACACAGCTCGGTTAGTTGACGCATTTTCTCGGGCTGTTCGGTGGTCAGCGCCAGAGTTTTTACGCCTTGTTCTTGTTCCAAGTAGTTTTGCCATTGCAGGGTGATGTTAGGGTCGGCAAGATCGCTTTTGCTGAGTATTTTGATGCAAGGTTTGTCGCCGCGCAGGTCGGCGAGCATCGGGTTTTGGCTGCTGAACGGAATGCGCGCGTCCAGGATTTCGATGACCAGATCAACCTGGGGCAGGATTTCTTTGACCTCTTTGCTGGCCTTGTGCATATGGCCGGGATACCACTGAATAAGCATGATGTTTAGACACTACCAAAATGATATATTTAAGCATCATAGTGAGATAATCAACAGTTATAAATACATACAAGGCTTAATCAATGAAAATAGTTAACATATTTGGGAGTGCGGTTTTTTGTGCAAACGTAGATAGAAAGTACTTTTATTGAAGAAATAGGGTAATTATTTTTGCTGTTGAGATTAATGTATATGAAACCGATAACAAGCAGTTTTTACGCGTATTTGTCACGGCTAAGATGGATTAAACGCTGGGGGCTCAAGCGCAATGCACATGAAGAGAATGTCATGGAACATAGCTGGGAAGTGTCGGTTATTGCCCACACCTTAGCCTTAATTAAAAATCGCTATTATGATGGCAATGTTGATGCTAATGCCATTGCTACGGCGGCTTTGTATCACGATATTACCGAAGTGATTACCGGTGATTTGCCCACGCCTATTAAATATCATTCCCAGGAAATTAGCGCCGCCTACAAACGGATTGAGCATCAGGCTGAGATTGAGTTGCTGGCTCTTTTACCGGTTGAGTTACAGGCTGATTTTCAGGTGCTGATTGATCACGACAACATGCCGCAGGAGCATATACAAATTATTAAAGCGGCGGATAAAATCTCGGCTTATCTCAAATGTCAGTCTGAGTTAAAGGCAGGGAATTTGGAATTTGAAATTGCTGCTGAGCAATTAGCTTTAATTATCGATGCATTGGACCAGCCAGAAGTTATTTTTTTCATGAAAACGTTTGCGCCCAGCTGCGGTTTGACACTGGATGGATTAATGAAAACCTATTAATCCGGTTTGAAGTGGGCTCAATAAAGCGGGGTTTTTTAGTATAAGGCTATCAAGTTATAATATTTTCGTTTATTAAAATAGGCGATAAAATAGACGTTTATCAAGCTGTTAGAGCGCAAACATTTAGCATCCTCTTTAGAAAATAGGGGGCTTAATAGTTGTGTTAGAGTCATCTGGTTTGTGTGAAAAAATAAAATAGACTATTACCCATGGAGAAGTTGTGAAACATCGATACACCATTGAACAAGCCAAAATATTATTGGATATTTTGAAATACCATAACGCATCAACCATGCTGCCTTCGTTTCATCAGGTAAAGCAGGAAACACTTGACGAGGCCTTGGATAAGTTGCGATTGGAGTTGTCTGAATTTATTGCTACCGATGACGGGCTGGGCTTTATCGTCCCGATCCGGGATGAGAAGGGATTGTTTTAATTGGACTATAGCGGTTTATATTAAGCCATCTAGGCGGCGAAGAGTCGGCGTAGTGCTGTGCGCATAGAGCAACAGTAATTTAAAACATTAATCATAGCCTTGTGAATGAAAAATTTATTTGAATTTGCCGAGGCGTTTTTTCGTCAGGCCAATGTCGATGAAAAGTTAGCGCTGACGCACCAGGCTTGGCAGGCTTACATGGCTGGGGAGTTAACGTTTACCTCGGATATGCCTGTATTGCCAATAGAGCAGGTAATATTTCCTGAGCGACCGGAGTTATTGGCGCCACGCCAGATGCCTCGGCGGAAATTGACTACAAGCGCCGGTGTTGCGGCGTTTTTTCATGCTATTGCCCACGTTGAATTTGTCGCCATTTATCTGGCTTGGGATATTTTGTATCGTTTTCGCGCCATGCCCGAGCAGTTTTACCTGGATTGGCTGCGTGTTGCGGATGAAGAAGCACAGCATTTTTCATTAATCAGGGCGCATTTGCGGGTTATGCAGGTTGAATACGGCGATTTACCTGCGCACAGCGGCTTATGGGATCATGCCAAAGACACAGCCGATGATTTACCGGGCCGGTTGGCGATGGTTCCCCGCTGTATGGAAGCGCGGGGATTGGATGTGACGCCAGCGCTTATTGAAAAATTCAGGATGCTGGGTGATGATGCAAGCGTGGCAATTTTAACGCGGATTTTAACCGACGAAGTAGGGCATGTAGAGTTGGGTTCTTATTGGTTCAAGTTCGTTTGTCAACAACAGGGTTTTGAAGCCGAAGCCAAATACCGGGAGTTAATCGATCAGTATTATATTGGCGGTAAACCTAAAGGCCCGTTTAACAGGGAATTGCGTAAAATTGCCGGTTTTTCGGATGCTGAGCTGGATTGGCTGGAATGTTAAATGTATAAGCAGGTTAGCAGCTTATAATAGAACACGGATGCCAAAAGTAGGCGCCTCTAGGCGATACCGATGAGACGGATTTTTACTTAATTGTTTTATCAGTGATTATCAGCCTAATTCGTATCATCCGTATTCTATTTGATGTGTCTTCGTGGTTTTATGCCTTATAGTTGATGTGTATGGAAAATCAGGAAACAACGATGACTGACACTACAACTAATCAGGATATACCGCCTACGCTGGAAGTCGTTAAACAGGATGACGAACAACAGTGCGTCAAATTATCCGGCAGTTGGAATCTTCGCAGTCTGGTAACAGCGCCCGCACTGAACCGGACAATCGGCTTGTACGCAGCTAAAAATATGTCCTGGGATATGCGTTCGGTTGAGGTGCTCGACAGCGCCGGCGCGTTGATACTCTGGAAAGCATGGGGAAAAAGGCTGCCGGTTGCAGTGCAGATGCGCCCTGAGCATCTGCGCTTGTTCGAGCGCTGGCAAGTTCAGATCATTCCTAAATCCGAACCGGCCAAATACAATTTAAGCTTGGTCATTAAATACCTACGTCAAGTGCTTGCCAATTTTCGAGGGCAGCTGCTGCAATTGGTGACATTATTGGGCCAGCTGGTTTTGGATAGCGGCTACCTGTTACTGCATCCGGGGGAAATTCCCTGGTCGGAAATTTCCATTTCGATTTATGAATCCGGGGTTCGGGCTTTGGGCATTACCGCGCTGGTGGGTTTTTTGATCGGCATCGTGCTGAGTTATTTATCGGCATTGCAATTGAAGATTTTCGGGGCGGAGATTTACATCATCGATATTCTGGGCTTGAGTATTATTCGTGAGCTGGGACCTTTGCTGGCCGCTATTTTAGTTGCCGGACGCTCAGGTTCGGCAATGACCGCGCAAATCGGTATCATGCGGGTTACCGAGGAACTCGATGCCTTGTCGGCGATGGGTATATCGCATTCCTTACGTTTGATTTTTCCCAAAGTAATGGCGCTGACCATGGTCCTGCCGCTGCTGAGCGTATGGACCAGCACGATGGCGCTGATCGGCGGGATGTTTTCTGCGCAAACTACGCTGGACATCAGTTATCAGCAATTTTTCCTTAAATTACCCGATGCGGTGCCGCTGGTTAACCTGCTGATCGGCTTGGGGAAAAGCGCTGTTTTCGGTTTGATGATTGCCTTGATTGCCTGTCATTTCGGTTTTCGGATTAAACCGAATACCGAAAGTCTAGGCAATGAGACCACTAATTCCGTGGTGGCTGCGATTACTGTGGTGATCATGGTCGATGCGGTATTCGCTATCCTGTTCATGAATGTGGGGATGCCATGAGCGCTTATGCAATTCAGTTGGAGCATATCTGGACCAGCTTTGCCGATTCCCATGCCGGTACAGACAAGATTGTCCATCAGGACATTAGTCTGTGTTTGGAACATGGCGAAATTCTGGGTTTGGTCGGCGCATCCGGTTGCGGCAAGACCACTTTATTGCGCGAAATTATCGGCTTGCAAGCACCCACGCGGGGCGAAGTGTTTGTGATGGGGCAGTCTTTAAAAAACACTAATTCCAATCACGGTCAGCGCTTGCGCAATAATTGCGGGGTGCTGTTCCAGAAAGGCGCGTTATTTAGCGTCTTAAATGTTTTCGATAATATTTCCTTTCCACTGCGGGAGCTGGGTTTTAAGGATGAGGAATTGATTGCGCGCATCGTGTTTATGAAGCTATCTATGGTCGGCTTGGCTGCCGGCGACGCCTGGTTAAAGCCTGCCGATTTGTCGGGCGGCATGATCAAGCGGGTGGCGCTGGCTCGCACCATGGTGCTGGAGCCGGGCTTGTTGTTGCTTGATGAACCGACTTCGGGGCTCGATCCTATTTCCAGTGAGGATTTTGTCAGCCTGTTATCCGAGCTGCATAAGGACCTGCATTTTACGGTAGTCATGGTGACCCATGATTTGGATATATTGAGGGATTTGTGTACGAAAGTCGCAGTGCTGGCTGATAACAAATTAGTTGCTTTTGGGACGCTGGCCGAGGTTTTAGACTGCAAGCATCCTTTTGTAGAGAAATTTTTTCATAATAAACGGGCCGAGCGGGTGTTTCAATATATCGCCAGGGATGGTGTGTATGCCGCAGGCCCGCCGGGAGCGGGCGCGGCGATCGCCAGGGATGGTGTGTATGCCGCCAGCCCGTCGGGCGCGGTTCAGGAGACTGCTCATGGGTAAAGAAAATCATGCACTCATTACCGGCTTGTTTTTAATTGCGTTGGTGACCGCATCGACAGCGATTATTTTCTGGATCGGCAGCATGGACCAGGAGAGAAATGTCTACGTCATTTCAACGCGAGCCTCGGTTTCCGGTCTTAATCCCGAATCGACGGTTTTTTACCGGGGCATAGCGGTGGGGAAGGTGCTGAATGTCCGCTTTGACCCTTTAGATTCCGGCACCATTCTGGTTCCGGTTGAAGTCGATAAAAACATCGTGTTGAGCAAAGGGGTTTACGCAACCTTGCGCTTAAAAGGGGTGACCGGTTTAACCCAGATTCAACTCGAAGACTCCGGTACTATTGCCGAAGCGTTATTGCCGGGGGATGATCCCGTGTCCAGGATTCCGTTGGTGCCGTCGTTGACCGACAAACTGATGGATTCAGGTGAAAATCTTCTGCATAAAGCCGATCATTTAATGCAGCGGCTGAGTGCCCTGCTAAACGATGAAAACGAGAAAAATATCGGTGGTATTCTAAATAACCTGAAATCATTGACCGACAAACTTTCCGAGTTGCAAAAAAGTGTCGATAAAGCGCTGGCCGGGGTGCCCGCATTGACTACCGATGCCCGAAAAACCCTGAATAATATCGATGCCTTGACTAACGACTTACAAGGTTTAACCAAAGACGTGCAAAATCTCAGTGTAAAAGCCAGCGGTCTGGTTGATAACGGGAAAACCACCGGAGACGCCTTGACCCAGACTACGTTACCGAAAATCAACAAGTTGTTGGCTGAATTGCAATCGACCACGCAACAGGTAAAAAGAGTCGCTTCGATGTTGGAAAACGATCCACAGGGATTGCTGCTGGGGCCAAGTCAACAAGATGTAGGTCCAGGTGAGCCGGACTATAAGGAACAGCAATGAAATACCTGTTAATAGGATGCTTGGTCTTTTTTGGCGGCTGTAGCGTTCCCGCCAAACAACCTGTACTGCATGATTTTGGCGTGCCTGTATCCGCCGCCGCTCAGCAAGTCAAAGCATCGGTTACCGTCAATGCCCCGACTTGGCTTTGGGATAACCGTATCCGCTATCGATTGCTTTTTGCCTCCCCCTCCCAAGTCAGGTTCTATGGATTAGATCGTTGGATCGCCTCGCCGCCTGAATTGCTTGAGCAGTTGTTGGGGAGCGGCAAGGCCCAGGATTACGCTTTGATAATTCAATTGCAGGATTTTGAGCAGCAATTCGATGCGCCTGATCGAGCACGCGTGGTGTTGCGTTTTTCAGTGGAAGTTTATTCTGCCAATAATAAACAGAAGATCGGGACGCAGGCGTTTTATCTGCAACAAGCCACTAAAACCCCTGATGCAGCCGGTGCAATAAACGGCTTTATTGATTTAGCACAACAGGCTGCTGAAAAAATTCAGGGTTGGCTTATGGGATTATAAAATCAGGCTCTGCGTATATAGTTAAACGATACTGGCTTAAAAGGCTTACCGGATGATAGAGACAAAACTTCGCGAATATGAAAATTTTCATATTGTGTTATGGCTTTTGAAAGATAGTTGTTGGTTGATGGAATGGAAGCTGGGAGGAATTATCATGATTGTGCCGACAATTGCGGCGGCTTTCCATATTACCTGGCTTGGACGAAAAAACGCCGCCAATTTGTTTCATAATTTAGCGATCAGTAACTGGATATGCGGTAATGCTGTTTGGATGATAGGGGAATTCTTTTTTAATGACAGCTTTAGGCCTTTTGCTAAGGTATTTTTTTGCATCGGTGTTATGTTTCTTGCGGTCTATTATTTTGGCGTGTTACCGAAAGAAAAACGCTCTCGTCAAAAAACGGCAACGCTGGATCAATTGGGGTTGTAGAATCTTTTGTCAATCCGGTTTGAACTGTTCAGGTTTATATTGCCGACTCGGTAGCATCGATATTAGTCGACTTAATCCCCTTATAGGCCTTAAGCATCCCTGCTTAAGGCCTAATGAAAAATTAAAATGCGTACTAATCGATTTCGATGTTTTTGCGCTTGCTTTTTTCGGTTTTTGGAATGGTGACTTTCAATATTCCATCGGTGAACGATGCTTTTGCCTTATCACCATCGACATTGTCGGGTAAGGACAGGGTGCGCTGAAATTCGCCGCGCGTTATTTCGCGGCGGAAATATTTGCCTTTTTCCTCTTCCTTTTTTTCTTCTTTGGAGGACGTGCGGATGGTAATGGTCTGGTTGTGAATTGAGATATCCAAGTCTTCTTTTTTAACGCCCGGCAATGCCGCCTGAACTTCTATGTCATCATCGTGATCGAGAATATCAACCTTCGGAAAGCTGATTTCCGGTAAGGTCGGCATATTCCAGTCTAACAATCGAGGCCATCTGCGTGAGAGGAAATCATCAAAAAAGTTGTCAAACTCATCAAATGACATCAACCCGCCGCGTGATGTTTTGGGCAATAATTCAGAATCTTTTTTTGTGGTGTCTATTTCTTTGTCGGTCATAAAATTGCTCCGGAAATATAATTGAATTAAGAATGTTAGCCTAATAGAGCGTTGCGACTATACATTGTTACAACAAAAGTTCTTGTTCCGCCTCAAGCCAGTCTTCAAGTTCGTAACCTGGTGCAAAATCTCTATTTTCAGCTTTGTAATAGGCTAGTTCAGCAATCTTGGCATCACGATCAGGAAGGCATATCGCTGAACGGTCTTCATCTGGATTTGAGATTTTTTTTTCATGTTTTTTAACAGTTGCAGCCATTTTTCACCCCTAATAGTTAAGTATTGTCCTTTGGACTGTGTATAAAACAAATAACTTCGCATTATTCGGCTACCTACTTTTAAGCCGGGACAACATCGCAACTCGCGAACGGTGCAATTCTTTTGGCGACGCGTGTTGCGAATTCCATGACATCATGGGCGCGGTCACGTCTTAAGTTGGTAGCCCATGATTCTAAATAGAAAAACGAGAAAAGATATTAGTAAAAACACCTACCGCCGCTGTTTGATTCAAAAACTGTCTATGATTCGCAGAATCAGTGTGGGCGTAATGTGGCTGGCGTGTTTTCGTCGCAAAAAATAGCCGTTTTTTGCTGATGCGCACGAAATAACTTCAACAACTAGCTTCCTCTCCTGCTGGACGACTGCATGGATGCAGGAGGTAGAGCAACGCAGGAGCAGTTGCCGAGAGGGCTGGGGTAACTCATACAGCCGATTTACAGATAACATTCCTTCAAGGGATGTTCTCTGTTCAAGTTATTTAGTTTTCATTTCTTACCTGCCTTCTGCCGCTTTTCGATACCAATAAGCAGCTTTAGTGTCATCCTTTGTTACGCCTTGCCCCGTTTTATATTTAAGAGCCAAATTGTATTGCGCATTTGCATTGCCTTGTTCTGCGGCTTTGAGATACCACGAAACCGCTTCAGCATAGTCTTGTGTTACATGTTGACCCTGGTCATACATAACCCCTAAATTGAACTGGGCTTTTGCGTGGCCTTGATCCGCCAAGTGTTGATACAGTGAAAAGGCTTCTGCATGACGGCCTTGGTCGTTCAAGTCATATGCATGTTGAAAGGTAGCTTCACTATTAGTGTTTGATGGCGGTGGCTGCGGCGTGTCTTGCTTTTGACTATGCTGCTGTTCAGGTGCTTTGTCAGCTTCGTTGAACTGCGCCTTTTCACGTTGGTGTTTAGTTCGAGCTTCTTGCTCTCGAATCCATGCGTTATGTTCCGCTCGCTTAGCCGGGTCTATTAATACGGCATAGGACGTGTTTACCAGTCTTATGACTCTTTCTGCTTCCTCGGCGCTGCCCTGGAATTTGTCGGGGTGAAAAGTTTGGCAAAGGGCTTTGTAAGCCGCTTTGATGACGCTAGCGGGAGCGTCTCTGGTAACCTTGAGGTTGTCGTAATGGGTACGTATGTTAGCCATAGAACTTATTGTTATTTTTTTACCGTGGACGAAAATCGTGACAATTATACTGGTTCTATCGAACTAACCGCAAAAACGCGTAGTTTTACCGGCAAGCTTTAAATTCTTTTGCTTTGTAGGCGGTGGCTTTGGATAATAGCTGCTATGGCTTGTTTTCAGTTGGAAACACCAAACGCTTTAATTAGGCTTTGTGATGACAAAGCATGAGACGAGGATATGCAGAGAAAAGAATACCAGTTAAAACCGGGAAATCCTTATCCTTCCGGTTCCAGGGCTAAAAATAAGGGCGTTAATTTTTCCATTTTTAGTCGTTATGCAACGTATGTGGAGCTGTTGCTGTTTAGCACCTCAGATTGCGTTGAACCCTTTCAAACCATCGTGTTGCGGGAAGATATTAACCGCACCTTTTTTTCCTGGCATGTCTATGTGGTCGGGTTGCCGGTTGGCACATGGTATGCGTGGCGCATGGACGGTCCTAATCAAGTTCGAGCTGGGCTGCATTTCGATAAGGACAAGCAATTGATTGACCCTTGGGTGCGCGCAGTCAGCCATAAACGCTGGAGTCGCAAGGCGGCATGCCTGTCTGGCGACAATAAGCTTAGCGCTATGCGTTGCGTTGTCGTTGACGACCATTATGATTGGGAAGGCGATGTGCCGTTACGCATTCGCAGTGAAAAAGCCATTGTTTATGAACTGCATGTGGGCGGTTTTACCCGGCATCCCTCTGCACAAGTAGCTAATCCGGGTACCTTTGCAGGATTGATTGAAAAAATCCCTTACCTAAAAAAACTGGGCATTACCCATGTCGAACTATTGCCGGTAATGGCCTTCGATGAGCAGGATGTGCCTAAATATACGGCCGATATGGGGCTAAAAAACTATTGGGGTTACAGCACTCACAGTTTTTTCAGTCCGCATCCCGGTTACTGTGTGACCCCGGAGCAGGGCACTCATGTACAGGAATTTCGCGATTTGGTTAAAGCGCTGCATCAGGCCGGTATGGGCGTCATCATGGATGTGGTGTTTAATCATACTGCCGAGGCCGGGGCGGATGGACCGATTATTAATTTCAGGGGCGTGGGCGATGATATTTTTTATCATCATGATAAGTTCGATAAAAGCATTCTGCATGACTACACCGGCTGCGGCAATACGGTAAACGCCAATCATCCACTGGTAGCTAATTTTATTATCAGCTGCCTGGAATATTGGGTCAGGGAAATGCATGTCGATGGTTTTCGTTTTGACCTGGCTAGTGCGTTGGCCAGAGGGGAGGGGGGGGAAGTCCTGCAAGATCCGCCCTTGCTCTGGGGTATTGAGCTTTCAGAACAGCTGGCTAAAACCAAGCTGATTGCCGAGGCTTGGGATGCGGCAGGGCTGTATCAGGTCGGCAGCTTCCCCGGTTATCGCTGGGCCGAATGGAACGGCAGATACCGGGATGTTGTCCGGCGTTTTGTGCGCGGCGATAGCGGCTTGATCAATGAACTTGCCACACGTCTTTGCGGCAGTAACGATCTATATGAACACAAAGGCCGACTGCCGATTAACAGCATTAACTTCGTCACCTGTCATGACGGTTTTACCCTGTACGATCTGTTCAGTTACAACGAAAAACATAATTATGCCAACGGCGAACATAACCAGGATGGCTGCAATAATAATTTAAGTTTTAATTGCGGTATTGAGGGGGAAACCGAAGATTCAAATATTCAGGCGTTGCGCAGAAAACAAGTGAAAAATGTTTTTGCCATATTGCTGCTTAGCCAGGGAGTTCCTATGCTGCTTGCCGGTGATGAGTTATTAAACAGCCAGCACGGCAATAATAACTGTTACTGCCAGGATAACGAATTGTCTTGGATAGACTGGAATATGACCAAGCAAAATACCGATATGTTGCGTTTTGTTCAATTGATGATAGCGTTGCGTAAAAGGCACGCCTCGGTCATGCGTCGGCGTTTTTTGACCGGAAAGGCCGTCAATAGCCGGGGAATACCCGAAATTCAATGGCATGGTTCTGAAATCAATAAGCCCTTATGGAATGATTTTACCGCCAAAATTTTAGCTTTTACCCTGGCAGGCATTGAAAGCGACGAATCCGATCTGCATGTTGCAATGAATATGGCAGATCAGCAAGTGGTCATTGAACTGCCGGTTATTGCCGACCATGTGTGGTGTCTGGCTTTGGATACGTCGCTGAAATCGCCTCAAGATATAGTACAGCCGTTAGATCAAAAGCCAGTGGGCGAAAAATCTTATTCGATAAATCCCCGTACTGTCGTGGTTTTTGAGAATAGGCATTGTTGAATAATCGGGCTGACGACTTAAGCCGGGACAGATAACATCCCTTCAAGGGATGTTATCTGTAAAATCGTCTCGCTTTAAATTGGAAGCCGGATTTTGCACTGCTTAAATCAACAGGATTAATATCCACGGCTTAATCGACTTTCTTCAACCGACTGTGTTGCACGGAATAAGAAAAATAAACAATCAATCCAATAACCAACCAAACGATGAAGCGCAACCAGGTGAGGGCGGGTAAAAATGCCATTAGCGCAGAACAGGACAGCATGCCCAGTACCGGAAATAACGGACTAAACGGCGAACGGAATGGGCGTTTCATAGTAGGCTTGGTGATGCGCAACACCAATACCCCTAAACAAACCAGCACGAATGCGGCCAAAGTGCCGATGTTGACCAGTTCGGCCAAATCGCCAAGCGGTATGAAGCCTGCGGCTATCGCCATGATAATGCCGCAAAGTACGATGACTCGGACCGGGGTTTGGGTTTTGGGATTAACTTCACTAAAGAACGGCGAGAGCAGACCATCACGGGACATCGCGAAGATAATGCGGGTCAGGGCGTAATACAGCACCAACATAACCGTAGTAAGGCCGGCAATAACGCCGGTTGAGATCAGTGCCGCCGCCCAGTTGTAACCGAGCAAATTCAGTGCGTGAGCGACAGGCGAGGATACGTTGAGTTCGGTGTAGTTTACGACGCCGGTGAGCAGGCCGGATACCAGGATGTAGATAAGGGTGCAAAAGCCCAGCGAGGTGACGATGCCGAAAGGCAGGTCGCGTTGCGGATCGTTAGATTCGTCACCTGCCGTGGATACCGCATCGAAGCCGACATAAGCAAAAAACACCATGGATGCTCCAGCCAGAACGCCGGTGGTTTTACCGTCGGGCAGGGTTTGAAACCAACCGAACGGCATGAACGGGCGCCAGTTTTCGGGGTGGACGTTGAATATGGCGACCGCTATAAAAGTGATGATAGTAAGCAGCTTGACAAACACCATCGCGTTATTGACTTTGGCGCTGTGTTTTACGCCGATGATCAGTAGCGCCATTAGTATCAGGATGATGGTAGCCGCAGGCAGGTTGATCAAGCCGCCGAGTTTGGGGGATTTGGTCAACATCTCCGGCAACGGTATGCCGATGGCCGACAGTGCATTGTCGAAATAACCGGACCAGCCGTTGGCGACGGTCGCTACGGCAAGGCTGTATTCCAGCAGTAAGTCCCAACCGATCATGAAGGCGAATATTTCACCGAAAGCAACGTAGCTGTAACCGTAGGCGCTGCCGCAGCCGCCGACCGAGGCGGATAATTCGGCATAAGACAAGGCAGCGAAAGCGCAGGCCAGTCCTGCGAGGACAAATGACAGTATCACGGCCGGCCCGGATTGGGTGGCCGCAGCAATGCCGGTCAGCACAAAGATACCGGTGCCGATAATCGCGCCTATGCCGAGAAAGGCCAAATCCCATTTAGACAGACACCGCTTGAGGCCGCTACTGTCATCATCCAAAGTCAGGTGTTTAGTGCGAAAAATTTGTATGGACATGAGGGGGCTCTTGTTATTTAGTTGAAAATGAAGGGTAGGTTGGTGTGTTGTATTAGTGAATTATAGGGTTAATAGCAATAATCCCCAAAATAAGCCCAGCAAATTATTACTATGAACCTAAAAACCGCAGTTTATCCACGAAAAGCACGAAAGACACTAAATAAAACAATATGTTGTATTGATTTAGTAACTCACCCTTTGGGTAACGGCCTACGGCTTGAGAACCTTTTGAAATTTTTCGTGCTTTTCGTGGACGAAATGATTTTTCTAGGATGAAGGATATGAAAATAATGAAGGGAAGAGACTTGAGTGCTTTGTCGAATAAGGTGATTGCTGCGTAAGTGAAGTCATATTCAGGCCGACATGGCCGCTGATGTTTTATCAGCAATTCAGAGCAAATGATTTAATGAGCATTAAAATTGGAATCGGAGGATGGTGTGACCGCTTCTGATGATTCGGTCACGGGACGCACTGGTTTACTGGGATTCTCTCAGCTATTCTCCCCTGCGCATTTTTTTGTTTCTTTGAACTACATAATGCGCAGTGTCCTTATTTTCCACAATCAATTATCTTCCTGCTCTGGATTTTCGGCTTTGAACAATTCGGAGATAAGCTCAATTTCAGCTGCAAATTGAGGTAGTGCAGGGATTTTCCAGGCTTTTCCTGCGATGCGGGATAGTAAATTATTCAACCATAGCCGGTTCGATTGCGCTTGTTGAATGATTAACTGGTGAGATTCTTCGTCGCTAACAATGACAAAATTTTCCAGCCAAACTTCAATTGTCTCTGATTCACCGAGTAGCTGAATTTGAACGTATGCTTTTCGCGCTTCAAGGTCAAAATTAAAATCGACTAATTCTGCAATTCCCTTAAGTATTATATTTGCCACCCATATAATCATCATGTTGGGTGTCCATTTTATTGCCATTTTTATTAAATTGGTTTTAAAACTCATTTTTAGCCTTTATTTAGTTAGTTATGTGGTAAGTTGTTTAATTTTAAGCGTTTCTTGAGCAAGGAGTCGATAGGTGGGCGGCCCGAAATGTCCTCCTTGATCAATGAGGTTATTGTTTGTATGCAGGCCCACTTTTCTGCACGACAAGTGATGAGTACCATAGAGAGTTAGCTTTTTTTAAACAGCGCCCTGGTAGGCGCCTGCATAATGAGTTGCGGAATGGCCGATAAAGGCAAAATGCCATCGACAGCGCCCAATTTGACCGCTTCTTTAGGCATGCCGTAGACCACGCAACTGGTTTCATCTTGGGCTATTGTCAGCGCACCGGCGTCGTGCATTTCTTTCATGCCGTGAGCGCCATCATCCCCCATGCCGGTTAGGATAATGCCTACCGCATTAGCCCCGGCAGATTGCGCAGTGGAGCGGAATAATACGTCAACCGAGGGGCGGTGCCTACTGACCAGTGGGCCGTCTTTAACATCAACCCGGTACTGGGCGCCGCTACGTTGCAGCAACATGTGCCTGCCGCCGGGGGCGATTAAAACCAAACCGGGCAAGGCTCTATCATTTTGCTCGGCTTCTTTTACCGTAACTTGGCAAATGCCGTCCAACCTTTTGGCAAAGGCGGCCGTAAAATGTTCAGGCATGTGTTGTACTACGACAATGGGAGGGGCGGAACGCGGCAACTGGGTAAATAGGTATTCCAAGGCTTGCGTACCGCCGGTTGAGGTGCCGATGACGATCACCCGGTCGGTCGTTTGTATCATGGGTTTAAGGATGCTGGTGCTGAACACGCTGTCTGTATTTGCGGCGGCATGAATGGGCGTTGCGGTGCTCGACTTGATTATTCTGGGCCGGGACCCCGCAGCGGCCTTGATAACGTCGATAATGGCGGCTTTGGATTCTTGCAGGAAGTTGCGCAAGTTTACTTTCGGCTTGGTGATAATATCGACCGCGCCGGAACTCATGGCCTGCATGGTTACTTCCGCACCTTTCTCGGTTAAAGTGGAACAAATGACGACGGGGGTTGGGCGCTCACTCATCAATTTTTTAAGAAAAGTCACTCCGTCCATACGGGGCATTTCAATGTCCAATACAATGACATCGGGCCATTCGGTTTCCATGCGCTTCATCGCAAAAATAGGGTCAGGCGCAGCACCAATCACTTTTATGCCTGATACGCCGTCCAGCAACCCCGTCAATACCTGTCGCACTACGGCAGAATCATCGACAATCAATACTTTAATTTCATTTGACATGTTTTTCGTTACTATTTCGCAGCCAAAAACAGGATGCTGATAATTGTGATTAAATAAGATGCAACTATTCAGCAGCAAAAATGAAACGCCATAGATTTACAGGTTTTAAATCTGTAGCGAATTTAACATCAGCTGAGTCGTTAAGTTATTAATGGCGCAGCTACCAAAAATCGACTTGGTCCGGTGGCTGCGGGGTATGGATGACGGTATTTTTTTTCAAGAGGCGCCGTTCCTGTTGAATAACTGTCTGCTCTTCATAGTATTCGATATTTTTAACATAGACCGAAAAATCGCTCATCAGGAAAAAAATGTTACGGCCTATATTGCCCCCTAAACCGGAGGCTACCAATGGAATTCGCTCGGTTCGTAAGAAAGTTTTTATGAATTCGCAATTGACCTCACCGATAGATAGGCCGCCGCGTGACTCATTGCTCAGTTGCAGCACATCACCGCCGCCAAAGGCTTTGGCTTTTAAATGGATGCGTTGCGCGCCTTGCTTCAGCATTTTGTTGATCAGTAACTCCATGGCATGGATGCCGTAGCGCCCGCTCTCGGTGCTTAATAAGGTCGCTTTGTGAGCTGTACCTAATAAGGCTGCATTATGAGCCGAGTGCTGCTGGGCCAGTAAAAAATGATTCATGCCTATCACACGATTAATCGGATCGTACAAACAAGCGGCTACGCATGACCCCAATAAGGTGGAAATGATTTCATTTTTTTTAGTAACGTAGCTTTCGCCGGGATCAATGATGACACGCGGCACGCCTTGATAATGTCCTATTTGCATGGTTTTCGATAAATTGAAGGTGTCACCATGGATAACTCGGTTTTAATGCTGTGCAAGGTTTCAGAATGGCTGATAAAAAAATAGCCGCCCGGTTTTAATGTTGAAATTACGCGCTGCACTATATCCTGTTTGGTTTCCGTATCAAAGTAGATCAAGACATTGCGCAAAAAAATAACATCAAAGTGGCCAAGGCTTTTGGGTAGTTGGGTTTTAAGGTTGACTTGGCCAAAACTTACATGGTTTCTTATTTTTTCATCGACGCGAAAATAGCCTTCTTGCGAACGGACGCCTTTCAGGCAATATTTATCCAGATAATGCTGGTCCATATTATCCAGTCTATCCATCAAGTACACGCCTTTTTGTGCGGTTTCCAGTACATCGGTATTGACATCTGAGCCGAAAATCTCCCATTTTCTCATGCCCAGTCCTTCGGCTAAGACCATACCGATAGAGTAACTTTCTTCGCCAGTAGAGCTTGCAGCGCTCCACAGACGAAAATTATCGCCTCGCCAGGGTTTAATAATTTGTTCATGAAGAAAATCAAAATGCTTAGGTTCACGAAAAAAATACGTTTCGTTGGTGGTCAGTATATTAACCATCAATTGAAATTCGTGGGGATATTGCCCGGTATTCAGCAATTGGTAGTATTGACTATAGGTTTGCAAATCATAATGCAACAAGCGTTTGGCTAATCGGCTGGCGACCATGATTTTTTTTTCCGGTGCAAGTGCGATGCCTGCGTGATCGTAAATAATGCGCCTGAAATGAGAAAACTCTTCGGTGCTGATGGGTTCAATGCTGATAACAAACTCCCTATTATTGGTAATGAAATTAGAATAGCACCCAGTGAAAATGTATAGTAGATTACATTTTTTACACGAACATTACATGCCTGGAACGCGGTGCCGATGAGTTTAAGGCTGATAACAAACATCTCAACTGTGTAATAAGATCGTAATGAAATCAAGATAGCACTAAGTGTTAATACATATTAAACTGCATCGTTTACAAGAACAACGGGGATTTTAATGCCGCAAGTCCGCAATAACAGCGACAGTCAATTTTTGTACGCTTCACTACCTGCATTGCCGGTTATTTTCGGCGGGCTGGTCGTTAGTTGGCAAGATGGGGCTGCTTTAGATACCGTATGTGCCAGCTTATTGCTGGTGTTGTGCGGAATAGGGAGCGGTTTGTTTTTGTGGCATCGCCATGTTAACGAATTGGCTCACATCAATGCCTGTTGGGAGCATGACGAAAACAGCAAGATAGATGCAGTTGAGACCTATACCACCGAATTGGAGCGTCTGCTGTTGACCATAAGCCCGATACTTTCTCAACACGTAATGGCTTCGCGGGAACATACCGAGCAGGAGATTATCTCGCTAACGAGTCGTTTTTCCGGCATGGTTAATGATCTTAAGCAGATCGTTGACAGTGCCGATAATACCTTGAACGGTCAACACGATCATCTGGAAAGTATCACCAATACCACTCGCGATTTGCTGCAACCGGTCCTGGAATCGCTCAGACGGATTCATCAGGTGGAACACGGTGTTATGGGTGAGATACAAAAACTGTCAGGGTACATGAGCGGCCTGAATGCTACTGCCGCAGAAGTACACAATCTGGCTGGACAAATTAACCGGTTGGCCAATGAAGCATCTTCAGTCGGCGAGCAAGGCTTTGCGGTTGTTGCAGGTAATGCGCGTAAATTGGCGGATGATGCTTTACAAATCGATCAGCGCTTGACTAACAATGCTACCGATATTATTGCCGCTGTAAATGCCACGGTAACAGTTTCGGAAAGTGCCGGACAGGTCGATGACTCAACATTGTTCCAGGCCGAAACTAATATTAACCAAACCTTATCCCAACTGAGACTGGCTTTAATCCACTACCGTGACGATATTGAAGCGCTCAGGAACAACGCCGAGCAAATTCGTGGCGAGATCAATAATGTGCTGGTGGCCTTGCAATTTCAGGACCGTGTTAGCCAAATATTAACGCAAGTCGAAAATAACTTGCTGAACCTGCAAAAAACTATTGAAAAAATACAAAAACAAGGCCGCAATCGCGACGGCAATATGCTTCGCGTCGATGAAGCCGTGGAGCATATAGAAGAAAACTACAAGTCAGTCAGCTCTCGACCTAACCAGGCACAGGACGACTCAGACGACTTAACTTTTTTTTAATCCGAATTTTATTGTAACTATTCAGCGTATGCTAAAAATGATTAATGGAACACGGATGACACTGATTAGACGGATAATCACCGATTAAAAACCCAGACTATTTTGAAAAAATCTGTGTAAATCTGTCCTATCCGTGTCATCCGTGTTCTATTTCTTTTTTCGCTGAATAGTTACATTTTATTTTAAATCAACACCGGGCTTTAACGTATGGCAAAAACAATTATGATCGTGGATGACTCGGCTTCAATGCGCCAAGTTGTTACCATTGCACTAAAAGGTGCGGGCTATGAGGTGATCGAAGCATCTGACGGCAAAGATGCGTTAAGCAAGCTGACGGGGGTAAAGATTCATCTTATTGTCAGCGATATTAATATGCCGGTTATGGACGGCATTACCTTTGTTAAAGAAGTTAAACAACTCGATCATTACAAATTCACTCCCATCATCATGCTGACCACCGAAATGGAGCCGGAAAAAAAATTAGCGGCTAAGGAGGCCGGCGCTAAAGCCTGGGTAACCAAACCGTTTCAGCCTCCTATCTTACTCGCAGCCATTGCCAAATTAGTGCTGCCTTAACCCTCATCAGGGAGATGTCATGACCGCAAAAGCTAAGAAAAACGACGGGACGCTGTGTGTATCCATTAAGGATGACATGACCATCTACAATGCTGCATCACTAAAGGAAACGTTGTTAGGCTATTGCCAGCCCGGTACACATGAGTTGCAACTGGATTTATCGGCTGTGACTGAAATAGACAGCGCGGGTTTGCAATTACTGCTGTTATTAAAGACAGAAGCGCAACAACGCGGCTTTACCCTGCGTTTGTTGCGGCATAGCGAAGCGGTGATTGAGGTTTTTGAGCTGCTTAAACTCAGTATGTATTTTGGCGATCCCATTGTTATCCCGGCTAATTGGAAAAAATCATGAGCGATATCAATCCCGCACTGGAAACCTTTTCCCAGGAAGTTGACGAATTACTGACGGCAATGGAAGAAGCCTTGTTAGGTTTGGAAGCAATGCCTGACGATGCCGATTGCATCAACAGCATTTTCCGCGCCATGCATACCATCAAAGGCTCTTCCGGGTTGTTTGGTTTTGACGATGTGGTCGCCTTCACCCATGAGGTTGAAACCGTATTAGACCAAGTCAGGAATGGCGAACGTACGATTGACGCAGAACTCATCGCTGTTTTGCTGGCCTGTCAAGACCACACCGCTCGGATAATCCAGCATGTTCTTTGCAACGAGAACGAACCGTTACCGGAGGAACTACAGCAGCAGGGTCAGGCGCTGATTGTCCAATTAACAGGGGAGTTGACCGTTACCGGCGGAATGCCCTCGACGCAACAGGAAAAAACCGGTCATTTTGAAGTCGATGCCAACACCACAGACAGTCGCGACAATTGGGTTATTAGCCTGACTTTCAAACAGAATGCCTTGCGTAACGGCATGGACCCATTATCGTTTATTCGTTATCTGCAAACGCTGGGTAAAATCATTGAAGTGATTATTACCATGCCGACGATTCCTCGTATTGAGGATATGAATCCCGAAGACTGTTATCTTAATTTTAAAATAGCCTTTAACAGCAGCACGGATAAAAAAACCATAGAAGATGTTTTTGAGTTTGCCGAAGATGATTGCAACATTCATATTTTGCCGCCGAATTCCAGGCAAGAACATTATCTGCTGCTGCTGGCGAATTTGCCGGAAGATCAAGTCAAACGCTTAGGTGAAATGCTGGTCGAGATTGGCGCTTTAACTGAAAAAGAAGTCGTCAACATACTCAACGAGCAGCATGACAACAACAACAATGATGATGAGCCCAAACCCCTTGGCGAAATGCTGATTGCTAAAAACATTCTGCAACAACCCATTATAGAACAAGCACTTAAAAAGCAAGAAGCCGTCAAGCAAAAAATCAACAAGGAATCCAATTACATTCGGGTCGATGCGGCCAAGCTGGGCTACCTGATTAACTTGGTCGGAGAGCTGGTGATTTCAGGCGCCGCGATGCGGCTGATGGTCGACAAACATGGTTTATCCGATGTCGATGATGTCGCCTCGACCATGAGCCACTTGGTGGAAGATATACGCGACACCGCCTTGCAATTGCGTATGGTGCAAATCGGTGAGACGTTTATGCGCTTCCAGAGAGTCGTGCATGATGTCAGCAAGGAGTTAGGCAAGCAAATTCAACTGCAAATCACCGGCGGCGAGTCCGAATTGGATAAAACCGTGGTCGAAAAAATTAACGATCCATTAACCCACCTGGTGCGTAACTCGCTCGATCACGGCATTGAAACGCCCGCAGTGCGGTTACAGGCAGGCAAACCTGAAAAAGGCACCATACAGCTCAACGCTTATCATGATTCAGGACGCATCGTGATCCAGGTCAGTGATGATGGTCAAGGCCTGGACCCGGAAAAAATCGTCGCCAAAGCGATAGCCAAAGGACTGATTAAACCGGATCAAGCGCTCAGCAACAGTGAAATTTACAACCTTATTTTCGAACCTGGTTTAAGCACCAAAGAAGAAGCCAACAACCTGTCCGGTCGGGGCGTAGGCATGGACGTGGTCAGGCGCAATATCGAGTCATTACGCGGTAGCGTCTCCGTCGATAGCGAGTTGGGGCTAGGCACCACGGTAACGATACACTTGCCGTTAACGTTGGCGATTATTGATGGCTTTATGGTGGAAGCGCAAAAGGAACGCTACATCATACCGCTGAGCATGGTTGAAGAATGCGTCGAAATGAGCGCCGATGAATGGCAAATTGATGACGTTCAGCATTATGTCAATTTACGAGGCCAAATTTTACCCTATTTACGTTTGGGCGATTTTTTCCACAAAAATAAAAAACATACCCCTGTTCAACGGGAAAGCCTGGTCGTTGTGCGTTTTGGCGAGGCAAAAGCGGGTTTTGTTGTAGATGAATTGCACGGCGAGAATCAAACCGTCATCAAACCGCTCGGTAAGCTGTTTGAAAATCTTAATGGTATTGGCGGTGCAACCGTATTGGGCAGCGGCGATGTGGCGTTGATTCTTGATGTGCAGGGGCTTATTCAGCACGCAAAAAAACGGGTAAATCCCACTTTGGCGCTGTCATCGGCGATTTAAAATTTATCTGAAAGTTGGAATAGTAGGAGTCATTATGACAACGGTTAATTACGAAGCGGATATTGTCGCTTGGGCTAATGAGCAAGCCTGGCTAGTTCGTAATAAAAAGTTTGAATTGCTGGATATTGAACATATCGCTGAGGAAATAGAAGACGTGGGTAAAAGTGAACAACGTGAACTGGCAAGTCGTATGGCTGTACTTCTTTGTCATCTTCTCAAGTGGCAATATCAACCCGCGCGGCAGGGTGCAAGTTGGCAGGCCACAATAAGAACACAACGAGAGCGTATTAAACATCGTTTAAAGCGAACACCCAGTTTGAAAAGCTGTTTAAAAGATCCTGAATGGTGGGCTGACGCATGGGGGGATGCCCGTGACGCAGCGGAAAAGGAGACCGGAATTTCTTATGAAAAATTCCCTGAACAATGTCCTTGGACGGAGGAAAATATCTTATCGGATAACTGGTTTCCGCAGCTTTTTGAAATTAATTAATAACTACTTACCCTGATAGACACTGAATTTTGAGCGTCATAAAACATGTTGTTTAGAACGATAAGGTTCAAAGCCAGCTTTGAACTCAGGCAGCCACGCTTTCTGGAGTCCAAAGCTGGCTTTGGACTGTTCAACATCGGTTTTGCTCGTTCCCACGCTGGCGCGCTCATCGTTATACACAAGTGTCTGGGAGACACCGTCATCCCGGCAGGGATTGCCGGGATCCAGAGCACAGGGATGTGAATGCTTGATTTCATTGAGCAATTCCTGTGGCGAGAGTTGTTGCCTACTTCAGTATGCCATCCATGGCTTCTGGATCCCGGCAATCCCTGCCGGGATGACGTGCTTTGAAATACTTGTGTATAAAGATGAGCGCGGCGCGTGGGAACGAGGAGGAACGTAGGGCGTGCCGTGCGCGCCTTAGCTCCCAAGGCGCGCACGCCCTACAGGGGAATTCCCCGGAAACAGGACAGCGTTGTGTATAACGATGAGCGCCGCAGTACGGGAACGATTTATCTTCGTCTGGAATGATCCTGCCGGATGTGATGTTGATACGCTCTACAACGAATAAACCTTAACGTAACCGACTAACAATAATAGGCACAGGTACTCTATGAATACCAATGGTTTAATAATGAAAACAAGACTATCAACGGGAGTTTCGCCATGCTGAATAACCTCACTATTAAAGCCCGCCTGATTCTGGTTGTGGGTCTTATGTCCTTACTTGCCGTCACGCTGGGGATAATCGGCTTGAACGGGATGAAAAAAGCCAATGAAGGCTTGCGCACCGTTTATGAGGATCGCACTGTTCCGATGGGGCAGCTAGCCATAATTGATTCAAATTTGATACAGAATCGACTCGCAATTGTTAATTCTTTGGTGTTCAAGGATGAAACCCAGAAAAATATCGAACTGGTCAAGAACAATATTCAAGTGGTTAACAAGGCATGGGATGCGTATACGTCAACCTACCTAACCCCGGAAGAAAAAAAATTGGCCGATAAGTTTGCCAAGGATCGTAAACGATTTGTTGAAGAAGGATTAAACTCAACCCTGGAATATTTGGCTGCCGGAAATACCGAAGCCGCAGAAAAACATATCAGAGAAGCTGTACGCCCATTATTCGTGCCCGTTATGGAAGGCATAGATGCGTTGCAACAATTACAGCAGGATGTCGCCAAACAGGAATACGACTCTGCTAAAACCCGTTATGAAGACAGTCGTTTTATTTCGATAACTCTTCTGGTGGTGGGTTTGTTGCTGGCAATGTTTATCGGTTTTATGCTGGTTCGAGGAATATCGCGTTCCCTTTTTGCGATGCAACAGTTTGCAGAGTCTTTAGCGAAAGGCGACCTGACTGCCAACATCGATCTCAACCAAAACGATGAAATTGCCGTCTTGGCTCAATCAATGACAGTCATGCGCGACCAACTTAGAGGTGTTGTACAGCAAGTTCGCACCAATTCCGACGCCTTGGGCAGCGCCTCACAGGAGATCAGCGCGACCGCCCAGTCCATCAGTCAAAGCGCTACCGAACAGGCTTCAGGCGTCGAGCAAACCACGACGTCCATCGAAGAGTTGAGCGCATCGGTTAAACAAAACGCCGATAACGCCAAGCTGACCAATAACATGGCAACGACTGCGGCGACAGAAGCCGCCAATGGCGGGCAAGCCGTAAAACGCACCGTGGAGGCAATGAAGGAAATTGCCGATAAAATCGGTTTGATTGAAGATATTGCCTATAAAACCAATTTGTTGTCACTCAATGCTGCGATTGAAGCCGCCTTGGCCGGGGAGCACGGCAAAGGCTTTACTGTCGTTGCCGCCGAAGTCAGGAAACTGGCGGAAAACAGCCGGGTAACCGCGCAAGAAATCAATAGCTTGGCTAAAAATAGCGTGAAGATTGCCGAAGACGCGGGTAACTTGTTAGAGAAAATGGTGCCCAATATCCAGAAAACCGCAGACTTGGTCGAAGAAATTACCGCATCTTCGGAAGAACAGGCACAAGGCATAGGCCATATCAGCGATGCGATCGGCCAGCTGGATAAAGCGGCGCAACAAAATGCATCGGGGTCGGAGGAGCTTGCCGCCACGGCAGAAGAACTGAGCGGTCAAGCCATGCAACTGCAACAGGTGATGTCGTTCTTTAAAATTGATGCCAACCAAAGTCGTATGGGACAAGCGTTTACCCCGTCTAACAAACCTATAGGCGGAAACAGAAAAACCGGCAAAAAAACCGCCCCTCATTTTACTCCGGTCGGGTCTACGACAATAACTTCCAGGCCAGCGCTACCCGGTAAAGCGGGAGGGGGCAAACCTGAATTTAATGAGCATGATTTTGAACGATTTTGACAGGTAGGATGAATATGGACCAATTAATACATAAAAAAGAGCACAAAACCGAGTTAATAGCTCATGATCAATTACGCCAGTACCTTACTTTTCAGGCTGGCAATGAGAATCTGGCGATCAGTATTTTAGACGTCAAGGAAATTATCGAGCTTAACACCATTACCGACGTGCCGATGACGCCCGATTATATCCGTGGCGTTATTAACTTGCGCGGTAATGTGGTGCCTGTCATCGATTTGTCGGCGCGCCTAGGAAGGCAAAGCAGTGAAATAACCAAACGCAGCTGTATTGTCTTAGTGCAGGTTGAATACAACGATGACGGCCAGTTATTGGGAATGTTGGTCGATGCCGTTGATGAAATCCTGGAAATTCCCGAAGTGAATATTATGCCGCCTCCCGATTTTGGAGCCGATATTCGAACCGATTTTATTCAGTCGATGGGGCGAGTGGGGGACGAGTTTATTATTTTGCTGAATATCAATCGCGTACTTTCGATAAAAGAATTATCCCAGCTCAAACAGGTTGCTGATTACGAAGGCGGTAATGCAGGCAAAGAAACCAGCTTCGCTGCACTAAACTAATAACTCACAAAAGGCTCATTCTTTATGAACGTAAAAGACTTAAGTATAAAAACCAAGATATTAACCGGTGCCTTTATGTTGGTATTGATTACCTGCGGATTCGGCATGTTGTCAAAACTTTACATAGGCAAAGTATCGGGCTCGCTATTCGGAATTACCGACAACAATGCTAAAGCGGTTGAATACGCAACCGGGGTCGAACGTATGGCGCTATCGACCATCATGGAAGAAAAAAATTACCTGCTGGAAGAAAAAGACGAAGTGCAGCAGCGCGCCGAACAGGATCTCAAGGAATTAAACAGCTACCTGGACAAAGTGGATGTCGTGGCGAAGCAATACAAAAACACCGAGTTATTGGGGCAATCGAAAACCGCAAGAGAAGGGGCGGCCCAGTACGCCGAGAAATACAGGGCCGGTGTAGCAGCCTTGAAGGCCAACAAGCAAGCCGTAGCAGACATGGTGGAAAAGGGCGAGACTGTAGCCAAGGCGGCCGACAACTTTCTAAAAAGACAAGTCACCCTCTACACCGAAGCGATGAAGAAAGGTGTTAGCGGTCAGGAGCTTGATCAGTATGTCCAGCGTTATATCGTCGCGACCAACATCTCCGTTAAAGCGATGCAAATCATGCGCGAGGAAAAGGAAGAAGTTAATTACAAAAACCGTGAGTCATGGAAGAACATGCAAGTTTTATTGCCGGAGTTAATGGCCTTATATGACGATTTGCAAAAATTCGAATTGAGCGATGAAGCAACCAAATTGGTTGTAGAGGCTCGCAATGCAACGCGAGATTATAACCAGTCGGCCAAAAGCTGGATAGAAAACGACGATAAACTAAAGATTATTTTGAAGGATATGGCGAGCCTTGGCAGTAACGTTATCAAACAAGCGCAAGATGCCGAGGCCGCCGGCTATGCCCAGTTAGGTTCTGCGCGCACCGAAGCCGATCAACTGGTCAGTGAAGCTAACAGTATCATTATCGGCACCATCATTATTTCGATAGTGCTGGGCGTTATTATTGCGTTGTTTTTAGCCTCTATGATTACCAAGCCGATTATTTTAGGCGTTAAATTTGCCGAGTTGTTATCTGAAGGCGATCTTACTGCACGGATTGATATTGACCAGAAAGACGAGATCGGCGTCTTGGCTAATGCGCTGAAAACAATGCGTGACCAGCTCAACAGCGTTGTGCAGCAAGTTCGAACCAATTCCGATGCATTGGGCAGCGCCTCGCAGGAAATCAGCGCAACCGCCCAGGCCATTAGTCAAAGTGCGACCGAACAAGCCTCGGGTGTTGAACAAACCACGGCATCCATCGAAGAGTTGAGTTCCTCAGTCAAACAAAATGCCGATAATGCCAAACTAACCAACAATATGGCGACGACCGCAGCGGAAGAAGCCACGAATGGCGGCATAGCAGTAAAACGTACCGTAGAGGCGATGAAGGAAATCGCCGATAAAATCGGTTTAATTGAAGATATTGCTTATAAAACCAATTTGTTATCGCTTAATGCTGCGATTGAAGCGGCGCGTGCCGGTGAGCACGGCAAAGGTTTTACCGTCGTTGCCGCCGAAGTCAGGAAGCTGGCGGAAAACAGCCGGGTAACCGCGCAAGAAATCAATAGCCTGGCTAAAAACAGCGTCAAGATTGCCGAAGACGCCGGTATCCTGTTGGAAAAAATGGTGCCTAATATCCAGAAAACCGCAGACTTGGTCGAAGAAATTACCGCCTCTTCAGAAGAGCAGGCGCAAGGTATAGGCCAGATCAGCGAGGCGGTTAATCAACTGGATAAGGCAGCCCAACAAAATGCATCGGGGTCGGAAGAGCTTGCCGCGACAGCGGAAGAACTGAGCGGCCAAGCCATGCAACTGCAACAAGTTATGGCGTTCTTTAAAGTGGATAATCGTTAATTTGGCTGTGTTTTTCCTCATTTCGGCAACGATTGCGGGGGGGTCACGTATCGGTTCTGCATGATCAGCCCTAATGCAGGCGGTAAGGTGCGCTACGGGTCTAAGCCGGTTTAATCCTGCTTTCATAGCGTTATTTTTAGGAATAACAATTGTAACTATTCAGCGAAAAAAGAAATAGAACACGGATGCCAAAAGTAGGCGCCTCTAGGCGACACGGATAGGACGGATTTACGCAGATTTTTTTTCAAAATATTCTGGGTTTTTAATCGGTGATTATCCGTTTAATCCGTGTTCCATTAATCATTTTTAGCATACGCTGAATAGTTACTAACAATTTTGTTTAAACTTGATTATCACAAAATACTATGAGCCGTATACAAGAAAATAGATCGGGTTTCTTTTGCTTCTTAGTTCTTTGTTTTGCTTTAGTCCCCGCTGTTAATGCCAAAACTAACGATGACGAGCATATTCGTGAAATTGTTGCCAGCCTACTGAAGGAAAAAGACCGGAAAATCGAACAGCTTGAAGCGCGCATCAAGCAATTGGAGCAAGGGAATCAGGTAAAGCAGGTTGCTGTGGAAGAACCAGCCAGGCAAACTAAAAACGCCGTGGCAGAGTCAGACACGCCCCAGCCCAAACCCGTTGTCGATGCCGCCGCAAAAACAGTCGCAAGCAGCGGTAACGATGCAACAGTTAGCGGCAAACTGAAGGATTTGACTAAAAAAGTCGATGAACTGAAAGCGACCGCAGAAGCGAATGGCTTAAATATCAGCGGCTTTTTCGATATCAACGCAAAAACCGGCAATCCCACCGACCAAACCTTTAGTGTCGGTTCCGTAGAGCTGGATCTCGATTATGCTCACGACGAACATTTCGGCGCCAGCACGGCGCTGGTGCTGTGCGGCGATTCATCGGGAGCCGGTTCTGACGCGCCCGCCCATATCTACTGCGGCGGCAGCGGTCCGGGTGGTCTGGGCGGAGGTAGCGCCGGTTTTGCCGCTGCGTTGGTCGATTACCATTTATTCAGCGACCGCATTCCTCCCCGTGGACGTATTTTCAATAATCAGGGATTGCACATTCAGGTCGGTCGTTTCGACTTACCGTTCGGCACCGATTACCAAAACTTCGCCAACAAAGACCGGGTAACTATTACCGCGCCGCTCACCACGTCCAGAATGCAGCTGGGTGGTTACAACGCCGATGGCCTGCGTTCATACGGTTCATGGAATATGTTCAACTATTCGGTATTCTGGACCGATGCGATATATGCCAATGATGGTCATGCCATCGGCGGTCGATTGGGCATGTCGTTGGGACAAAACGCTTATACGGTTCACCATAACAAGCCGGACGCTATCCAGGAAGGTATCGAATTCGGAGTATCCCATCTTAGCGAACTGAATGGCAGTAACAACATCAGGAACACCGTTTACGGCGCCGATTTGAGCATCGGCTACGGTATGTTGCGCTTGCAGAACGAATTAATGTTGTTACAAGCGCATCAAGACGATTTTCTGGATGCCGACGGCAACATCGCGCTCACTACGACCGACACCCCTTTTGGCAGAAGCCGTCAACTGGGCTATCACGCGACGTTGATAGCCGATTTGGAAAGATTCATCAACTACCCGCTACGAGCCTTTGCCCGCTATGGCCGTTGGCAGCCCTCGCAAAGACTGGGTTTGGATTTCGATCGCAGTACAGTGGCCGTCAACAATATATCGATGTTAAGTTTGGGACTTAATTATCAATTCAGCGAGCATTTGCGCATCAAGTTCGAATACAACGACTCATTGGGTACCGAAATAGCGGAGCGTTACTTCAGCAAAAAATTGGGCATAGCCCAACTAGTCATGTCTTTTTAATATGAACAAACTTCTTAGATTTTTATTATCCGTCGGCAGCGGCTTAATGCTGTCGTTTATGCTGACCGCGCAAGCCGCCGATAACCCACATGTGGTATCCAAACAAGACGGTCCAGCCACCTGTGTTATCTGCCACAGCGACATACCGAAATTAAAGGACGACAATATCCTGATAAGCAAAAATCTGCCGGTTGATCTGAGCCGCTTCAGCCAAAATGGCGTGACCATGTGTTCATCCTGTCACGATCCCAATGTGGTTCATAAAGTCGGTGTGAATGTCGACTTTCCGGTACCGGCAGACTTACCCTTAAACCAAGATAACGAGATCATCTGTTTGACTTGCCACTACACCCATGGCAGTCTGGATAGCGATAAGCCGCAGGCCAGTTGCAGCATGATGGATAGAATGCTGAATGCCGAACGCTTGCATAAAAGCTTTTTACTTCGCCGAAACAATAGTGACGGCGAACTGTGTTTAATCTGTCACAATCCCAATCAAGGTACGAAGCAATGAATAATAATTTGCTCAAACGGCGTAGCGTTTTTATCAAAAAGGGTTTTCAGGGCCGCTTCATTCTCGGTATCTTAGCCATCATCCTGCTGTCCGGCCTGTGTTCTGCGCTGCTGATTTATTGGATTACCGGCGATGAACTACGGGCTTGGTCACTATCGCCACATGCCAATATTGACAAAGCATCGGAACGACTGGGACTGTCGATTCTGATCGGCAACGCGGTTTCGATTTTGGTGGCCGGAGCCGTTGCCGTGGTTGCTGTGTTGTATGCCTCGCACAAAATCGTTGGCCCCTTGCATAGATTTGAAACTCTATGCGAACAGGTGGGTAACGGTAATCTGGATGAACTTAACGCGTTAAGGGCAAACGATCAATTGCATGAATTAGCGCGAGCGTTTGACGATATGGTTGCCAAACTACGCAGCCGCCGCGATCAGCAAGCTGGACTTCTAGTTGGCATTAACAACCACATCAGGGATTTAAAGAGCAGCGATAACCTGACAACAGAACAACTCAATATTCTTTCTGAGCTGGCTGAAGCGGTTGCGCAATTGAATAAACCTGATGACAAAGAGGGTAACTATTGAGCTGCCACAGATACTGGCTCCAAATCTCTTTTAAGCTTGGGAACCAACGAAAATTTAAGGCAACTCGCAATAAATAAAATACGTAACTTCAGCAGATAAAAAATAGCACACGGATGATGCGGATTAGACAGATAATCACTGATAAAACTCTAAGTCATTAGAGTTGTTAAAAATCCGTTTAAATTCGTCCAATCAGTGTCATCCGTGTGCCATTATAAATTAGCCATGCTGAGTAGTTAAGATTGTAGAATGTGGTGGTTTATTTTTGCGGGTTACCTAACGAGATTGATCAATTTATAAACCACAAAGAACACCAGGTTTACGATTTTTGTGAACTTGGTGTTCTTTGTGGTTTTATGCTTTAAACTGATATACAGCGTTTCAAACTCAGTTCCGTGCAAAATTTTTAAATTATTTGGTAACTACTCACCCTATGCTAATGCTGGCTCCTGTCATGTTCAAAGCCAGCTTTGAACTCCTATAGCACATTTTTCTGGAGTCCAAAGCTGGTTTTGGACAGTAAGAATCGGCTTTGCGGTTAAAAAGGGGGAGTAGTTACATTATTTGTTCCATTTCCAAAGAAAAAACACTTCATGAAAATTAACATGCCGATCACCAATGTTGAACACGCTCTTACAGAGACTGATTCCATTGTTACCAAGACCGACCTGAAGGGGATCATTACTTATGCGGGTGATGATTTTATCCAAATCAGCGGGTTTACCAAGGAAGAGTTGATCGGTGCATCACATAACATAATACGCCATCCAGACATGCCGGTCGAAGCGTTCGAGGATTTGTGGAAATCGCTGAAAGCGGATCGCCCCTGGACTGGGGTGGTCAAAAATCGCTGTAAAAACGGCGATTTTTACTGGGTGTTAGCCAACATCACACCTTATTATGAAAACGATCAGTTGGTCGGCTATATGTCGGAACGCAGTAAACCCAGCGCAAAACAAGTTGCAGAAGCTGTTGATGCCTACCGAAAGTTTCGTGAAGGTAAGGCGGATAATTTAAAAATCCAGGACGGGAAAATCGTTAAAAAAACCTTGTTCGGGAGATTTCCGTCATTAAAAAACATCAGCATTAAAGCCCGTCTATTGATGGTCATCGCTATCATGTCAGTCCTACTGCTGGTTATCGGTGCTCTGGGAATTCTCGGCATGAGCAAGGACAGCGAGGGTTTACGCACCGTTCATAATCATCACATGCTGTCCTCTAATCGGATTTTCCAGGTTCAAAAGCTGCTGCTGACTAACCAGTTGCGTATTACCGCCTGTCTGTTCAATCCCACTCCCGAGTTGATCCAGAAAAATCTTGCCGAAGTGGGACAAAACATCGCAACTATCAACGAGATCTGGGATGCGTATATTGCAAACTCTCTGGGTCCTGATGAAAAAAAGCTGGCGGATCAAGTTACAGTCGACAGGAATCGTTTTGTAATGGAAGGCTTGCAGTCGGCTGTTTCGGCATTACGCAGCAATGATACCGCGCTTGCCAATAAGATTATCGAGGATAAGTTCGCCCCCCTTTACGAGCCGGTCGGCGAGGGGATTCAGAAATTATTGCAATTGCAGGTCGACGACACCTGGCAGGAATTAGAGGCAAGTCAGTCACGTTATTACAGCACCCGCGAAATCGCCGGCATCTTGATCGCCTTGGGTATTTTATTGGCGCTGTGCTTGAGTTTTTCCCTGCTGCGCTCCATCGTACCTCCGCTTAATACGGCTATCAGTCATTTCCGTCAAATTGCCCAGGGTAATTATCATAATACAATTGAAATAAAAGGGAGGGACGAGGTTGGTAAGGTGATGGCGGCGCTTAAAGCTATGCAGATCAAGCTGGGATTTGACATCGCAGACGCTAAACGTATTGCCGACGAATACCTGCGCATAAAAATTGCCTTGGATAATGTCAGTACCGGCGTGATGATTGCCGACAATGAACGCAATATTATTTACGTTAATAAATCGGTAATTAATATGTTCGGCAAAGCCGAAGCCGACATTCGCAAGCAACTGCCGAATTTTTCTGCGGCAAATCTGATTGGAACCAATATTGATAATTTTCATAAGATTCCATCGCATCAGGCTAAGCTACTTGCCGAATCTACCGACAGCTTAAGCGCTATCAGTCTCAACTGGGGTGACCGTTATATGGTGGTCACTGTCAATCCGGTTATTAGTTTTCAAAACAAGCGCATGGGCTCGGTGGCGGAGTGGTTGGATCGTACTGCTGAGGTCATGGTGGAAAAAGAAGTGGCCGTTATTTTAGTTGCTGCGGTGATGGGCGACTTCACTCAACGTATAAACATGCAGGGCAAGGTAGGTTTTTATCGTGAGTTGAGTGAATCGATTAATCAGCTTATGCAAACCAGTGAGAGTGGTCTCAATGAAGCGGTGCGGGTATTCAATGCCTTGTCTCATGGGGATTTGACCGAGAAAATTGTCAATTATTACTCCGGCACCTTTGGGCAACTCAAGGATGATGCCAATTCCACGGTGGATGATCTCAATGATATTATTGGCCAAATTAAGCATGTCGCAGAGTCGATTCACAGTGCGGCTAAAGAAATCGCTCACGGCAACACGTCTTTGTCGCACCGAACCGAAGAACAAGCGGCCAGCTTGCAACAAACCACTGTCAGTATGCAAAAACTGACCTCGACGGTGCAACAAAATACCGAAAATGCCAAACATGCCAGTACGCTTGCTGTTAGCGCCTCGGATACTGCCGGTAAGGGGGTCGCAGTAATCAACCAAGTAGTGAAAATGATGGAAGGAATTAATGAATCATCACGCAAGATTGTCGAGATTATTTCAGTCATAGACAGCATTGCCTTCCAGACCAATATTCTTGCGCTCAATGCCGCAGTAGAAGCGGCTCGTGCCGGGGAACAGGGACGAGGCTTTGCGGTGGTGGCTGGTGAAGTGCGTAATCTCGCACAACGTGCCGCCGCCGCCGCTGGAGAAATCAAAAACCTGATTGGCGATTCGGTTGAGAAGGTTGAGGACGGCAGTAAACTGGTTACGCAGGCCGGTTTAACCATGGAAGACATTGTTAACTCCATTCATGGCGTTACGACCATCATGACCGAAATCAGCGCAGCTTCTGTTGAGCAGTCTTCCGGGATTGAACAAGTGAATATGGCTATATGCCAGATGGACGATGTAACCCAGCAAAATGCCGGCTTGGTAGAACAAGCCTCAGCCGCAGCAGAATCGCTGGAAGAGCAGACGCAACAGCTGACGCTAAGGGTGACGCATTTTAAAATGGCTGGCGATACGGATGTTGTGGATAGTTCTTTTTCTATAGTGCCGACTAAGAAGGTAAAAAATACGGCTCATATTTCAGTCGGGCATGTAGTCAAACTGGATCCACAGTCTTCTGATAGCGGCGGTTGGGAGGAATTTTAATTCACCAAAGCGTTTTTTGCAGGCAATGAAGCCAAGATTATGAATATTGACACAATCCAAATATGGCATGGCAATATCGACATCAAGGATGCCCATTATCAATACTACTGGCATATTCTCAGTGCAGCCGAGCAAACACATGCCGAGAAAATAAAAAATGTTTTGTTACGCAAACGCTATGTAGAAGTGCATGGCCGTTTAAGAAACGTGCTGGCCCAAACCCTGAATGAACCTCCGGAAAAGATAAACATAAAAAAAGCCGAACATGGCAAACCTTATCTTGCCGACACGCCGGATATAGTGTTCAGCCTGTCTCATTCGGCCAGCGCGGTTGTTATTGCGGTTGGCCGAAACTGTCGCTTGGGGGTGGATATAGAAGTCTGTAAATTTAGAGCCAGTTTGGCTATGCTGGTCGATAAATGTTTTTCTGAGGAAGAGATCGAATACTGGAATAAGCTGACTGACACTCAAAAAACAACCGAATTTTACCGTTTTTGGACACGTAAAGAAGCCTTCGTCAAAGCTACAGGACGCGGCATCGCGCTAGGATTGAATCAATGTGTTATTAACCCTGAAAAACCGGTCGAGTTTTTACGAGTTCCTGTTACTTACGGACAGGCTTCATTATGGCATGTGTTGGACATGGATTTGGGGCAGGGTACTTGCAGCGCGTTAGTGACGGATAAGGCTGTTGTTGAAGTTAAGCTCATGCATTTGAAGAGCGACTAATTTACCAAAATAAGCATACACGAAAGAAATCGGTATAGCTGCGGATCAATGTGAAAAACGATGTTAAGGCGATTTCCTGCGAAAAATATACCCACCTGACTGGTCTTTTTGTCCGTCTCCTGCGTTGTAAAAATGGTTGCATAGCTTGCTATGCGCCCATTTTTACGCCTTGCAGACGAACAAAAA
>SCPZ01000100.1 GCA_004299305.1 Methylobacter sp.
CATGATGCGACAGGTCCAAAAGAAACGGGTGTCCATCAAACGTATGCGTAAGGCGGCTGGCTGGGATGATTCGGTCTTAACTGATATTTTGGCTCAGGTTTTTTAATGAGGTAGCCCTGGGAAACTAACTAGGTCAACTTGCAATCCATTGTATTTATGATACAAAAAAGTTGTGTAGATAGTTATGCCCTTCGGGAGAGGGGATTCAAAAAAGCGCAAATCGTGATCGCTCGCAGTATAGTTATGCCGACTACCAACTTTAAACCGGGACAGATAACATCCCTTCAAGGGATGTTATCTGTAAAATCGTCCCGCTTTAAATTGGAAGCTACTATTTTTTCTGCATTGCCGCTTCAATTTGCTTGCATAAGGTTTTCAGGATCTTGATGCGAGCAAAGTTCTTGTCGTTGGCTTCTACCAGCGTCCACGGCGCAATTTCGGTGCTGGTGCGATCAACCATATCGCAGACTGCGTGCTCATACTCATCCCATTTATTACGGTTTCGCCAGTCTTCTTCGGTAATTTTGAAGCGTTTAAAACCGATTTTTTCGCGCTCGTTGAAGCGCCGGAGCTGTTCTTCCTTGCTGATGGCGAGCCAGAATTTGACTACCACGATGTTGTGGCGCACCAACTGGGCTTCAAAATCGTTGATCTCGCTGTAAGCGCGCATCCAGTCTACTTTTGAGCAGAAACCCTCAACACGTTCGACCAATACCCGGCCATACCAGGAACGATCGAAAATCGTTACGCGTCCGCGTCTGGGAATGTGCCGCCAAAAACGCCATAAATAAGGTTGGGCTCGTTCTTCTTCGGTAGGCGCTGCAACCGGAATGATGTTGTACCAGCGTGCATCCAGGGCTCCAGTGATGCGGCGAATTGCGCCGCCTTTACCCGCAGCATCGTTACCTTCGAACATGGCGATGACGGTGAGGTCTTTAAACTTGTCTTCGCGGGTTAGCAAAGCGAGCTTGCCCTGGTATTTTTCCAGTTCGGTCTTAAATGTTTTCTTGTCGATTTTTTGGGTCAGGTCCAGCGTCTTTAGAATATCAAGGTGGTCAATCGAGGGCAGCGGAAGGGGGGCATGGACCTCCGCTGTTTTTATATCGGCTTCATCCAGGCGTTTGCAGATGGCGTCGAGAATCACCTTGCCTATGGTCAAACTGCGGTAATTCGGGTCGTAGCCCTCGACAATGGTCCACGGAGCCTCAGCCGTGCTGGTGTGCCGTATCACGCTTTCATGCACGATACGAAACTTGTCGTATTGCTTGAAGTGTTTCCAGTCGCGGTCAGTCACCCGCCAGCGGGTTTTCGGGTTTTTCTCAAGCAGTTTCAGGCGTTTTTCCTGTTTGTCTTTGGATAAATGCATCCAGAATTTGAGAATCAGCGCGCCTTCGTCGGTCAGCATTTTTTCCAGGCGTTTAGCGCGTTCCATGCTCTGGTCAAGTTCAGCCGCCTTGGTGCGGCCGGTCACCCGATTGAGAATCGGCCAAGTATACCAGGAGCCTAAGAATACGCCTATCTTGCCTTTGGGGGGAAGCTCACGCCAGAATCGCCACATCATCGGGCGATCGAGTTCCTCATCGGACGGCTCGCCCATGCCGTGAGTCTGGATATAACGCGGGTCCATCCATTCGTTGAGCAAGTTGACGGTTTCGCCCCTGCCTGCGCCATCCAGGCCGCCAATCAAAATAATCACCGGGAATTTTGCCGATTTTGCCAAATCCAACTGTGCCTCCAGCAGCGCCTCGCGCAGTTTAGGCACTTCACTATCGTAAGTGGCTTTGTCTATTTTGTGTCCAAGCTCTGCTGATTCAAACATGACGATCTCCCTGAGGGTTATTCGAGGATATTAAGATTATAAGTAACGACTCACCCTGGCTGACGCATCACAAAAAATAGTAGGGTTCAAAGCCAGCTTTGAACTCCGATATCTAAATTTCCTGGAGTCCAAAGCTGGCTTTGGCTGCTGTCAAGTCTTTAAAAAGGGGAGCTGTTACGATTATAAAAGCTATATGCAGGGTAATGACAATCTAATTTGTAAATGCAGCTACTTGGCGTCACCCGCGCTTTGTTCGTATCAGCCGTCAACAGTCCATTGCACCAAGCCGCTGTATGACGTGGCAATAACAATCAGGCCGAAAATGATGCGGTACCAGGCAAAAATAATGAAATCATGATGACTGATATAACGCAATAACGCTTTGATGGCCAATAGCGCGCTGAGGAATGCGGTAATCAGTCCCGCCGCAAAATAGGGGGCATCGGTTGCCAAGTCTAATAAATCGCGGTGTTTATACAGTTTATACAGGCTGGCGGCGATTAATGTAGGAATTGCCAGAAAAAACGAGAACTCAGTTGCCGCTTTGCGTGATAGTCCGAACAACAAACCGCCGATGATAGTCGCGCCTGACCGGGAGGTGCCCGGAATCAGCGCGAAAGCTTGGGCGATACCGAGCTTTAATGCATCGAATGGGCTCAAATCTTCGACTTCAACGATGCGGATTTGATGTTCCCGTTGTTCCGCCCAGACAATCACCAAAGCCCCAATGATAAATGCCAGAGCTACCGGAATGGGTTTGAATAATACCGCATCAATATATTTGCCGAACAGTAAGCCGAGGATTGCTAGCGGCATGAAGGCAATCATCAGGTTAAAGACAAATTTTTGCGCCGACTTCTGGGTGGGTAAACCTATTATGACGGTGGAAATTTTGGCGTGATATTCCCAGCACACGGCAAAGATAGCGCCAACCTGAATAACAATCTCAAATAACTTGCCTTTGTCATCGTTAAAATTCAGCAAGTCGCCAACCAGGATTAAATGTCCGGTACTGGAAATCGGCAAAAATTCGGTCAGGCCTTCAACAATGCCTAAGATGATGGTTTTAAACGCTAATGTATAGTCCATGGTTTATTTGTAAGGTGAGTGATTCAGGTAGTAAGAAAGTTTACGAGCTTATGAGTAGGGCTGACTTGTTGGGGGGTGGACAGTTTTTCAAAGAAATTGAATAGTTCATGTAGCCGGGTGCTGGGATTCATTTCCCCATTTGTTTTAGCGTCAGCAAGAATTTTAGGCGCTATTCGCCGCGCCTCGGCAAACCGATTTTCCAGTAATTGAAAGATTCCCTGGACTTTACCTTTATCGTAATTTTCCAGGCCGGGATGAGTGCGCAAGTCTTTGATCAGTAAATCTGCCGCCGAGTGCTTGCCAGCGGTAGCGTAAGGCTTGCGGTTGTAGCCAAAATGCAGCAACAGCCAGAACTCGAAACAGGGGTAAGAGGCAATGACTTCGACTTTTTTGGAACTTTTGGCTAAGTTCAGCGCTTCGTCGAAGGTTTCGTGAGTGTCCCGGTCTATTGCACAAAAAACATGATCGAATTTTCCTTGGCGGCTGATCGCTTCAGTAACGATGCCCTTTGGATCGGTATTCCCGCAATGGGTGATTTCCACTAAGACATTGACCCGAAAATGCAGGCTGGCATCTTCCAAATAACGTTTTCCCGACTTACTGTCTTCGCAAATGACCAAGACCGTCGGTTGGGGTTTAAACTTAGGTTTTTGCCGTTTGAACGAATTAGAATCACGCGCCATGTTCAGCTCTTGCGCACAAAAGGAAGTCCGCGGTAGCGGCCTTCGTAATAG
The DNA here is from genome assembly GCA_004299305.1 of Methylobacter sp. GTDB lineage: Bacteria > Pseudomonadota > Gammaproteobacteria > Methylococcales > Methylomonadaceae > Methylobacter_A. Next base: position 3,643 of record SCPZ01000100.1, read on the forward strand.
CGTTTTTCCAGGTCTTCGCTTTCGCGTCCTTCAAAATCATGGATAGAGCGTAATTGCGTGGCGCCGTTGGCGTCGCGCTCGGTCAGCCAGAATTGGTCGCGGCGCAGCAGTTTGGCATCCATCAAGTGGGTGTCGTGCGTGGTGAAGATGAGTTGTGAGGATGAATCTGATTTAATGTGTTTTGCTACCAAAGAAGCAACAATTTCGGGGTGCAGGCTACTGTCCAGTTCATCTACTATTAGGGTGCGGTTTTTTTTGGCAAGACTTGATTGTTCATGAATACTCCAAGGTAGCCAAAAGCCGATCAGATTTTTGGTGCCCTCCGATTCTTCCTGAAAATCAAACTCGGCCTCACCCAACGCAGTTCTATGCGTCAATATCGTTTTATTTTTTGGCTTCGAGTTAATTGCTTGCAATAAGCCTGACGAGACAGAATCTGCTTGGTCAAAACGAATATTGGTGACAGGAACATCCACGTCTTGTAGAAACGATGAAATCTCTTTGGCGAAAACGGGTATATCCCTTGCGAGCTCCTGACTACTATCTGCCCAACCATCCATATTTCCAGAAACGATCATGAATCCTGATTGTAACCATGTCAGCGGCTCTCTTAATTGCTTCAGCTCTTCGCTACTGTTTGCTACGGCCTGCACAAGAAACAGCACCTGCGGCCCGGTAGATTTTTTCCAGAGTTCATGCAAATCTTTCCCTCCTTCAAGCTGAAGTCCAAAGGTATATTCGTCGCCGGAAGGCAAGTGGCGACGTTCGTACAACAGCGTTTCTTTCCCCTTCGGAAATACAAGCAGTCGTTCCTCTACGATGCGATCTTGGGTTAAAGCCAGCCCAAACTCATAACGCTGCTCAGCATAAACAAAGTGCAACTCAATACGGCTGGGCTGATCGGCTAACTGCTGGTCAAACCGGAATGGAAAAATAGGAAGCGGTGTGGATTGTGCGCTGGGTTGGCGCCTAGCAATTTCGCTCACAACACCAAATGCTTTGATTAAATTACTCTTGCCCGAAGCATTCGGTCCATAAATAGCCGTAACCTTTAACAAATCAGGAAGTTTCTCACCTTTAACAGCAGGCTTAAACACATTATCGCCCTTTTTCAATCTGGGCGCGGCAACCATAGAAAAGGTCTGTTTTTCGCGGAAAGAACGATAGTTGCTGATGGAGAACTCAATTAACATGCGGAAATATTGTAGTTGTAGGTTTATTATGGTAATTAATATAGCTTTTTTTTATATTAGCTGCATATTTTCTGCATTTTAGTCATAGTACAGCCGTTTTAAAAGACATATCCCCCAGCCTTCGATTTCATCTCCGCGATAATATTTCTTCAATCAATTAAACCCTCTATAATAGTCGGATTATACAGGACTACAGGGCATGTACCCATTCTATGACTAATTTGAATAACGCGCGTTCAACACGTTTGGATCAACTGACTGAAAACGGCCGACAGCAACTGCTTTGCGGTGGACTTAAAGGAATTGAGAAAGAAAGCCTGCGTATATCCAAAGATGGGTTCATTGCCCAAACACCGCACCCCAAAGCATTAGGTTCGGCGTTGACCCATCCGTATATCACCACGGATTATTCGGAAGCCTTGATCGAATTGATTACCCCGCCGTTTGTCGATGTAAAAGATTCGCTGGCTTATTTGCGCAACATACACCAATTTGTTTATCAGCATCTGGATAATGAAATTCTGTTGGGCGCGAGTATGCCTTGCGGTATTGACGGTGATGAGAGCATCCCCATCGCCGAATACGGATCGTCCAATATAGGCCGGATGAAGCATGTTTACCGGCACGGTTTATGGCATCGCTACGGCAGGACCATGCAATCGATTGCCGGTATTCATTTTAATTATTCGGTACCTGAAGCTTTGTGGCCGGTTTTACATCAACAGGAAAACAGCCAATTGAACCTGGAAGCGTTCAAAGCCGATGCCTATTTCGGTTTAATCAGGAATTTCCAGCGTATGGGCTGGTTAATCCTGTATTTATTCGGCGCCTCTCCGGCGATATGTAAAAACTTTTTCAAAAGCCGTCCGGCATTGATGGCGCACTTTGAAGCGTTCGATAATGGCACGCTTTATCATCCCTATGCGACCTCGTTGCGTATGAGCGACATCGGTTACAAGAGTAAAAACCAGGCTAACCTGAAAATTGATTACAACTCGATAGACGGCTATGTCAGCAGCTTGAGTGCGGCTATTTCCACGCCATATCCCGAGTATGAAACAATCGGCACTCGGGTCGATAGCGAATATCGCCAGTTGAACAGCAATATTTTGCAGATTGAAAACGAGTTTTACAGCACTATCCGTCCTAAACAAATCACCGAATCCGGTGAAAAACCCACTTTGGCGCTTAAACGTCGCGGGGTTCGTTATATAGAAATGCGCTCTTTGGATCTGGATTTGTTTAACCCGATCGGTATTGATGAAGATAAGGCCCGTTTTATCGAGGCGTTGCTGCTGAGCTGTCTGTTGCAAGACAGCCCGAAAACGTCGGATCAGGAACACCAGGTTAACAACGCTAATCAATTGGCGGTTGCTAATTTCGGCAGAAAACCGGGGCTGGAGCTTGATAAAGGTAATCAAAAAGTTCTGTTGCAGGATTGGGCGGCTGAAATCCTTGATGCCATGAAGCCGGTGTGTGCCATTCTTGATCGGGATGATGCGAATAAACCTTACAGTTCCGCTTTGGCAAAACAGCGGCTGTTAGTTGAAAATCCCGATTTAACCGCATCGGCACGAATGCTGGAGCAGATGACGGCGCTTCGGCAGCCGTTTGCCCGTTTCGCATTAAACACCTCTGCCGAGCACGAGCAGTATTTCAAACTCAATAAACTGGATAAAGACAACACGCAACAGTTCATTGAAATGGCCGCAGAATCTCTTGCCAAACAGCAGGAAATCGAAAGTAAAGATCAAATCCCTTTTGACGATTTTTTGCAGCAGTATTTTTTGCAAGCGTAATTTAATGACTGCGCGAGGCAAGTAAAAAAGCCGGTTTTGGCCGAGCGGGGCGTAGCAACAAGGAAAAACACATCATGACAACTTTCAATATAGAACAACTGCAAACCGAGCTGGACCGCAAAAATCCGCGCGTCATCCTGAAAAAAGCGCTGGAGCTGTTCGATAATATCGCCATCTCTTTCAGCGGTGCAGAAGACGTGGTATTGATCGATATGGCCGTGGCTATCAGGAAAGACATACAGGTGTTCTCGTTGGATACCGGACGATTGCATCCTGAAACCTATCGTTTTATAGAAAAAGTCAGGAAGCATTACCAAGTCGATATTGAATTATTGACGCCGGACCGTGATGTCTTGGACAGCTTTGTCAAAAACAAAGGTCTGTTCAGTTTTTATCAAGACGGACATCAGGAATGTTGCGGCATCCGCAAGGTCGAGCCGTTAAAGCGCAAACTGGCTCATATCGATGCCTGGATTACCGGTCAGCGCAAAGATCAAAGCCTGGATACCCGGCAAGCGGTTCCCGAAGTGCAAATAGACACGGCATTTTCTACAGCGGAGCATCGGCTGGTTAAATTCAATCCCTTGCTGAACTGGAGTTCGGCGCAAGTCTGGGACCATATTGAAGCCTATCAGGCGCCTTATAACGAATTACACGAACAAGGCTACATCAGCATAGGCTGCGAGCCCTGCACCCGCGCCGTGCTGCCCAACCAGCACGAAAGAGCGGGGCGCTGGTGGTGGGAGTCGGGCGCTAAAAAAGAATGCGGATTACATGTGGGGAATTTGAAGGGGTGATTGTAGCAGGCTTAAATCAACACTATTGATGCTGTAAGTTTGTTATTCCATCTCCATGCGTGAACGATTATTTTTTGGCTCGACAGGACTAAAAAAATCTCCGCTCGGAAAAATCCAGGCGAGGATCATAGCTTCTCTGCTTAAATCTCTTTTCGCATCGCTTCATTTCGGCAAAGACGTTGCACAATTATTTGCCGTAAGCTCTTGTATAAACACTTTTCTCGCATCAAATTGCGGCTCGTTTAATCGCGTTAAAGCGGTATTGTCCTTTTCAGCCAGAAATTCCAGCCCTGTATCGCCCTTTTCAATAAGATAATTATTGATTGCCACTTTATAGTCTCGTTTGGGGTCTATGGCTTGGTCATTAACCAACCATTGCTTGTTGGCATTGCTGACATTCGCATATTGTAAAAAACCGCCTTTGCCTTTATTGCCAAGACCTGCGTTAAGGGCTTTTTCCAATAATTCTCCGGACATTTGCACTAGGCTTATGCTATCGCCAAACGGCATGATTTTAATGACATCATATTCAGTCAATGCGCCGGGCGGCAGCACATCGTCAATTCTAATCGCGCCACTGTTATATAGCGATAACTCGGCACTTTTATAAGCGTGTAAAAACGCCTGGGCGATAAGGTTGGTTAAAGCGGTTTTCTTATTTCTAACGCTGGCTTCCAAGCCGTCTAAGGCTTCTTGGGTATGACAAATGATCTTGTCCGGGTCAAAGCCTTGTTGCTTAAACGCCGTAAAAGCCTGTTGTTGCCATTGATCGACTACCGCAGTTGTGTCCACATCCAAAGCTACGGACTCATCTAAAAATACCAGCTTTGATGCTATGTGTTTAGTGCCTGCTTGTTTATCAACCGTGATGTTATGAACAAAAGCCGATTTGGCGTTGGCATCGGCTTTTGTTACCGGCACTAACTTTGCCCCTCGTACTAGATATGCATTTTCATGCTCATGACCGCCGATGATTAAATCAACGCCATCCAATTTCTCGGCAAATTCAATATCACTGCTTAAATCTTGATGGGTCACTAACACAATAACATCAGCCTGTTGCCGTTTGAGTTCTTGTATTGCTTTGCCTGCAGCCGCCAGCGGGTCTAAGAAAGTGACAAAATCAACTGGGGTATGCGGAATGGTGATGCCTACCAGGCCGATTTTAACGCCGTCCACGGTAAATGTGACAGTGCCTTGGCTGTTGGCAAAGGGTTGATGCGTAGCGCTGTCCAGCACATTAGAAGAAAAAAATACCGTTTTTGTTTCTTCCAGCCGTTTTAATAATGCCGGTTTGCCTACGTCGAACTCATGATTGCCAAACGTGGCGTAATCCCAGTGCAGATGATTGAACACAGCGATCATTTGCTTACCCGCCAAGCGTTCACCATCAATCTTTGAGGTGCCTATTGCCGAAGGGCTGAGTAAATCACCCGCCAAAACGCCAAAGGTATGCTTGTTTTTCGATTTAAGTTGTTTTTGCAAGCTGGCCACGCGCGCCAAGCCACCCGTTTTACCGGCATTTAACGGCGACATTTCATAAACATCGTTAAGTTGTAATAAGGTGATATTAACTTTTTGAGCATTGCACGCAAATGACAGCAATAGAAGGCAAGTGAACAATAAATGGCGATACATAAACATGGTTTCCTCATTAGGATAGGGATGAGTGATACAACATCATGGTAATTCTACGTACAAAAAGTGTCAGGGATTTTTTTTAAGAAGACTAATGTCGCTCCCGCAATGCCCAATAAAAAATCAACGTTCCGAACGCGGCTGCCAAGTGTTTTAGCGAGTGTCCGCTAAGCAAGCCTAATATGTCATAAAGCCGGGCATCGAACAGTTCCATCAGTTTCGATAGCGTATAAGCGCCGATGACGCCCCAAATATATTTGTCGTTATCCAGCGTTGAGTCAAACAGCCACAGGATCAGCGGTATCAGCAAAATCGGTAAAAACTGCACCAGCACGTAAGCGCGCAAATCGCCGTGACCGTTAAGCTCCGTCACATACCAGTAGACGACTGAAGCAATGCCCGCTATCAGCAACGGGACAAATAACTTTTGCGCCAGGTGAGTCGAAATATACTCGCCGATAATGGCGCAGAACAGGGCCATGAAGGCAATCGTCATCGGCAATCTATCCCACAGCAGGGTCTGGTTGCCGGGCTGGTAGTGGTAATACGCAGAACCGAAACCGGTTAGAAACACCCCGATAAAGAATGTCAAATACAGGGACCGCAATTCGGCCAAGCCCCCGGTTGTCTGGTGCAATGCGACCAGCCGTATGCCCATGATGCCGACAATGACGAACGGTAAATTAGACAGCACATTGAAAAAGTTGGCTATGCTGAAGATACGACGCTGATCGGCAAAGTTATGGTAAGTCGGTTCCTGGGCAATGGGATCAATGCTGAAAACAACGATAACGGCGACAATAATTATCGCCAACATGATTTTTAGGCGTTTATCGGTAGTCATAAGTTTTGGCGAGTGTAAAAACAAAAGACAGATAGTAATCGCTCTTGTATGATTAGGACACACCTTGTTATTTCATGGAGTGCCGTCATGCCTATCCTGCTAGCGTTAATCGGTTTTATCATCATAGTTGCGTTGTTTTTTATCAGTATTTACAACCGGCTGGTCAATTTACGCAACGGCGTTAAAAACGCCTTCTCCCAAATAGACGTGCAATTGACCCGGCGTTACGACCTGATACCTAACTTGGTCGAAGCCGTTAAAGGCTATATGAAGCACGAGAAGGAGACGCTGGATGCCGTTATCGGCGCACGGAATGCTGCGGTAACCGGACTGAAAGCCGCCGGGGCCAATCCTTCCGATCCCGAAGCGATCCGGCAACTGGCAGGCGCCGAGGCTGCGCTTCAGGGCAGTCTCGGCAAAATGTTCGCCTTGGCCGAAGCCTATCCCGATCTCAAAGCCAATCAAAATATGATGCAGTTTCAGGAAGAGTTGGCCTCTACCGAAAATAAAGTGGCTTTTGCCCGTCAGGCTTTTAATGATGCGGTTATGACTTATAACAACGGTCGGGAGAACTTTCCCAACAGTATCCTGGCAGGCCTATTTAATTTTAATCCTGCCGAACACCTGGAAATAGAAGCCCCGGAAAAACGGCAGGCGCCGAAAGTGTCTTTTACTTAAAACTACTTTGGGGGAGCAGATGAATTTCTTTCAAAGCCAGGATGATGCCCGCCGCAAGACCCGTTTTTTGATCCTGCTGTTTATACTGGCCGTGATTGCGATTGTCGCGGCGGTCAACCTGGTGATAACGGCGCTGGTCATTAATGTGGATGATCAAGCGGGCGGTGCGGCGCTTCCCGATTTCAACTGGCTGATCGAAAACCGGTCGTTGGTGGCGGCTATTTCACTGAGCACTATCGGTTTTATCAGCCTGTCCAGCCTGTATAAAATTGCGTCACTGAGCTCAGGCGGCGGAAAAGTCGCTCGCAGTCTTGGCGGCACGCTGATTACCGCAGGGACTAAGGAGCCGTTACGCCGCCGTTTGTATAACGTCGTTGAAGAAATGGCGATTGCCTCAGGCATTCCGATGCCGGAAGTTTACGTACTGGAACAGGAGTCAGGCATTAACGCCTTCGCGGCAGGATTTACCACCGGCGATGCGGCGGTGACCGTCACTCGCGGTACGCTGGAAATGCTGAGCAGGGACGAACTGCAAGGTGTCATCGGCCATGAATTCAGTCATATCCTGAACGGCGATATGCGCCTGAACACGCGGCTGATGGGTTTTCTGTTCGGCATTCTGGTGATCGGCCTGATCGGCCGGGCGGTGTTGAACAGCGCGCGTTACGGCAATATCCGTTCCGACAGTTCCCGGCGTGACGGCGCCGGGGCGATTTACCTGGCCGGCTTAGGACTGTTTTTGATCGGATATATCGGCGTTTTTTTCGGCCAACTGATCAAAGCGGCGGTATCCCGGCAACGTGAATTCCTGGCCGATGCTTCAGCCGTACAATTTACCCGTCAGACACTCGGCATTGCGGGTGCGTTAAAAAAAATAGCCGCAGCTGGGCAAGGCTCCGAGCTGCAAACAGTGGATACCGATGAAGTCAGTCACATGCTGTTTGCGACCGGGGCGTCATTTGGCTCCTTGCTGGCGACACATCCGCCGTTGCTTTTGCGCATCAAAGCGTTGGAGCCGAATTTTGACGCGTCTGAAATAGACCGGCTTGCTGAGTTAATGCCTGAGCAATCGCAAAGCGGTTCGGAAATCGCCGATGAAAGTTTAGCGACTGCCGGTTTTGCGCCGCAACATTTTACCCTTACCCCGGATGCGATAACCGAAGCGGTAGGTATGCCGGAGGAGGGACATATACAACTTGCGTCAAGTCTGCGCCAATCGATACCTGAAAACCTTTATTGCGCCGCCCATTCCGGCGATGACGTTTTGCCGCTGGTCTTGGCCTTGCTGCTTGATGCAAACGAAGCTGTGCGTCGAACTCAGTTAGACCTTATTGCCCAACAATTGGGAAACACGACGGTGATGACTGCCGAAACCTTGCAGCTGGAGATACAAACGTTGGACACAGCGTTTCGTCTGCCCTTATTGCAAATCGCTTTTCCCCAGATTAAAAACCGACCGCTGGAGCAACTTGAGCGCATAACGGCTTTGGTACAGCAATTGATTGAGGTTGACGGTATTGTCGATACCTTCGAATTTGCCTTAAGCCGTGTTTTAAAGACCCATTTGAATGACGCGGCTCATCCGCAACACAGGCACGGAAATCTCCGTTTGACCCAGTTGCCCGAAGCGGTCGGTGCGTTATTTTCCGTAGTGGTAAAACAAGGTTGTGAAAAAACCAATACAGCTTATCAAAAAGGTATGGAATGCCTTGGACGGCATGAGCAGCGTATAAAAATGCTGCTTGATACAAAACAATGGCCGGACTATGCGCCGCCAGGGGATTGGGTATCTGCTACAGATGCAGCCTTGAATCAGTTAGACGGTCTGCGGATGTTAGATAAACAGGCTCTGGTCTCCGCACTGGTGCTGACAATTTCCGATGACGGCAAAGTCACTCCTCATGAAGCGGAGCTGCTCAGGGCTATATGCGCAACCCTGCATTGTCCGTTGCCGCCGTTTGTTTTCGATGCCGATAGCATCTAGGCTGTTTTTGGTATATTCTCAATAAAGCTGTACGGATTGTCTAAAAGCTCAGTAAAGCTGGCGCTTAGACAAGATAATAACAAAGATCAATTTAGAGTGGTAAACAAGCATGTCAGTAATAATTTATATTTTAACCGTTATCTATGTAGTCTATGTTGTCTATACCGTCCTAACCGATCGGTAACAATGCAAGTGATTGGCGCCATCGTAACTTGACGCGAAAAACGCCTTGAGACCTGTCCTTTGTTTCATGACTAAGGGGGGTGTAATCCGTTCAAAAAAATCATGCGCCGCTATCTTACAGAGATTTAAGTTTATGACCAAAAATACCATGCTGTTGTTATCTGTAGTCGCCTTAACTACCCTCAGCATCAATGCTTCTGGCGAAATGGTTTATAAATGCAGAAATCAACAAGGTGAGATGAAGTACCAAAAGTCAGCATGTGCGGAAAATGCACAAACTACTTCTTCATTGATGGAAATTAAAACGACACAACCGGCTAAAAGGGAAAAGAAAACCCTTGTGATTGATCAAGGTTCTAGTGGGCATTATTTTTTAGAGGGCGAGGTAAACAATACTGCACTGACTTTTGTTATTGATACGGGCGCGTCGGTTGTTTCATTGCCGAGTTCAGTCGCGCGTGCCGCTGAAATTGATTGTAACCAGCAAGTGAAGATGAGCACTGCCAATGGCCTGGCTAACGTGTGTACGGGTACTATTCAAAAACTCAAGCTTGGTTCTTTTCTAATTGAAGATGTTGCAGCCGTGGTAGTGCCAAATTTAAGCGAGCCCTTATTGGGGATGAATGTGTTGCAACAATTCAATATAGTGCAAAATCATGGGCAAATGCGTATTTCGGAACGTTGATTAAGTGGCGTATGAACTACAACTAAATCACCAAGCAGGGGTTCGCAAATTCACCCGCAACCAACAGACTCTTAAGCGACTTCGTTTTTATTCTTCATCTACTGTTTATCGGGTTTGCCATTTTGGGGGGCTCCTTGCGCTTCGTACTCCCGAATTGCGTTGGCTCACATAAGTTGGTTCAAAAGTCTTTTAACACTTTTTGGTATAGCTTATCAGCTGTCCACGTGATTTAATTTTCATTCCTTAGACCTTCCAGGTTTTTAAAACCTGGAAGGTCTTGGCGTAACGATATATTTTTCAATAGGATGCTTTAGCCATAAAATTCTAAACGAACTGTTTAATGGTTAAGGCAACAGTATGGCGCTAAGAAGGCGGAATACTTACATTTTAGTAACTATAGAAATGGAACGCGGATAGGACGGATTTACACGGATTTTTTAAAATATTCTGTGCTTTTAATCAGTGTCGCCTAGAGGCGCCTACTTTTGGCATCCGTGTTCCATTAATCATTTTTAGCATACGCTGAATAGTTACACATTTTATTTATTGCGCGTTGCCTTACAGCTCCTCGGAATAATAAGCAAAACAACCGCGTCCATTATTTTTAGCTTTGTAGAGCGCGTTATCGGCTTTATTGATAAGTTCATCGCCATCTTCGCCGTGTTGCGGAAAGAAGCTGATTCCAATGCTCGTGCCGATTTGTACGTTATCGTGTTGGCTTAATGTAAAAGGCAGTGCTAAGGTCTCAATTAACACATTAGCCACTCGCGCCGCATCATCCGGGTTATGAATATCTTCCAGTAACACCACAAACTCATCACCGCCCAAGCGCGCCACTGTGTCATAGTCACGCAGCCTAGCGCTGATTCGTTGGGCAACTTGTTGCAATAATTCATCGCCCGCAGCGTGCCCTAAATTATCGTTAACTACTTTGAAGCCATCCAAATCCATCATCATAACGGCAAGCTGTTTATTTTCCCGGCGTCGACTGCTTATGCCTTGTTGTAAGCGTTCAGCCAATAAGCGTCGATTCGGCAGCTGTGTTAAAGGATCGCAGTACACTAAATTGTGAATAATCGCCTCGGCTTTTTCACGATCGGTAATGTCCTGGTTAATACCGACTACGCGCAAAGGTTTGCCCCTTGCGTCACGGTAAATTTGTCCCAAGGCATGAATGGTCGCGATTTCCCCAGCGTTACGATAAATACGAAAACGCACATCAAAAGCGGTATTTTCGTTAATGGCCTGTTGCAAGGCGCTTTTTATTTTTCTAACATCTTCGGATAAAGCGATTTTTCGCCACGATTGATACACGGATACGCACGTCGCCGGGTCGATACCGTAAATTGCAAACATCGAATCATCCCAGCTTAATTCGTTGGTGATTAAGTCATAATTGAATACGCCCAACTTAGCCACGTATGCCGCATCTTGAAACAAAATACGCGATTCTTCCAGTTCGCTGGTTTGTTCTGTTAATTGATAAGTCCTCTCCGCAACGCGCACTTCTAATAAATTCCGTTCTTCCGCTAAAGCCAGTTCCATGTGTTTGCTATGACGCAGGCTGCGTATTAAGACGATAATTAAAATAGATTCAATAAGCAAGGCTAGCGCTACGGCGGCAATATACCAACGATAAGTATAAAACCGCGATTCTTTGCGGTTGATAATCGTACTGTTGGGCGGCAAATTTTTATCGGAAATATGCCAACGTTTGAGCGCGTTATCATCAAAAAAATAGCCTCTTACAAGACTATTGTATTCGTCATCTGTTTTTGATGCGTCAAGTCCAAGCATTATGCGGCCAATCATGTCGCCTTCTTGTTTGAGGCTGCGTAAATAACCACCGACCACGCCTAAATTCAGGTAGGTATCATCATGAACAAAAATGGGAGCGGAAGAAACCAGGGCTAATTTTTTGATGACATTAAAAGGGATTTGTCGATTGCCTAAACGGTCAACGCCGACAGGAAAATAGACAATTGCGGATTGTTCGGGTAATTGTTGCGCTCGGCTGTAAAGTTCGTCGAAACTAAAATCATTCCAAATTTCCAATGGGATTTTCTTTGAAAGTGAGGGTTCAATGGCTTTAATGTGTTCGGCAAGGCGTCCGTTGGTTATTTTTTTTTCCATTACAACGATAAGATGCTCAGTCTTTGGTAAAACCTGCAACACGACATCGACGACTTTAACCAGGTTGTTTTTTAATTTTTCATCACTTAAATTAAGCCCCGAGGTATTAATATCATAGCGAAGTGCATGGCTGAAAAGTTCTGGATGTCTATTTAAAAAATTATCAGCAGCCGGTCCTACGGCTACAACCATATCCAGCTTTAGATCGGCATATTTTTTATTCCACAGGGCTATAAAAGCCGTATCGAAATCTTCAGTAATATTTAGCCGGATGCCATCAAGATATTCCTCATAAAGTTCCACTTGCTCATTTGCGGGAGTGGATTCTAATCTAGCCAATACTCCTTCTTTAACTTTCACATGCGATGGCATCGTGTCATGCCCGGAATAGATGATTAACGTATGATGTTTTATATTGGCATTGGCTAAATTTTGAATGGATGAGTCTGCTGTTGCGATTGCAAAGAAAACTGAAAAAACCAGCGAACATAAAAAAATAAAATGTCGCATTATTTTACGGGCGCATGGAAATAGATGGTTTCGGGCTCAATACGGTTAATAGCGATATGGTTTTTAACATTAAAAAGTCTTCTGGCATTATTATTTTGTGGCGGGGATGTAAGTATTGAATTACAGTATTTTCTGTACAACCATTTAAACGCTATTATAAACACAATAAAAAGGATACGAACTCATGAATTCATTGCGCTTAAGTTCAGAAAGATTCTTGCTTTTTGTGTCCAAGCAAGCTAAACAAAGTAAATGGCATTTGCTCGCAACGGGCGTTCTTGTTACGGTTTCGCCCTTATCGGTTGCCAAAGAGGCAACAGCAATAACATTATCACCGATGACTATTGTCAGCGTACCGCAACAATTAGACGAAATCAGTGAAGCTTATTCCAGTCAAAATAGCCAACTTTATAATGAGACAAAGTTAGGCCTTGCTCATGAGCAAACGATTGACGAGGTGTTGACTGGTGAGCGCGGCATTGCTATCACTAAACCCGGCACACAAGGCACCGGGCGGATTTACCTGCGTGGTGTCGGCGGACGCGGATTAATGATGTTAGATGGAATACCTCTTCTTGATTCGGTACCGAATGCGATGAACTTGAATGCCGTCATTCCCGATGGCTTATCGGAAATGGAAGTGACGCGCGGTTTTGCGCCTGTATCAAGACCTTTTGCGGCATTAGGCGGTGCAATTCGGATGACGTCGCGTAACGCCACGGATAATAGCGCGGATTTACGCGTCGAAGGCGGTACTTATGGTTTTCTAAAGGAAACCTTGCGTAACAATTTTGCCTCTGAACATGCTCGATTAGCGATTACCACGAATCGCTCAGAAGCGTTTGATGGCGCCTATCAAGCCCAACAAGACAATGGGAATTCAGAGCGTGACCCGTTTCATAGTACGCAAGTGATGATGAAAGCAGGCGTTGATATAAGCAAGGATATTATCTGGGAAGCTTCAATGCTGTATCGCCATTCCCATAATAATACCGATATACCTGTCGTTCGAGGCGGCATCATTCAACAAGCCGATGATAACAATGCGTTTCTTAACGATGAAGGTTGGCTGGCGCAAAATACGCTGAAAGCTAAAATCAGCGAAAATTGGATCACGCGCTTGCAATTAGGCTATAGCAAAAATGCGTTGATAGTATCGCAACCGCTTGTCTCACCGAGCTTAAAAACAGATTTTTACCTGGCGCGTTGGGAAAATGATCAACGGCTTTGGCAGGATAACGATGATACGTTTCATATCGTCTGGGGCGCGGAAGAACGTTATGAAAGCGGCAGCGCACCTATCGTAGATCGAGGCCCCCCGCCTAAAGCGACCGGAGTGACGGTTTCCACGCAACGTCATCAGCAAGCCGGTTTTTTAGATAACCGTTTTGCTTACGGCATTTTTAGCGGCGATGTCGGCGTGCGTTATGAGGGTTATGAACGCTACAATAATCAAGTATTGCTGCATCTCGGAACGGCATGGCAATTATTGCCGAGGTTAAAATTGACCAGCAATGCGGGTAATGGTTTTCGTATTCCAAGTTATTCCGAATTGTTATTTCCAATGACTGGCGATTTGAATTTAAAACCCGAACGTAATATCGGGGGGGATTTGGGGATTGAATGGCAAGCGTTATCCGCCGTCAAATTGAATGCAACAGGGTTTTACACGCGCTATACCGATTTGATAGCCTTATCGTATAACGTAAAACCGCCTTGTGGCAGTGTTTGTTTATCGAATATTGCCAACGCCGTTATCGCGGGCATGGAAACCGGCAGTGACATTACTATTAACAAACAATGGCGCGGCGGCGTTGCTTATACCTATACAGATACGCAAAATTTATTGAATAATCGGGATATACCGTTTCGACCCCGGCATATTTCGAGAGTCTGGGGGGAATGGCGTTCAGCCGATTTGCCTCTGACTTTATGGACGGAAGGCGTTTATCAAAGTCAGTCTAAAAACGATATGGCCAATACATCGAACATTAATGACAGCTTCCGCATCAATATTCATGCGAATTATCAAATGACACCGAAACTTGATTTATATGTGCGCGGTGAAAATCTAACCAATAATACAACGCCCGCTATGTTCTCGTTTAACCAGGCAGGGGCGACGGTTTATGGTGGGATGTTGTTGAAGTTGTGGTGATGTGTCGCAATCGAATTTCCACGCTTGAAACTTGGGAATTAGCGGGACGGCTATTCATGTTTGTTAATGATATGAGCAAAAAAAAGCCGCTGGTCAGGCGGCTTTAATTATTTCTAAAACTCAAAACTCAAGTATTTACACATCAATAAGATCTTCATTTAAAACCAGAACGCTTTTATGAGGAGGCAGTGGCTAATCCTATTAATGTGTGATCTATAGTAAATAAGGCTGTTATATTTAACAAGCAATATTATTAGATAATCTCATCTGTTTTACAGATATGAAAAACAACCTCTTATCGTTACGATAGCCGATAAATTAAAAAATACGGATAGCTGTCTAGCATAAGTATTGCGCTTCTATCAAATCATCGTGCAGTTATTATGCTTTTGACAGTATCACAATCTCACGCTAGACAGCTATCCATACTTTGCTAATTAGATATGCAAAAAAAAGCCGCTGGTCAGGCGGCTTTGATTATTTCTAAAACTCAAAACTCAGGCATTTACACATCAATAAGATCTTCATTTAAAACCAGAACGCTTTTATGAGGAGGCAGTGGCTAGACCTATTAATGTGTGATCTATAGTAAATAAGGCTGTTATATATAACAAACAGTATTATTAGATAATACTATCTGTTTTACAGATACGTGCCGTGCGCGCCTTTTCGCGGTGTGGATATATCTATATTTTTGCTATCTTGGCGCGCACGGCACGCCCTATTCGACTTATACCATCAAACATGTGATTTGACGGGGTTACAAAAGATCCTGTAGATAGCCCAAATCTGCGGTCATTTAAGGCTAAATATCGCGTATGAGAACAAGGCAACACGGTTTATTTAATTTTTTTTATCGTGGAGATGAGGATTTCTTGCGCCTGAAACGTCTTATAGTAGAAGCTCAAAATTTGTTGTTTCTCCGATGAGAAAGTGGTCATTGAGAGTTTTGTGCTTTGTTGTCTTCCTCATTAATTGCTCAGGTATGACGAAATTTATTCCAAGGATGGTTTTTTTTAACGTATTCATGATGAAGGCTGCTCCGTTTAGTCCAGGTGAGGACTTATGCCGCTTATTTTGTCTTTATCACCAAGATTAAAGACTGACGCAAAAATAAACTAACGAAAAAAGGAAGGAGACATGAAAACATTAAAACTAGTGCAAGAAGCTAAAGACACAAAAACACCGACAAATACGCCTAGAAATCGCAGTATTAACAAGGATGACGATTTAATCGATTTATTTCCTTTACCCCGGTATTTTCAGGTGCATTTTCAGCATGTTCATGAAAACGCTCAGGATCTTCAAGGCGAACTGGTTCAACTTAAGGACTATATGGCTAAAGTCGATGAAAAACTTGAGCGGTTGATGGCGCTGTTAAGCCGTCTTCCCGAACATGCGCTTTAACCAGGAAGACGATATTCCCTATGTATTTATTTAAAAGCCCCAAAGGCGGCCTGACCGTCCAGGCGTTAACGCCTTTGGCCGGCACTGTAATGCCGCCTGCGCACAAAATATCTTCATTGTTTAAAGCGCCGATAGGTCAAGCAAATCCGTATTCAATGCGCGGATTGTTGTTAACGTTAGTGCTGTTACTGCATCTATGGGCGGCTATCTGGATGGTGCAACCTAGCGCCCCCGTTACCAAGGCCCAACCGATGACGATGGAAGTGTCGTTGGTGGCTGCGCCAAGTCAACAGGCTGCCGCTGCGCCGGTTGCGCAAGCTAAGCCGGAGGAGCCGAAAAAACCGCCGGTTAAAAAACCGGTTAAAAAAAATAAGCCGGTAGTCCGCAAACAGGTGGAACTGCCAAAACCGCTGGCTATGGCCGATGCAGCGCTGCCTGCGCCGTCGACCGTCGAATCCGCCCCGGCTCCGGTAACGCCGAGTGTTGCCGCTAATGCGCCAAGCAAGACGACGACTGATACCGCACCTTTTACCGAAGCGAATTTCAACGCCAATTACGGCTCCAATCCCAAACCGAAATATCCCGGTATTGCCACCAGCCGAGGTTGGGAGGGTACTGTGCGGCTGTTAGTGAAAGTATCCGTGGAAGGCGATAGCGAGGAAGTCACCGTGCAACGCAGCAGCGGTTATGAATCGCTGGACGAAGCCGCTATCGAAGCGGTCGAGAAATGGAAGTTTATTCCCGCCAAACGGGGCGAGACGCCGGTAGCCAGCACTGTAATCGTACCGATTAATTTTATTTTGAATAACTAAAAAAGGAGACCTTAATGCCCTACCATATTACGCCGGAAGTTATTATCGACGGCACTTTGTACACTCTGTTGGCTTTCTCGGTAGCTACCTGGACGGTGATTCTTTTCAAACTTTGGGAATTCTCCAATAACAGCTATCGTAACCGGCGTTTTAACGTCGCGTTCTGGGATGCATCCGACTTTGCAGGAGCTAAATCGCTGCCTGCAGATGCTGCGATAGGCCCGCAGGCTCGCATCGCTCAGCAGGGTTTTGCCTGGCTGAATGAAAGCAGCAACTCCGGCGGTCAACGCCTTAAATATATTGGTTCTCCAGCCGACTTGTTGGAACACTCGCTACTGGTGCAAATGCAAAAGGAACAACACCTGATGGAAAGCGGCCTGACCCTGCTCGCCAGCATCGGCAGTACCTCGCCGTTTGTCGGGCTGTTCGGGACGGTGTTGGGCATTATGCATGCGATGCATGAAATTACCGCCAGCGGTTCGACCAGCCTGGATGTGGTTGCAGGCCCTATCGGCGATGCGTTGGTTGCGACCGCAATCGGTATCGCAGTCGCGGTGCCTGCGGTGTTGGCGTATAACTTTTTTCTGCGCAGGGTTAAGCATCAGCGCGCCGGTTTGGAAAACTTCGTCGCCAGCTTTTTGCATATCGCCTTAAATACGGATAGCAAGGAATAGCCATGGCTTTTAAACCGCAATCGGAAAGCGATGAAGCGATGAGCGAGATTAACGTTACGCCGCTGGTCGATGTGATGTTGGTGTTGGTGATTATTTTACTGGTAACCGCACCGTTGCTTACGCAATCGGTGCATGTAACTTTGCCGAAAACCGCCGAGACGACGGCGGATGTTAAGGATCAGCCCTTGCAACTGGGCGTCGATGCGCAAGGGACTATAACCCTGAACAAACTGCCCCAGGCCGATTTGTCTGCCCTGGAAACGGCTTTAAAAAATGAGCTTTTGCAAAATCCCGAGATCGGCCTACATTTATATGCCGACCAAGATGTTGTTTATGCAAAGGTTGCCGAAGTGATGGCGACTGTTCAACATGCCGGGATTGCCAAGATTGCTTTTGTGACTGTGGAGCAGTAATTTGCCCGGCAGGATTGGTAATGCTGTCGTTATGACGGCGGCAGGCTTACGAACACTCAATTGCACGGCTATTGGCGTGATGCGCTCGAAGATGTTGGAGACCAGTCCGCAAGCGCAATTTCTGGTTCCGATGACCTTGTCGCTGTCGGCGGGCCTGTTACTGGGTATGGCCGCCAGCCTGATATTAACGCCGGTTTGTTATGCTATTTTAGGTAAGGCTTGAAGGCGCTCGAAGCGCGTATTGTTTCAGCTTCAGGTTGCTGCCGACATGATCGGAATGGTGATGGGTATTCAAGATGGTTAGCATGTTTTTAAGTCGTTTAACCGACCTGTTTTAGTTGACCATTACAATTATCCAAAAAGGATGAGTGGTAGGATGTGCTTCACTGCATTCAGCACACTAAAGCAGTTTTAAATCTAAAGTTAAGTTGGACAAGCATGGCGTGCATTACGGTAGGTATAAAAAAGGGCGATCAATGGTCGCCCTTTTTATTTGACTGTTACCGCAGAGTGCTTACGCGCAAAACTGCTGAACCTGAGCAAGAATTCCCTGCACATCCAAACCGCACAAGGCCAACAATTCCTCCCTGGTACCTTGCTCGACAAAACTGTCCGGCAGGCCGATATTCAGCACCGGCATCAGGATTTGTTGGGCTTGCAGGAAGTCGTTGACGGCGCTGCCTGCGCCACCGGCGAGTACGTTTTCTTCAATGGTGACCAGCACATCGTGGCTCTTGGCTAATTCAAGAATTAGCTCGGTATCTATAGGTTTGACAAAACGCATGTTGATGACGGTTGCATCCAGCTGTTTGCCCGCTTCCAGGGCTGGGGTTACCATGCTGCCCCAGGCCAGTATCGCAATACGGCTGCCTTGATGGCGAACTTCGGCTTTACCGATCGGTAATGCGCTCATGGCTTTATTGACGGCAACGCCGGGGCCTTTACCTCTTGGATAACGCACGGAAGCCGGGCCTTCATGCATAAAGCCGGTGTAGAGCATTTGCCGACATTCGTTTTCATCGGCAGGCGCCATCACCAACATATTCGGGATGCAGCGCATATAGCTGTAATCGAAACTACCGGCGTGAGTCGGGCCGTCCGGGCCGACTAAACCTGCGCGATCCAGCGCGAACAATACATCCAGGTTCTGGATCGCGACATCATGAATCATCTGGTCGTAAGCCCGTTGCAGGAAGGTCGAATAAATCGCCACGACCGGTTTTGCGCCTTGGCAGGCCTGTCCTGCGGCCAGCGTTACTGCGTGTTGTTCGGCAATCGCGACGTCGAAATAACGTTTCGGGTAGCATTCGGAAAACTTGACCAGTCCTGAACCTTCGCGCATAGCGGGAGTAATGCCCAGTAAGCGCTCGTCAAGGGCTGCCATATCGCAAAGCCATTCGCCGAATACTTCGGTGTAAGTTGGGTGCGGGGAGGGCGCGGATTTGGGCAGGCAATCTTTGCTCGGATCGAAAGCCGGTACGCCGTGGTAGGCCAACGGGTCTTTTTCGGCAGGCGCATAACCTTTGCCTTTTTGGGTCACGATATGCAAAAAGCGCGGCCCGGTAATATGTTTCAGGTTTTCCAATGTGGACACCAGCATGTCCAGGTCATGGCCGTCTATCGGGCCGATATAGTTAAAGCCCAGCTCTTCAAACAAGGTGCCCGGCACCACCATGCCTTTCATGTGTTCTTCGGTGCGTCGCGCCAGCTCCCAAACACTGGGCATGCTGCTTAAGGCTTTTTTACTGCCTTCGCGCATTGACGAATAAAATTTGCTGGACAAAATCTTGGTCAGGTAATTGTTCATTGCGCCGACTGGCGGCGAGATCGACATGTCGTTATCGTTCAGGATCACTAGTAGGTTGGCATCCAGCGCGCCCGCATGATTCATCGCTTCGAACGCCATGCCGCCGGTGATGCTGCCGTCGCCGATAATTGCGACCATTTTTTTGTCTTCGCCTTTTAACTCCGACGCAATCGCCATACCCAAGGCCGCGCTGATCGAGGTGCTGGAATGGCCGACGCCGAACGCATCGTATTCGCTTTCCGCCCGGCTGGGGAATGCCGATACGCCGTCCTTGGTGCGGATGGTGGTCATCCGGTCTTTGCGCCCGGTCAGGATTTTGTGCGGATAAGCCTGGTGACCGACATCCCAAACCAGCTGGTCGGACGGTGTGTCGAATACGTAATGCAAGGCTATCGTTAACTCAACCGTCCCTAAACCTGCGGAAAAATGGCCGCCGGAAATGCTCACGGTATGGGTTAAATAGTCGCGCAGTTCTTTTGCCAACGGTTTAAGCTGGTTTTTCGACAGCTTGCGCAGATCGGCTGGGGTGTTAATGTCTCTGAGCAATGGGTAGTTATGTAATGTATTCATATTAATAAAGAGGTTCGCGATAGAACATCAGGATGATGCCAATCTGAAACAGGGCGGCAACGGAAATAAAACCGGCAATATCTTTGCCCGGCTTGTCTAATTTCAATTCCAGCCAACGCCCGGTTGCCAGAATCAGGGAAAAAATCCCCATCATGGTATGGCCGACCTGGATAAGAAAAGCGCTTTTGGGTTGAAAGCCGACATGTGAATGGGTCAGCAGCATTAAACCGCCAAAAGCCGCCAGCAACGGAAATACGAAAGGTAGTTTGCTGTCCGGTTTTTTGCTTATCCGTGCGCTCAATTCCATAATACCGAGCACAAACACCAGTAAGGTCGCAATCCGGTGTTGCAACACTTCGCCGTTGTTAAAGGTACTTTCCCAGAAACCTATCGGACCCAAGGGCCAGGTTTCCGCATCGCTACGGAAAAACAGGAAAATGCCCAGTAAGACAAAGCCCAGCGGCCAGTATTTGAATTGTTCAAATCCAGGTTTCTTTACATAAGACAGCATCGCAAAAAAACTCATCACGGTCAGGAAAATACCGGCGATGTTGTGGTTGTAGTTAGACCATTCGGTTGCTGCAAGGGAAGGCACTTGGCCGACAATCGCAACGCGCCCCGCTTCACCGGCAATCAGGTCGGTATGTGTTGGCGAGCTGGTTCTTGGGATTTGCGGGCTAAAGGTGTTCAGGACTTCCTGCCAACCTGCGGTCAGGCTTGGAATATCGATAGCCGGGGGTTGGGAAGCGAGGCTTGCGGCGGTAAATAGTAAGGTGATCAGGACAAAGGTTTCAGCTTCAATGTAATAGGGAACGCGGTTATTCAGGGCGTGATGATTACCGGAAAACCCGAATGCCGAAACGGCGGATTTGTTTAACCAGGCAAAGCTCAGGGCTATGCTCATTAAGGTTATTTTTACCATCAATAAATTGCCGTAGCCGGTGCCGATCAGGCCGTTCCAGGTGTCGATATATTGCAGTGCAATGGGTAGGCCCGAGATCAGGATCATCGCCACTGCGGCTATGCCGAAGGTTGTGAAACGTTTAAGCAATAAAGGCCATAATTCGGCAGGAACTTGTTTGCTGCTGCGTAACAGCCAGAGGTTGACCAGCTGGAAAACACCGCCTATCCAGGCGGCTGCGGCCAGTTGATGGATGACTGTCAGCGACATCAAAATAAATTGATTTTCAAAGCGGCCCGCGCCATGTACCAGCCAAGCGCCGGAAATGATCATCGGTAACGCTACGATGCCTGCGGTGGTCCAGTGTTGTTTGGAAAAAGGATTTTTGCTGAGGTATTGATAACAGTAACCGGCCAAAACCACAGCCAGTACTGTGCGTACTATGCCGCCTATGAATTGCGTGGTGCCTGAGAATTCGGGAAAAGGCCAGCGTTCAAGTACGGCGGTCATTAACCAAACTTTCAGTATGATTTTGAAAAGTTGAGCCGCAGCCAGCCAAAAGCCGCCTTTATAAAGAAGGGTGATGGTTTTTTGCAGTAATGCTGCCGTGTATCCTTCTTGATATTGCCACGGACGTAACACAAAAAGTCCCCAGAACAGGCCGCCGATTATTAATGAGTAACAAATCAGGTCAAACCCGCCAATAAGGGAATCGAGAAAATCAGCTATGCCGGCCATTGCCAACTCCTATTTGGAAACGGAAAAATGAATAAGGTCTTCGGTTAAATGACCGTCAGCAGCGAAGACTTTAAATCTGAGCGCGTAATCGCCGCTTTCCAATGACGGAATCAGGATGATAATCTGGCCTTGTTTGTTGCCGTTGTCGGCCTGTAATAATTGGTGTTTATCGCCTTTACTGACCAGGAATATTTGCGATAAGCCCAGTTCTATCTGCGAATTAAACGACAGTTCTACTTTCGTCGGGCTGCCCGCATGAATGGGCGTTATTTTTAGCGAATAATCGGTTATTACCGCATGAGCGGCCGCCCAATGTGACTGGCACAATGTTAAAAATAATAAAATGAATTGGAATGTCTTTTTCATTACTTTTCCAGTTTGTAACTCTGTAGATGCTAATTTTAATAATGGGCCTCGGCAATTGCTCCTGCATTGCTCTACCTCCTGCATCCATGCAGTCGACGGATGACAAGGATTAAACGGATTTTTTTATCTGTGTTGATCTGTCAAATCCGTGTCATCCGTGTTCTATTTTTTATTTTTTGCCTTTCAACGCATGACCCGCCAGATTCTTGCCTAAATCCCAGATCGAACCGGGAATTTGATGGGTATCGGCTATGGCTTTGTCGAATGAATTAACGATGGTGTCACGGTCTTTTTGCGTTAAGTTCAAAGGCGGTAACAGTTTGACCACGTTCATGCCGTGTCCTGCAACCTGCGTCAATATGTGGTGTTCTTTAAATAAAGGGATGGTGATCATCTGGCAGAACAAGCCTTTATTAGCCGCTTCCAACATTGCCCAAGCCGCTTTGAGTTTCAGGCTTTTGGGCGATTGGAATTCAACCGCAATCATCATGCCTTTGCCGCGCGCTTCTTTCAGGAATTCATATTTTCCGGTCATCGCGTTCAGGCTGTCGATAATGTCGGTGCCGACTTTCATGCTGTTTTCGACCAGCTTCTCTTCTTCCATAACGTGCAATGTGGCAAGTCCCGCCGCCATTGCCATGTTGTTTTTGGAGAAGGTCGAACCATGCACGACAGCCCGGTCCATACGGTTATAAACGGTATCCATGATTTTTTGGGTCATGGCGACGCCGCCGACCGGGACAAAACCGCCTGACAATGCTTTGGCCATGCAAATCATATCCGGCTTAACGTTCCAGTGATCGATAGCCCAGAATTTTCCGGTGCGCCCTAAGCCGGTTTGGACTTCGTCTGCGACAAACAAGGCGCCGTATTTTTTGCATAAGCGTTCGACTTCCGGCAGATAATTATCATCCGGCACATTAACGCCTTTACCCTGAATAGGTTCGACGACGAAAGCGGCAACATCTTTGTTGCTTAGGGCTTGTTCCAATGCGACAAGGTCGTTGAAAGGGACGGCGCTGCAACCTGGCAGCAACGGGCCGAAACCTTCGCGGAAAATGTCTTCGCCGTTTAATGATAAAGAACCCATGGTCAGGCCGTGATAGCCGTGCTCACAAAAGACGATTTTTTCGCGCTTGGTGGTATAGCGGGCGAACTTGATTGCGGCTTCTACGGATTCGGTCCCGGAATTGCAAAAGAACATCTTGTTCAGGTTGGCCGGTGTGGTTTTCAGGATTTCCTGCGCCAGCAATCCGCTGAGCACCGACACGTCCATTTGTACTAAGTTGGGCAATTCCAGTGTTAAGGTCTCGGTTAATGCGCTGATCACGGTCGGGTGATTACGACCGATCGCAAATACGCCGAAACCGCTGAGCAAGTCCAAATATTCAGTGTCGTCCTGGTCGTAGAGATACTGTCCGATAGCCTTTTTGTAGTGACGGTCGTAGCCTATGGTCTTTAGCACTCTGACCATCTGGTTGTTTAAATGCAGTTCGTGCAGATCAAATTTATCAGTGCTGTGTTGAGAAAAAAGTTCGGCGATGCTAAAAGTCATGTGTACCTCATTGGGTGTTCTTTTACTGCTGAATGCAGGTGGAACGATTAATGAACAGGGTAATGTAAAAGAAATAGTTGTTGGTTGCGCGCACTAGCAGATAAAGAGTTTGAGTTTTGCTTAGTCATACTGGTTTTACACGGCTGTCGTGTTTGAGTGATCGAAATGGATCATGCTGTCCAAGTGTTTTGCGACCCCTTTTAATGTGTTTTTTGCGGCATTAAAATGCAGGCCCAACTTTATAAGTCCCGGTAATTCAACGGGGTGTAACGCGATAAATAACAACAATTTACTGAGAACGATGTCGCCTTCCTCATTAATTGAGTGATTGATGGCGTTGGGTAAATTCATGTTTGCAGGATCGGCAATGGCCCGGACGGCTAAAAAGGGCAGCTTGTTTTGCCAGGCAACTTTGGCTATGGCGATGCTTTCCATGTCCAATGCGACTGCGCCGGTTTGGCGATGCAGGTGTGTTTTGTCTTCGGCGGTAGCTACGATGCTGTTGCTTTCAGTCAAACCACCGGTGTGGACTTTTAGCGTGGTTGACAGTAGCTTTTTGCTAAGCTTAAGCCAATCGGCAGTGACGCAAAAATTTGCGTCACTGCAACCTTCGGCATCAATCAGGGTATCCGCCAAGACCAGGTCGCCCGGTTTTAATGTTTCACTGAGGGCGGCGGCGCAACCCCAGCTGATCAGCCGGGTGGCGCCGTGCGCGATCAATAACTCGGATGCCGCGCGTGCATTATTTGCGCCTGCGCCGGAATAAGCGAGAACGATGGTGTCGGTAATAAAAACAGCGCACTCTTTAGCAATTTTTTTTGAGGTCAGGGTGCTGAGTTCTTCCGGTAAAGCAACGACAATACCGGTGATCACTTGCTGCTTAGCTCGTTACGGTAGCGCGCCAAGGCCCAAAGCGGGAAAAACTTGTCGTAACCGTGGTATTTTAGATAGAACACTTTCGGAAAACCGGGTGCGGTGAAGCACTCGTCATTCCATACGCCGTCTGCTTGCTGGTTGCGCAATAGGAAAGCGATGCCTGCTTTTACTTCGTGGCTATGAGCTTCACCGGCCGCCATCAATGCCAAAACAGCCCAGGCGGTTTGGAATGCGGTGCTGAAACGATATTTTCCGCTATGGCTTAGATCGTGATAGCTGTAGTTGTCTTCACCCCAGCCGCCATCGCCGCGTTGTATGCTTTTTAGCCATGTTGCGGCTTTAGTGTACATGGGGTCATTCTTAGGCAGGTTGGTTTGCTCAAGGCCGAGCAATGCCGACCAAGTACCGTAAATATAGTTGGTTCCCCAGCGACCGAACCATGAACCGTCTTGTTCCTGTTCGCTACGGATGTAGTCGATAGTGCGCTCTAATGCAGGCACATATTCGGCATGATCTTGGGCCACTCTAGCCATCAGCATCGCGCAGCGCGCGCTGACATCAGTTGTTGGCGGATCTAATAAGGCTCCGTGATCGGCAAATGGAATCTCATTTAAGTAATAGTAGGTATTATCGACGTCGAACGCACCGTAACCGCCGTTTTTGGATTGCATGCCAACTACCCAGCGGGTTGCACGATGTATCGATTCATCAAGATGGGGCAGGTTCGATTCCGCCATCGCAAACGCAACAACCGCCGTGTCGTCGACATCGGGATAGTGCGGGTTCTCGAATTGAAATGCCCAGCCGCCGCCAGCTAAATCAGGCTTGGAAATTCGCCAATCGCCGGGTTCGTCCGACAGCTGTTTGCTTTTAAGCCAGTCGTAGGCGCGAGTCAGGCTTTGGCTATTGCCTGCCTTGTCGGCTTCCTGTAAAGCCAGTGCTGTAAGCGCGGTATCCCAAACTGGGGACAAGCAAGGCTGGCAGTAAGCGTCATGCTCGTTGATGACCAGTAATTTGTCGATGGCTTTACGTGCGGTGACGACATGCGGATGATCTTTGGGCATACCCAGTAACAGCATGGCTTCATAAGAGCCGACCATGGCAGGGAAAATTCCGCCTAGGCCGTCTTCGCCGTTCAGGCGTTCAATAAACCAATCTTTGGCTTTTGCTATCGCCAGTTCATGGGCTTTTTTCGGAATTAACGGGCGAGTGGCTAAGCCCAATTTATCCAAACCCAGAAAAATTTTATTTAACAGGGTTCTTTCAGGGAAGTAATGCTTTTCTTCATCGGGATGAGTGACGAAAAGTTCCAGTATATTGATGTTGTTAGGATTCTTAGCCGTTGCTTTTAACGTGCAAAGAATAAATAGCGGCACCATAACGGTTCTTGACCAGTACGATACCTTGTCCAAATGGAACGGAAACCAGCTGGGAAACAGCATGATTTCGACAGGAATATACGGTACGCCGCGCCAAGGCAATTGCTTAAAAGTTGCCAGCGCAATACGCGTAAATACATTGGCTTTTGCCGCGCCGCCCTGGCTAAGGATATAGCTTCTTAACCGGATCATGTGGGGGGCGTCGATGGAGTCCCCGGCCATTTTTAACGCGAAATAGACTTTGACGCTGCAACTGATGTCGCCGACTCCGCCGGTAAACAGCGGGTAGCTGCCGTCTTCGGATTGACGGGATCTTAGGTAGTTGGCAATTTTGGCCTGTAGCGGCTGATCGATTTCACCCAGATAGTGCATCATCATGATGTACTCTGACGGAATTGAGCAGTCTGCTTCCAGTTCGAATACCCAATAGCCGTCCTTGTCCTGCAGGCTTAATAATTTCTCCTGCGCTTTGTCAATGGCCCGATTGAGATCGAATGTATGGTTATTAACAGTATTCGATGAACACGGAATAGTGCTGAAATTTATCTCTGAATTGGCTTCGTTAAACATAAGTTACGTCCTTAAAAATTTATCTTGGCTTCTGAGGATGGTGTTGAATATGTCCAGTCGGGCGTTTTGAGCTCACGACTCGTTAAATTGAAAAGCAAACTAAGCAGGGCATTGCTGCGACCGGTTAAGCGAGTTGTAAGAATAGTCGCTTTAACGCTGTTACGGGTGATTTTGACTTGATCTGAGTGGTTAAAATCCAGGTTTTGTTTGATTTTTTTTAAGGTCAAAACGGCCATGCCTAAGGCCCACAGGCAGAAGTTGCGAATGCCGGTCTCGTGAGCGGGAAGCAATAATGTATATTTTAATGCGTTGTGTAAATGGCTATGAGCGATGCTGATTAAATGTTCCAAGCCTTTGCTGAAGCTTTCTGAATGTGTTTCAGGGCTCAGGTTTTTAAGGTCAAAACCTGTTTCGGTAAAAATATCCTGCGGTAACCAGCAAACGCCGCGTTCGGCATCGTCCCAAATATCTTTTAATATGTTGGTCATTTGTAGCCCTTGGCCGAAAGACACCGACAGGCTGAGCAGTTCATCTTGATGTTGTGCGATTTCCGGGGAGTAATGACAGAAAAGTTTGGCCAGCATTTCTCCGACGCAACCGGCAACGTAATAGCAGTACCTATCCATGTCAGCAAGTGTTGCTAGGCCGCTATGTAAATCTTGAGCCTGAAAGATTGGCATGCCTTCAGCCATGGTTTCTACGCAACAAGCCAGTGCTTCAATTTGCGCGGGTTCAAATTTATGAGTGATTTGAATAACGCGTGGTAATACATGAATTAAGGTGTGTTCGGCGGGAATGGTTTGTTCAGAAAGCAGTGGCGCAAGTTCCACGGCAAACGGCTCTGAATTGGTTCCGGTTTTTACGATATGGATAAATTCCGAGCAAAAGTACTTTTTTTGTTCGGGAGATAAGGAAACTTCATCTTCTATAGTATCGACAATGCGGCATAACAAATAGGCGTTGGCCACTGCGCCGTATAATTTTTCCGGCAATTGAGGAATAGTCAGCGCAAATGTTCTGGAGACGCCTTCAAGTAATAGCGCCTGAAATTCATCATCAGATAAGTTGCTGAGTGATTTTGGATTATCCAAGGATATTTGAGTTTCACTCATGGTGTTTTTGCTGCCGACCTTTAAGGTTAATCTAAGTTAATAAATAGTAATAATAGACTGTTTGTTGGTATTTTGCAAAGCAATGTTGTTTTGTTGCAAATGCACACACAAGGGAATGCTTGTATAATAATTATTTTTAATTAAAACATGCTGTTATCTGTATTTTTGGCGTATTTGCGCCGGTGCTCTGAAGTTGTGTTCTGTGCGAGCGATTATGCCGACACACTATAAAACTGGAGTCGTCAGTTAAAAGATAGTATTCTAGTCAACAATAGATAAGCGATTGTATTATATAATGGGCTTGTTGGTATTCATTGATTCCTGTTGTTAAAAAGCAGTAGGTGGTTGTATTTTTGTGAATATTGTCCGTTTGTTGTTTTATTGGTACATGATTTTATTGATATTATGGTTGTCATGCCATAATGTGTGGTTTCAGGGTGCTCATATTGCGTGGGGGCCATTAAGTTTAGCGAAGTTTTTTTGGAGGGTTTGCTCGTGGGAGTTCCTTTACGTCAGCAGTTGACTGTAGGTAGTTATTTGATTAAGCAAAAGTTAAAAGGGGTTAAGAAATACCCTTTGGTGCTAATGCTTGAGCCTTTGTTTCGTTGCAATTTGGCTTGTGCCGGCTGTGGTAAAATTGATTATCCTGATGATATTCTCGATAAGCGCCTTTCATTTGAAGAATGTATGCAGGCTGTAGACGAATGCGATGCGCCTATGGTGTCGATTCCAGGAGGGGAGCCGCTTATTCATAAAGAAATGCCGCAAATCGTTGCAGGCATCATTGCTCGGAAAAAATTCGTTTATCTTTGTACCAATGCACTGCTGTTGAAAAAGAGAATCGACGATTATAAACCATCCCCTTATCTGACATTTTCAATCCACTTGGATGGTATGCATGAAAGACACGATGCGTCCGTCTGCCAGGACGGCGTTTTTGAGCGAGCCATTGAAGCTATAAAATTGGCGCTGGAAAAGGGCTTTAGAGTCACCGTAAACTGCACCCTGTTTCAAGGTGAGAAGCCCCAGGAAGTTGCCGATTTTCTTGATTATGCGATGGATCTTGGTGTTGAAGGCGTGACTATTGCTCCCGGCTTTAGTTATGAGCGCGCGCCCCAGCAGGATGTATTTATTAAAGGCAGTGATGTTAAGGATTTATTCCGCGGCATTTTTAAAATCGGTAAAAACCGCAATTGGAAATTAAATCATTCCTCGCTATATCTTGATTTTCTGGCAGGCAACCAAAATTACGATTGTACGCCGTGGGGCAATCCAACCCGTAACGTATTTGGATGGCAAAAACCTTGTTATTTGCTGGCTGATGAAGGTTATGTTTCAAGCTTCCATGAACTTTTGGATACCACGCCTTGGGAAAAATACGGCACGGTTAATAATCCTAAATGTGCAAGTTGCATGGCGCATTGCGGCTATGAAGCGACGGCTGTTGAAGATATGTTAAGCCATCCGTTAAAGGCGTTGTTGACATCAATTAGAGGCCCAAAAACCGAGGGTGCAATGGTGCCTGAGGTCACTCCCGAGTATGCAAGAGAAGGGCTGTCATCGACCCTTGCAGGAATTCCTGTACGAGTAGAGATTGTCGATTAAAAGGTATTAAGGTTCAAGGTTCAAGGGGGAATGTCTTTGGCTCTTCCCGACTTCGCAGGGTAGGCGCTAAATTAACTGGATTTGTGAGAGTGTATTTTTACTCATGCATTTGATTTACAATGGAATAATAAGTTTCATTCATGTTAAACATGATGCAAAAATACAAAATATAACGGATTACCTCGCGAAATCGGAAAGAGCCATGTTTTTTACCTTGAACCTTTTACCTTTGTACTTTGTACCTGATTTGATTTTTACGAGGTTTTTTAATTATGGTTTTAAAAAATATGAAGTTGGCGCTCGTTTTTATGTTCCTTTTGTTCGGGGCAATGAATGTTTTCGCTGCGGATAACGACGCTGCAACCGCAAGGCAGATAGTAGAGAAATTCCAGGCCGACCTGATTGCTGTGATGAAGGACGGTAAGGCATTAGGCTATGCAGGACGGTATGAAAAGCTAAAAGATCCTGTTTCCAACAGCCACGAGCTGAACAAAATCGCCCGCATTGTAGTAGGCAAGGAAGGGGAAAAGTTATCGGAGGAGCAACAACAAAAGCTGGTCGATGCATTCAGTAAACTGAGTATTGCGTCTTATGCGCACAACTTCAAAGATTATTCGGGGGAATCGTTTGTATTCGATTCGGAAGAAGAAACAACAAGAGGCGGCGTTGTTGTACATTCTCATTTTGTTATTCCTGACGATAAGCCCGTTAAGTTCGATTATATGCTTAAAGAAAAGGGCAATAGCTGGCGCATTATTAATATTATCGCCAATGGTGTAAGCGATCTGGCCTTGAAAAGGTCTGAGTACACGACTATTTTACAGCGTGAGGGCTTTGATGCTTTAATAGCCAAGATTAACGAAAAAATTGATAATTATTCAAAACAATAATAGGTTTTATGTCAATGAACAAACCACACAAGCGCAATCGTCGCATTGAAATGCACCACACATTCTCGGGTATACTGATCGGAGTTGCCATCACGATGGGCGGTTGTGCAACAACAGGAACGGATATTGTCGAGCAGCAAACTATAGCGAATAAGGCCGATCCTTATGAAGGCTTTAATAGAAAAATGTTTGTTTTTAACGATAGCGTTGATAATTATGTAGCCGAACCTATTTCAAATGCTTATAAATGGATAACCCCGCAGTTCATGCAAACAGGTGTTTTCAACTTCTTTAATAACCTGAAAAATGTAAATGTGGTTATTAACGATGTTTTACAGGCCAAATTTGAACAAAGCGCAGAAGATACCGGTCGGCTCGCGATCAATTCAACAGTAGGCTTGGGTGGTTTGTTTGATGTGGCAAAGCATGTAGGACTGGAGCAAAATGAGGAAGATTTCGATCAAACTCTGGCAGTATGGGGTGTGCCTCAAGGATCTTATCTGGTATTGCCGATTTTGGGGCCATCAACTGCTCGTGGTATTCCGGGTGCGGTATTCGATACGGCGGCAAACCCTGCCAGTTACATAGGTATGCCTGTGCAGTTGGTATCTATGTTGAATGCCCGGGCTAGTGCGGAAGGTTCATTGAAATTCATTGATGAAGCCGCGTTGGATCCTTATGTCTTTACGCGTGAATCTTTTTTGCAATGGCGCAATAACTTGGCTACGGATGGAAATGCGGAGGCTTCTTCGGATGTGGACAGTCTTGAAGATGAGGTGCTTGACGGCGGTAAAGGCGCAGCTTCCCGGCAAGATTTGTCTACCAATGCAAGTAACAATGCAGGTTTTGCCCTGCGCCTGGACGCAGAGGGTAAAAAGTTTGAACAAGCCTCACATTCATTCAGCAGTGTCGCTCAATCATTTGACGATACTGCCAAGTCGTTTGAAGATGCCGGCGACAAACTGGATAAATTGAAAAAATCAAAAAGACGTAGGTAGGGAAGGTACAAAGTTCAAGGTTCAAGGATTTTTTAACCTTGAACTTTGAACCTAACTTAATAATGCAGTAACGAATGAACTTCGTAGTCCTTTAGCTTTTCCCTTCCTTGCAGAAAATCCAGTTCCACCACGAAGGCACATGCCTCTACCTTTGCGCCCAGTTGTTCAACTAATTCACAGCTCGCTTTTGCCGTTCCACCGGTGGCCAGCAGGTCATCAATTAATAAAACATGATCGTTTTCATCAAAAGCGTCGATATGCGCTTCCAGTGTGGCCGAACCGTACTCAAGGTCGTAAGAGACGCTTTGCACATCATAAGGTAGTTTTCCCGGTTTCCTTAACGGTACAAATGGAAGTCCCAGTTCCCAGGCGACCAACGAGCCGAAAATAAAACCGCGCGCCTCCATGCCGGCAATTACGTTAATATTCCTGCATAAAAAAGGCTGTAACAGTTGATGAACGGCAAGCCTCAACGTGGCGGGATCTTTTACCAGTGGCGTAATATCCTTGAAAATAATGCCGGGTTTTGGAAAGTCAGGGATGTCGCGAATTTTGTCTCTTAATCTATGCATGGTTTTGTATTATTTTAATGTGTGGAATGTAGGGTTAGGCAAAATAGCTTTGTTGATCTTGTCGTTTCATTTTAGCATTAAAAACATAGCAGAATAATCGAGGAGCTGTTTTAGTTTTGGGATAGTTCAAGTGCCTGGGGCTTAGATTTTTTGTAACTATCCCGTCTCCAACCCCAGGGATCTGGAATATCGGTTTGATTGCTTTATACTTGATGCCAGCTTCGAGGTGTGGAGCCTTCAATGCAAAGGGGAGTCTAATTTAACGATGAATATCAGCCAATTTATCCGTTTCATAACTGTTGATCCGGTAAGTTTAAGCCTTAAGGGTAAGCTCT
Source organism: Methylobacter sp. (assembly GCA_004299305.1). Classification (GTDB taxonomy): domain Bacteria; phylum Pseudomonadota; class Gammaproteobacteria; order Methylococcales; family Methylomonadaceae; genus Methylobacter_A. Next base: position 35,825 of record SCPZ01000100.1, read on the forward strand.
TATCTGTTGCCTCCAGTTTTACTGCCATTTTAATTATGGCGTTGGTCACGCAGCAATTAAGCATCGGCACCGCTTATCCGATTATCGTCGCCTCAATGGGCGCTTCTGCGGTTATTTTATTTATTATTCCTCATAGTCCGTTAGCCCAACCCTGGCCATTTGTTGGCGGACAACTGGTATCGGCTATTATCGGCGTCGCTTGTGCTCATTGGCTTACCGATGTTGCTTTAGCTTCGGCGTGTGCCGTTGGCGGCAGTATTTTTGCGATGCTGTTGTTGCGTTGCCTGCATCCTCCCGGTGCTGCGACCGCAATCGTCCCCATTTTGGCCGGTGCATCGTCTCTAGGTTATGATTTCGTTTTGATGCCGGTGGGCTTAAATGTGGTGATCATGCTGGTTATGGCGATAGTCATTAATCGTTGGGTGTTACGGTATGACTATCCGATAGTTCCCGGCAATAAAAATCCCTTGGTTAAACCTAGCCAACAAAGCGGTATTTCCGAGCAGGATTTGAAGTTGGCCTTGGAAAACATGGACACGTTTATGGATGTTTCGCCGGGAGACCTGCGTAAGTTGCTTAGTGATGCAGAAGCGCTCAGCTTTAAACGCTATAAGGGGGCTATCACTTGTGCGGATATTATGGTTAGGGATGTGCCGTCTGTTGAATATGGAACAGAAGTTGAAGACGCCTGGAATATCATGCATAAGCAAAAACTCAAAGCCATGCCGGTTATTGATAGAGCCAGGCGGGTGATTGGCATTATTACCTGGAACGATTTTTTTAAATTTATTAACCTGAGCGCTTATGAAAACTTTCAGGACAAATTTCGGGCATTTATACGTCGTACGCCCGATGTATCAACCGATAAGCCTGAGTCGGTCGGGCACATGATGAGTGCCTCCGTTACCGTATTGCCTGAAACCACCCATATCGTCGATCTTATTTCACTGATGTCTATCCAGGGGTACCGGCAAATTCCGATAGTGAATGGCGAAAATCGCCTGGTGGGTATGGTTTATCAAGCCAATTTAATCGCTGCACTTTATGATGAACAGTTGGCAGCAGCCAAGTAGCTACTTTTGTGATTTTACGGCTTTCATTTTGATTATTAGAATTTCCCTGTTGTTGGTTTTGGCTTCAGTGCCGGTGTTTTTATTGGTAGAGCTGTTGTTGTGGCTAGCCGTGCCCGGCCTGCCTGGGCTATTAACCATGCTGGGATCGGCAATGCTGTTAAGCGCGTTTGCTGCATTAATCATCACCGGCTTCTGGGGTATTTGCAAAATAATCGGTTGCTCTGTTTTAGATTATTTTTCAAGCAGACAGCGAGCACAGCGGCGCTTGTGGTTTGTCGAGGCTAGGCAGGATCAGGTTAAGCGCTTATTTTATTTTAAAGCCAAGCAAATCAAGTATATTCATGAGCTGAACAGAAAACGCCTGTTGAAGATTAATAACCGCAAGCATATTCAGGCGTTATCCAAATCCATCGATAAAGACCTGTTGTCGATTAAAACAAAATTGTCGGAAACAGCTTATCTGCAACTACAACAAGACAATGCCCGCTATCGAAATCAACAGGACATTGAGGCCTTGCTGAACTTGCAGCAAAAAATAACTACCTTTGTTTAGCGCATGACTATTTTAAAAAGCTGGGTTCTTAATATTGTTAATCTGCTTCATTCGGTTAAAGATGAAAACCTGAAATGGCAGCAAGCTAATCAGGGTAGCCAGGCAAAACTTAAGCATGTCCGCGCCTTGGCCGAGAAAGCCCTGGAAGCCGAATTAAAAAAGAAAAGCGTACAGTTGGAGCACGACATCAGCTTGCTGAAGACTAAACACGATGCTGAACTGTCGATGTTTAAGACCAAGTGCAAGCAGGATGTTAAAGACTATAAACAATATCTGGCGGCGCTAGATCAACTTAAATCCTCAATTCAGGCCAGTTATACCCATCTGCCCGAGGCGGTTGCCTTCACCATTCATCATCATGCGAAATATTTGCTGAATAAAATGTGGGAAGCGGAAGATTTTGAACAGAAAATGCAACACGAGATGCAGTTAATCCGGTTTATGACCACCGTGCATGAAGATGCTCGCTTGTATCTGGAAGGTGCGAGCACAGAAAGCCTGCCGCAAAGAACTCTGAATTTAATTCAGCAGCAATAAAAATTATAGGCGCGGCATTATTTTATTAAGGCCATGAGTATAGGTAGTTTCAACAATTGCCGACGTAAGTATTCAGCCCCCTTAGCTCCATACGGTTGGCTTAGCCATTAGGCGGTCGTTTAGAGTTTTATGGCTAGATTAGCCTATTGAAAAATATATTGTTACGCTAAGACCTTCCAGGTTTTAAAAACCTGGAAGGTCTTAATACCGGTCGGGGTCTGAATAGTTACTTGCCGACTAGTCAAGGCCGGTTTATTGTCCGCAATCGTAGTTTCGCAAACGCCCCGGAAGATAATTTATGAATTTAATTAAGCAGCCTACTTTTATCGGTTTTATTTTTTTGGTTTTCAGCAGCTTTTACACTACAGCCGTTCTGGCGGAAGGAGAGCAAAACATGAGCATGATCCTTAAATCACCGGATTTTGTCCATCAGGGCGACATTCCCAAAACGTTTACTTGCGATGGCGATGACAGTTCGCCTGCTTTAAGCTGGTCGGGAGCTCCTTTGCACACAAAAAGCTGGGTGTTGATCGTTGATGATCCCGATGCGCCGGATCCTGCCAAACCCAAAATGACTTGGGTACACTGGCTGCTTTATAACATTCCGCCGACTGTTACAGAATTACCGCGGGCCGTTGCAGTCGGTGACTTACCCGTCGGCACCCAACAAGGCAAAAACGATTGGAAACGGACAGGTTATGGCGGTCCCTGTCCGCCTATTGGCCGACATCGATATTTTCATAAGCTCTACGCATTGGATATTGAATTGCCGAATCTGCATTTGCCCAATAAGAGCCAGCTTGAAGCGGCGATGGCGGGGCATATTATTGGACAAGCGGAATTGATTGGCACTTATCAGCGGTAGTGACAAATTAATAGGCTAGGGATACCTCAGGGTCTTGCATTTTGCATGAAAACCGAAAATGCACAAAGCAAGACCCTATGTTTCGGAAAAGCTCGGGGTCGGCTGAAGACACTTACTAATTGGAAAAGCTGGTATTATGCCCATGATTCATCCGCAAAAGGCTGCGGAGATATGACGGGGTGCATTTTTTAATGTGCGGATTTTTAAAAGTGGCGAATTGCCCGAACACAACAAATCGGTTTACGGGAGAGTTATGCAGTTAGATAGAGATGAAATTAGAGCCCGGTTAAAAAAAATGCCGAGGGATAAATGTGTGGCGTTCGCGGTGCGCTCGGCATTACGTGTGTTGCCGTTGCTCGCAACGCCTAAAAAAAAGAGCCTCCTTAAAGTGGTATTGGGACAACGGAATGAAGCTTTCTGGTACTGGAAGCAGGAGGATAGAAGCAAGTATTTATTGTCCGTGCTTCGGGATTATGGCTTTAGTATCGGCTATGTTTTAATTAAGGATTACGCCAACGCCAACGCCTTCGCCGCCGCTGCCGCCCGCGCTGCCGCTTACGCCGCCGCCGCCGACGCCGCCGCCGACGCCGCCGCCGCCGCCGCCGCCGCCGCCTACGCCGTTGCCGCCGCCGCCTACGCCGCCGCCGCCGCCTACGCCGCCGCCGACGACGGCTACGCCGCCTACACCGCCTACACCGCCTACACCGCCTACGCCGCCGTCTACGCCGCTCGCGCCGCCGCCTTTGCCGACCGCGATACCCTTATTCAACAGATAAATCAGGACTTAGCCCGATTGCAGGAAGCATCGGCGGCAGAGTTATTAACACTGCCGTTGTGGACTGTGTCTGCGCCTAAAGATTGGCTGCAACGGCTAGACCAATTTAAGCAAGCCGCCAAAAGCCTGAATGCCGGTTTTGAGGTATGGTTGGACTGGTACGACGACCGCTTGCAAGGTAGAGGGTTGGATGCCAAGTTATTGCAATATTGGAATAACGTATCGTCCGAGCTTTTGTCGCAAGGCCCGGCTGCCGTCAATGCCTATCTTAAAGACGTGGCCGATAAAAAAGCCGATCGTCCCTTAAACCGGGTTCGCGCCATTTTTATCGGCTACGGCGAAGCCGGAAAAACGTCATTAATCCGCGTGCTAAACAATGAGCCCGTGGTTGAAGGCAAAGGAGACATGACGGCGGGCATAGACATTAGCGATTGGCCGGTACCCGACAGCGACATCAAAGCCCATTTTTGGGATTTCGGCGGCCAGGTGATGGCACATGCCACCCACCAATTCTTTTTACGCGAACGCTGCTTGTATGTGCTGGTACTCAATGCCCGCAGCGAAATCAACAGCACCGAGCAAGCGGAATATTGGCTGGAGCATGTCAAAAGTTTCGGCAAGGATGCGCGGGTCATGATCGTCGGCAATAAAGCCGATAAAGCCGGGCTTAACTTGGATATGAGTTACCTAAAAGGCAAATATCCAGGCATTGTCGATTATTTCCCGCTGTCTTGCACCCAAGCACAAACGAAATACAAAGCCGAATTTGACCGCTTCCACCGCGAGTTTTGTCGGCACCTGCAAGCCGTAGGGACGCACCAAATGCTGTTCACGCCTGAGCAGTTCGGCGTATTGGAAGAGTTGCGCGCTATGGCGTTGCAATCGGCCTTTTTAAAGCATGACGACTTTATCGCTCTGTGCGAAAAATACCATATCGCTACGGATGGCCCGAAAAGCAGGGAGCAGTTGTTGAATCTGTTGGATAAATTAGGCGTGGTGATTTACTTTCCGCAATTGCCTTGCCTGGGTGAGTATGTGCTCAATCCGCGCTGGCTGACGCATGGGGTTTATACCCTGATGTATGAGCGGAGACCAACGTTGACCGAGCGGGATGTGGTCGACATTTTGCGGAACAAGCCCATTAAGGACGAAAGCGGCAGGGAACTTGATTATCCGCTTGATAAATGCCGTTTCATCATGGATGCGATGCGGGAGTTTAAATTGTGCTATCCCTTGCCATACGATCTAAAAACGCTGGTTATTCCTGAGTTATTAGCCACAGACCAAGCGCAAAATATTCCCTTTAAAAAATCCGGCGCGTTAGTGTTCGAGTTTGTATTTCGGGGCTTTTTGCCGAGGAATATCATGCCGGAGTTAATCGTTAACCGCCATGAAGACATAGTCAATCAAATCGTCTGGCAGCGCGGGGCGTTGTTAAGAAGCAAACAGTATCGGGCCGAAGCCTTGGTGCAAGTCGATTATCACGAACGGGTCTTATCGATTTGGGTGCAAGGCCGGGATGCCAAGGATTATCTGAGCCTGTTAAACGATGAAGTGTTGAAAATAATCGGGCGCTTGAATTTGGATTATAAGGAATGGATTGCCTTACCATTGTCGGCGTGTATTGACGACAAAGCTCTTATCAGAAGCGAAGAAAAAGCACCTTATCGGCTGGTTTTGGCTAATGCTAGAGAAGGCAGGCAAGAGTATATTGCTGAGTCAGGTTTGAAATACAAATTAAACGAGATATTAGGCTTGGTTTTACCAGAAGCAGTTCAACTAAAGGAAGGTATTAGCAATTATTTCTATGGCGGTAAGCCCAATTTAAATCAAAAGAGCGAGGTTGAAATGGTCAATCAGAGAATACATATAGGCAATGGCAATCATATAGGCGGTTCAATCGTAGCAGCCGAAAAAATCGAAAACAGTTTTAACGAGCTACATGAATCAAAAGCCGAGCCGGAAGTTAAACAACTGCTGGAACGGTTATTAACGGAAATTAAAGACTTAAATGCCAAAGTGCCTGCATCGCCGGTCATTGCCGATTTGAGCGAAGAGGCTGCAACATTGGTCAGCGAAAGTAACCGGGAAGCGCCGCGTAAAAGATGGTACGAAACCAGTTTAAGCGGTATTGAAGAAGCGGCAAAAAGCCTGGGGGCGATTGCTGAGCCGGTATTGGCTATCGTTAAAGAGATCGGCCCGTTATTGTTGGGTTAAGGTTGTCAGGCCGTTTCACGCTGGTAAACCATCGGAACGGTTAAGCTTGGCAATTTGTCAGGCCTTAAGCATAAGTATCTACTTTTACTGTCCAAAGCCAGCTTTGGACTCCAGAAAAGTGTGCTATAGACGTTCAGATAAATAATTTCCAATTACCGTACAAGACAAGCTTGATTTTAAAGGTCTTTAAATTGTTAAGCTTGGAAATTTAATTCCTGAAAATCTATATAGGAGTTCAAAGCTGGCTTTGAACATGACAGAAGCCAGCATTAGCATAGGGAGAGTAGTTACGAAAAGTCACTTAGGAACGGGAATTAAATAACTCATACATTTGCACAAAGGGCGACCAGCCAGTCGCCTCTACGGCTTATCGTGTGTTCACGTTATTTAATTTTCATTCCTGAACTTTGCTCACGCAGCAACTTAGCAAATTCTTCCGCCGGCAAAGGTTTGCTTTTGATAAAACCCTGATAGGTGTCGCAGCCTTTTTCGCGTAGAAATGCCAATTGCTCAAGCGTTTCCACGCCTTCGGCTAATACTTTGAAGCCTAAAATATGACCCATCGCAACAATCGTTGCGGTAATTTCCATGTCGTCCTGCACCGAGGGAATGTCATCGATAAAGCTTTTGTCGATTTTCAGTACATCCAGAGGAAAGCGTTTCAGATAAGCCAATGATGAATAACCGGTGCCGAAGTCGTCAATCGCAAGACGAACACCTTGTGTCCGCAAATTATTCAGTACCTCGACGGCTTTTTCTTCGTTTTCCATTAAGCCGCTTTCGGTTAATTCCAGCTCTAAGAGCTCGGCAGGGAAGCCGGTTTCGTGCAGCACTTCGGCCACCAATGCGCTGATGTCGCTACGGCGAAATTGATGCGGCGAGACATTGACAGCTAAGGTTATCGACGGCAAACCGGCATCGATCCAGCGCTTGCCTTGCCAACAGGTCTCGCGCAACACCCAGGCGCCGATTTCGACAATCAGGCCGGTTTCTTCGGCAATGGGGATAAAACTGTTTGGTGAAATCAGGCCCTTGGAAGGGTCTTGCCAGCGTACCAACGCTTCGGCGCCGATTATCAGGCCGCTGTCAATGTCTATTTGTGCTTGATAATAAACGCATAATTCCCGTTGTTCAGTCGCGTGACGCAGGCGAGTTTCCAGGGCGATACGCTCTCGAGCAATAAGGGTAAACTCTTCGGAAAAATAGGCGAAACAGCCGCGCCCTTCATCTTTGGCCCTGTAGAGTGCAATGTCAGCGTTATCCATTAGCGACTCCGGGCTGTCACCGTGCTGAGGAAATAAGCTAATGCCTATGCTGGCGCCAATCCTGACTTTTCGGCTGAGCTCGGGATGGGCGTTGTTGCTTTTAAATAATTGAAAAGGCTTGCTTAAGTCGGCGACGATGCCTTCAGCGACTCGCGCCGCATCTTCAGGATGAGCAATATCTTCCAGCAGTACGATAAACTCATCGCCGCCCAAACGAGCGACCATATCGACATCGCGCAACCTTAATCTGATACGAGCGGCGACTTGTTGCAGCAGCTCGTCACCGGCCAGGTGGCCCATGCTGTCATTGACGGCTTTGAAACGATCCAGGTCAAGCATCAGCACTGCCAGCTGTTTGCCGTCACGCCGTTCCAGCTCGATGCCGTGTTTTAGTCTTTCCCATAGCAGGCGGCGATTGGGCAGCGCCGTCAGCGGGTCGTAATAAGCCAGGTTGTGAATGGTTTGTTCAGCTTCCTTGTCTTTAGTGATGTCGGTGAACGCGGCAACGTAGTTGCTTATCCGGTTATTGGCATCGCTAACCGTGGTAATGCTGAGCCATGCGGGATAGATTTCCCCGTTTTTGCGTCTGTTCCATATTTCGCCTTCCCAATAGCCATTTTGTTTTAGGTTATGCTGCAACACCTGATAGAAGTGGGCATTTTGGCGGCCTGAGTTAAGTAAAGCATGACTATGTCCAATGACTTCTTCCGGGCTATAACCGGTGATGCGGGTAAATGCTTTGTTGACCTTCAGGATAACTTGGTTGGCATCGGTGATGGACATGCCTTCTTGCGATTCAAAGGCGGTTGCGGCGATGCGCAGTTCCGCTTCGGCCAGTTTTTGCTCGGTAACGTCGCGAAAACTCCATACCCGGCCCACTACCTTGTTGTTAACTATCTTGGGGATGGAATGTCGTTCGATGATTTTTCCATCTTTAAGCTCAATAATATCGAAGGAGCTGGCTTCGGGGCTTGCATACAGTTCGCTTACTTTGCTGGAAAAAGTTTCGGCATCTTTAAGTTGATTGTTAATGTAATCGGATTGGTGGCGCAGTTTTTTTGCGCCTATTTCGGCTGCGATAGCTTCATTTGGAATTTGCCATAAATCAATAAATTTTTGGTTATGCAGCAGCCAATTGTTATCTAAATCCACAGCCAGGATGGCCTCGCCGGTGGATTCCAGGGTAGCCTTTAGTATGGATAGGGATTCCGCTATTTGCAGCATTGACCTGTTTCTTTCAATCGCCAATTGCGCAAGGCCCGCATAGTGGTCGATCAGGCTAATTTCGTCAGCGCTTGGGCGTGTCGGCAGTCGGTGGTAGACGGCGAAAGTCCCGAGCACGCGGCCCTGGTTATTTTTAATGGGATACGACCAGCAGGCTTGAAGGCCTGCTTGCCCTGCCAGGTCGCGAAACGTTTTCCAATAAGGATGCTGCTGTATATCTTCAACGATGACGCTTTCACCGAGATACGCCGCTGTACCGCAAGAACCGACGCCGTCGCCGATTGCCAGGCCGTCAACGGCTTGATTGTAAAAGTCGGGTAAACTGGGGGCCGCAGCATTGTGTAGGTGCTTGTTGTCTTCATCCAGTAGCAAAATCGAGCACAACATATCGGGATGCAGGGCTTCAATTTGATGTGCCAATTCATTCAATATTTCGGGGAGGTCAAGCCCCTGATTAATGAGTTGAAGAATTTGATTTTGTAAAGCCAGTTCATCGGTGCGATTACGCAAGGTGTTTTCGACGGTCTTACGTCCGGTGATGTCGTCAAAAAATACCAGGATTCGCTCGCCGACGATTGCGTTATAGAAAACTATATCGCGTACCGTGCCATTCTTGCAGGTCACCTTAAACTCCATGGCTTCAAAGTCTTTTCCGTCAGCAATGGCTTTTTCCAACGAGTCACGGCACAGTTTTTTTGCCTGGTCCCGATAATCTTTATCAGGATAAGCAAGCGGCCACCACGCGTCCAGGTTTGGCGTGTCGTCCAGCGTGTAACCGAAAGTCTGGATAAACCTGTCATTCAGTAAATCGACTCCTCCGTTGCTATTGGCTATAGCGATGGCGACAGGCGATTTTTGAATGAGTAGGCGGAAATGTTCTTTGCTTTCTTGCAAATTTTTAAGCGAAATCAGGCTGCTCAATGCCTCGGTGATTCGGCGTGCAATTTCGGTGAAGATCCATAGATCATCGGAATCGTGGATGTGCGCTTCTGAACAATGGTGTATGCCCAGCAGCCAGGGACTGCCGATTTGCGGTCGAAGTGCAATTTGTAGTTGGGATTTTACCGAGAATTCCTCTACGGATAGCGTTGGAACGGTGAGTTCTAACTGGGGACCGTATTGCAGGGGGCTGTCGGTTTCAAGCGCCGATTGAAACAGTTCTGCGATTTCCTTGGTGACTGGGATTTTCATATCACGCGCAAAAGCGCCGGGCCATTCAGGGTGGGTACGCTCCATCGGCACCGACCAGAAGCTTGCTTGGGGATCGCAAGGATACAAAAACCAGGCGCGGTCGGCGGCAAAAATTAACCGGATTTCTTTGAGCGTCCCATCAAGCATGGCTTCGAGACTTTCGGCCGTAGAGCTGATCCGGGATATACGCTCCATTATGTCCAGATAACGGAGTTGACGGCTTAGTTGCCGCTCTACTTGCTTGCGTTCGGTAATGTCGCGCCAACAGGCATGGACAATAAGTTTGCCCTGCACGGTCATCGGCGTCAGGGATACCTCGACAGGAAGGGGGGAGCCATCGGCCCGGACGTGTAGCCATTCGAAACGGTGATAACCCACTCGCAAAGCAGTGGCTATCATGTTGGCCGCTTTTTCTGCCGAGGATTGTCCATCGGGTTGATAGTCGGGCGATATTTCATCGGGGCTGCAATTGATGAGTTCTGCTTTGGAGCTATATCCGAGTTGGGTCAAGGTGACGCTGTTGCAGTCGATGAAGTGGCCGTCTTTAATAAGTAAAATGGGGTCTTTGGAGTCTTCAAACAGGTGCCGAAAGGCATCCTCGCTTTCGTGAAGGGCCGCTTCCGCTTGCTTGCGCTCGGTAATATCCTGGATGGTGCCCACCAGTTGCGCGGGCTTGCCGGCTTTGTCGTATTCGATGTCGCCATGAGCGCTCACCCAGCGTGTTTTGGCATCGTTGGCGCGAATGATGACATACTCCATAGAAAACCGTTCGCGGTTACGGATTATCTCCTGATAATGATCAAGCGCACGCTGACGGTACTCGGGATCAATCAATGTTAAGCCATTGGGAATATCCCGGTTAAAGCTGGCGTCAATGCCGAAAATCTGGTCAAGCAGGGGCGAGCTTTCCCAGTGACCGGTCGCCAGGTCGGTCACGTAGTAGCCTATTCCCGCCGTTTCATGCGCCAGACGTAACAGTTTTTCGTTACGGGCGGCGATTTTATTTTTTCGTTTTAGGGTTCGATAGGAAGCCAATAGGGCTAGGGTAATAACGGCGGCTAATAAGCTGATGATTAGGGTGATTTTGATAGGGTGGAGGCGTTTTTCCTGGTCGGCCTTAAGGCTATCATAACCAAACAAGCGTTCCAGTAGTAATTCGCTATTGGCCTCGCCATATTGGGCGTGGCCTTGAAGGACTTCCTGTACCGGTTTTTTTTCCGGCGCGCCTTCGTGGATAATGACGTCGAGTCCTGCTGTTTTGTAATAACCTTTGTCTAAAGCCGCGTAATATTCGGTAAATTGAAACGGGGGATGCCAGTGTAACTGTAAATGGATGGGTTCGGCTGTAGCTGAAAAGCAAGGGAATAGCAATGCGCTAACAAGCATGGCACGGATTTGCATGATATTCAGATAATCCATTGTTTATGCTTTAGTTGCTTTTTATCGCGTAGGAGTGCTGATTTTTACCATGAAGGACTTGAAGATATTGTTGTATTGACTTCATGTGCGATCTTGAGACAGTTCATAAAACACTCAATTCTTTTCCCTTCATGGTAATAAAAACGTAACTACTCACTCCGGGGCGTCACAAAATATATGTAAAATTCAAAGCCAGCTTTGAACTCCGGCAGCGAAATTTATTGGAGTCCAAAGCTGGCTTTGGGCGCTTTCAAGTTTTTAACAGGGGCTGAGTAGTTACATAAAAAACAAGTTATAAACAGTGTACTGCATCAGCATCCTCGCGTGGTGTTTGTCGGAAACCGGTTCTCGCTATCGCTCGAACCGGCTTATTCCGGCCTACATGGCTTATTTGTTAAGCAGTTTAAGAACGCGGTCAATAATCGGTTGCCGCTTAATTATCAGTACATAGCTTAATAAGCCCAATATTAAACCGAACAATAATTTTCCAAAGACAGAACTTTCCTGTTCGGCTTGCGGAGCCGTTTCTGGGGTCCATTGTTTTTGTACGGTTTGCACCGCAACTTTAGACGGTTGGTATTCGGCTTTCAGGTCAGGCAGACCTAAGCTGCGCCACTCATCATAGTCTTGCCAGATCGGGTAATCGCGTTTCCACATGCCTTTGGTGAAATAAGGCGCAAGGCTCATACCGTGTGATTTGGGAATGCCTTTTTCATCGATGAAGCCGTCATAGACGACTAGGCTGATGTCGCCGCCTTCACCAACGCCGTTAGTGGTAAACGATTTTTCGACATGGTCATGGAACATCCAGATGCCTTGGCCGAAGCTGTGCAAGCCGTCATCGACGCCGCTTAATTCCAGGTCAATACGCTGTGCAGGCACCATGCCGTGTACGTCACGCTGAATATAGGAGCCGGGGCCGTTATCGACGCCGTCATAATGGGTTACGGTCGGCTTGTGACCGTGGATATGTACAGCCATGGCTTCGGTGTGACCGTTCAGGATTCGCAGTTTAACTTTTTCATCCTGTTTCATTTCAATCAGCGATTCCCTTAAGGTGTAAGGGAAAGAGCGGCCATTGAGCATGAAATAATCATCGGTGGCATCGGTGGTGTCGTATTCCATGTTCATGTGTTTGGCAATCAGGCGCGGATCGTTGGCTGATCTGGCAACAAGTTCATGTAACTCTTTATCCGCCGACTGGTAGTGCAGGTCGTATTCGCGGGCATATTTTTCCAGCACTGCGACCGAGGGGTGACGCACTTGGCCTGCGCCGACATTCAGGGTTTGCGGCCAGTTGTTGGGGCGGTTTTCCTCAATAATAAAAATACCCTGCAAGCCCATAGGGATATGGGTGTGCGGCTGAACATGGCAATGGTAATACATCGTGCCCGGTTGGCGCGGCTTGATTACGTATGTTTTGCTTTGGCCCGGCATGGTATCCATGTTGCTGGTTTGTCCGACCCCATCATTGCCGCCACCGCTGTGATCCATAAACGGATGATCGATACCGTGCAAGTGTATGGAATGCGGCAAATAATGGGTGTTTTCCAGGACCAACCAGACCACGTCATCCTGCTCGACGCGGATTACCGGGGACGGTACGCGCAGTAATGGGTTGGCTATAGGCTCGTAAATACTCAGCGTCGACATGTCACGGGTTTTCGGCGCGAACACCCAAAAAGTCGGTTGTATGCCCGGCGCAATATCGAAGGTGGTGGTCGGGTCTTTCATGTCCGGCGAATGACCGTTGAGTTCGGCAACTTCAAGCTTGATAATGATTTTGTCAGGATCGCCGTCGCCGTCGACATCATCGGACATAGTGATGGCATCGGCGGCGAGTTGAGTTTCCATTAGCGTTCTCATGGAAACGCCGTTGGTACCCTTTACAAAAGCGGCGATGTCAGCCGGATTGTCGGGATTACAGAGTCGTGAAGCCTGTATCTTGACACCATCAATGACTTGCTCTTTCCGCCATTCGGGAGAAGTAAAATCAGAACATACTTCTTCTACCGGCCCCATATCCACCTTGGCCGTAGGAGGTAAATCACTGGCGGCTTGACTCCAAGGATGTGTAAGGAGCATTGTTGCGCCCCACATGAAGGTAAGAAGATTTTTACGCATACGACGACCTCAGAAAAAATACATTAAATAAAATGACGCACCACCAAGTTAAAGCGGAGGTTTATTAACAGGGGCATTTTAACTGAATATCAAGGAGAATTCATTTTTAACGCTAGAATTAAACTCAAATTATCAATATATAGGTTTATGGTTATGTGGAAGAACTTACTGATTAATGAAGAAACCGGCACGCAGTTGCTTGCCGATACGACGGCATGGGCGGCTATTCGTCGAAAAGGGCAGGTCGAATGAACTCTCCAATAAAAACTTCCGGGCTCGATGACTTGCGCTTCGATAATCGTTTTATACGTGAGTTACCCGCCGATCCTGAAGTCATTAATAATCGACGTCAGGTGTTTAGCGCCTGTTATTCGAGGGTGTTAGCGATGCAAGTCGCCAATCCGAAAATGGTCGCTTATTCCAGGGAGGTTGCCGAGTTACTGGATTTGAGTCAGGAGGATTGCGAAGCCGATTATTTTACCCAAGTATTTGTCGGCAATCGTCTGTTATCCGGCATGGCCCCCTATGCAACCTGCTACGGCGGTCACCAGTTCGGTAACTGGGCGGGGCAGCTCGGTGACGGTCGCGCTATTAATTTAGGTGAGGCAGTTAACGGTAAAGGTGAGCATTTTACCTTGCAGCTGAAAGGCGCAGGTGAAACGCCTTACTCAAGAAGCGCAGATGGTTTGGCGGTGTTACGCTCCTCAGTACGCGAGTTCTTGTGCAGCGAAGCCATGCATCATCTGGGCATACCGACTACGCGGGCATTGAGCCTGATACTGACCGGCGAGGAGGTTATTAGGGATATGTTTTATAACGGCAATCCCAGACCCGAGCCGGGCGCCGTGGTGTGTCGGGTTGCGCCGTCATTTACCCGTTTCGGCAGTTTCCAGATTTTTGCCGCCAGGGGGGATCTTGAGTTGTTGAAAAAGCTGGTGGATTACACCATCCGCACCGACTTTCCGCATTTGGGCGAACCGTCGTTTGAGGTTTACCTAAAATGGTTCGAAGAGGTCTGCCGCAGGACTGCGGAGATGATCGTACATTGGCAGCGTGTCGGTTTCGTTCATGGCGTGATGAATACCGATAATATGTCGATACTCGGTCTCACCATAGACTACGGTCCTTACGGTTGGTTGGAAAATTACGATCCTAATTGGACGCCTAATACTACCGATGCGACGGATCGCCGCTATCGTTTCGGCAACCAGCCGCAAATCGCTTTCTGGAATCTTGGGCAGCTGGCCAATGCCATCTATCCTTTGATAGAGCAAGTTGAACCCCTACAGCAAGCAATCAATGCTTATAAAAACACCTTTGAGCGAGGTTGGCAAAACATGGTCGCCTCTAAGTTGGGATTGAATGTTTTTGATCCGGCCAGTGACAATGAGCTGAACACCGAGTTGTTAATCCTGCTGCAATTGGTTGAAACGGACATGACTATTTTTTATCGCAAGCTGGCGATGCTGGTTATGGATGTTGAGCTTAGCGATGAGGTTTTGATGATGCCGCTGATGGAAGCCTATTACGTGCCGGAGCAGTTAACCGAGGATTACAAGGCGCGTCTTGGCCGGTGGCTCAGGCGTTATATAAAGCGAATTCAAGATTCCGGCATAGCTGATGCTGAGCGGCGCCAGACCATGAATGCCGTAAATCCCAAATACGTATTGAGGAATTATTTGGCTCAACTGGCGATAGACAAAGCAGAGCAGGGTGATTTCTCGATGGTTAATGAGTTATTGGAATTGTTGCGTCATCCCTACGACGAGCAGCCCGGCAAAGACGAGTTCGCCTTAAAACGTCCCGATTGGGCAAGGCAAAGGGCGGGGTGTTCAATGTTGTCGTGTAGTTCGTAGTCTTGGGCAACTCGCAATAAATAAAAATACAATAGAACACGGATGACACGGATGACACGGATTAAACGGATTAAACGGATTAAACGGATAATCACCGATTAAAACCCCAGAATATTTTGAAAAAATCTGTGTAAATCCGTCCTATCCGTGTCGCCTAGAGGCGCCTACTTTTGGCATCCGTGTTCCATTTTTCTAGCTGCTGAGTTGGCAAGATTATAGGGTGCGGTAGTTTATCTTTTGCGAGTTACCTTAGTCTTGGTTTTGGATTAGCGCCCGCCTAAAATCGACCAGCATCGTCAGGCCTTCCGGTCCTATCGCCAGTCCCCGTATGCCGACCAGTTTAGTGCGGGCGGCGATCAGGGAGGGCAGGGGATGGATGGCATTGATCTCCAGGCGGCGCAACTCCACTGGATTGGAAACCTCCACGGCATAGTCTCCTGCCGAATGTTTCATCAGGAGGATACGGCGGGAAGCGCTATTTTGTGCATCTTCGCAGGACAATCCCAGAAGCCGCTCTACCGTTAGCGTCGTACCGGCTTGACCGGCAGACAATTGCGTGCGCACCTGTGCCGCTTCAACGGCGAAGCGGTGGCCGCCCGCCATGAAGAATACCATTTCCAGTGTGTCGGACTTGAGGCTGGAGGGAGTGTTCATCCCTGTCCGCGCTGGTAATCTTCGAAGAGGCGGTCCAGGTCGAGGATGGCGACCGGCGTATCCTGATGCCGAATTAATCCTGATACGATACGCCGCATATGTTCCGGCAAGGTCGTGGGCGGTGGTTGAATCGCGCTTTGCACCACATCCAGCACATCCACCACTCGATCTACGCGAATCCCGCTGTGCATTCCGCCGCCTTGACCGCGCAGAATTGATGAGCTTGGCGCCGGGTCAGTTGCAGGTTTTCCCAGCAATTCTGCGAGTCGGATGACTGACTCGATGTTGCCGCGCACATTAATCACCCCTTCCAAGGACGGTGGGCAACCTGGAACAAAGAAAACCTCCACTGCCGACATAATTTCGCTAATCGACTCTCCAGAAAAGGCGAACCATTCGCCGTCCAGCTCAAAAATAACCAGCTTGACTATTGGTTCGTCAACATTGACGATTTTTGCAGATGCATCGTGCCGTAAGCTAAGAATTTTATCCAGACCGCTTTGTTCCTGGTCCATAACTGTCTCCGAATTTATGTAGCGTAAATCACTACGCGGTTGCGTCCCGAATGTTTAGCCTGATACATGGCCTTGTCTGCGGCTTCGATCAAGGTTTCCACACATTTTAACTGCGGAAAGGCGGCGACGCCGCAACTGAAGGTACAGAAAAAATCGACATCTCCAGCGTGAAACAATACCTTGCTGAAATCTTCGCGCAGTTGCTGCATGGTCTGCTCCGCCTTTTCCAGCATAACATCGTGCATGATTATGGCGAATTCCTCGCCACCGTAGCGTCCTACCAAGTCTGTATCACGCAAGCGCTGCTGCAAAACCCGTGCTAATGCCAGCAGCACTTGGTCGCCGACCGGGTGACCGTAGCTGTCGTTAACGGATTTAAAACGATCCACGTCAATCATCGCGAAACAAACGGTGTGGTTTTGGCGGCGTGCGCGACCGATGGCGCTGTCCAGGAATTGGGCGATGGCGGTATGGTTGAAAAGGCCGGTCAGGCTGTCGCGCATCATCAGTGAACGCAACACGCGCATGCGCTCGGCTCGCAGCGCCACCGAGGTCACCAGGTAATCGGGATCTATCGGTTTGGTGAGAAAACCCTCCACGCCGACACGCATGGCGGAGAATTGTTTTTTTTGGTCGGTCTCGCTGGACAGGAACACAATCGGCAGACCAACATAATCCGGCACTTGGCGGATCAGCTTGGCCATGTCATACCCGGAACATCGGGGCATGTACATATCCATCAACACCAGGTCGGGTTTGAATTCGCCGACTACATCCAGCACGGTTTCCAGTACGTCAGTGGTACGGGTAACCATCCCGGCATTTTCCAGAATCAAGGCGTGATATTGGGCGATCTCAGGTTCGTCATCCACCACCAGCACCCGGAAAGATTCAGGCTCGCTGTGGCGTGTCAGCAAGTCGAGGGACGCGACCAGCTCCAGCGCCGAAACAGGTTTGGGGAAGTAGGCCTCGCCACCCGCTTGTATGGCGCGCAGACGGGCGTCGAAATCGCGCCGGGCGGATACGAAAATAGCGGGAAAGCGGATGCCATGCTTTTCGCGCAGGTCACTGAGCACCTTGGTGCCTTCGCTATTGCCTTCCGGGAAGATGATGTCCATGATCACCGCGTCCGGCTGTTTTTTCAGCGCGGCATCGCGCAAGTCCGCCGTATTATTGAACAGCACGGTTTTATAACCGAAACATTGCAGCTGCGTGCTGAGCTGTTCAGCCGTCAATATTTCATCATCACAGATGTAAATCAGCCTCTCGTTGCTTGTCCCATATTCCGTGTTTTTCGTCGAGGGCATTTCGAAAATCAGCTGTTCGCTTTGACCTGGTGTGCTATCCGCCTGAAGAAGCGATTGGTCAAGCATTCGCTCCATGTCGGTGAGACACTCGCTTAGCTGTTGCCAGCTATCTTTGGTCAACGAGCCTGGTTTTTCCAGAATTGCCTTGGTAAATTCTTCACCTTTGGAGGCTAGCGCACTCAGCTCAAGAAAGCCGAACGACGCGGCGGTACCCTTGGTGTTATGCAGGTGGCGATGCAGCGATGTAGCCGCCTCGCCGACGGTTGGGTCGGCCTGCAAGCGGTCAAAAAGCCTGCGCGCCTCGGCTATTCGCCCCGGCAATTGCTCAATGAAAACACCGCGCAGGCGGACAATTTTGTCGTTCAAAGAAATAGTTCTTTCGCCCAT
Organism: Methylobacter sp.; assembly: GCA_004299305.1. Taxonomy (GTDB): domain Bacteria; phylum Pseudomonadota; class Gammaproteobacteria; order Methylococcales; family Methylomonadaceae; genus Methylobacter_A. Next base: position 53,787 of record SCPZ01000100.1, read on the forward strand.
GCCTAGGTGCTCCTGAATTAACGGCTGTAGCGCGCCATGACGTCAGCTATCATCTGGGGCAGGGTTTCTTCCATGGAGAAATCCTTGATCATGCAAGCGTCGAGAGCCGGTTCTTCCTGCCATAAGCCAGCCGGGTTATCGCCGGTCAAAAGGATGAAGGGCAGGTTAATTCCCTGATTGCGCAGTTCGCGAAAAAGCTCAATACCGCTCACCAGCGGCATATTCATATCAGAAATCACCATGGCGATGTCCGGCGCGTCCGCAAGTTTTTCCATGGCCTCGATAGCGTTTTCCGCCGACAACACCTCGTGCCCGACCGACTCGACCACGGCAGCTGTCATTTCACAGGCAAGTGAGTCATCATCCACCACTAAAATTTGCATAGCATGTTTTCCAATTTGTAATTATTCAGCCACAGATCAACAGCGATTCAACGGATTGCTATTGTTGATTTTCCTAGATTGATTCTAGGAAACCGCCACCTGATCCATTATAAACCTCATAGAAGCTCTTCTTGATAATAAGAGGGATAAGTTTTTTATATTTCAGTTTACCAGCGTGCATCCGCATTTAGACCTTCCTGGTTTTTAAAACCTGGAAGGTCTTGCGTGACAATATATTTTTCAATAGCTTGAAAACGCTTTAGGCAATTGCCAAGAATAAATATACCCAAATGGCACAGGATTTTTGTTCGTCTGCAACGACTGCATGGATGCAGGAGGTAGAGCACCAACAGTAGGCGCTTTAGGCGACGCATGGAGCAGTTGCCGAGGCGTCAAAATGGGCGCATAGTGAGCTATGCAACCATTTTTACAACGCAGCAGACGGACAAAAAGACCAGTCAGGTGGGTATATTTTTCGCAGGAAATCGCCTTAGGCTTAAATTTTTGGTAACTGCTGCATGGAGCAATGGCCGAGGCGACACAGATAGGACGGATTTACACGGATTTTTAGTCCAAACCCAGTTTGTTTGTGTTTTTAAATCCGTATTTATCCGTTTAATCCGTGTCATCCGTGTTCTATTTTTCTATGTGCTGAATGTTACAATTTTTGTTCACTATCCCAGTAAATTGCGCAGGATGTCGACCAAGTTGCTCTGGTCGAAATCGCCCTTTACGATATAGGCATCGGCACCGACCTGGATTCCGCGCCGTTTGTCCTCTTCTTTTTCACGCGAAGTAATGATGATGATCGGTGTATCGCGGTATTTGTCTTCTCCGCGCAGACGTTCGGTCAAGGTAAACCCGTCCATGTTCGGCATTTCCACGTCAGTCAACACCGCGTCAAAATCTCCTGATTGCGCCTTGCGCAGGCCATCTAGCCCGTCTTCCGCCAGCGTGACAAGATAACCGTGAGCCTCCAGTACATCTTTCTCGATTTCCCGCGTATTGAGCGAGTCATCGACCACCAACACGCGTAAGGGCGCGCCATCCATGCCCTGTGTCGTTTTCACCCGATGCTTGGACGTTTCGCCACGCGCACTGCGCGACATTTCCAGCAATACCGGTACATGCAGTATGTCGACCAATTCATTCTTGCCGGTGGTCACTATGCCGGACACCATGGTGAGACGGCGCATGTGCTCAGGCAAAGGTTTAATCACCATATCGCGCTCATCGAGCAGATCATTTACGACGAACGCCAGTTTATCGCTACGCACGTGCACTACCAGCAGCAACAATCCCTCCTGCTTTTTGCTTCGCGAGGCCTTGCGAATAGTTTGCGGGGGGATGCGCAGCATGTCTTCAAGAGGGACGACGGGAACGAACTCGTTGCGGATAATGACCGCCTGCCGCTCGGCAACATTCAATAACTCGCTTTGCGGCACACGCAATAGTTCGGTGACATACTGGGCGGAGAAACCAAAAGGAATGCCGCCGACTTCCACCAGCAACACACGCATCATTGCCAGCGACAGTGGCAGGCGCAAAGCGAAGGTGGCGCCGATTCCGGGACGGCTTTCCACGTTCACCACCCCTTGCAGGTCGTCTACGATGCAGCGCTTGACCACATCCATGCCTACGCCACGGCCGGAAATGCCGGTAATAATAGGACTGGTGCTAAAGCCGGGCAGGAAAATCAGGTCGATGATCTCTTGTTCGCTCAGTGCTTCGGCTTTTTCTTCTGTAACAAAGCCCTTGCGCACCGCTTTTTCACGAATCGCTTCAATCGGGATGCCTCGGCCATTGTCGGCAATTTCGATCACCACCCAGCCGCCGTCCTGGCGCGCCGAGAGTGTGATGCGGCCAGGCTCACACTTGCCTGCGGTTTGACGCACGGCAGGCGGCTCAATGCCGTGATCCACTGCATTGCGTAACAGATGCAGCACCGGGTCGCTGAGTTTATCGATCAGCTGCCGGTCAAGCTCAATTTCCGAGCCGCTCACGATGCACTCCACGTCTTTGCCGAGCGAGTCCGCCAGTTCCCGCACCATGCGTCCGACCGGATCGAACACGATGGACAGCGGCAACATACGCATAATCAGCGCTTTGCTGTGCAATTCATTCATAAGCAGTTCCTGAGCGAGCACATCATCGCGCAAGGTCTGTGCAAAGCGATGCAGATGGGTTTTCAGCATGGTCCTGTCAGCCTCGGCGGCATTGGCTGCGGCAAAATCCATAAGCTCGATTTCGCGGATGTCGAGGAGACGCTGATGCGAGCGGGCGTGGCTGGAAATGACTTCGCCCATCAGGTTGATTAGTTCGTCGAGCTTGTTCATCTTCACCCGCACGGTATCGGGCGCTTTCAGTTTCGACTCAACAGATGGGGGCGTTGCGCCGGGCTCGGTTGCAGGCGCCACGGTCTGAAGAGCTGGAATTTCCTCAGCAGTGCAACTTTCGGGCGGCGATGCCGTCGCGGCCTGGACACTGGGGTTTTCACCCTTGGCCGCCAGCGCCAGCGCCTTGCAGAGTGCTTCGTCCACGGCGGGTAATTCGCCGCCCTCGGCCAGTTTCTCCACCAGCGCGGATAGCCCATCCACCCCGCGATAGAGCAAACGTCCCAATTCCTGACTGTACGCGAGGCTCCCTTCACGTAAGGCGCCCAGCACATCTTCCAGTTGGTGTGCAGTGTCGGTGATGGTGATTAACTTGAGCATCCGCGAGGAGCCCTTGATAGTGTGAGCCGAACGAAAAATACTGTTGATATTCTCGCTGTCGGAGGGATTGCGCGCCAGCGCATCCAGGCCGTCTCCGAGACGGGTGACATGGTCGCGCGCTTCTTCGACGAAACGGGCTTGGAATTTTTTGATGTCGAGAGCCATAGTGTTCTAGTTCGGTATCACGGCATGGTTATCATCCAGCTTGGCAAGCTGGTGTGTACACAAAAAGCGCACCTCGGACACCGGCAAGCCCAGTGGAATAATGGCTAGACCATCATCCGGCGCTTGTTGTGTCGATAGCAATTGCAGGACGACGCGATAGGCGCGGCGCGCATTTTCAATCTTGTTAGCCGCGCGATACAACTCGCCCAGATAATAGTGTGCGGGCCAGCATTCGTTGCGTGCGTAAACCGCCTGTTTGAACCATTTCACCGCATCATCGGCCTGATCGCGCCATTTCGCGGCCAGTCCTAGCAGCATGAAAGCGTCGGTTGACCAGGGTTCAGTATTCAGCGCCAGTTGTGCGTTTTCCTCGGCGGCGGCATAGTCTTTGCGATGCAACAGGATGTGCGCCTTGAGCAGTAATGCAGCGCTTGTACCGGGTTGCCGCTCAAGCAAAATAGCCAGGATGGTCATCGCTTCGTCGTAACGTTTTTCCAAGGTCAGACGCAAGGCCTCGTCGATACCGGCTGCTACCGGCGTTATTTGTAACGGCGGCGGCAGGTGTTGAAGCGGCGTCGCTCGCTCTGGCGTTGTAGGGGGCTGCGACGCACTGGGTGGGATGGGCGCAGGCGAGGATAATTTCCTGTCCGCCACTCCGATGTGGCGCGCCGGTGGCTTCGGTATCTTCGGTATTTTCAAGTGCGGTTTAGCCGGCCCTGGATGCTGTTTGGCGAAATAAAATAACCCCCCTTCTTCCACCAGGTTGAGAATGCCCAGATCGTTAGCCAAGGTTTCAGCGGTACCGATGATCAAATAGCCCTCGTCTTTCAGGAGCGTTGCGAGATGTCGCTGAATAATGCTGCGCGTCGGCAAATCGAAATAGATCGAGACATTGCGGAAAAAAATGATGTCGAAATTTTGCAATTCATGGGGATAGTGTGCATCCAGCAAATTGAGGTGATGAAAATGCACTTGGTGACGCAGGTCGTTGTTGATGCTCCAATTCCATTTGTCATGACGAGTGAAATAACGCTCGCGCAATTCCGGCGCCAAGCTGCGGAATGAAAATGCCGTATATCGTCCGATGCGCGCTTTTTCCAGTGCGCCTTTGTCGATATCGCCACCAGCCAGCATAAACAGGCTGGCCGCGCTCTCGCCGTACTTTTCGCGTAGCGCAATCGCGATCGAATAGGGTTCCTCTCCGCTCGAACAGCCGACACAGAGGATGCGCACCAAAGAGGCATCCTGTTTGCCCGAGAGGATACGCGGGATCAGGCAATCCACCAGCAATTGCAAATGTTCCGGCTCGCGATAAAAATAGGTTTCGTTAATAGTCAGCAGGCACACCAGCTCGTGAAATTCGTGCTGGTCACTCAATAGCATGGCGTAATAGGCCGGTGCGTTTTTCGCGCCGGTTTCGGCGATGCGTTTTTGCAGGCTCGATAGCAAAGGCGCTTCGCTGACGCCCTCGAAGGTCAATCCGCAACGCTGCTTGATGAGCTCCTTGAAAGCCGCGAGATTCATCCTAAAATCCTCTATTTGTCCACGAAAAACACGAAAGACACGAAAATTTGTACATACTCAGTTATTCACCTAATTGGATGGTAATCGATAATATTGCATCTATTTGATTTTTTCCGTGCTTTTCGTGTCTTTCGTGGACGACTGCTTTTTCTAAGTTCATGGCATCTCCTGAGTGGCGAGGCGGCACATAGCCCTCGGAATTTCATCCGCAGGCAGCACCTGCTGCACGCCGCCACGCTCAATGGCAATCTTGTTCATGCCGAAGATCACCGAACTGGCTTCGTCCTGCGCCAGCGTGGCGCCGCCGGCATTACGGATTTTTGCTATCCCGGCAGCGCCATCGCTGCCCATGCCGGTGAGAATAATGCCGACGCTTTGACGGCCATAGACGGTCGCAATCGATGCCAGCAGCACATCGCAGGTGGGGTGGTAAATTTCTCCCAGCAGGCGTTGTGCTAAGGTAATGCGACGCGAAGGCGTCACCGCCAGATTGCTCTCCGAGGGCGAAATATAAACGGTGCCGGGCGTAAGCGGTTCACCTTCCTGAGCGAGGCGCACCGGCAACTTGCAGATACTGGCCAACCATTCGGCCATGCCAGGCGCAAAGCCGTCTGCGATATGTTGGGAAATCAGCAGCGGGCAAGGAAAGTCCGCAGGCAACTGTCCCAATATCGTAGCTAAAGCCTGCGGGCCGCCGGTCGAAGAGACAATGGCAAAAACACGGGATAGCTTATCGCCGTCTGAGCATGGTATCGCCGTACCGACCGGCGGCTTTGAGTCTGATGTGATGGGTGAAATAGAACTGGAAGCCGGTGCTGGCGATTTTTCGGGAAATCGCGAGCGAATATGCCTAATGACTCGAATAGTGGACAGCATTTTTACCTTGGCGACGAACGCTGCTCCTACAGCGGGGTCAAGATCCGGTTTACTGACCGCATCCAGCGCCCCGTGAGCCACGGCGGCGTAAGCCTGCCCTGCATCCGCCGTGCTGCTGACCACTAAAATGGGTACGGCACGGGTCGCCATGATTTCGGTGATGGCGTCCATCCCGCCCATCACCGGCATTTCCAGGTCCATGGTTATCAGGTCAGGTTTAAGTTCTACGGCGAGCCGTACGGCTTCTGCACCATTTTTCGCTTCGCCGACCACCTCAATGTCGCCGTCGTTTTCCAGCAAACTGCGTAACATGTCGCGCGCCAGGCTGCTGTCGTCAGCCAACACCACTCTTATTTTCGCCATATTCGATAATTTAGGTGATTTCCGAGAAAGAATATTCCACCAATAATCCGATTTTCCGGAAAAACATGTCCACGACGATCACGCAAAAGTAGCCGAAAATTGTGTTGCGGCGTTTTTCGTGCTTTTCGTGTCTTTCGTGGACGATCTTTTTTGTAGATTCATTATTGGGTATAGCCTTAATCTAGCCCTGGTTTGCAGGATTATGAGTCAGCCAACTTGAACTGCTTTACCAGTTTGCTCAACTCGCGCGACATCTCATTCATTTCATTGCCGATCTCGGTGATGCTGCGGATCGATTGTGCGGTATGGGCGCTGGCGGTGACTATTTCGCGTAATGCGGACACCACTTGGCTGCTGGCGGTTTTCTGCTGTTGCGTGGACAGCGATATTTGCTGAGCAGCGCTGCTGGTCTGGCCGGCGGCGTCCACAAGATCGTCGAGATTGTGCGCAGTTTCGGTGCTGGCCGCCATACCGGCGTCTATTGTGCTGGTGCCTTTTTCCGAGGTGATCACCAAGCGGCTGATAGAGCCCTGAATCTCTTGAATCTTGTTTTCAATCTCGTTGGTGGAATCGGTCACGCTGTCGGCAAGTCGGCGAATCTCTGCCGCCACTACGCCGAAACGGCGACCCGATTCGCCTGCGCTGGCGGCTTCGAGTGCGGCATTGAAGGCGATCAGCTTGGTTTGGTCGGCGATGGTGTTGATGATTTCCATTACTTTGCTGATTTCTTTCGATTTGGTTCCGAGTTCGACGATTTCCCTCAGGCTGTTCTGGTTGCCGGTACGAATATCGCCCATTCTCGTCAGCAGTTGTTGCATCGAAGCGGAGCCTTTTTTGCTGTTTTCCAAGGTATGGTTGGCAATATCCACCACCGATGTGGAATGGTCGGCAATCTGGGTGGATGAGGCCGACAGCTCTTCCATGGTAGCGGTGATTTCGACCACCGTGGCGGACATTTCTTCCACGGCTGCGGCCATGGTATGGCTGACATTCTGCTGATGGAGGTTATTTTCCCCTGACAGCTCCGACGTCTGGGTAAGCCGGGCGGCAGCCTGCTCCAACTTATGCACACTATTGTTGACGTTGCCGATAGTCAAGGCAAGGCTGCCTTGCATGGCTTTCATTGAGGCCAAAAGGCTGGTTTCGTCGCCGGGGCGGGTTTCGATGTTGATGCTCAGATTGCAGGCTGCGATGTCATGAGCGATTTTCACTGCATATTCCGGTTCGCCGCCGAGACGGGCAAGTAATCCGCGCAGGATCATTGTCGCAACCGCCACTGCGGCGCCCAGCGAAACGAGCAAAATTGCCAACAGTAATTGGCTGGCGGACTGAATGCGCGCTTTCGCGTCCACCTCGTCGGCCTTGTTGCGTTTACCGGCAAGTTCCACCACTTTATCGATAGCCGTGCGGTGTATTTCGTAAGCCGCTTTCATTCGAGCCATCGCCTGTGTCGTAGCGTCCCTATCCGATTTTTTTACGGCGGGGATGTACTCGTTGAAGGCGATAGTATAGAAATTAGCGGCTTGAGGGTGCGCCTGGTTCAGGAAAGTTTCGGACAAATCCCTATCCAGTTTCTCCTTGAGCCAGAATGTGTGTCGCTCGTCATATTCCCCTTTTAATTTCTTGAGCCGGTCGATCAACCGATCCTGCTCGCCGCTGTCGTTGGCTTCGGATAATTGCAGGGTGACAAGATAGGACTCTATGACATATTCCGGCGGCGGCAAAATATCTGCGATCAGGTCCTTGCCCTGAACGATGCGCTGGTAGATCGGGCCGTTGACCATAATCTCATTCAGCGTTTTGAAGGACCAAGCGCCATAGACGATGAAGCCAAATGCGAACAGCCCGATTAAAAATGTAAAACGATGCCACAACTTGAGGTTCCGAAACCAATCCATACGATCTCCTATTGGCGGATTTTTAATACTGAAATATACCATCAATCAGTCAATTTCTAATCCAATATTTCAGTAGTTTGAAGAAGTCGGTCAAAGGGTCCTGTCTCCTAAGGCGTGCCGATTCTAAAAAATGTCATTTATTTTTACCATGAAGACGTTGTGTGTTTTATTTATTTCCGCTGGTTTCCGAGTTCCAGCTTGGGAACCAGCGCATTCAGGCAGATTTTTGTTTCGCTTTAAATGGGAAGCCGCCTTTGCCGAATGAAAGGTTTTTGAAGCCATCAGCGGTGCAAGGCCAGCCTTGTGCTCCACTTCGGCTGGTTCCCAAGTTGTAGCTCTCATCGTTATACACAAGTGCCTGAGGTACACCGTGCTTTTAAATACTTGTGTATAACGACGAGAGTTGGAGCTTGGGAACTAGCGCAATTATCTTCCCTTCATTATCGTCATGTCCTTCATGGTAATAAAAACACCGTACCGCATCAGCACTCTATTGCGAGTTGCCTAAAGTGCTGTTATTTATCCCTGCTTAAGTTTCAAAGCCAGCTTTAAACAATTTATATGCGTGAGTCTCGCGCTCCGGTATAGAATTTAACGCCGACTGTACGATTTACGGCATTAATAGGGGATAAAAAATGACTACATCTGCGTTTCACAACTCCAACCTAGCCGCCGTGGTATTGCAAGAGAAAGAATTCGAACAATTTCGCGACCTGATCTATCGTATCGCCGGCATCAGCATGTCGTCCGCCAAGAAACCATTGGTGACCAGCCGCTTGTCGAAGCGGCTTCGACACTACGGACTGGCGAGCTACGGCGAGTATTTTCAGATGATTACCGCCGCCAACGGCAAAACGGAACTGCAAATGGCGGTGGATTTGCTCACCACCAACGAAACGCAGTTCTTCCGTGAACCCAAGCATTTCGATTTTCTACGCCAGTCCGTTTTACCTGCGCAAAAACCCGGCAAACTCTTGCGCATTTGGAGCGCCGCCTGTTCCACCGGCGAGGAACCCTACAGTATTGCGATGCTGCTGGATGAGGTATTGGGTGATGAACCATGGGAAATCGTCGCTTCTGATCTTAACACCCAGGTACTGGAAAGGGCTCGCATCGGTCTTTACCCTATAGAGCGTATGCAGGAAATTCCTCGGCATTATTTGTCCAACTATTGCCTTAAAGGCGTCGGCGCGCAGAAGGGGACATTGCTGATCGAAAGAAAACTGCGCGAGCGGGTGCGGTTCATGCAATATAACCTTATCGAAGCGCCGCCGAAACAGGCTGAATTCGATGTGATATTCCTGCGTAATGTTATGATCTATTTCGATCAGGATACCAAGCGCCAAGTTGTATCTCGGCTGTTGTCGCAGTTGCGTCCCGGCGGATATTTCCTGGTTGGGCATTCCGAGACGCTGAACGGCATAAATGAGGATGTACGCATGGTGCAGTCGGCCGTTTACCAGAGAGCTTAAATATGGCCGGTCCTTTACATCCATTAGAAATATTTCTTAAACCCGGCGATTATTATTTTGCCGGTAGGGATACCCGCATTCGCACCTTGTTGGGTTCATGTGTCTCAATGACCTTTTGGCACCCTCAACTGCTGGTAGGAGGGATGTGTCATTACATGCTGCCTAAACGCGGCACTACCTTTAAGTTCAAGGCAGGCCACTGGCCTGAGCCGGACGGGCATTATGCCGATGAAGCAATTGCCCTGCTGCTGACGGAAATTGATGCCGTTGGCGCTCCCCATAAGGAATATCAGGTCAAGTTATTTGGTGGGGGCAATATGTTTCCTGAAACCCATCGGGATATGATAACGCCTATCGGTATCCAGAACGTGCAAGCCGCGCGGCGACTTGCAAAACAACATGGTTTTACCAGCGTGTCCGAGCACCTGGGCGACATCGGACATCGCAATGTGATTTTTGAAGTATGGAGCGGTGATGTTTGGATTAAGCACAGTCAAGTGTTGCCAGCTGGTATAAGCCCATGAACAGGAGCTTGGAGTGACCTATATTAAGGTGTTGATAGTGGATAATTCTGCCGTTGTACGGCAGGTGCTGACTGCAAATTTGTCGCAAGATCCGGGCATTAAAGTGATCGCCGCCGTCGCTGACCCGATGTTTGCTATGGTGCGAATGAATATAGAATGGCCCGATGTGATCGTGCTGGATGTGGAAATGCCGCGCATGGACGGCATCACGTTTTTAAAAAAATTGATGGCCGAGCGGCCCACGCCGGTGGTGATCTGTTCAGCGCTCACCGAGAAAGGCACGGAAATTACTATGCAGGCGCTGGCGGCGGGAGCGTTGAGTATTGTTACCAAGCCTAAAACAGGCATCAAACAGTTTTTGCAGGATGAGCCGGAAACCCTGATTGCCGCAGTCAAGGCCGCCGCCCGCGCCAACTTGCGTGGTCCGTCCGCCACGGTGCCGGTGCAGGCCAAGTTAACGGCAGACGCTATTCTCCCGGCCGCTTTTCAGGAGATGGCTGTAACGACCGATAGGATCGTTGCTATCGGAACTTCCACAGGCGGTACGCAGGCATTGGAGGTGGTACTGACCGCCTTACCGCGCGTTTGCCCCGGCATCATTATTGTGCAACATATGCCGGAAAAATTTACCGCTGCTTTTGCTACCCGTTTGAATGATCTGTGCCGGATTGAAGTTCGCGAAGCCGTTAATGGCGACCGGGTGTTGCCGGGACGCGCGTTGATTGCCCAAGGGGGGCGGCACATGCTGCTTAAGCGTAGCGGGGCTCAGTATTATGTTGAGGTTGTCGACGGGCCGCTGGTCAGTCGTCATCGTCCTTCGGTAGATGTGTTGTTTCGCTCGGTAGCAGTGTGCGCAGGCAAAAACGCGCTGGGCATCATCATGACCGGTATGGGCGATGACGGCGCTAAAGGCCTGAAAGAAATGTACGACATGGGCGCGGACACCTTAGGGCAGGATAAGGACAGCTGTGTGGTCTATGGTATGCCGAAAGAAGCGCTAAAACTGGGCGCGGTGGATCGTGAGCTGCCGCTAGGCTTAATCGCCAATGAGATCGTACTGTATGGTGGGCGATAGTTATCTTCCTGGTTTTTGTCGTTTGTCCCGTTTTAAGTGGGTAGCCCTTTAAGCACACGTTCGATTGACGAAAGTAACGGCTAAGGCTGGAAATGCAATTATTTTTGTGGCACGATGAGTCGGCGTTCTATAGAGGCGGCAAAATAAAAAAAACACCTTTATAGGGCGCTAAAGTCATTATTTAACAATGAGGTATTTTTGTTATTAAGCTCCGGGACTTTAGTTGAAAATTGATTTTAATTTCAGTAATAACCAGTATCGACGAACGGATGGCGACCCCGGATAAGCGAATGCCGTTGAGCATTACAAATAAGGCGATTGCCAAGAATAAATATACCCAAATGGCGCAGGATTTTTGTTCGTCTGCAACGACTGCATGGATGCAGGAGGTAGAGCAACGCATGGAGCAGTTGCCGAGGCGTAAAAATGGGC
>SCPZ01000101.1 GCA_004299305.1 Methylobacter sp.
TCATACCCGCCGGGAAGCGGGTATCCAGTGCCATGGATGGCAAGCTGCATACGTCCATGTAGCCTGGATCCCGGCAATCCCTGCCGGGATGACGGTGTCCTGTAGGCACTTGTGTATAAAGGTGAGCGCGTTGCGTGGGAACGCATTTGCACAAAGGGCGACCAGCCGGTCGCCCCTACGGCTTATCGTGTGTTCACGTTATTTAATTTTCATTCCTTAGGCTCAAAGGTCATAAAATAACCGCAATGATCGGAAACCCTCCCATAATCCTGTTCGGTAAACAAAACCCTCGCTGAGCTGACGCGCAGCTCGCTGGTTTTATTTAAAAATATATAATCGATACGGTAATCGTCGCTTGGATAATCCTGCCAATGAGGATCGTTCACCCTGAATATTTTTTCAAACACGCCATGTGAATTGGCTGCCAAATACTGGTCATCATATTGGTGGGCATCGACCACCAGATGGTAGCCGGTCGACCCGGCGGTAATATTAAAATCGCCGCACAACAAGGTAGCGTTGACCTGCGCCGACTGTTTAGCCTCGGCCCACTCGCACAGGCGCTGGAATTGCCCGGCAAAACCGTCTTCCCACCAACTTAAATGCGCCGAAAAAACATTAACCCGCCCCATATAAGGCGCCTTGATTTGCGCCATGACTACTTTTCGGGAATGTATGCTGTAGGCGTCATGACTGTCCGACACATACCTGGATTCCGGTTTGAACAGCGGATATTTGCTTAAAATGGCCACGCCTTCGCGGTACTTGTCAAAGCCCAAATGCGACCAGTCGGTGTGGATATGATAGGGCGCAGCCAGATGATCGTTAATGATCTTGGCGGAATTGGATTCCCAGTCCCCTGCCCCATCGTTCCAAAGCTCGGCCACTTCCTGAAGACAAACCACGTCGGCATTCAGGTCGTTAATAGCCTTGGCTATTTGGGAGAATTTATAATCCTGGTTATCTTCCTGATAACAATGCAAGTTAAGAATCAAGATCTTCAGCGGTTCGCGGCTGAGCGAGTAATTGTTACCGTCGTTATTGTCCCAAAAAACCTGCCCGTTGCGTTCAACGCAGATGCTGTATTGCAAGCGAAACGCCTGGCCTATTCTAAGCCAGCCTTTCCAAATCGCAGTCCCGTACTGATTGGGGTTTCTGGCGTTGCTGAGCGCTTCTTTATTCCAATAGATCCTTTTGAAATGACAGGCGGTTTTGTGGCTGTGCCGCCAGTTATCGGTCGTCCAATGCACAGTCACTTTATCCGCATCGCTATGTTTATCCACCGCTACCGTGATCGGAACGTTTTTTTGCCCATTCTCCAGCCGGTTCGCAAAACCGATATTTAAAACCGGAACGGCGCAAACCGCCTCAATGCCTGAGTCGGCTTCGCTGGAATAATTTAAGCCCTGGTTGTTATCCCAATACTCGGCCCCCGAAGCCTGATAACGCAAACCGAAGCGGATGTTGCCGGGCAGGGATTTGGCCGAGGTGAGATGAAAATCGATCCGGGCCTGCCAGTATTCCTGATTGTGTTCCCGCTTGCTGTGATAGCTTGCAGGCAAGCTTTGCCATACGCCGTCTTCGCCCGACCAGACCACATCGATCTGTTTGTCGTAACTGACGCTTTCCACCCGCATAAAAAAACTCAAGCTCTGTTGGACGCCTGGTTTTTTTCGGGTAATCACATTTTCAACATACAGCAGTTGGATTTTGCCCATCTTTTGTCTCCGTGATTGTCGACTTGAAATTTAAGGGCTTCGAGAAGGGTTGTAATCCCGAAAATCAATCCCAGGGAAAATATTATCCATGATCTCCAACGCGGTCAAATAGCGCTCGTTGATCCTGTTCTTGCGAATACTGTCGTGTAAATAGTTAAATCTGGCCAAATGATCGGTAATACGCTTGTTCGCGTAATCGATGGTTGTCCCCGATTTCATGATAAACGGCCAATCGGACGCCTGGGCAAGCAAAATCGACCTGGCGGCCTGGTTCAAGGCCCGCGTCTGTAACGCGGTGAGCGCTAATCCCTGAACATCGCGCGCCATTTTTTCCATCTCCAGTTCCGCCTTGTGCAGCAAGGGGTAAATCCAGTCATTCGTTTCATTGATCCAGTAACTGGAATAACCTTGCTCCCCCCAAGTCGATGCGGCGGGCGTAGCCACCTGGACTGATGACTGCTGCTTTAAATACTCGCCGCAACTGATTAACCGGATGCCATCGGTGCTTTCGCTTGCCAATCTCAGCACACATTCCAGCCAGTACGCGCCTTCAAACCACCAATGGCCGAACAGTTCGGCATCGTAAGGCGCTATTATGATAGGCTGCGGTCTGTCCATGGCAGCGCTAAGCTTATCAATTTGGCACTGGCGTTTATCGATAAAATCCTGGGCGTGTTCGCGCGCCTTTGCCAATGCGCGTCTCGGATTATAAATTTCCTTGGGCGAATTCCCGCCGCTCACCCGATAGTATTTAATGCCGGTGCTGATGCGGGTTTTGCCGTCGAGAATATAAGGCGCGATATAATCCAATTCCCGCTCAAAACCGATGTCGCTATAGTATTCGCGATAGTCGGAATCTCCCGGATAGCCTTCCTTGGCGCTCCAAACCTGCTGCGACGACTCGGGATCGCGTGCAAATGCCGCAACCCCGTTGTCGCAAGCTATCGGCGCATAAACGCCGTGATGAGGATGCAGGCTTGCATCCATAACGCCATGGGTATCAACAAAAAAATACTCAATGCCGACATCGGCCAACACAGTTTCCAGGCCCGGATAATAGCCGCATTCAGGCAGCCAAAAACCGGTCGGCATATAACCGAAGTTGGTTTCAAATAGGGCGAGGCCGGTATTGACTTGGTTGCGAACGGCGGTTTCGCTGACATTAAGCAGCGGCAAAAAACCGTGGGTTGCGGCAGTCGTTATCAACTCAAGCTTACCGGTGGCCTGGTGTTTTTTAAAAGCCGCCAATAAATCACCTTGGTAGCGTTCTTGATACGCGTCTAAGGCGTTCAGGAAAAAGCGGCGATAGAGCCGTGCTAATTTTTGATACTCCGGCTGCTTGCGGGTTCTGATGATTTCCTTTTCAGCCAATTCCAACCGGGTATGCAGATGTTTCAGGTAACGTGTTTGCAACAAATCGTCGCGCAACATAGTCATCAGCGTCGGCGACAAGGACAGCGTCAGCCGGTAATCCACGTTATCCTCATGCAAGCGGTCAAGTACGCCGAGCAGCGGCAGATAGCATTCGGTCATGGCCTCGAACAGCCAATTTTCCTCGAAAAAACTGTCATGTTCAGGATGCCGTACATAGGGAAGATGCGCGTGGAGGATAATACTCAGGAATCCTTGCCCGGCGCTTGGTAAGCTTTTTGTCATCACGCTTGTTTGCTGATTCCTTGACCTGAGGCATTTTTGCCCAGGCAATAGGTGGAGTTTTCATGATCCTGACGCCACACCGTTCGTCTACGGGGAGCATGGATAATATTCGAGTGCGCAAAAGCGATAAAGCTATCATCTGCACAGCTTCTGCCTATGACTGCCGAATAAGCCGTTTCATCATTGGAACGTGGCAAAGACACTTGTTGCCGAGTCTTGGGACTATCAATGGCTACGTCGAACCATAAGGCTGCTTGGTTATCCGCCTTTTGTGCATCGGGTTGCGAATAAATTCTTAAAGTGAGTTGATCCTTGTAACCCTTATCCGGCCTAGCGATTTCAATGTCCCGGTTTTCCCCGAGATTCCAATACGCATAAAGGTGTCCAGGATCGACGGGCAAAAGCATCAATTCGGGAGTATTGTAAGAGGTTTTCGGCGCAAAATCCCGGCCGACTTCCTCGCCAATATCCAATAACTCTCTTGGCGAAAGCCTGAGTTTTTCGTCAAGCTCCGGCATTTGGCTTGAAAAACATGGCGTAAAATCCCGACTGATTTCCTGGCTGATGACAAGCATTTCTTGCGCCGATAGATTAATGTTGGAAAAGCGCCCGAAATCAACGGGCAAAAACATCGATTCGGGGATATTGTAAGACAGTTTCGGGGCAAAATCCCGGCCAACTTCACGGCCAATATCCAATAATTCTCTTGGCGAAAGCCTGAGTTCTTCACCCAACTCCGGCACTTGGCTTGAAAAGCATGGTGTAAAATCCCGACTGATCTCCTGGCTTATCTCAAGCATTTCTTTCACTGACAGATTAATTTTGGAATTGTATTCTGAATGCAAAAACGTCATTACCAACCTTAATCATTACGATAACCGTATCTAAAATTCTTCCATAGCGAAATAAATGCAGCTCTCTTTTTACTCAAGGGCTTCCAATTTAAAGCGGGACGATTTGTAACTACTCAGCAGATAGAAAATGGAACACGGATTAGACTGATAATCGAGGATAAAACCAATGAATGAGCTGTCCATCGACTCTTTGAAAATCCGTTTAAATCCATCCCGTGTCATCCGTGTTCTATTATAAAATTATCCCTGAGTAGTTACGACGATTTTACAGATAACATCCCTTCAAGGGATGTTATCTGTCCCGGCTTAAGTTGGTAGCCTACTCAAGTTATCTTTAGAAGACGACCATGAAAAGCTGACTTATCCAAGTATACGTAGTAAATTCAGCAGGGTCTAGTACAGTTGATTAAACGAAATCAAGTTTAGAATCGGCATTTTTTAAAATCATCCCGGTAGTTATACTGTAAAATCACCCCTTTTTTATCCCAGCTCCCAGATGACAGTACCGCGTATCGCATTAACACCCGGAGAACCCGCAGGCATAGGCCCCGACCTTTGCGTTCGGCTTGCACAGCAGGATTTACCCTGCGAAATTATCGTTATAGCCAGCGTGCAATTACTGAAAGAGCGCGCCGGGCAATTGGGTTTACCGCTACAGATAACAGAGTTTGACAGCAGCCTGCCTGCTACCGTCCAAACTGCCGGATGCTTGACGGTATTGCCGGTGGACCTGGCAGAACCGGTTCAGTGCGGACAGTTGAATCCGACCAATAGCCGCTATGTGTTAAAAACCATCACTAAGGCGACCAAAGGTTGCATGGACGGGACTTTTGCTGCAATGGTCACCGGACCTGTTCATAAGGGCATTATCAACGATGCAGGCTTGCCTTTTAGCGGTCATACCGAATTTATCGCCGCCATTACCGGCGGACACCCGGTAATGATGCTGGCGACGCCGGGCTTAAGGGTGGCGCTGGTGACTACTCACCTACCGCTGGCGGAAGTCAGTCCGGCAATTACGCATACCCGCTTACGTGCGGTTATTCGAATATTGGATCACGACCTGCGCTCACGCTTTGGCATAGCTAAGCCGAAAATATTGGTCTGCGGGCTCAATCCCCATGCCGGTGAAAACGGCCATCTGGGTAGGGAAGAAATCGATATTATCGAACCGGTGCTTGATGGCTTTCGCAAACAGGGCTTAAACCTGCAAGGGCCGTTGCCTGCCGATACGCTATTTACCGCCAAATACCTGGATACGGCGGATGCGGTGTTAGCGATGTATCACGACCAAGGCTTGCCGGTACTTAAACATCGGGGCTTTGGCCAAGCCGTCAATATTACGCTGGGACTGCCTATCATCCGTACCTCGGTTGATCACGGCACGGCCTTGGATCTTGCAGGCACTGCTAAGGCCGATTTAGGCAGTCTACAGTTCGCATTACAAACCGCATTAACCATGATTACACACTGAAATGTCACATACCCCGCGCAAGCGCTTCGGTCAGAATTTTCTTCATGACCACAACATTATTTACAACATCATCGCCAGCATTCAAGCCAAGCCCGATCAACATTGGGTTGAAATAGGGCCGGGCCAAGGCGCATTGACCGAGCCTTTGTTAAACGAAAAAGTACGCCTGGATGTGGTTGAACTTGACCGGGACCTGGTGGTGTTACTCAGGGAGAAATTCAAACAATACCCTAACCTGCAAATTCACAGCGCTGATGCCTTAAGGTTCGATTTTTCGTCGCTGGCGAATGGGGATAACAAACTGCGCATCATCGGCAACCTCCCCTATAACATTTCAACGCCGTTGATGTTCCATCTGCTGGATAACGCCTATTGCATTGAAGACATGCATTTCATGCTGCAAAAGGAAGTGGTTGACCGAATTTGCGCGGCTCCGGGCAGCAAAAAATACGGCAGGCTTAGCGTGATGATGCAATATTATTGCTTACCTGAACTGTTATTCGAGGTGCCGCCGGAAAGTTTCGACCCGGTTCCGCAAGTGATGTCGGCTATCGTCAGGCTGGTGCCGCATAGTCAGCCACCTGTTACGGTTAATGATATGAGCAAACTCAATCGGGTGGTTACTCAGGCATTTTCGCAACGGCGCAAAACCTTGCGTAATTCGCTGAAAAAATTAATTGAGGAAGAAGAAATTGTCGCCTTGGGCATAGACCCTACACTGAGGGCCGAAAATATATCGCTGGCCGACTTTGCAAGTTTAAGCAACTTGTTGCAGGAATAGCCGGGGCTGCATAATCAATCTTTCGTATCAAAACGGCTTAACAACCGCCAGGATTATGATACCAACCAAAAATAAAACCGGCATCTCATTCATCCAGCGATAAAAAACATGGCTACGTCGGTTGCGGTCATGTTTAAACTCAATCAGCCACAGATAGCAAAAATAGTGGTAAACCAGCGCCAGCGCCAGCAGCGCCAGCTTAGCATGTAACCAACCGGCATTCGCATAAACAGCCCAATCGTAAGCAACCAGCATCCAGATGCCGAAAACAAAAGTCGCAACCATGCCCGGCGTCATAATCCCGAAGAATAGCTTACGCTCCATCACCTTAAAGCGTTCATTGCTGATCTCGTCATCGCTCATCGCGTGATAAACATACAGGCGCGGCAGGTAAAACAGACCGGCAAACCAAGTGACCATAAAAATCAGGTGTAACGCTTTTAACCAGAGCATAGGTTATCCTTTAAGTAGTGATTCGATATTTGTTTTCATTTTTGCCAAGTCGAAAAGGCCGATTTCTTTTTTAACGACCGAACCGTCCGGGGCAATCAAAAAAGTGCTGGGCGTAAACATCACGCCGCCGAAGGCCTGGGCGTGCGCTGAATTTAAGTCCAACGCCACATTGTAGGGCAATTGTTTAGCTTTAGTCATATCGACGACGTGATTCGGCGGGTCGTAATACATCGCAACGGCAATCATCTCAAGCCCTGAGGCATGATATTGGCTATACAGATCGATTAAATCGGGAATTTCCTTGATGCAAGACGGGCAGTCGGTCGCCCAGAAAGTAACGATAACCGGCTTGCCGCGCAAATCTTTTAGAGCGATTTTTTGCCCGCCAAGAGTGGTAAAAGCCACGTCCGGCGCCGAAGTGATCGTCTTGCTGCAAGCTATTACGATGAGCAATAACAGTAATAAGCCGTAGTGCCGGTATTTTATTTTCATGGTTGTTAATGAACTGAATGTCTGGGAATGGGACAAAATAACATAGTCAATTTAAAAACCATAACAACTCCCGGTTGTGGCTTTTAAGCGTATAATCCCAGCGCAGCTTTTTAACTAGGCTGCACTTCGACCTGGGAGCCGGAGCAATATAGCTATTGACATGTTTTATTACTCCCGCTCCAAAGCATCGCTAAGATGAAAAAAAATAACAATTCTACAAAAGTGGAGACATCTAATGAACGACATAACAACCGCAGAAAACGAAAAATCCGCAAAAACCCTTACCTCCGTTATTTACGCACTGTACGCCGCGTCTTATTTTGTTGGCGTCACCTCGATAATTGCAATCGTGATGAACTATGTCAAAAAGGATGATGTGGCTGGAACCTTCCTGGAAAGTCATTTTCGTTGGCAAATCAGGACGTTCTGGTTTGGACTGTTCTGGGGGATACTGGGGGCAATCACATTGATGTTTGTTATCGGCTGGTTCTTGCTTATCGCCGATGGCATCTGGATGCTTTACCGCATAATCAAGGGCTGGTTGAGGCTTAATGACGGTAAGCCGATGTACGCGGACTAACAGTAAAATTAAAAACGCCAGCCCCGTAAAAGACTGGCGTTTCATATATTAATTTTAAGGTGGGACGATATTACAGATAACATCCCTTGAAGGGATGTTATCTGTCCCAAATTAGGCGATTGCCAAGAATAAATATACCCAAATGGCGCAGGATTTTTGTTCGTATTCAAGGCGTAAAAATGGGCGCATAGCGAGCTATGCAACCATTTTTACAACGCAGAAGACGGACAAAA
>SCPZ01000102.1 GCA_004299305.1 Methylobacter sp.
CAACAAGTCTCGCCACAGGAATTGCTCAATTAAATCAAACATTCACATCCCTGTGCTCTGGATCCCGGCAATCCCTGCCGGGATGACGGTGTCTCCCAGACACTTGTGTATAAAGATGAGCGCTCCGGCGTGGGAATGCCGCCAGTGACGCTCCAGCGTCACGCAACGCTGGAGCGTTGCCGGATGAATTCCCACGCCGGAGCGTGGGAACTATTTGGGCTGGGTATATTTATTCTTGGTAATCGCCTTAATTTCCATCCCTTAATCCGTGTTCTATTGTAGGTTTAAGTCGGTACGGGTTATTTCCAGACAGTCCCGGTCAAGTTGGATAACAGCGCCGCGACCGTATTACGGTTCAAGTGGTAACCGATAAAAACCAGTTCCGATTCCTTTGCGGGTTGTTTGGCTGTATCGGCGCTTATCGCAACTCGGGTGCGTACAGCTTGCACTAGAACCGATTGATAAGCGTCAGTCAGGATAAAGCCTTTGCAGCGCAATAAGGGTTCCGCTTTAGCCACCTCGATTAACGCTCGTTTCAGTGTTTCCGGCTGCTGAGGCTCCTGGCTGCGCAAGACGAACGACAGCCAGCCGGGGTCCTGTTCGTGGAAATGTTTGTGCGTCGCCAGTCCATGGCTGTGACTGGTCAAACCCGAATGGGCGTGACCGTTCAGTCTGACATGATTGCCCAAGGTCGGCGTATCGGAGCCGGGTATCGGTGTAAATCGGTGGTTGTGAGGGATAAAGGTCGGCTGGTGCAGGCGCAACCCCAGGGCAAGCCTGATGTCCAGCTGCGCGTTGTAAGCGAGTTCCAGAAAACGTACATTCGGCGCACGGTTCCTAACCCGTTGTTCGGCAAGCAGCAAAGCATCCTCATCCAGCGCGTCGATTTTGTTCAATACCACCACATCGGCATATTCGAGTTGCTGCTCGAACAAGTTTGCGACTGAATTTGCAACCGCAGCGTGCGGATTGTCAGAAAATTGTTCACGATCGAATTGATCGGACAATAATAACGGCGTATCCACCACGGCCAAAGTGGCATCAAGGATGAAATCCCCGGCCAGTTCGGGCGTTTGCAACAATTCCATGACCGCTGTAGGCAACGCAAGGCCGGAAGTTTCTATCAATACATGATCGACATTGGCCCTGCGTCCGGCGATAGCCTGCATGGTCGGGATAAAGTGCTCGTCATCGCCGTAGGCAATCAGGCCGTAAGGGAAATCATGAATCCGCACATGCTCGGCATCGCCAACGCTGTCGTTAATTAAAGCGCCATCAATCGAAACCTCGCCGAACTCATTAATCAATAAGGCAAGGCGTCGGCTTTGCCTGGCTTTAACCAAGCTGCCCAACAAGGTGGTTTTACCGGAACCGAGAAAGCCGGTAACGATGGTGACTGGAATCATGCGTTGATGTTCCATGCTTGTAATTGCCGCAATACCGCATCGAAAGTTGAGCTGGTAAACGGATATTCAAGTTTCGGACGCTTGATCACCAGCAACGGGATGTTCAGCGCCTGTGTTGCCGCGACTTTGGCTTGATAGCCGCCCGCATCGCCGGAATCTTTGGTGATGACGCAATCGATGTTTAAATCCCGCCACAAGGCTGTGTTGAACGCTTCAGAGAACGGCCCTTGCATCGCGCAAATATGGCTGCGCGGCACGCCCAGATCGATGGCCCTTTGGATGAATTCAGGCTCAGGCGTTATGCGCACAAACCACTCGCACTCAGCGGCTCCCGGCGCATTGAGAAAGCTAGCTAAGTTTTTGGAGCCTGTCGTCAGGAAAATGCGTTGACCTAGGTTAATGGCCTGTTTGGCTGCCTGCTCTATAGAACACGTAGGATGTGGTGACGAAGGAAGCGCATCAATATCAATTTCCCCTTGCAAAAGATGCGCTTCACTGCGTTCAGCACATCCTACGGAGCTGGGCCGCTCATAGCGCAGATAGGGGATGTTCAAGCTTTTCGACAAGCCCATCAATTGTTCCGAGATCAAGCTGGCGTAAGGATGCGTTGCATCGACAATGGCCCGCGCCTGATGTTGGTTTAGCGCCTGTTTTTGCGCTTCAACGCCCTGATGCCCGGCCCAGACCGATACGCCGGAACAATGCCGGGCGGCAACCTCGCCGCCGTATTCCGTAGCGGCGGATACCACGACCGGATAACCTTGCTGCGCCAGCTCGTTAGCAAGCCGGTTGCCGTCGCTGGTGCCGGAAAACACCCATAGCGCTTGCTCGGGCAGTTCAGCAACAACCGGCTGTTCGGCGGGGGCGTCCCAGTTATTGTAGCCGCGCGGCGTAAAAATAAAGCCGCGTTTGCGTTGGGTAAAGCGGTTGCCGATTACAATGGTGGTCAGCATGTCGAACTGCAAAGACAACAAGTCTTCCAGAGGATGAATGCTGACTTCCTGGCCGGGCCGATAGGCGTTATGTATCACGCCACACAGGGTCTTCGGCGATTTGGACTCCAGCATGATGTTGAGGATGCGGTACACGCCTTCCTGGCGACCGGCGCTTTGCACGTTGTACAACACACAGGCCAGATCAGCTTGGGCGATATGGCGTCCGCGTTGCTCAATCCAGTCCCAAGGGCATAAGAGGTCGGACAGGCTCAGCGTGGCAAAATCGTGCGACAAGGGCGAGCCTAATAACGAGGCGCAGGCATTGGCGGAGGTAATGCCGGGAATCACATTGACTTCATAATCATCGTCTTCGCGCATTTCATCGAAAGCCAGCGCCGCCATCGCATAAATGCCGATGTCGCCGCTGGAAATCAATGCGACTTTTGCGCCGCTACGGGCTTTTTCAATCGCCAATAAAGCGCGCTCGCGTTCCTGGGTTAGCGGTGGCGTGTGGATTTCCTTATTCTCTATCCACGGCGCTATCCAGCGCAAATACAGGTCATAGGCTACGATCACATCGCTATTTCGCAATGCCGCTTCGGCGCGCGGGACGATTAAGTCGCTAAAGCCGGGACCGACCGAAACCAAATTCAATACACCTTTCATTTTGTTATCCACTGATTATTAATCTGTAATAGTAACTACTCACCCCCTTTCTTAACCGTAAAGCCGATGTTGAACAGCCCAAAGCCAGCTTTGGACTCCAGAGAGCGTGGCTGTCGGAGTTCAAAGCTGGCTTTGAACAGGGCGGGGTGTGCATGATAGGGTAATACTTACCCGAATAGAAGCTACTTGAAATTTATCTGTGCTTCGATAGGATTGGTTTGGCGCCGGTTTTCTACCACAGCCCGTACCTTTCGTTCAAACTCTTCTACGGGTAGGGGATGGCTCAGGTAATAGCCTTGCACATTTTCACAGCCGAGTTGCACAAGCTGATCAAGTTGCTCTTCAGTTTCAACGCCTTCGGCCAGCACTTGAATGCTCAATGTCTGTCCCAACTGGATAATCGCCTGAACAATGGCCTTATTTTCCTGTTGCCCTTGGGATAGGTTGTTGACAAATGACTGATCGATTTTGAACCTGTCTATCGTAAACCGGTTGATGTAACTCAAAGAGGAATAGCCTGCGCCAAAGTCGTCGATGGCAAAGGTCACGCCTAGTTTTTTGAGCTCTATCATCACTTTCACAATGGCTTCTGTATCTACCATCAACGACGTTTCAGTGAGTTCCAGTTCCAGATAATGGGGATCGAGGCCGGATAACGCGAGGGCTGAGCGTACCGATTTCAACATATTGCCCTGCTTGAATTGTAGCGCAGACACGTTGACGTTGACGGTTAACTTTAATCCCGCGTCATGCCACTTACGATTCTGTCGGCAAGCCTCGTATAACACCCAATCGCCTATCGGCACGATCAGGCCGATATCCTCCGCTACCGGAATGAATGTGGCTGGAGGCACCTGTTCACCGATAGCTTTTGTCCATCGCAGCAAGGCCTCCGCTCCGACCAATTGACGCTCCTTAATGGAATATTGCGGCTGGTAATATAGGCTTAATTCACCTTTTTCGAGCGCTTGGCGCAGGCTATTTTCCATGTTTATGCGCTCGGCCGAGATGATGTTCATGTCGTTGGAAAAGAAACGGAAGGTATTGCGGCCCTGTTTTTTGGCTGCATACATCGCGGTATCCGCTTTATTGAGCAATTCTTCGAAATTCTCGCTGTCTTCCGGGTAAATGCTGATGCCGATGCTGAATGAGGTAATGATTGGTATGCCCTCTACATTAAAGGGTTCATTGAGTTGCAAAAGGATTTTTTGGGCGATTTGTACCGCAGTATCGTTATCCTTTAAGTCGGTCAACACGATGATAAATTCATCCCCGCCTTGGCGGCAGATAATATCGACTTCGCGTAAACAGTTGACCAAGCGGATTGCGATTTCCTGCAATAGGTGGTCGCCGACATCATGCCCCAAGGTATCGTTGATCTGTTTGAAACGGTCGAGATCGAGAAAAAGCAATGCCAGTAATGCGTTATTGCGAGCCGCGTGTGCAACAGCCTGTTCAAAGCGATCTCTCAGCAGGGTGCGGTTGGGCAGGTTGGTCAACGCATCGTGGTGCGCCATGTATTCAATCTTGGCCTCAATTTCCTTGCGTTCGGTGATATCGGAAAACACCGCGCTGTAATGGGTTAACCGGCCTTGTGCATCGCATACGGTCGAGATACCGAACAATGCCGGGAATAATTCACCGTTCTTGCGCCGGTTCCATACTTCGCCTTGCCAATAGCCCTTTTCATGGAGTGTCTGTTTCATGCGCTCATAAAATGCTGCATCGTGGCGATCCGATGTGAGTAAGCTGGGATTCCTGCCGATCACCTCGTTGGGAAGATAGCCGGTGATATGGGTAAAGGACTGGTTAACATCAACAATTTTATTAGCCGCATCGCACAGTATGATGCTTTCCCCACTGTTCTCAAATACCTTCGCCAGTAACTTTAGGCGCTCTTCAGTCTGTTTTAAGTAATCAATGTCCGTATGCATGCCCAGCATCCGCAAAGGCGCACCTTCCAAATCGCGTTCGACGATGTTGCCGACCGACAAAATCCATTTCCATGACCCGTCCGCGCAGGCCTGCCGAAATTCAGCCCGGTATTCCGGCAGCTTTCCTGCTAAGTAGGCTTGATAGGTATTTTCTATGGTTTCCCTGTCATCGGGATGCATTCGTTCCAACCGGGCGGCATTGGTTTCCTCAAATGCTTCAGGGGCATAGCCCAGCATAGTAGCGTACTCATCATTGACGATGGTTCGCCCTGTCTTGATGTCGAGGTCGTAAAAACCCTGGCGAGCGGCGAGCATCGACAAGCGCAGGCGCTCTTCTTTAATCCGCAATTCGTTGGTTAAGCGATGGGAGCGTATGACGAAGCGCAGACGATGCACCAGCAAGGGCCAGATGATGGGCTTGTGGATGAAATCCGACGCACCCATCGCAAAAATGCGCTCGATTGAGGCGCTGTCTTCCACCCCGGTGAGCATGACGACCGGTATCGTCGTGCAGCAACCCGGCAGCCGCTCAAGCAAAGCCTCAAAGCAAGCGAAGCCGTCCATATCGGGCATGATGATGTCGAGCAGCACCAGATCAGGGGGATTCTCAACCGCCAAGGCGACACCGGTCAGGGCATTTTCCGCCTCAATGACTTCGAAACCATGAGGGGACAGCATTCTCTGAATTAACAGCCGGGTCACCGCATCATCGTCAATTACCAATATTTTCATGTCACACCTTCCTGATTATTTATGTCCTTGAACATAAATTGACTGAACTGCTCCGGCGCTAGCGGCCTGCTGAAGAAGTATCCTTGTACGGTATCACAGTCATGCTGTCTGAGAAAGTCAAGCTGCTGCTGGTTTTCCACGCCTTCCGCGACGACTTCCAGTGACAAGCTTTTAGCCAAGGCGATGATGGCCGAGGTAATCATATTGTCATCTTCGTCGTGAGGAATATCGCGCACAAACGATTGGTCGATTTTTAGTTCCGAAATGGGCAATTTTTTTAAATACGACAGTGAGGAATAGCCCGTGCCGAAATCGTCAATGCTGATTCTTATACCCAGCGTCCGAATCTCTTGTAGGATGGCCATAGCCTCATGAACCCCCATCATTAAAGTGCTCTCCGTTAGCTCCAGTTTGAGGTAAGGCGAGGCCAGTCCGGTGCTGTCCAATACCTCGCGGATATGCAGTAAAAAATCCTTGTGGCGGAATTGAACAGCGGAAACATTCACCGCCACGGTGAGCGGCGGCATACCCGCCAACTGCCAAGTACGCAATTGGCGACAGGCAGTGTCTAGAACCCAAGCGCCGATTGGGACAATCAGCCCGGATTCTTCTGCGATAGGAATGAACTGGTCGGGAGGCACTAAACCGAGCTCCGGGTGCTGCCAGCGCACCAGCGCTTCCATGCCTATGGTTTTATTGCTTTGTAAATTAACCTTGGGTTGATAGTGCAGTACCAGCTCATTGCGCTCGATTGCATGACGCAATCGATTTTCCAGCGATAGTTTGTGAAAGGCCGCAATATGGAGGTCTTTGCTAAAAAACCGGTGGGAATTTTGTCCCTGTTCGCGTGCATGGTTCATCGCGAACTCTCCGTTCTTGATGAAGGTATCTACATCTTCCCCATCTTCGGGATAGACGGCGATACCGATATTCGCCACTAAGTGGATTTCGTTGCCCTCTACTTCAAAGGCGGACTCCATCTCCTTGAAAATGCGTTTGACTACTTTGATGCTGTCGCGGGTATCTCGAATGGAATTGAGCATGACGATGAACTCGCTGTCGCCCAGCCGGGAAACGGTTGTTGCCGGTTTTTCCAAATTCCTGGTAACGGCTATATAGTCGCTGTTTCGGACCGCATGAGCCAGGCGTTCTGTAAACAGTTGCAGAACGCGATCCCCAACGGTTGCGCCCAGTGTTTCGTTGATACGCTTGAAACGGTCGATGCCGACAAAAAGACCCGCCAAACAAAGCCCATTGCGGGCGCAATGGCCGATAGACTGATTAAAAATAGTCTTGAACAGGGTGCGGTTAGGCAAACTGGTCAATGGATCGTAGTAGGAAAGATGATGCACTTGATCTTCGATCCGGCGACGTTCGGTAATATCCTGCACCGTGCCGTGTATCTTTTCGACGCGTTCTTGCTGCATCTCGGCTTCCCCTTGGATATGCGCGACATGCACCGTTTTATCGGCATGTACTAGGCGTATTTCCAAGGAAAATGCATGGCCTTGTTTCATGCACAGTTCCAACGCCTGTTGCAGGCGCTGGAGATTGGCTGGATGAACGGTCTTGAACAGCGAGAGGCGAGGGCTATAAGAATATTTCGGGGCAAGGTCCAGCACCTTCAATGCTTCTTCCGACCAAGTTATGTAGTCGGTACAGCGCTCCCAATCCCAGTTGCCCAAATGGGCGATTTTTTGGGCATTGCGTAATACGGCTTCGTTATGATCCAGCTCTTTCAATGCCCCGCTGGCGCGTATCATGTAGTTCAGGCGGTAGGGCAGCGTCGGCCAGTTAATCGGTTTGGCAATGAAATCCGTCGCTCCCAGGCCGAAACAACGATGAATGGATTTCACGTCGTCGATCCCGGTCAGCATTACGATGGGCAACAAGCGGGTTTCGGGTATGGCACGCAACGATTCAAGGCAGGTAAAGCCATCCATGTCAGGCATCATCACATCAAGCAGAATCAGGTTGGGATGGTGCTCAAGAAACATGTCCAGACCTGTTTGAGCATCGGTTGCAGTCAATACGTCAAAACCTTCGCATGACAGAATCTCCTTTAGCATGAGGCAGGTCATGTCATCGTCGTCAATCGTCAAAATCAATGGACGTGATCCTTGCCGGGCGATGCTCATATTGACCTCATTTCTTGTTGTAAGGATTGTTCCGCTTTATGGTAAGCCTGTTCCAGTATAGCCAAGTTTTCTGCATCGGTGCCGGGCAATCCGTCCCGTGCTGCGTGTTCCAAGGCGCAGGCGAGTTCTGAAAGCCGCATCGCCCCCACATTGGCTGAGGCAGACTTGATGCTGTGGGCTGCATAGCGTACCGCTTCCATATCGCTTGCCAGGATGCCGGTTTTTATTTTTTCAAGCTGCGCCGGCGTGTTGGTAAAAAACAGCTGCAACACTTTCTGCACGAGGCTTGGCCCGCCCATGTTGCGCAACATCGTCAAAGGCTCCGGGTTTACCGAGCTAGCGTTTTCAGGCGGCCGATGGTTAATGCTCGATGCTCCGCTAAGCCGCTTGAGTGTCTCGTGCAGTATTTCTATCTGGAAAGGCTTGGACAGGTAGTCATCCATACCGGTAGCCAGACAGTGATCGTGGTCACCCTCAAGCGCGTTAGCGGTCAGGGCAATAATGGGTATGTGTTTTCGCCCAAGTCTTGTTTCTTCCTCCCGGATACGTCTCGTGCTCTCGTAGCCATCCATATCCGGCATCATGCAGTCCATCAAAATCAGGTCCATGCCGCCCTGCCGCCAGAGTTCCAGAGCCTCCAGGCCGTTATTGGCCACAACAACCGTACAGCCGAGCTTGTCCAGCACCGCACGCCCCACCTCCTGGTTCACTGAATTATCTTCCGCTAGCAGGATATGCAGGCCCAGTGGCGTTTCCGGGGCGCTGTCGGTTGCAAATAGGTTCAGTAGGGCATCATGCAGCATTTTTTTGTGTAGGGGTTTAGACAGATACACATCACAAGCGCTTTCGTGTATACCGTTCTGTCCGCCCTCAGATGCATTGGACGTCAACATGACTAAGCGCATCGCATCAAAACGCCGATCGGCCCGGATGTGGCGGGTTAACTCTGCGTCAGACATAGCCAGGTCTATCAATATTGCATCAAACAGCTGTCCTATTTGTACGCTCTGTTCCAGAAGCTCCAATGCACAGACATCGTTCTCAGCCACGCGCGGTATCATGCCGAGTTCGAGGGCATACTTCTTAACAATGAGAGCGTTGCCGGGATTGCCGTCAACGATCAGCACCCGTTTACCGTGCAGTTCGGAAGGCTCCACAGGCAACGGGACTGGCGCCAGTGCCGGTTGTGAGCATATTTTTAGGCGAAATTCCGAACCTGAACCCGGCGTACTGCTTACCTCGATTCCCCCCCCCATCAACAAAGCCAGATCCTTGCTGATGATGAGCCCCAAACCTGTGCCACCATATTTGCGTGTGGTTGAGCCGTCCGCCTGGCTGAAGGGTTTGAACAATTGAGGCAGTATTTCCGGCGCTATTCCAATACCGGTATCGCGTATGGCAAAACATAAAGCAAGTCCCTGTTGACAGGCATTATTATCCTGGTCGAGGCGGATCAGCAGTTGAACGCTGCCCGTATCGGTAAATTTGATTGCATTGGAGAGCAGGTTGGTCAAAATCTGCCGCAAGCGATACGGATCACCCCGTATCTCCAACGGAACACTGTCATCTATTTGGTAGTCCAGGGCAATGCCTTTGCCGTGAGCTCGTTCCATAAACAGTGAAGTGGTTTGTTCCACCAGGCTTTCCAAATGAAAATCTAGCATTTCCAGTTCCATCTTACCCGCCTCAATCTTGGAAAAATCGAGGATGTCGTTGATGATGGCAAGCAATGAGTCCGCAGAGCGATACACAATATCGGTATATTTCTGCTGCAAGGGTTTGAGTTCCGTTCCCAGCAGCAGTTCGGTCATGCCCAGCACGCCATTCATCGGGGTACGAATTTCATGACTCATGTTGGCTAAAAATTGCGACTTGGCTTTATTGGCGGCTTCGGCTTGTTCTTTTGCGCTGAGCGCATCCTGGATAGCCGCTTCAAGACTTTTGTTTTTCTCCGATAATTCCTGGGTTCGATCAAGCACCTGTTGTTCCAGATGCGCCCGATGTTGCTCCAATTGTTCGTTACGCTGCTGAATTTCGCACAGCATGGTGTTGTAAACGGTCGCCATTTCACCAAATTCATCGGCGCTTATTTGGGTGATTCGGCGGGTAAAATTTTTCTCATGGATCACCGTCCGCATGGCCTGCATAAGGTCCAGCAGCGGCGCTAAAAAAAACTGCTGCAATTTGGTGGCGATAACGACAATGGATAGGCCGGTAAAAATAACAACCAGGCTAATAATTAAATAAAACCGGTGGAGTAATGCATGGAGTCCGCTTTGATCGTCGGCCAAATGCAAAATGCCTTGCAGTTCGCCCTCCAGGAAAATGGGTTGGAATAGATGCAGGACATCGTGTTCGTCATAAGTGATAACTTGTCTGTAAAGCGGCAACGGCGTATTTTCAGCGTCTGGTTTGACTAGTTGTCCGTACCAAGCGGCGAATTGTGTACGCAGGAATTGGATAGGATCATGCGCCGGTGTGCTGTTTTGTGGGACAGTGATCAGCGTTTTGATGGCTTGGTAAGTCCAGTTTGTTATCGATTTCCTGGGCGATTGGTAAGCCGCAAAAATAGCGCCGTTATTGTTATACACATCGGCAGAGAGTAGGTTGGGCTGGCTCTTCATACCGTTCAGCATTTCCTGGGCGCTGTTAATGTCATTAAAAGCCAACGATACCGAACTGTTCCAGGCGATAAAATCCGCGATTAATATCAGTTGTTTTTCGGTATCGTCCTTTTTGGTGTGGTATTCGTTGATGACAACGGCAGTAGTTTCCAGAAGCAAGGCCAGCATGGCTGTTAAAGTCATGATGGAGATTAATTTGACACGTATCGGAGTGTTATTAAACCATTTCATAGTCGCTTCTTAATTACCGATAATTTTGGCAAGTTTTAATAATCTTGCGCTGATATTCAAATTCGATTCGCGCACCACAGGCAGGTTTATATGCAAGGTGATTTTGCCATCCCTATTTTCCATGCCGACCATGCCGCCTTGCACGGCAAAGTCATAGCTTTCGCCAATAGTCAGCAGCGGGCGTTTTTTTATTTCGACAAATAATTGCAGCAAAATAGCTTGTTTTAAGTCACTGACATACAGTACATGACATTGTTCAAAATTGCGCAAGCGCGATAGATTGATAACCTGTAGCGTTTTATTGCCTACGGTTTTATGGTCAATGTCGGCAAAGGATTGTTGCACTACGTTATCGCCAACTACACATAAATCGATGGTGTCTTTCATCTGCGCTTCCGTCGGCCAAGTGGTGAGACGCACAATATTCAGCGCCAGGGCCGATAATACCGTCTGTTCCTCCAGCGACTGGGCAAACAGGGGCGAATGCGTGTCAACCAATAAAGTCAGGCCCAGAAACAGCAGCAGAAATTTTTTGATTCGTTTGCTCATGAATCAGAAATTCCAGCTTATTTTTCCATACACACCTCGGTCGATGGCGGTCGGTAAGGTTTGAATTTCCCCTATATATTCCAGATGTTGTTGTTCAAGCAGGTTTTGGCCAACCAGCGATAATTCAATACCTTGATAAGGGCGCCAGGCCGCGCGCAGATCGAGTGTGGAATAGCCTTTGATGACAGTATCGCCCGATGTGACCACTGCAAGATTGGAGTCCACATAACGGAACCAGAAATCCAGGTCAATATCCCGCGAGAGCGAGACTGAACCGCGTAATGAAACCCGCTGTTCGGGGCTGATGCCGGTCCGTAGATTGCTTAGGTCCTTCAATTGGGTATGCAACCAGCTGTAATTGAGATCCCAGCGCCACCAGTCCAGCATTTGCCAGACGGTGGCGATTTCGACGCCGTAGGTTTCACCCTGTAGGTTGTTGGTAAATTCATAAGGCAAGATCCGTGTTGCACCATTAAAGGACGGCGTGCCTTGGAGCGGGTAGCGTAGGTCACGGTAATCATTGTAAAACCCGGTTAGGTCCAAAGAAACCGATTTGATAAGGGTCGTTCTATAACCCGCTTCGTAGCTTATGACTTCTTCGGATCGATAATCGGGATTGCCTTGGACCATTAATATAACAGGCTGGGTTGGCGAAGGAATAACCCGGGACAGAAAGTTGTAATTTTGTTCTAACCTTGACGGCGTTCGAACCGCCCTGGAAACGCCGGCCCATAGTCGGTGTTGATTGTATGGCGCCCACATGATCCGTGCCGACGGTTGGCCCTCGAAGCCGCTATAGTCGTTGTGTTCAAACTTGGAACCGATCGTCAACCAGAGTTTATTGTCGATCAGGGTTAATTCATCCTGGATAAAACTACTGACCAATTGGTCACTGACACTGTCCGGGTTTATAGTGAAATTTATTGAACCGTTTTGGAGCCGGTTACCTACTATGTGGTCATGACCAAAGCGGTAGCCCAGTCCCCAAATGATTTCCTGCCTATCCAGCAACGCGAAACGGTGTTGGAAATCCAAATCCAGGGTATCGCGGCTATCGTCATACGTGCCTTCACTACGCGTGTAGCTATCGTAATAAAGTTGCAGCGAATAATCCGATGATGGTGAAAAAGTATGCTGAAAACGGCTCAGCAGATTGCCGCCATAGCTGTCGTTGCCCTCTTTTTGGGTGACCTGGAAACCGGGTGCAATTTGCGGATAAATGGAAGACTGATTAATAGCGGTTTTATAAATATCGCCCTGAAATGTCAGCGCATCCTGGAGGTTTAATTGCGAGTCCAGACGGAACCCGCCTTGCACCTTGTTCCAGTCATCCCCGGCTTTACCGCCTGACATATGGGTGTTTTCACCACGATTGAAGCCTTTGATGTAGGCTCTTGCCGTGGTGTCTTTGCCGAATTTTGCGCCATAGCGGAATGAGCCAAAGTCCTGCTCCCGGTTGCCGCCGCCGGCATTCAGTAAAGCGCCTTGAGTCTGGGATGAAGGTTTGGTGATGATGTTGATAACGCCATTGACTGCATTAGCGCCCCATAACGCAGCGCCTGGGCCACGGATGACTTCAATGCGATCGATGTCTTCCATCATCACATCCTGGTTTTCCCAATACACGCCGGCAAAAGAGCGGGTATAGGCGCTACGTCCGTCGATAAGGACCAGTAATTTATTGGCAAAGCGACCGTTAAAACCCCGTGAACTGACAGCCCATTTATTGGCGTCTATCCTGGCTACATCAAGGCCGGGGGCCAAGCGCAAGGCATCGGGAATACTGGTGGCGCCGGAGCGTTTTATGTCTTCATTGCTAATGACAAACGCCGCCGCCGGGGCGTCATTCAGGGATTGAGCCTTTTTGGCGACGGACGTGACTTCGACATTGAGCAAGTCTTCTACGCTCAGATTGAGCGCTTCGTTTTGTTCTTCGGCGCCGATGACCATGGGGCTGAAACATAAAATAGTCGCTGATAGGTAATAGCTAATGGTTATTTTGTTATTAATCATTATGAGTTTACCTAGATGTAAGTTCCGCATTGATGACAGGTCGAACTCCGGGTTTAGGTATTCACCTCCGTTGAAAAAGGGGAGGGTAAAGCGCAATAGTGTTAGTTTAAGTCATTCGCTGGGCTTGGCCTGGGGGCGATGTTGATGGGTGAAGCCCAGTTGCTGAATCACTAAAAAAACGAGCGAACCATGGACGACAGGTTTTGTTGATATATTGAAAGCAATTAACTACAAATTGTAGATTAACACTGTAGGATTTCTTCAATCAATAAGTATTATTACCCAGGTGTCCTCTGCTATTGAGCTGTCGGCCTTATGTCAAAGGCGTTTCCGGGTAAGTGTTCAATGGGTGTCGAAGAGTACAATGCTGGTAACTTGTTTGGGCTACCAACTAAGCGGGGATAGATAACATCCCTTCAAGGGATGTTATCTGTAAAATCGTCCCGCTATGGTAGATTGAGAATCAGCACTCTGTTTAGTGATGCTTATCCGCCATTTACGGAGTCGTCCTTCAAGGTTTTTCAGACCCCGACCGTATATTTAGACCTTCCAGGTTTTAAAAACCTGGAAGGTCTTGGCGTAACGTAACTACTCACCCTAAGGTCGATTGGCTGTCGTTAAACAGCAGCGCAGCGGCGGCATTAAAACCGATCATGTTACCGCTTGCCTCGACATCGGCCAGTATTTGACCGTGTTCCCTCCAGATTTCGGTGATGCTGCTGATCAGCAAGGTAAACACCAGCGCCAAGCCGACTGTAATCGCTTGCAAACGGCGAAGTTTGCTGGTTATAGGTATATTGGCGAAGTTTTGTTGTTTCATCGGTCGAATGTAACTATCGGCGCATCATTATTTTGCGACATTGACACGCCTAGCCAATTTAAGCAGTTGGGCGCTAATATGCACGCCGTTAGCGTTTGCCGCAGCAAGATTAATTTCAAAACTGAGGCGGTTATCGCCTTGTATCAAGCCTATCGTACCGCCTTGATCGATGAAGCCCGGTTCGTCGCTAACCGTCACTATCGGCAAATTTTTTAAATAACGGATAATTCTTGTCGTATTTTCGGAAGAATCGATGAAAACCATGTGACAGTTTTTTAGGCCTTCACCTGTGGTATTACGCTCGATAAGCATCGGTTTGCTGTTGACGGTTTTGCTTTCCAGTACCGATAGGCTATCGCCTAACTGATCGTTATTTGTCGTACACAAGCGGTAGGCGTCCTGGTTGGCGGCAGCTTTTGGCCATTCAATAAACTTAAAGAAATTGTATAGAAAAGCCGTTTTTACCGCCGCTTCGCTGCCGGATTCAGCGTATGCCTGGCCGGTAATCGCGCCTGCCAGCAGCAGGGCAAGCAGCAGTCGGCTGAAGTAGCATAAGTATCTACACAAGTACCTGCTCCTTCTCCCTTGAGGGAGAAGGTTGGGATGAGGGGGATATAAATGCTTGTTTTTATTCTCCTCTCCCCAACCCTCTCCAACAGGAGAGGGAGCTAGGTCAACTTGCAACCTATTGTATTTATAATACAAAAAAGTTGTGTGGATAGTTATGGGGCTGGGGTGAGGAGAATAAAATGCATAAGTTATTTCATGCACATTCCCTAGCCAACTTGGCTGGAGACGGATTTGCGCTTTGTTTGCAGTCATAGCCGGTTAAAACGTGACTTGCAATTTTAGGCGAAACTCCCGCCCGTTCATCGGCAGGATATTCTGTGTTATATCGGCAGGTCCTGTGCCGCCCAGCATTTGAGCGCGAGTGTCGAACAGGTCGTAAACGCCGAACGATACCACTAGGCCGCGCATGATGCGATCGGAGCTGAGATTCAGGTTGACCAGGTCATAGGCATCCGCTGTGCCGCCTTGCAGGGCTTTGCGTTCGCCGATGTAGATGTTTTCTACACCCAGTTTGGCGAAGTTGTTAAATAGTGGCTCAGCGTAATGTAATTTGAAGATATTCTGTGGCGAGGCATGGGCCCAGATATTGCTTTCATGTACGTCAGTCAGGCGGCTGTAGGTGTGGGAGGCCTTAAAGAAGCGTCCGCTATCCCAGCGTTGTTCCGCTTCAAATTCAACGCCAATCGCATGATAGTGGTGGCCGATGTTCATAAACGGCCCGTAGGCGCCATAATCCGGATCGCAGTATTGTTCCAAGAGCTGGGAAATGTCGTTGTAAAAAAAGTCGCCGATTAATTTCAGGCCGGTTGTTGAATGCCATTCGACGATGCTTTCGTAGCTCTTGATCCGCTCTTCGTTGTTGTTGGGATTGGCGGTGTTGCTGCCGCTGTAGTTGTAGTCTCGTTCCCAGACATTGGGCGCGCGGAAGGTCGAGGCGTACAGCAGTTTAAAGCTGGCAGACTCCAAAGGATTCCAGATCAAGCCCAGGCGCGGGTTGAGTTGCAGGTTTTTCAGCATGTGGTGGTAATCCAGCCTCATGCCGACGCTGAAGATGACATCGTCAAGAACCTGTATGTCATCTTGCGCATAGAGCTCGACGCGGTGGCCGCTACGATTGCTGTCTTGATAGACTGCGTAGGGATTAATGTCGTAATTGAACATCCGTTGACGCCAGTCATACTGATATTCCAGGCCAAGCATCAAGCGGTGTTTATCAAAAAACGTGCTGGTCAGTTGTGCATCTCCGCCCCACCAACGGCCGCTAGCCATGTCGTGATTGAGAACCCGACCGTTATTGTCATAGGCTTGGTCGGCGGAGTATTCGTAACCCTGGGAAAAGCCTTTTAACTGAAGCGAGGTTTTATCGGTCAACGCTTTGTTGTATTTAAGGTTGCCGAAAAATTGCCGGTCGACGGTGTAAAAATCCGGGTCGTTGAAAATCCCTTCAAAAGACGCTGTCGGCACCCGTTTGAAACGGTCGACAAAACCACCCATCAGGGTAAATTCTTCAAACTGGATCCGCCCAAACAAACGGTCTGCGCGTTCAGCATCCATGTTGTGGGCTATGCCGTTGTTGGTAGAGGGCTTGTCGAATTCCGGGAAATACAGGTTTGTAACGCCGTCGCTGTCGTAATGAGATGCTGAAAACAGAATATCGGCGCCGTTAGCTAGTTTTTTGCCGTAACTGGCCCGGCCTTTGTAAGTGTCGAAGCTGCCGACTTCGCCGGCCAGTTGGGCGCCATTGACGGCTTTGCCGGTTTTGGTGACGATGTTGATTAAACCCGAAAAGGCATTGGCGCCGTAAATCGACGAACCCGAACCGGGCATAAATTCGATGCGCTCGACCAAATCCATGTCCAGCATAAATTCCTGCGCCATGTAGCCGCCGTCGAAGATGTTTTCATTCATGCGCTGGCCGTCGATCATGAACAGTACGCGGGAGTTATAGTCGTTAGGATGGATGAAACCGCGCACGCCAAGATAGCTGTAGTTGCGATCATTGGCGGTAAACAGCCCGCGCATCGCATTGAGCGCCTCAGACAGGGTGCGCCAGCCAAAGGTTCGAATATCGGCGGCAGTTAACACCGACACGGAAGAGGGCGCCCGGCTGGTTTTTTGTCCCAAGCGTGACGCACTGATTACATCGACATTAAGCAACTGTTCGATAGAAAGATTGGTTAAATCCTCAGCATTGAAATTGTCGGCCTCGACTTGACTGCTCAGGGCTATCAGAATGACAGTAACGATTAAACTGCGCATTGTCCTGATGGATGTTTCGATTTTATCGTCAACTTAGAAGCCATTAATTTGCATCGTTCGAATGATAAAAAAAGGGAAGGGCGGGGTATTAACGGGCTTTCAATTTAAGGCGGGACGATTTTACAGATAACATCCCTCAAAGGGATGTTATCTGTCCCGGCTTAAGTTGCTAGCCTATTAGCGCCAAAGTTACCACAGATTTTCCGGTTATAAAATTAAGTTTAAGCCGTGAATCTGAGACGGTTTATTTGTTATTCATCAGCCACACGCCATCCCAGGCGCCGAGAGATTGCGCGTTATGACATTGCTTGGCATAAGCGCGGCATACCGGATCGTCAGGCGCGGTGTTGAACAGCGCTTCGGCTTCGATCCAATGGCCTGCGTAACATAAAGCCAACGCTTTGCGGTATGTAGTCAGGTCTGGAGGGCTCGCATCGGCGATTTGATTTTGCAGCTCGAATACCTTTACCGGGGTGGTGCGTCCAGTTACTTTTAGCATACCAATTTCCCGCCCGATAAAGTTAACGGCGCCGCCCGCTTGCTGCCATGTCGCTTCCGAGACCAGGATTGCCGTATCAAATAATTTGTTGGCGTTTTCCAAGCGCGACGCCAAATTGGCCGCATCGCCCAGGATGGAGTAATCGAAGCGCACCTTGCTGCCCATATTGCCCACCACCACTTCGCCGGTATGCAGGCCTATCCGGGCTTTCAACTTACCGCCCGCCCGGGATGTGAAGTCTTCGCCCCGTTCCGTCAAGCGTTGCTGACACCGCAAGGCGGCCCGGCAAGCGCAGGCGGCATGGTCGGGTTGATCCAATGGTGCGTTCCAGAAGGCGACTATGCCGTCTCCTTGATATTTGTCCAGGGTGCCGCCTTCATCCAGGATGATATTGCTCATATCGGTCAAATAATCGTTGAGTAAGGCGGTGAGCGGCTCCGGTTCCATACGCTCGGCCAATTGAGAGAAGCCTTCCAAATCGGAAAAAAAGATGCTGAGCGTTTTACGCTCCCCGCCCAATTGCAGGCGCGTAGGGTCGGCCATGATTTGCTCAACGACTTTGCTGCTTACATATTGGCTCAACGCTGTGGTGACTAATTGTTTTTGCTTGGACAAGTCCTGGCTTTCCAAGGCGCGTATTACGGTCAAGCGCAACATTTCAGGTTCCCACGGTTTTGAAATGTATTTGTAGATTTGCGCTTCGTTGATGCAGCGCACCAGTGATTCCGTGTCTGCATAACCGGTAAGTAAAATACGAATAGCCTGCGGCTGTTGTTCCAATGCATGTTTAAGCACTTGGTCGCCACTGATGTTGGGCATACGTTGATCGCAGATAATCAAATCAACCGCTTGTTCGTTGATGATCTTTATGGCTTCGCTTCCCGATGTGGCCTTTAAGATGCGATAACCTTTACGGAATGAACGATATAGGCTGTCAACGATGTCAACTTCATCGTCAACAAAAAGCAGGGTATGGATGTCCATGGCTATAAAATGTCTACTTTTTGTTAGGGGCTTGGGAAAACCTAAAACTCGCAAATGAAAATAATTGGGGGCGAGTAGTTACCTTTCATGTTTTAAATCCATTAATTTAGTAAAAAGCGATAATAACGAAGAGGAATTTCAACGTCATTTTCTAATCTATTTTTAAGGTGATCGAAACGATAGGGGACAAGCTTTACAATTTACATTAAAAATGTCGTAACTATTCAGACCCCGACCGTATTTAGACCTTCCAGGTTTT
This sequence comes from Methylobacter sp., assembly GCA_004299305.1. Taxonomy (GTDB): domain Bacteria; phylum Pseudomonadota; class Gammaproteobacteria; order Methylococcales; family Methylomonadaceae; genus Methylobacter_A. The sequence goes on from SCPZ01000102.1 coordinate 18,620, forward strand.
AAAAACCTGGAAGGTCTTGGCGTAACACTATATTTTTCAATAGGATGATTTAGCCATAAAATTTTAAACGAACCGTTTAATGGCTAAACTAACCGTATGGAGCTATAAGGGGCTGAATACTTACAAAATGTCAAACGTAAGACATCTGACAGCCGGACAGGGCATGTTGCCCCGTCCGAAACGTTTTGTGACGGTTGAATATGGTCGCTTCACTCAGGCATCACGGAAATGTTAGGGACGGGGTTGCAAAGACTTCATGGAGAGGAGTCGGTCTATTCGCCCCTCACTTTATTCGTTACTTAGAAATATCACCACACCACTCATTGATTACTGTTATCAAGCGATTTGTCCATTCTGAATCATTTACCAGATTATTTCTTCCTTTCAGAATAACCGAGGTTGAGCCTTGATATGCAACATATTCCAATCCTACTGCGTTAACTCCCTCGATACCATGTATTGTACCTTTAGCTGCTAACGCAATCGCTTGTTTAATATTGCTTGCATTAAACTTTAAAGAGCGTGTCTCTTGTATAGCAAATTCAGATGGTGATGGTAAATCTAATACTGGAGAAAAAGTATTGTGCCGATAAATAACTACTTTTCCATTATTATAAATTGTGCAGCTGCTCTCATAGACAGGTATATCTATTGGACCATATTCAGAAATGAAATCTACTTTCAATAAAGGAGTGGGAGCGGCAAATATTTTCATACTATGGAATAACAAGCCAACAAACATTAATTTTTTCCACATAAAAACTCCAGAAATATTCAAAAGAAAATTTTTATAAATTTAAAATCCTAACGTTAAGTAGATACCTTCTTTGGTGTATAACGCCCCTCCCTGTTTTTTTAATTGACATTAAAAATGTCAAATGTAAGGCCCCGTTTTTGGTGGTGCTGACGGATACAAGCCAACACATTTCAAAAAGCCTCATTAACGAAGTAATTTGTCGTATTCTGCATGGGTGCCAATCCAAACCCAAAGAAAGCCCTCTTCAATCGGTGTGGCGACCGCACGATAATGTCGAACCGACACGGGCAGACCAGACTTTGCCGACTTTTTTAAATTGCAATGATGGATGAGAAGAATCGGCTTTTAACAGTTGAAAGTTTTTGTCAGCAAGACTGCGAATATCCATTGGGAGAAGTTCGTAACAAACCCAGAAGCTCGAAGCCGTTTCGTGTTTCAAATATCCCTCGTTTTTCCGGCTTGATACTCTGCTAAAGCGGCGTTAATAAGAAAATCCAGCTTTCCGTTATTTGAGTCTGCTTCGATTTGCTTGTCCCACCGAGCGTGGTCGAATTCAATAAACCAATCACGGAGTTTGGCAAACGAAACGTTATCTAACTCCGCAATTTGTTCTTCAATAGTTTCTACACTCATCATGAACTACACTCACAAAGATAAATTGTATGGGAATTATAACGCCCAATGATTATTTGAAGGTTCTTTTATTACACCCTAGAGATTATGCTTTCGCCTTTATCCGTCACCACCCGTGATACGGGGTCACGGAAACGTTAGGGACGGGGTTGCAAACCTCGTCCCGCTTGGAGTGTCAAATGTAAGGCCTGACCCCTGGCTTGATCCAAGCACGTAGCGCGAGGTGATGTTTCCGGCGGGTTGTGTGGTAATTGCCGGAAACGCCAGTTCTCGCTATCGTTCGAACCGGCTTATTCCGGCCTACATGGCTGGTCGGCTTGATGGTTGGTGGTATCGGTCAGAACCATAGGATGTGCTGAACAAAGTGAAGCGCATCGTTCACGAATGATGCGCCTCCTATGTGCGCATCTTATCGCGTTAAAACTCGCAAATGAAAATAATTGGGGGCGAGTAGCCCGGTAGGGTACGCTGTGCGTACCATTCAAAATCACACATAAATTCAATAAGGTACGCACAGAGTACCCTACCGGGCTGAATTAATTTATTCATAAATTCCGCCGCGAGCACCAAACGAAATCAAAACAACCCTTTGTGATTGACTGTTGGCTTTGTACACCAGTCGGTCGTCACCGATCCGATAACGCCAGAGTCCTGCAAGATCACCTGTTAGCGGCTTAATCGTGTCGCCGTGTGGCGTAATTGGTGATTCTGTGAGCTTGCTGATAGCTTCTAGTACGCGAGCGCGCTTGTTCTTATCAATCTTGGCGATAGACTTCACAAACTCGGCTGAAAAACCAATATACCAATCCGGCTCTCGCAGGCTGAAACGGATTCCGCTATCAACTTCGTAATCGTCGCTGAGATGCCATCTGGCCTTGTTAAGGAGATGGTACGCTTCAGGCGGAACTGCGTCGTCCCAGAAGCGATTCAGTATGTCATCGAAGTTTTCATAGCCCGAGAAAAATGTAGTGCCGTATTCTCCTTCTTTCACCACGCGCTCCAAATGTTTTATTTCTTCGTCCGAAAGCGCAGTAATGTCTTGATGTGAAAGCTTTTGTAGCCCTAGAAATACTGAATCTGGCAATTCATACGCTGCTCGTGTTTCAGCGTTTTGATTTCCCGCGATGCACTCGGGAGCAATAAATATGAGCAAGGGCCACAGGCACAATATTAGGAATGACTGCCTAACGTTCGTGGACGGGGAAGACGAATTACGTAGTGCGGATGCAAGTGCAAGAAGTAGACCGACAGTAATATAAGAGATTAAGTATGCCATTGTATGTGAGTCCTAACGTTACGGTAAGGGGCGCGCCGCTCTGAGAGCTTAAACGCCGCCACCGAACCCTGATAAAAAACTGAACTCCAAAACCGCCAACGGTTGGCGCGTCCCTTTGACCGACTCGTTAGTTGGATGCGTTATTGCAAGCCCCTGGCTTTTGTTAATGCTCGATTTCCTTGAGTACCATAACTCCGTCATGGATGAGGGCGGAGATGAACAGTACAGTCCCAGTGAAAAAGCATATTGAACTCGACCGCCCCCAGGGTAAACCTATGGCTTCCGCAAGCGCTAAGGCAGAGAGTATTCCCCAAGAAGAGCAATACAGAAAATGGCATTCAGCGGCCCATGAGTCGAAGATCTTGCCCCAGCCATCCTGTCTATTGCGCCTTTCGAGTCGTCGGGTTGTAGTTTCCTTTTCCAGGGCGAATGCACTGCGTGCGGGCACGAGGAATAAGCCGACAATGCTGTAAAGAAAAACATGGCTGAGTCGAAATAAAACGGCTCTGTGGATCGTGTAGATTGTGATGCCTAGAATAAAAATAAATAGTAGCATTAGCCAGCCAGATACATCCTGTTGCCCTGATCCTGTGCGCAGAAATTCGAAGCTGTGTCCTTGAATAAGACCGAAAGCCAAGATTGCCGAACCTCCAGCGGCGATGTAACGAAGGGCGAGATCGACAACTGTATGCGCCTCAGTCAGAAGAGATGTTGTAATGTCGGATGAATTTGTCATGCGCATTTCCTATCGTAGTATTGATGGTATAGCCTAACGTTAAGTAAACACCTAATCAGGTGTATATCAAATTTCAATTGCAGGCGTATAACGCAACCCCTGCAATCCGTTAGATAAGATGCTACAAACATTGAAATATTGATAGCAGCCTTGTTATGTAAACCCAAAGACACATCCAATATCCCTTGATTCAGCCGGGCGCGCTAGTATTTCCGGGGTGTTTGTATGACGTCTGTCGGAAACGCCGGTTATCAACCGGCTTATTTCAGCCTACAAGACTTCAGGTAAAACAGAAACTTCGGAACCTTCAATCTCCTCCATAAATTGAGCAACCCAGCGCTCGACGCGCGGCAGGCAGCCGTTCAGCGAGGCTTGTTTTTCCGGGATAGCGAAGAAGTCGGGTTCATGAAGATAGGGATTTTTGATTCTGCCGACATCGATGGCATCATGGCTGAGATCGACTATTCGCCCGCCGATGATGTTGTATTGATGTTCATAGTGGCCGCAGATGATTCCGCCGAAGATACGGTTCATAAACAGGCTGCCATACTTACACGATCCGGAAAGATCGGCTGGCGCGGGTGCGCCTCGCTCGGCAGCCTGCTCGCACCATTTAAGGAACACAAAAACCTTGGCTTGTGCGAAACGTTCGTAGGAATAGGCGATTTGCGCTTTTCGGTCCACAGACCAATCGGTCACTTGCAGGGCCTTAACAACCCTCGTCATGACTAAACCTGACCCGTTCTTCGGCTGAACGGCCCAAGGCTTTGGCAAACCACGGCGGCGGCGCATCGAATACTTTCTGGAATTCCGTTAACTGGTCCACCGCTTCGATGACATCCGGTATCTTGATCGGGTAAATATCGGCCCGTATCACTTTAGCCGCCGCAGGTCCGCCGATAGATTGCACGAACATGACATGACAATCTTTAATCAAATTGGCGCGAAACAGGTTCCTGTCATCGCTGCTGTCGGCTTCTATGGTTGATCTTATGTCAACCAGCCGGTAATCGTGCTGCGATAACTGGTAAACCAAAAAACGGATGCAGGAACCGAAATGCCCGTTAATTAACGCGCCGCTGTTCGAACCTATCGCGACGCGGATGGAATCGGGCATGTCGCCGTCTTTATAAGGCATGATTTCCGGCAGGTCTTCATCTTCGGCTTCATCGCCCCACAGGTAACGTACCGCTAATTTGATGTTGGCAAGACCGATGCCGATGTCTTCGCCGTCTTCTTCGCCATCCAGGCTGCCTAAGCCGGTTTTGAGATTGGTGACGGTGACGGATTTTAGCTTTTCATCATCCAGCGGCGAGCCGACGCGCTCGTGTAATATTTCCAGCAGCCTGGGTATATCGATACCGGGCAGGATGCGCGATGCTAAGGCAATGCGTAAGGCGAGTTCGCGGGGTAGTGCTTCCATTTTAATCTCCTGGTTTAACAAGCTTTGATGAGTTTGAGTATTTTTCGGGTGGAGGCTAAATCCAACGCGGTGAAATCGTCGAGCGTTTTAAGGGTCGGATCGGCGCCGGCAGCCAAGAGTTGTTCGACAACGTTTTCCCTGCCGCTGGATGCCGCAAAAATCAGGGCAGTCGCACCGGACGCGGAGTTTTGATGATTAATATCGACTCCAGCCTGAATCAGCGCATCGATACAGTCGCTGTTGTCGGCATAACAAGCCGCCCACAATGCGTTATTGCCGTATGGGTCGACAACATCCAGCGCTGCATCCCGGTCGATCAAAAAACGCACGACATCGCTACGACCTTGCTGACTGGCCAATATCAAGGGGTAAATGCCGTCATTGTTCTTTAACACCGGTTGGGCCACAGAAAAATAGTTATTTTGTAACCAATCCCGTATTTCAGCTGTCATCATGCTTGCTGGTGTTTTTCTTTCCAGCCGGAATAACCGCCTTCCAGGCTGTAAACATCTTTAAAGCCGAAATCGCTGAAAAATTCGGCAAGATGTTCGCTGGCATGGCCGTAATAGCAATAAATCAACAAACTGCGTTGCTTATCGCCGCGCTTGATTAATGAATCTTTCAAGCCTTCATGAACATGCAGGGCGTCTTCCAAATGTCCGGCCCGGTAATCTTTTACGTCCCTACAGTCGAGAATCATAGGTTTGGATTCTTTAATCAGGGTTTTAGAATCATCAATGGAGATGGTTTTGTATTTCTTCATGGTCGTGTCCAAAAGGATGCGAAGATTGTAGTCTTACCAACAATAAAATAATTTTTGTGCTTATAAAATGTAACAATCGGGTGTGTGGCGGTTCTATTTCTTAGGCTTAAGGTCTCTATCAAGGTCTTGTAAATTAACCAAGCAAATTATTTGCCATAATCTTGGAGAGCCCGTGTTTTAAGAGCCGGGGCGGATTAACAGGCAAAAAAAAGCGCCCTAGTCGAGAAAATAGGACGCTGAAGGTACAACGCTCAGGATAATAAGGCTAATCAACACTGTTAATTCTATGAATTATCAAGCATTAATGGTGCCAGTATTTAATGTTCGGATAATTCAGGCAGTTGCTATTTTCTATGGCGGTTTAAATAACAATCTGCCTTACCTTTGCACCAAGTTGATGCTCAGGCATGTTCATGTTTAGTGCGTTTTTTACAAAAAACTTAAATGGCGCCCACTGCGGCTTCTTTAACCACCACAATGGTGTTTTGCTCGGCTTCTGCGAATGAAACGACCGGGGTTTTTGGGTTATACGATTTAGCTGCGGCATAAGCGATGGCGACTTTATCTTCGGCGGATTGGCCTTTCAGTTCGCTTTTTTCAATATACAGCTCTTCGAGCAATTCGTTCCAGACCAGGCCATCCTTGAACGGAATTAATTTATAAGTGGTGCCTTCCAGTTCAACTTGTAAACCTTTGCCGATGTTTTCCACATAAATTAAGGCGATGCAGTCGTCGCTAATGTCGGCTTTGTATTTTTCAACAAAAACCGGCAGTAAATCGAGGGTAGGCAGCAGGCCGTTGATGAATTTGATCTTGTCGTTTTCAATGATCAAAGCGGAATGAATCAACAACGCTTCGGGCGGTTTACGGTCGGTTGTAGAGCCTTCGCGTAGTGATCCTTCTTTTATGACCAAGTCGCCGCGATAAGCATAAACGCCGGCAGTGCCGGTTTGACCGTTGACCAAAGTGACAGTTAATAATCCTTTAGCTTGGTAGGTTTCTAGTAGCATTGTGTTTTCTCCAAATGGGTAAGGTGTAGAGTTTTTGCGCTTGCAAGTTAGTATTAACCTTAATAAAGCATGGTTTATGCCATATTTGAATATTATGTTGTTTTGCTTTTAAAACAAATAGATGATGGTGTTTTAGGCGGTTTAGCTGTTGTGGTTATTGATATTTAAGCCAACAAGGTGAATTTATTTTGTGGGAAATTGTCGGGAAGCTTACATTTTGGTGATTGCCGGTAAGGGATTTCACCACGAAGATACGAAGAGGCAGACCTTCCAGGTTTTTAAAACCTGGAAGGTCTAACCGGCCTACGTAGCGAGTCACTGCTTAAGTTAAGCCCAAATGGAGTACAAGGCTGGCCTTGTACTAACTGCTCCATATTGTGCAAGGCCAGCCTTGCACTCCACTCGCTGGAAATGCGTAACCGGTGTGATGCGGAGTCAGGGAACAAGGAAAAACCTTGCACGTTAGACCTTCCAGGTTTTAGAAACCTGGAAGGTCTGTATATCTGGGAGCTATCGAATGACGACAGCCCATCTTTGAAATCACACGGCGCGCCCTGGCAATTCGACATCCCACAGCCGTTTATAGCTGCTGTCCATACGCGAAAGTTTGGCCGTGACTTGATTAAGCCGGTTAAATTCGGGAAACCGGCCTTTGTTGCCGGCGCCGTACCATTGGTCCATTGCCTGGTTAAGTTGTTGTCTTTCCGTATAGTCCTTAGCAATCTGGCTTTTTAACCACATCATGCTGTTACTGGGCGTTAAATCGACAATCCGGTAACGTACCGCGGCATCGAAAATGCGCACGCCGCCGCCTTCCGCCGCAGTTTGGGATAGTTTTAGCGGATCGACCACTTCAACGCCGGCCAGATAATCAATACCGAATTCGTGCAGTTCGGGCAGCCAGGGCACGGTTGGCCCCATTAATACGGTGGTGGCGCGCCCGGCAAGCTCAGCCAAGCGAGGGAAGGTTTTATTGGTAATCGAACTGGCCGTTAAAAATACCCAGTCGGCATTGGGCAATAAAAATTCGCAGGCTGGATCGGGATAGTCGGAAGCGGCGGGTTGCCTTTCGATAATGCTGAGATTGACTTGGTCGGCATAGCGTTCGATGCCCGGATAACGCCCGATAACAACGACTTTTTTGCCTTGCAAGCGGGGCAGGAAGTGATCGAAAACCGCCAGGTTGGCGTTATCGGCAGTCGGCAGCAGGGTTATTCCTGAGGGTAATTCATAGCGGTTTAAGCTGCAATTGATAGCCGCCATCGCAACCGTCGCCTTGTAAGGCTCCCAATCGGTAATCCATTCAGCCAGTTCCGCCAAGGTCTTACCGGCTAAAGTGCCCGGCCACGACAGGGTGCGGGTCGGAATACCGGGACTCATCGCTAAACCGATCTGTTGCGGTGTTTTGCAAATCGTCCAAACCAGGCCGATGTTTAATTCGGTGATTTCTGTATCGCTGCGGGCATAATCCAGCAACAGTTCATAAATGCGTGCCGGATTTTCCATGTCGGCTATTCGGGCATTTCCAGCAGCTTGGGTTCCGATTTAAGCTGTTCGGCTTTACCCCAGGCGGTGACGCTTTCGACAAAACGCTTGGGATTGGTCGGATGCGGTTTGACGACATCGTATTCCGCGTAAAAAGTGCCGTCGCTATTAAACTGAAGCCTGCCGATACGCTGTTTCTTAGCTGCATCGTACCAATAGCAGCATAAGTTATGATCTCCGGTAAAAGGGTCTTTGGCGAGTTCAAAACTGGCATTATCGTAATGCGGATAATGCTGTATTTCTGCTGCGGCAAAACCCAGTTCATCGATTTCTTCAGTCAGACGTTGGCATATACATTCAGCCAGATGGCGGTTTAGTGAAATGTGTTCGGATAAGTCCATTACTCGGTCACTCCTGCCGCTAAATCCATAATCACTGAAGCGCCGGAAAGGTCTTTGGGGTCCAGCTGTTGCAGGTGCGATAAAACCAGCTGCGCCTCTATGGCGCACCCAAGTCTTAGCTTGATGAACGCCAATGCTTTTAGGGTATATAAATAAAACAGGGTGATTTCATTCGCATACAGGTCCCATTTTTGCCGGTTTTTAACCAGGCGGCGATAGTCGCTGGGGAAGCCGCCTTGTCTTGCCGCTTCCTCCAGGCCTGCTATGACAATCCGCTCTGCATCAACCAGACGTTTTTGGAAGAAATAAAATTTATACAGCGCAAAGTAGGTTTGTAAACAACGACAGTCCAATGCTTGTGCTTGTAAAAACAGGTTTTCTGCGCGGCTTTGGTCAACTGAGCTTGCGGCTACCGCCGCTTGCAGAAGCTGATTAACTTCGGCGGGCATATTCGGGCTGAACATCACCCGCTCTTCTACAAACGCAACCGAATTCATTACCAGATCTCGGCAGGAACCATCAGCTCTGCAACCGGCTCGCCGCCGAGCAAATGCTGTTCGATAATAGTTTTGACATCCTCTTTTTTCAGCTTGCCGTACATCACCCCTTCTGGATAAACCAGAACGCTGGGGCCCATCATGCAAGGTCCCATGCAGCCGGTGTTGGTCAGGGCGATTTTTTCAAACAGGTTGCGGGCCTGTATTTCATTCATGAATTCATTCATGATGTCGGCGCAACCGCTGCTGGCGCAGGAACCGCGAGGATGGCCTTGCGGACGGTTTTGGGTGCAGACGAATACGTGTTTTTCGGGTCTGGGCATGATCGTGATCCTTTTAAAAATTAAATAGAACACGGATGACACGGATTGGACGGATTTAAACGGATTTTTAAAGCGGAAGCCAAGTTTGTTTTTCGTTTTTTAATCCGTATTTATCAGTCTAATCCGTGTCATCTGTGTTCCATTAACTGCTGAGTAGTTACGCAGCTTGTTTATGTTCGTGGGTAAAACAGCTTTTCGGGCATACTTTGGAGCAAGCTTCGCAACCGATGCAATCGAGCTTATTTTTGAGACTCATGACCATGCTGTTATCGTCATCATCTTCAAAATCGCCGTAATCGTCATCAAAGTCATCGGGATCAAGCGCTTCGGCTTTTTCAACCAAATCGAACACATCGCGCGGGCAGACTTTAAAACAACGTCCGCAACCGATGCAGGTTTTTTGATTGATGTCAGTGACATAAGCGGGCGTCCATTCCGCACCGCCAAAGGTAACGCCGGTTACAAATTCAGACATGTGGTTCTCCAGTTCAGGCCGCGTCGCTTTGTGCGGCAATTAATTTTTGGTTGGCTTCATCCCAGGCTTTGCATGCATCGTATGTTGCTTGCGCGATACCTAACAAGTCGCCGTATCCTTCAGGCAAGCTGTCTTCAATCAGGTCGTGTAATACCATCGCTTGCTCATTGGCCAAACGCTTGGTTTTTTTGACTTCTTTTTCCAGTTTTTTTAATTCTTCAGACATAAGCGCCTCCTTAGTCGGTTGCAGCTGCGTTGTATTTTTCGATGAGCCCCAGCGCTTTTTCGATGGTTTTGTCGCTTTTTTCGCACAGGTCTTCCAGGCTGGAAAAGCCGAAACGATGGGTGTCGCGCAAGATTTTATCGACCACAATCAATTTGCCGACCATGATTAACGCACGGCCAAAGCCTTCATGGCTGATGTGAACCATAGGCGCCGCCATCAGGCCGGTTTTTTTCTCAATTAGGGTCGCCAATGAGTTGTAATAGGCTTTTAAGCGGGCGATGGTGATTTCATCGGGATCGCCGATCACCGGGATGTTTTTTTTGCGTTCTTTGGTCAACACGATAGGGTCGATGATTTTTGCTTCCGACCAACCTTCATAGGTATCGTAAGTATCGATCGCGCGTAATTGTTTAATCATGTCTTTGACGATGTCGGAACCCAGGTTGGCGTCGTCTTCTTGTACGACTAATGCAGCTGCGGCCATGTTTTTTCTCCGTTAAGTGGTAATTTGGTTTTATGAGTGGTCATTTTTAGCTCATCAAGCCCAAGTGGTTATCGTGTCGTAGGAGCGGGCCATGCCCGCGAGATACTGGCGACACTTAAATAAGCGTTGTTAATATCGCGGGCATGGCCCGCTCCTACGACAAGCGCATATATCATTCATCCCAACCTTCATCTTCCATCTGGTTGAAGCGGTTCGGGTCCGGGCTCTTGTGTTGATTAATCGCCTTTGCCAGCCAGCTGGACGGCCCGGCTTTCATCTCATTTTGCAGGTCAACGATCAGGTCTTTAATCTTGCCGCCTTCATGCACCTTGACCGGCTGGATGTTTTTGGCAATCAGCTGGTTAATCGCCGAGCCGCCAACGGCTTGGCAATACACCGCCGCGCAGCCGTTCAGCAATTCAATCTTGACCGACAATTTATCTTCATTGCCGTCCTGCTTAAGTTCGCCAAATTGGGCGGCTTCCAGCAATTGCGCATCGTCCATATTCACCGCATAAATCGCGAAAGACTTGGCCGAACCGAAATGTTGGTTTACCGTTTCCATGTCAGTGGTGGCAAACGCTATTTTTAATGCGGTTTCCATAAACTTATCCTCATCAGTGCCTTGCACTATATGCATACGTCTTGTTAATGACATGTTTGCCCATTGTTGGAACAAGTCTCGGTTAGTTCGCTAGCCGGTTTTTGCCCGTATATAGAGCGGTAGACCGGAATTTCTTCATGCGAGAAATTGATGACCAAATTAGCCAGGTCGAATAGTGTTTGCCGGGAGCCGCGATAGCCGATCCAGGTTTTTTGATAGCCGCCGATGATGTCGTATAACGGAAATCCGGCTCTTAAAATAGGCGTGCCCAGCCGTTCGGCGGTATCGACCGCATGGGAATTGCCGATCACTAGTTGCACCTTGTTGGCCTTGCCGATCAGCTCCATATCTTCAAGGTCGCCGATTTTAATGCTGGCGACGGGGATTCTTGCTAATAACGACACGTTGCAGGAGGTGACGGCGGCAACGACTTCCGCGCCCATTTCCTGAACTTGGTCGACGAATGCATTCAGCAAATCCGCATCGGCGGCAATCGCGATGCGCAATTGGCCTAGCATGAAATGCGTGTCCAGCATCGCGTCCTGTAACTGCGCACGCTGCCGTTCAATGCGCTCAGGCACATCGTTGCCGCTGATTTCAACCAATGCGGAAATCAGCGCGTCATTGGCTTTTAAGCCGTAAAGATGGTCGATGGCATAGGTCGGCACGCCGGTTTTTTGTTCCAATAATTCCGCCGCCTTGGCTAGGGACGGGCCGATAACTACAGTCGCCAGCGCATCGCCGAGCGTCGCCATTTCAGATATTAGGGTGCCGCCGATAGTCACCGGGCTGAAATCTTCATCGGTCAAACAGCCGTCCAGAGAATCGGAAATATCCGGTACAAAAACCGCCCTGAGCTGGAACTGCTCGAAAATATCCCGAAGCGCTTCGATGTCGCCGGGCGTCAGCATGTAATTGACCAAGACATTGACTTGGCGCTTTCTTTTTCCGGGATAAGTTCCGGCTTCTTTGGCATCCGGCACTAAGGCGCGAATAATTTCGGTGAGAGTCGCCGCAAAACCGGTTTCGACGCTGCCGGTAAAATCCGGGGTATTGACCGCGACGACGGCTACATCGGCAAATTCGGGATTAGCTTCCCGAAATTCCCGGACATTTCTATGTACATCGGCGCCTTGCGTTTCCGCCAAACCGGTCGTCAAAATAGTAATCAGGGCAGGGCGGGATTTTTCGGCAATGGTACGAATGCCTTCAACCACATTTTCGTCTGCGCCCATTACCGAGCTGCCTTGGTCCATCGCCGTGCTTTGCAAGGGAATAGGCTCGCGGAAATGACGCACGAAAAACACTTTGGCGAAAGCGGTGCAGCCTTGTGAACCATGCAGCATCGGCATGGCTCGGTTAAAGCCCAATGTCGCCAGCGAGCCGCCTATCGGTTGGCTGGCTTTTAACGGATTGACCGATAGCGCTTTGTTTCTTTTTAGGATGTCAGCCATTACTCACCTCCACCATCGATATTTAATACTGCTGAATTGAGAGTGGGTGCCCCTTCTCCCTCAGGGACAAATCCGTCTGGAGCGGATTTGCACTCGCCCGCAGGGGGCCGGACAGGAGAGTCCGGCATGATTAGGTTGGGATGAGGGGATTCAAATAAGCTTTTTTCCTTATTTTGATTTCCCCTCACCCAACCCTCTCCCTCTGGAGAGGGCTTTGTTCTGCTTAAATCAGCCGTATTGACTATTTCACTTTCCCCGTTTACAAAAGATGAGGTTTTGATTTTCCACGGCGCAGGCGCTCTAACCGCCTCCCAGACCGGGCTTTCAATCGTCAATGCCAATTGGCGCACCAGTTCCAACATGCCTTGGTAGCCCTCATAACCGAACTCCCGTTCCTGGTTAATATCCAAAAACGGAACCTTGGCTTTTAACGCGGTGTACATGTTGCGGCCCCCGGCGATCAGGATGTCGGCCTTGTAATCGTGGACGATTTTCAGCAAGGCCCTGGGGCTGCCGTCGTCTATCATCACCGTATCTTCGCCCATCAGTTCGCGGATTCTGGCTTTATCCTCTTCAGTCGATTTCTTGGTGCCGGTCGCAACCACCACCATGCCTAAATCCTGCAACGCGGAAATCACCGACCAGCTTTTTACGCCGCCGGTAAACAGTAATACCCGTTTGCCTTTCAGGCGAGCCTTCCACGGCTCCAGTTCTTTCCTGATCCGGGTTTCTTCACGCAGGATCAGCGCTTCGGTGCGTTCGGTTAAATCTTCATCGTTAAGCGCTTTAGCAAAATCCCGTAACGCCTGGCTGGTGTCGGTAATGCCGTAATAACTGCCTTCGAACCACGGCGTGCCGTATTGTTGTTGCAACTTGCGGGCGACATTGACCATGGCTTTGGAGCAAACCATCATATTAACTTCGGCCTTGTGCATGGTTTGCACTTCGCGGAAGCGCGCATCGCCGGATAAGGTACACAGCACGCGCAAGCCCAGTTCATCGAGCAGCGGCAATACATGCCAGAATTCACCGGCGATGTTGTATTCGCCGATCAGGTTAACGTCATGGATAATGATTTCTGCGCGTTGCACGGTTAACGGTAAGGGATCGGGGTCGCGGGTGCCGATCACATGATTGACCATCGCGTCACCGGCAATGCGGTTGCCCAGGTTCTTGGTGCCGTAAAACCCGGCGGAATCGATCGGTACGACCGGAACGCCCCAGCGCTCCTGTGCGGATTTGCAGACCGCGTTAATATCATCGCCGACCAGGGCAGGAACGCAGGTGTTATAAATAAACACGGCGGGCGGATGGTAGCTGTCAATCGCCTGCTTAATCGCATGGAACAAGCGCTTTTCCGAGCGGCCCATCACAATATCCTGCTCGGTCAAATCGGTGGTCATGCCGATGCGGTATAAATCCGCCCCGGAAGAGCGGGTGCCCCGGTTATCCCAAGAACTGCCCGCACAAGCGATAGGGCCGTGGACGATGTGCGCGACATCGGCAATCGGCAGCAACGCAATCTGCGCCCCGTCAAAAGCGCAGCCACCTGCCGAAGCGCCGGGTTTTGGTTTGGCGCAACCGGATTTTTCCTTCTTGTTATGCTCGCAGGCAGGTTCGTCCAGCAGTGCGGCAATGTCTTTTGTTGATTTCATCGGCTTAACCAGATAGCTTTGTTTATTTTAGCTAAAGCAAGCGTTGTGCCATTTTGTATAGTGTTGAAATTATTGAATTTTGTTAGAGTTTGGTTTGTAGGAAAGCTTACAAAATTGATGGATGGATATGACAAGCGCGGGGCGTTGGAGCAATGGCGTAGGCCGGAATAAGGCCATCCAAGCGCGTAGCGCGAGGTGGCGTTTCCGGCGAGTCCGGGTGGCGTTTGCCGGACTCGCCAGCTCTTGCTGTCGCTCGAACTAGCTTATTCCGGCCTATATTTTAGAAATTAGTAATATGCAGCAGCAGGGTGCTATACTAATTTTTCATTAATTAGTAATTAAGGCATTAGTCATGAAATTGCCGCTTTCTCCGCCTTGTTTAGAAATACTTCTTCCGAAAGCCGATAGTAATACATTTTTCAGGCTGCTCAATTCGAACTTAGGAGCGACCGATGTAGAAGGTCGTTATTTGCACTGGGATAAATTAAGGCATTTACAGCCGCCGGAAGGTTGGTCATCGGAATATTATTGGGCGGCATTAAAACTCACCAGAAGAAAGCTGTATAAAAAATTGCCTTTCACCAGCAAATCCGGCGCACAATTCCAGTTTTGCATGACCGATAGCATCTACAGGGACTTGCATTGGATCGACCAAAATGCCGCCGGTCGTATCGGCATGGATAAGCCCGTCACCAATCCGCATACCCGCGACACCTATCTGGTTGGCTCATTAATTGAAGAAGCCATCAGTTCCAGCCAGTTGGAAGGCGCGTCAACAACCCGAAATGTGGCAAAAGAAATGCTCAGGCAGGGCAGAAAGCCTAAAGATCATAGCGAACAAATGATCTTTAATAACTATCATGCAATGCAATTCATTCGGGAATATAAAGAGGAAAAATTAACGACGGCGATGATTTTACAACTGCACTGTGTTCTTACAGAAGCAACATTGGACGATGCAGACAAAGCGGGGCAATACCGGGATAAGGGCGATGATATTCATGTGGTCAATGCATCTGGAACAGTTTCGTTGCATACACCGCCTGAAGCATCGGAACTTCCCGAAAGAGTCGAACGCCTTTGCCAGTTTGCTAATGACCTGGACGGTAAAGAGTTTATCCACCCGGTTATCAGGGCGATTATCCTGCATTTTATGGTCGGTTACGATCATCCGTTTGTCGACGGCAATGGTCGGACGGCGCGGGCTCTATTTTATTGGTCGATGGCGAATCAGCAATATTGGCTGATGGAGTTTATTTCCATTTCCCGAATCATCAAACAAGCCCCGGCACAATACGGCAGAGCCTATTTGTACACCGAAACCGACGATAACGACCTGACCTATTTCATTATTCATCAACTGGAGGTGATCAAGAAAGCAATCGATGAGTTGCACGAATATCTTAAAAAAAAGGAGTTGGAACTGAATTCCATCGAAAAACGCTTGGATGGTTCGGTTCTGCAAGGCCAATTGAACCACCGTCAGTTGGCTATATTGCGCCATGCACTGGATCATCCCAGTGCTATTTACAGTATTCAAGAACACCAGGCGGCGCATAGGATCAGCTATCAAACGGCCCGGACGGATTTATTAAAGCTCTCCGACCAATTCAAAATTCTCAGTAAACGTAAGTACGGAAATTTGTTTGTTTTTGTTGCGCCACCTGATCTCGGCCAAACCTTAACCGATATTGAAAAAACTTAGGCGATTGCCAAGAATAAATATACCCAAATGGCGCAGGATTTTTGTTCGTCTGCAACGACTGCATGGATGCAGGAGGTAGAGCAACGCAGGAGCAGTTGCCGAGGCGTAAAAATGGGCG
>SCPZ01000103.1 GCA_004299305.1 Methylobacter sp.
CCGCCCATCAGGGTGATAACGCCTTCATGGTTCTCGACAGTGCGTGCTTCGATGACGCCTTCGTTGTTGACTACGCTGGCCAACAAGGTATCCCTGGCTCCGGCGCTCATAAACACCCGTCCGCCGTCGGCCCGGATCAGCTGTTTGTTTTCGGCCAGGTTGTCCAGTGTGCTTTGGTCGACCTGCATTTTAACCAGGTTGCTGCCATTGAAGGTCAACGTCACGGCGCTACCTGCACCCAGAGCGACACTGCCGAGCTGCGCGGTGATCACGCCTTCATTGCCGACTTTGTTGCCGAGCAAGGCGACGGAGCCGCCGTCGGCTGCATGGATGTTGCCTTTGTTGATTACGCTGCCGACGCCGTTGCCTTTGAAGGTTTTGACATTGCTGTCCAGGCTGGCGTCGTCCACATCCAGGGTCGAGGCTACCAGGCCGCCGACGTTGACCTCAGCGCCCTTCCCGAACACGATGCCGTTCGGGTTAATTAAATAGACTTGGCCGTTGGCGTTCAAATGACCGAGGATTTGGCTGCCGTTGGTGTCGGCGATGCGATTGACGGCAAT
Organism: Methylobacter sp.; assembly: GCA_004299305.1. GTDB lineage: Bacteria > Pseudomonadota > Gammaproteobacteria > Methylococcales > Methylomonadaceae > Methylobacter_A. Next base: position 564 of record SCPZ01000103.1, read on the forward strand.
GGCGTCGACCGACGGTTGCTGGAAATTAACGGTTTCCTGTGGCGCAACGTTAAAGCTTTGCCAGTTGGCCGACAGGTTTTGGCTGGTTTGGTTGATGGTAGTTGTGTCGCCTGATTGAGTGATGCTGCCGGAACCTGACGTAATCTGCCCGCCGATCGGTTCGGTGTGGCCGACCGCCGCAGTCAGCGACAGGGCTGCAGCGAACAGTTTGCGGCTTGAACCTTTGCTGCGGCCCCGCGCGATTTCCGCAACCGGAATCCAGACTTTATGAACAGGGCTCCAAACGAGCCGATAAATGCGATTCATCGATGCGTGACGTTTCATAAGGTTGTTGCCGTTGTGATGGAATTATTTTGATGATTTTAAAGAACTCTTCGACACCTGTATGTCCCTAGAACTAGTGACAAAACAGCTGTAGGCGGATGAAAATACTGCGCTCCAGTACCGGAATAAAATCGTAACTTGGGTCAGACATCCATGCCATTAACTTAACCTCTTCAGCGGGACGACTGCACGGATGTAGAAGATAGAGCAACGCAGAAGCAGCAGGACAAGGAAACGGCCCAAGTGAGGCGACTAAAATGCTCACGTTCTTTCCATTCCATAACGAATCAAACCCTCATCCCGATTTACTCCCATGCCTGCATCGAATCAGCAAAAGGGCTGTCAACCAGATGCTCCGTGCGGAATCAATTAGTGCTGAGGTTAGATGAGATTCAAACGAACGGGTACGCTGAACAAGTTCTGTGAGTTAAACTACTCTAAAAACCGGTACGCAACCCCAAGTAAAACGCCGCACCGTTAAAATTAAAATCGTAAGATTCGAGGGCGCGTTCATCGGTGATGTTTTCGCCGCGTAGATACACTTCCGTTTTCTGTGTTAGCGAGTACTTTAGCAGGACGTTGACGCGGGGGGCGGATTGGGCTCTGAGCTTATTAGCCACATCAAACCAATAGCCGCTATGAATGGTTAAATCCACCCGCAACGTTAACAGCGGTAACAATTGCACTTCATTCCAAAACACACTCTGGTGCTCTGGGCGATTCGGTATTTGCAATTGCGTCAGCGGATTTGTTGCTTGCATATAACTGTAATTTAACCCGCTTGCCCAGATGCTCGCCCAGCGGTGCTGCGACTGCATTTGCGCACCCCAGACATCTGCTTTAGGTATATTACCCACCCTAGATACGCCGGTTTGAGAATCCAACTGCATATCGATCATTTGCCGGTAATTTTGATAATAACCGCTGACTTTGGCCTCGCTCTCGGGCAATGGTCGCCAACGCAAACCGACTTCGCCCCCGGCGCTATGCTCCCCCTGCAACGCTGGATCACCCCACGCAGGATTCATTAGTTCGCTGACACCGGGCTGACGATAGCCGGTGCCACCGTTAGCCCAAACACTCATATTTTTCGACAATAAGCGGTTCACGCCCAAGGTAAATACTTGATGATTGCCATAAGCATCACCATGATCAAAGCGCCCATCGGCGCTCCATTGCCAAGCGCCCATAAGCAACTCTCCACGTACACTAGGACTGACTACGGTCTGCGTTACCGGTAATTCCGCCACCTGCTGCTGTTGGGTGTTAATTCCCCACTCCAGCAAGGCCTGATTCCGGTTATCCGCGCTCAGCGGCAAACGATGAGTGTTTTTCCAGTCCAGCATGAATAGCTGACTGGTCATTAAAGACGGCCTAATCAAGGTTGTTACTCCTTTTTGCCGATCTTGGCTATAGCCTAATTGCAGCGAAGTGTTCAAATAGGGTGTCAAATCATATTGACCTCGCAGTTGCGCTACCCAAGTTTCATCCGAAAACCGACCCCGCTTATCGTCCACCCAGCCGAAGGTTCGTCTTGGCAATACCAACCCGGGACCGTCAGTATCTTCATCGGTACGCACAAAATACACCGACGCATCCAGCCCGCCCCGACTGAAGGCCTTAGTCCAGTTACCCGACGCATGAGTCATGCCAAAGTCGTCTCGTTCTATGCCGTTTTGTGCCTGACTGATACCATTAAAAATATCGCTACGCCCAAGCACTACAGAAAAATCACCGGCTTTGGTCGTCAAACCTGTACCGGCAGCACCGCGCACCGTATCGTAACTACCGCCTTCAATACGCAAGAAGTTATCCTTTTCCTGAATATGCCGGGTTTGCAAATGGATAGCTCCGCCGAGGGTGCGGCTGCCATGCCGTTCACCGCCTGGGCCGAGCGTCACAGTAACTCGATCTAAAGCATCCAAGGCATAATGACTCAATGAGTAGACTCCGGCAAAGTTACCGAATAAGGGTACGCCGTCCAAAGTAATCATGCCTTGTCCGCCACCGGCTCCGCGCAAGCTGATAGTAGTCGATGTCTGCCCACTACCTTGTCTGAGACTTAAGCCATCCTGATTTCTTAGCGTGCTGTTAAGATCGGGCATCTCGGCGGCCTGCAATGCGTCCCTGTCTAATTGGTTTGCCATGCGCGGAGGGTCAATTAATTCCGGGTAAGCCACATCGTCATAAACGATCATCGGGGCTAACGAAATGGTGTCGCTGGCGGCTATTGCGCCAGTAGGCAGGCACAGCAAGAAGCCATTTAACATGGCTATCGAATATCTTTTGTTTGACAGGATTTTTAGGCGGGACTTGAAATGAATATTGACTGAAACCATAGTATTTTCAGGCGCTTAAATGCCTGTTCGGTTTGCGGCAGTTACCGCTCTTTTTGTTTATCATCGGTCATTAGAACACGTGTCGCGCTGCGTAGTCTATTAAACCTGCTTCCCGTTTAAGCCGGGACAATGGTTAAGCCGTTCGTGGTGACCCTTCGGCTACAGACCGTGTCGAACCATGATCGGCTTAACCGTCCACCCTTCGACAAACTCAGGACGAACGGATTTATTTTTACCCGTCAAAATAGAAAAGTCTTTTTAGAGATAATTTGGATTTTATTCGCAATATGCGCTTTGGCGTTACTTGGTTGTTTGAATTCTCAATAAAATAGTTGCTTTCATTTCTTGAGTTTAACAACCTTGTGACTCAAACTGATTTCTTTGTTATGTCTGGGAATTTGCTTAAACTAGCGCTTCATCGAATCAAAAAATTCTGCGTTGGTTTTAAAATCCCTAAGTTTACCTATCAGGAATTCTGAAGCCGCTGTTTCATCCATGGGCTGAAGAATTTTGCGTAAGATCCAGGTTTTTTGCAGGGTATCGGGATCAACCAAGTATTCTTCCCGACGGGTGCCGGAACGATTGATGTTAATCGCAGGGTAAATTCTTTTCTCGGCAATTTTGCGGTCCAGGTGCAATTCCATGTTACCAGTACCTTTAAATTCCTCGTAGATGACCTCGTCCATTCTTGAACCGGTATCAACCAGGGCGGTGGCTATAATGGTTAAACTGCCGCCTTCTTCTATATTCCGTGCCGCACCGAAGAAACGTTTGGGTTTTTCTAAGGCATTCGCATCGACGCCACCGGTTAATATCTTGCCTGACGACGGAACTACGGTGTTATAGGCTCTGGCCAAACGAGTAATTGAGTCTAACAAAATAACCACGTCGTGTTTATGTTCAACCAATCGACGCGCTTTTTCGATGACCATTTCCGCAACTTGTACATGCCGGGTTGCCGGTTCGTCGAAGGTGCTGGAAATAACTTCACCACGAACGCAACGTTCCATTTCCGTTACTTCTTCGGGACGTTCATCTATTAGTAAAACAATGAGATAGCATTCAGGATTCTGTTCGGCAATCGCCTGCGCCAGGCTTTGCAGGATCATGGTTTTACCGGCTTTAGGCGGCGATACGATCAAACCGCGTTGGCCTTTTCCGATGGGGGCGACTAGATCTATCATCCGCCCGGTTAAATCTTCGCTGGTGCCATTGCCTTGTTCAAGAACGAATCGTTGTTTAGCGAATAAGGGGGTTAGGTTTGAAAAGGTGATTTTGTTTTTGGTGTTTTCGGGGGGTTCAAAATTGATCTGGTCAACTTTGAGCATGGCGAAATAACGTTCGTTATCTTTGGGTGGCCTGATCTTTCCGCTAATCGTATCGCCGGTTTTTAAAGAAAATCGTCTGATCTGACTGGGAGAAACATAAATATCGTCAGGGCCGGCTAAATAAGAACACCCCGGAGTACGTAAAAAACCAAAACCATCTTGTAAAATTTCCAGAACGCCATCGCCTGATATATCGTCGCCGTCTTTTGCCTGTTTTTTCAGGATGGCAAAAATTAAGTCCTGCTTTCGTGATCTGGCTACATTTTCAAGGCCAAGAGACTCGGCGATTTCAATAACTTCACTTATTTGTTTTAGTTTTAACTCAGTTAGATTCATATAAAAGATAACTCAAGGAAAAGTAACTACGGTGTTAAACCGCACCTACTAGGACAGGATATAATTCAGGAGTGTAGTTTGTCGGGCGATGTGGTTGGGTGCGCATGATTATCGCACCGCATAAGTGTAACTCAAGTGCTCAGTCCCGTCCAACCTTTTGTGACGGGCTTGGGACGGATCTGAGTGATGAAATGAGTTTAGATGTTGCTATCAAGAAAGGCGGCAAGTTGCGATTTTGATAAGGCGCCTACTTTAGTTGCTTCCACTTCGCCATCCTTAAACAGCATTAGGGTTGGAATGCCGCGCACGCCGTAGTGTTGGGGAGTTTCCGGGTTTTCGTCGATGTTTAATTTTACAACAGTCAGTTTGCCGGCATATTCTGTGGCAATATCATCCAAAATCGGCGCAATCATTTTGCAGGGTCCGCACCATTCAGCCCAATAGTCAACCAGCACGGGACCCGCAGCTTTAAGAACAGTTTCGTTAAACTCACTATCGCTTATATGAATGACTGAATTGCTCACACTATTTCTCCAAAAAATTAAAAGCAAAACTATAGGAGGGATGACGTTAGTAGTCAATCAATTTCAGCTGATTTGATTTTTACGTTATGCTATAGCTTATGAACAATACACACTTAACCCAAACCCGCTTCAGCAACCTCGAATTGTCTGATTCTATCTTGCGCAGCTTAAAAGACGCCGGCTTTGAGCACTGTACCCCAATCCAAAAAAACGCTTTACCCTTATCGTTACGGGGCAAAGATGTTGCCGGGCAAGCCCAAACCGGAACCGGTAAAACCGCCGCTTTTTTACTGGCTACTTTTCAGTATTTAATTAATGATGTCGACGACTGTATCGACGCGGAAGAATCGGCGCCTAAAGCTGTTGTCCAAAGCAATAAAAACAAAGGCCCAAAAGCTATTATTCTTGCGCCAACCCGTGAGTTAGCCATTCAAATCCACAAGGATGCGTTGCAATTGGGCAAACATCTTAATCTTAAATTGGCGCTTATATACGGCGGCACGGATTACCAAAAACAACTGGACAGCCTAAAGGCCGATGTCGATATTATCATCGGCACCCCCGGCCGCATCATCGACTTTTACCGGCAAAATGCGTTCACCTTGGATAACGTGAAAGTCACGGTGATGGATGAGGCGGACCGCATGTTCGATTTGGGCTTCATTAAGGACATCCGTTATTTATTGCGCCGTATGCCGCCACCCGACCAGCGTTTAAATATGCTGTTTTCGGCAACGTTATCCTACAAGGTAACTGAGCTGGCTTATGAGCACATGAATAATCCGGTTTTGATACGCATCGAAACCGAAGATGTCACCTCTAAGGCTATACAGCAAAGCGCATATTGCCCCGCGAATGAGCAAAAAATTCCTTTATTGGTCGGCATATTGAATCAGCACAAGCCGCAGCGCAGTATTATTTTTGTTAACACCAAGCGTTGTGCCGAACGGCTTGATGACATCCTTAATGCTAACGGCTACAAAACTGCCGCTCTTAGCGGCGATGTGCCGCAGGATAAACGCCAGCGTTTGTTAAGCGATTTCCAGGAAAACAAAATTACCTTGCTGATTGCGACCGATGTCGCGGCCAGAGGCCTGCATATTGCCGATGTTTCGCATGTATTTAATTACGACTTGCCGCAGGATGTGGAGGATTATGTACACAGGATCGGACGAACTGCGCGTTTTGGCGCCAGCGGTGTTGCGATTAGTTTTATCTGCGAACAATATGCCTATTCAATGCCGGATATCGAAGACTACATTGAGCAGAAAATTCCGGTGCTGCCCATTACAGCCGATCTTTTAGCTGAAATTGTAAAACCGGAAAGAAGGCCTGAAAAAATTAAAACCGAGTATCAGGGAAAACGCCCCCATCAACCTAGAAAAATCAGTTGATCCACGAAATACGAATAAATAATAGGAAGAAATAGAACACGGATGACACGGATTAAGCTGATAAGCACGGATTAAAAATCCGTTCAATCGGTGTCATCCGTGTTCTATTAATCATAGATAGCATATGCTGTTGCTACGATTAAGGAATGTGCATGAAATACTTATGCATTTTATTCTCCTCACCCCAGCCCTCTCCAGCAGGAGAGGGAGCTAGTTGTCGAAGTTATTTCTTGCGCATTCCTAAATTAAAGTCCTTCCATCAACTCCCGAAAATCCTCAATAGCAGGATAAGCGGTTATTTGTTTTTTAGGCTGCCGGGTATCGGGCTTACTTACCGAAATTAAATGAGCGATACCGAACTGCCTGGCTGAATCCAGCACCGTCAAGCTATCATCAATCAATAATGCGGTTTGTTTTTCAAACGGTATTTGTTGTTGCAACAAGCGCCAAAACTCGGCATGTTCCTTTGGAAAGCCTAAATCATGGGAGCTGATAATGCCGTCGAAAAACGGTTGTAAGCAGGTTTTTTCCATCTTAAGGCCCAGGCTGTCGCGATGCGCATTGGTCACTAAATACACCTTTTTCGGCGAGCGGCGGACTTTTCCTAAAAACTCCGTGACATGCGGCAATACCGAGATTAACCCGGAAATCTCCGCTTTCAACCCGGCAATATCCAGCTCTAAAACATCACTCCAGTAATCCAGGCAGTACCATTCCAATTTGCCCTCCATGCTTTTAAAGCGCGGCTCCAGTTGCAACTTTGCGGCTTGTATCGACAATCCCTGTTTTTCGGCAAACTTAAGCGGCACAAATTCCTTCCAGAAATGATTATCAAAATTCAAATCCAGCAGCGTGCCGTCCATATCCAGTAAAACAGTGTCAACTTTTTTCCAATCAATCATCAGAGTGCGTTATATTTGCAAAAAACACTTCATAAAATACCACAATGGCCCAGAAACCAATCATCCTTAACAAAACAACCATCGCATCCAGTCGATTATTCCGCATTGAGTCGCTGGATATTGAATTCAGCAATGGCGAACTGCGTAATTACGAACGCCTGGCCCGAGGCAATCCCGGCAGCGCCGTGCTGATTGTGCCGATGCTGGATGATGCCACGGTATTATTGATCAGGGAATATTCCGCCGGAGTGCATCGCTATGAGCTGGGCTTGCCCAAGGGTAAGACCGACGCCGGAGAATCCTTTATGGAGGCTGCAAACCGTGAGCTTAAAGAAGAAGTCGGCTTTGGCGCCAGAAGCCTGCATCACTTAAGCTCTTTTTCCATAGCGCCGTCCTATCTGGAACACATGACCGAGATTGTGATCGCCCAAGATTTGTATGCTGAGAAACTGGACGGCGATGAGCCGGAAGAATTGGAAGTTATTCCATGGAAATTAAGCAATATCAATGGACTATTAGCTACCGGGGAATGTACCGAGGCTCGTTCAATTGCCGCGCTGTTTATGACCTTGGAATATTTTAAGGCATTGTAGACTGAAAATTCCGAAACAATGCTGTTTTGATATACCAAGCAAGCTTTGTACTCCAACAATCACAAAGGCAGGAGCCCAAAACTTGCTTTGACCATTCTAATCACAAGCGATAAAGCGGCTCCAATTTATCATCGTCCGTAGCCGCCATTTTTTTCCTGGCTTTATTTTCAACAAACGCCTGAAACAGCTTTTTACCCTGCCACTGCTCGGCTGCTTTGCCATACAAAACCTGGTTCAAAATTAAGATTTCATCTCTTAACCTTGCGTCGCTTAGCTCGGCGATAGCGCCCAGACTCGGCGCGACATACACACCATCCCTGGCGATAAACTTTTGTCGTCCCCAAGCCAGCAAAGCATCTTTGGCTGCTATGGCATTATTATCGGCACAAGCTTTTTTCAGGTTTTTTATGCTGTCTTCCAAGCGTACTTCAGGCTCGTTTTTTTCCACAACCGGTTTTTTAGCCGGACGCTTAATAACTAAATAAGCCAATGTCACCAACCAACCTGCCCCTAAAAATACCGCAAGCCATAACCAGGTATTTTGCTGTGGCTGGTTGATAATCGGCGTGGCTTGTTCGATTTTTTGCGGTTGTTGAACCGGCGTCGAAATCACGGGAGCCGCCATGTCCGGCAGGGCTCCTGGCGCGTCAATCGCCGTGATGCTGGCTTCCGAAATCTTGGCGACTTCCATTTTTTGGCTTTGACTGTTAAACCAGGGGATTTCTATCGCCGGTAATTTGTAGAAACCCGCTTTCGACGGGATTATGGCTATTTTTTCTTCCCTGAAAGCAATCAGGCCTTCCGGTTTTTTCTGCTCCTGTAATGTCGGCTGGTCAGGATAGGTTTTTAGCTGACCATCACCCCCTTCGGCGCCGCTCAGGACAGGCCCTTCGACTTTACTCAGGACAGGCTTTCCTGTATTTAACTCAGGCAATTGGCCGACTGTTGCGCCTTTTGCCAACAGCGTCAAGGTCCGGGTTAACGGTTCGCCGACTTTCATTTGCTGGTTATCGCCCGACCACTCCTCCTTTAAAACCAGTTGTTCCGCCGAGAGCCAATGCTTCCCGGTAAAAGATGCCGGAGCGGGTTTTACATCCAGCACCACCGATTTGGATAAGATCTTTTTGGTCCGGGTCGCCTGGGAGCTAAAAAAACCGTTAAAATTCGAGCGACTATTCGCCACGACCTCTGCGGTTAATACCAAAGGTTTGATGGTCACTGAACCGCTTTTTTGCGGAAAAATCGCATATTTACGCTCGGTAACCAAGTAATTCACCCCGTTAATCTGGGTATTGTAATTGCTGTCATCGCCCAGCTTTTCAATCACCGCATCGCCCAGTTCCGGTTCATTCAGGCTGGCTTGAGCGATTTCGACTCTTCTATATAGACGCACGGTATAGAGAACCTGGGATTGCACATAAGGGCTTTGGGGATTCGCCTCAACCTCCAGGAACAAATCATCGTCGGTATTGACGGTTTTATTTGATGTCGCCTGAGTAACCAGAATGCTTGCAGGCTGGCTTGCGTCATCGCCAAACGGCACCGCCGGGACAACTAAGCTGCCGGGATGTTTAGCCATCACGTTCAGCGTCCACTGTATGGTTTTGCTGAACTGTCCGTTAATCAAAGACGAATTGCTACTCTGGCTTTTGCCGAGTATCTCGAAATCCTGTTCCAGCGGGCTAAAATCGGGATCATTATCCGGTGTGGCGTTGGCGGTGAAAATGATCTGGAACGATTCATCCAGACTAACCGGATTACGATCAAACGACACGCTGATTTGTGCGGCAGATGCAGCGGACGGCACAAAGCTCAACAGTACTAGAAGAAACAATAGTTTTTTTATGGTGTTCATAAGGTTTTATTTAGATTAAGCGTAATTAGTCAGCGGGTGTTTTGTTGACGCAGTTTATAGAATGAGTCTTTTTGTTGCTTAGGAATGAGCACGAAATAACTTAGGCAAGTTGCCAATAGTCGGAGTGCAGGCTTCGCCTGCATGCGCAAGCACCAACAGTAGGCGCTTTAGGCGAAGCTTGCACTCCTGTTGTCCACTTTATTTCATGCTCGTTCCTTATGAATATTTGATGCGTTTAATTTCTGTTCAGGGCGATGTCGAGCGGCTACGGCTGAGCCAGTTTCCATGCCTGGATAAACGGCCGGTAAAAACTCAAATTATGGACCGTGGCGCCTCGCTGGCTCACTAAAGCGGACGCGAACGCCTGCGCTCGTTCCATGCTCAGTTGCAGCGACCAGCCATGCTGCATTCCCAATAGCAGAACCGCCGCAAATGCATCCCCGGCGCCCACCGTATCGACTATGGCTAAATCAGTTTCCGGCGCAACGTCAATAAATTCCCCGGCTTGATTGATTGCCGTTGCGCCTTGGCTACCGCAAGTAACCACCAGAACTTCAAGCTCATGCTGTGCCAAAAACAAACGCATCGCATCTTGCAGCGTATTTGCTTGCGGCCCCAAGTGCATTAACTCATCATGATTGAGCTTGGCCCAGTGCGCCTTGCCGACCCACCGGTTGACGGCGTCTTTGCGCCACCAAGGGGCTCTCAAGTTGACGTCGATAAACACCTTGCCCTGATGGTGCGCGGTTAAATCCTGCAATGCTTGTTCCGAAATACGGTTACGCAGTGCCAAAGTCCCGTGATAAATAACGCTATATTGCCGGTCGGCGTTCAATTGTTGTGCGGCAATAAAGTCATAAGCCTGATCGGCTAAAATTTCATAGTCGGGTTCGCCATTGTTAATGGTCACCTGCACCGTTCCGCTAGGATGATCGGGATCGTAAGCAAGGTTTTCAATAGTCATGCCCCAAGCCAACATGGCCTGCCTGATTGTATCGCCTGTTGCATCCTTGCCTACCCGGCTGATAAAACACGGGGACTGTCCAAAAGCCTGAAGATGCCAGGCCACGTTAAACGGCGCACCGCCTAATACTTGCCGACCATCTGGAAATTGATCGAACAGCACTTCACCGAAGATGGCGATTTGATTATTAGTCATGTTTACCTTTGATATGGCTGTTGTTTCAGAATGTTGTTAATTTTGGCCGTCATATTTTAAGAGAATACGGAAAAATTCATTATTCTACTTTGCTAAATTACAAGCCGTGAAAATGCTGTAGGGTGACTGACTTAAACCGGACAGATAACATCCCTTTGAGGGATGTTATCTGTAAAATCGCCACAGCTTAAATTTGAAAGCCTTTTTTTTGCTTTAGCCGTTACATGGTTTTCAACTGCAAGCTTAGGTGGATGTACGGTATAATTGCTCGATATTCTACAACTTGGCACTCAATAAATGGCTCAATTTTTTGAAATACACCCGGAAAGTCCGCAGCTGCGTTTGATACATCGTGCCGTGGAAATACTCCGTAAAGGAGGGGTTATCGTTTATCCGACTGATTCATCTTATGCGATTGCCTGTCATATAGGCGATAAGCAGGCGCTGGATAAAATCCGCCGAATCAGGCAGTTGGACGACAAACACAATTTTACCTTGGTGTGCAAAGATCTGACTCAAGTATCCATGTTTACCAAAATCAGTAATGATGCCTTTCGGCTGATTAAAGCCTTAACGCCGGGGGCTTTTACTTTTATTTTGGATGCTACGCGTGAAGTGCCTCGCCGCTTACAGCATCCCAAGAAAAAAACCGTAGGCATACGCATCCCCGATCATCCCGTTGCACAATTGCTGGTGCAGGAGTTGGGCGAGCCCTTGTTCAGTTCCACCTTGATGTTGCCGGGAGAAGAGCAAGCATTGACCGATCCCTATGAGATCAGGAATAAACTTGAGCATGAGCTGGATTTGGTGATTGACGCCGGTATTATTGAGTTTGAACAAACGACTATTATCGAATTTTCCGGCAATGTCGCTGAAATCATCAGGCAGGGCAAGGGCCTTGCGCCAATGTTGGGTTAAAGGATCCGGACATGATGGATGAATTGACACTGCTGCAACGCATAGTGGTTTGGATATTGCCGGTAGTTTTTGCCATTACCGTGCATGAGGTGGCGCATGGCTGGGTGGCAAAAAAATACGGCGATAATACCGCATCACTATTAGGTCGGTTAACCTTAAATCCGATTAAACATATCGATTTATTCGGAACCCTTATTCTTCCCGGCTTGTTATTGCTCTCGGGCACCGGTTTTATTTTCGGCTGGGCAAAGCCGGTTCCCGTCGATCCGCGTAATTTCAAAAATCCTCGGCGCGATATGGCGATAGTAGCTCTGGCCGGTCCTGTTTCTAATTTGGCAATGGCTGTCGGATGGGCATTAATAGCCCGGTTAGGGGTGATGATAGGCGCGTCAACCGAAGCTGTTTCATTGCCGTTGATTTATAGCGGCATTGCCGGTATTTCGATTAACCTGGTATTGGCAATGCTTAATTTATTGCCGATTCCGCCATTGGACGGCAGCCGGATTTTGACGGGTATGTTGCCAAGTTATTGGGCATCGCAATATAACCGTTTGGAACGCTACGGCTTTATTATTTTATTAGTGCTTTTATACACTAAAATTTTGAGTTTGATTTTGGCTTACCCAATGTTTATTGCACAGCAAGTGTTTTTTTCAATTGCCGGATTGTAGGTTGATTTCTTCCCTTCTTTCAAAGCCTTGGCTTCTTCTGTGTTCCGGTGCTAAAGCTTGATAGCGACCGAAAATACCGATCAAAATACGGCTGAAACTTTAGAACCGGCGTCGGCGTTTGCAGTGGTAAACGGCGCGCCTTTTAACACGCTGCCGGACGATCTTTATATCCCCCCCGATGCACTGGAAGTGCTGCTGGATACCTTTGAAGGGCCGTTGGATTTATTGTTGTATTTGATACGAAGGCAGAATCTGGACATCGTTAATATACCCATAGCCCAAATTACCCATCAGTACATCGCTTATATTCAGACTATGAGCAAATTAAACCTGGAATTGGCGGCGGAATACCTGGTGATGGCCGCACTGCTGGCGGAAATCAAGTCAAGAATGTTATTGCCCAGACAGCCTGATGCGGAAGATGAGGAGGAAGACCCGAGAGCCACATTGATTCGCAGGCTACAGGAATATGAGTTGATTAAAAATGCCGCTGAAGAAATCGATCTGTTGCCTAGAATTGAACGTGATATATTTGAAGTCGGCGTCGATGTTTCGACGCTAAAAAATTTCGAACAAAATTTACCGGATATCCAGCTAAAAGAAATGCTGTTGGCATTTCAGGATGTGCTAAAAAGAGCCGAGCAACTCAGTCATCATCAAATTACCAAAGAGCCCTTATCTGTCCGTGAACGCATGTCAACCATTTTGGAAAACCTTAAAGGAGCGGATAGTCTCCTTTTCACGCAATTATTTATCCGAAAAGAAGGTCGACACGGAGTCGTTGTCTCGTTTTTGGCCATCCTCGAACTCAGCAAAGAACGACTCATCGATATTATCCAATCAGAACCCTTTGCCGAATTACGAGTCAGAACCGCCGACACCTCCGCTTAAGCCTTCGCCGAAACCAAAGCCAAAGTTAAAGCCAATAGCCGAGCCTACGACATCCCCCAACAATGTCTGTCCTGAGTGCAGTCGAAGGGATCAGGACAGGCTTTTTGTAACTGAACAACGTGAAATTAATGTGGAAATTAAACGTGTAGTTGAAGCCATTTTATTTGCTGCAAATCGACCGATGACCTGTAAACAGGTGCAGCAGGTTTTTCCTGAAATTGAGCAGCCGGAAATGCAGGAAATACAGGCGGCCATTGAGGCGATCATAGAGGATTATAGAGCTAGGCCGGTTGAATTAAAGCAGGTCGCCAGCGGTTATCGCTTTCAGGTTCGACAGGAGTTGTCGCGCTGGGTATCGCGGTTGTTTGAAGAAAAACCGCCAAAATATTCACGGGCATTATTGGAGACTTTGGCCATTATTGCCTATCGTCAACCGGCAACACGAGGCGATATTGAGGATATTCGCGGAGTTAGTGTTAGTTCGAACATTATTCATACGCTACTTGATCGCGAGTGGATACGAGTGGTGGCGCACAAAGAGGTGCCGGGCAGGCCGGCTTTATACGGTACGACCAAACAATTTCTGGATTATTTTAATATCACATCGCTAAATGAATTGCCGACATTGCAAGAGATTCAGGAGCTTAGCGTGCCATTAGATAATCCGTCGTTAGATACAACGTCACAACCCATGCAGGTAAAGAGTGAACAACAAGAAACAACCGGGCAGACCATCGAAACCATCGAGCGGGTCAGCGAAACAACCGAATAAATCGCCAAAAACATCAAACAAGCCGGGCAGGCCCCAGCAGCAACAGAGTGACGGCAAGGCAGCCAAATCCCCTCCTACTCCCTCCTTGAAACGGGAGGCTGATACTCATTCGCTAGTCGACGGGGAGCGTATTCAAAAAGTGCTGGCGCGCGGCGGTATCGGTTCCAGGCGGGAAATTGAGCGCTGGATAGAGGAAGGCAGACTGAAGATTAACGGCAAGACTGTCGGTTTGGGCGACCGCCTGAAAGACGGGGATTATTTGCAGGTCAATGACCGGGTTGTCCATTGGGAAAAATTTGTCGAGCAGCCTACCCGAGTGCTGCTTTATCATAAACCTGTCGGCGAAATTGTTACACGTCGTGATCCCGAAGGCCGTCCGGTGGTATTTTCCCGATTGCCGAAATTGGCGGTTAGCCGTTGGATATCCGTTGGCCGTTTAGACATTAATACCTCGGGATTATTATTGGTCACCAATAATGGTGAGCTGGCTAATCGGTTAATGCATCCCTCAACGCAAGTGGAACGTGAATATGCGGTGCGTATTTTGGGTGAGGTTTCAGAGGCGACTTTGGCAAAACTTAAGCAAGGCGTGGAGCTTGAAGACGGTAAAGCCAAGTTTGACGATATTAAGTTTTTCGGCGGCGAGGGCGCCAATAAGTGGTACAACGTTATCGTTGCCGAAGGTCGTAACAGATTGGTGAGGCGATTGTGGGAGTCGCAAGAAGTCATCGTCAGCCGCTTAATGCGGGTGCGTTATGGGCCCGTGGTATTGCCGGAACGATTGAAAGCCCAGTCGTTTTATGAGTTGACCGATAAAGAACTGGAATTGTTGTTTGAATTTGCGGGCATGGCGGCTGAAAAACCGGCGCTTAACGCCAAACCTGAATCTAAGGCGTATAAGCCTGGAAAACGTTAGCGGTGCGCGTTGGGTTTGTCCGCAAGGTGTAACAATGCGGCGAACCCAGATGTTTACTTAATCAAGACGACTTGATTTCTGCCGTTATTTTTAGCGGCATACATGGCACCATCGGCGCGCTTGACGAAAGACTCGACAGTATCATCGGCGCGTAAGGAGCTAACGCCCAAGCTTGCAGTAATCTTGATGGTTTCCATGCCGTAGGCTATGGTGTGGTGCTCAATTGAGGAACGAATCCGTTCCGCCAGTAACTCCGCGCCATTGGCATCGGTATCGCTTAATAAAATCACGAACTCTTCGCCGCCGTAACGGAAAACCATATCGCTGTCTCTGAGGCTTTCTTTAATCCATTTTGCAGCAAAAGCCAGGGTGATGTCGCCGCAATCGTGACCGTAGGTATCATTGATGGCTTTAAAGTGATCAATGTCAAAGAAAATAAGCGATAAATGTTGGTTGTTGCGCGTAGCAAGACTTATTTCCCGTTTCATCGAATCACTAAACGAAGCCCTGTTGTGGGTTTGGGTGAGCGGATCCGTATAAGCCATTTTTAAAGCCTGATGAAATAATGTTGCATTTTTCAACGGATAAATTAAACAGCAAAGTAGCGCTTCCAGCGATTGGAGGTCGGCATCGCTGAATCTGTAGTTGCGCATCAACGTTAATTCGCCTAGTTGCTGTTGCTCAACTTTAAGCGCGTAATTACAAGAATGCCGAGTAAAGACCCCGCTTTTTACTTCCAATCCAAATTCCTGGTTGATATAGATATAGGCGCTATGAGGAATCCGATTGGCAATTCTGCTGCTGAAAATAGCAATCAGCTCATTAAACTCCAGAGTCGTTTGTAAGGCGCTGCTGATATCATAGTTATGAAGGTTAACCGCTTTTGTCGCTTCAAAAGTGTTATTGCTGATAATTGCTAAGTTTGCTGATTTTTCGCTCATGACTGCTTCCCCGCGTAGATTGAAGCTATTACGTTGCAATAAATAAAGCGAAGTTTGTGCCATATTCCAATAGATTATAGTAATCAATATATTATTTAGCGTATTTTGGTTTTTATTTGAGTGGCGTCATAAAATTAACACTGCAAAGCGGCAAGTGATTGCCGATGAATTGGCTAAACGGTTGTTCTGTGCCGCCCTGTTTCACTCGATTGCCTGACATACCGGGGATTCATTCGTTTTTCGATTACAGAGCAATAATTGAGCAGCGGCGAGCTTGGACTTTGCCAAATTGGCGATTGATTTGAATTTTGCGTTTTACTCCCATCCGACTCAAAAATCGTATACTTTATAAGTTAACGAAACCGTAAGCGAAGGAATGGGAGATCCTGCCGAATATCTGATCCATGAAGTGCGACGAAACACTTTAGGCGACGCTGGAGCAGTTGCCAAGAGGGCTGAGGAGAGGAGATGCCATGCTTAAGTACTGCCTTTATAACCGAATTCGGCATCCAAACCGATGTAGACAGGCTTTGCCAATTCTGTCCGCACTACAACCGCAACCGCAACATATGGCTATCCATATTAATTTACGCACGGGAATTACCTCTCAAAATTTCCAAAGCAACAAGGCTTGCGGCAGGCTTTCGTGCAACCCTTTAATGCCGTATTTGTTATTCCAGTACTGATATTCGATGCCGACATAAAGATGGTTGCCGACTCCAAAAAAATCGCCGACATCCAAACGTAATTGCGGCTGCGCCAAGACACTACCCGCATAACTAGGCCCTTTCGGGCCGATAAAATCGGCAAAACCTTCCAAACTCCAGTGCGTGCCGAATAGTGCGAAAGGAAGTTTCCAGGCCGGCGTAATTTGCCAGGAGCTTTTGAAAGAAACCGGTTCCAAAACATCATGCCGCAAGAAATCGACGCTAAACAGCTGAAAACCCGGCAAGTTAAAATCGACATTGAAACCATATAATATGATGCGGGCGCCACTACGATCGCTGTCCAAATTTTCACCGGCATTAACGCCTGCCGCTAAATTCAAGTCTTTAAACAAACCGTAAGATAATGTTTTTCCAGTTATCTTACTTAAACTTAAATAGCTGTAAAACTCGCCATAGAGATTCACTTGCGAGGATTCGCCTTGCTCCGAAATCAAGGTATCCATAAAAAGGAAATTACGACCCAGCGCCCAGCCGTCAGCATGGCTTAGCGTAATAATGGAATAACTGACATCATCGGAGTTCTTCGGCATTTGATAGCCGTTTCCATGTAAATATTGAATTTCGGTATCGCTCCAAGCAAATAGTTTTGCCTGAACGCTTAAAGGCCAAATGAAGAGTAACGTGCAAAATAGAAAGGGTATTAATGTAATAAAGCGCTGATATTTCAAACTCTTATTTTTCACAATGTTGTAACGCCTGTTTCTTGCTATTGTTTTTATGTAACTACTCACCCTATGCAATGCTGGCCCCTGTCATGTTCAAAGCTTCCATGTAGGCAAAGCCAGCTTTGCACTCCTATAACACATTTTTCTGGAGTCCAAAGCTGGCTTTGGACAACAAGAATCGGCTTTGCGGTTAAAAAGGGGGAGTAGTTACGTTTTTATCATGATTGATTCAATTTAAACCAACGCTCTACAACTGCGACTCACATATTTTTGAATCAAAACACCAGGTATTAACAAGAAATTTTTGAGAGGAATGCCACTCTAACACCAGCGAGTCAAAGCTATAAATTATCATTTAATCAATTAGTTATGACAATCACAGTCTAAACTTAACAGCTGCACCGACTTTATCTTACTTAAAAAAACGTAACTACTCAGCATGAAAGTAAGCATAAGCTTACAGTATTTACAGAAACTTACTATCTTAATTTGACGTTAGTGGACAATTAAAACATCCATTTATCCACTCTTCCTGACCGATAGATTTTTTATAAAATCTTTATATACTTATCCATCGCGGTGGAGTTTATCGCTAAAGGTTTAGCCGCCGTTTTTCCAATATTGGGGCAAGCTGCGGGGTGATAAACACATTCCATCAAGCTAATTTTCCCCCATGTTTAACCGATACCCGACCCCCGCTTCGGTTAATAAATAACGCGGGCGGGCTGGATCGGCCTCAATCTTATGACGCAGTTGTCCCATATAAATTCGCAAATAGTGGCTGTGTTCAATGTAAGAAGCTCCCCAAACTTTTTCCAGCAATTGCCGATGAGTTACCACGAAACCGGCGTTGCGCACCAATACGCAGAGCAAACGGAATTCTGTGGGAGTCAAGTGAATCTCCTGCTCTCCGACAAAAACCCGCCGCCGGGTTAATTCTATTTTCAGCTCATCAACCTGAAAACACTCCTGAGCGCCGCCACCGGGTAACTTGGCAACGCGCCTGAGCAAGGCTTTGATGCGGGACATCAGTTCTGCGGTGCTGAACGGTTTAGTCAGGTAATCGTCGGCGCCGTTGTCCAGCGCCTGGGTAATATCGCTTTCTTGATCACGAGCCGAAAGCACTATGATAGGCAACCCGGACCAAGTGCGCAGACGGCGGATAACGTCTTGACCATCGATGTCCGGCAATCCTAAGTCAAGAATAAGCAAGCCGGGGTGACGATTGCGGGCGGCAGTCAAGCCCTCGCGTCCGCTTGCAATAGCAAATACCGTATAACCCTGGCTTTCCAGCGCAGTCGTCAGCAACGTTCGGAGCTGTGGATCATCTTCAATCAGCAAAAGTAATGGGCCTGTGGTTTTCATGGGGTCAGCCTTTTTCTTCCGAATCGATAGTAGGGGGCGCTTCCAACACCGGAAGATGCAGTTGAAACACCGACCCGCCTGGGCTGCGCTTAGTTGCGTGAATTTCACCGCCATGAGCTTCGACAATGGCGCGGCAAATGGACAAGCCCAAACCGACGCCGCTTTGCGCGCTTTCTGCGTGAATTCGGAAAAACTTGTCGAAAATCTTTTCCTGCATGTTCTCAGGGATGCCCAAGCCGCTATCCGCCACGGCTATCGACAGGCCAAACGCTGTGGTTTCAACCGAAATATCGATAGGCAATCCAGGCGGTGAATATTTGTCGGCATTATCCAGTAAATTCACCATGACTTGCTGTAACAATACCGCATCGACATAAACCAACGCCTGCCCATCCGGCATAACCACATTGACTTGCCGACTTGTCAGTTTTTTGTCGAGACGGCGTAACGCGCTGCCGATAATCTCCTCCGGCGCGCACCATTGCCGGTTAAGCACCACTTCGCCCGCTTCCAGACGGGCCATTTCCAGAATTTTGGTAGTCAGGTCGGACATGCGCTGGGCTTCCTCACTGATCGCGCTCGCCAATTTTCTTTTCCTGTCCTCATCCAATTGCCCCGTATCCGTTTCCAAGGTACTGGCGGCGCAGACGATGGCAGCCAGCGGCGTTCTTAAATCATGGGAAATACTGCTGAGCAGGGAGTTACGCAGGGTTTCCGCCTGCATTTTCAAGGTCGCGTCCTTGGCTTGTTCCGCTAAGCTGGCTCTTTCTAAAGCGTGGCTGATTTGATTGATAAAAGCGCCTAACAGTTCGCGTTGTTCGGGCAGGAATATTCGGCGCGGATTGACGGACTCAAGCGCCAGCACGCCAATGGTTCCGGTTGAACTATTAAGGGGAATATAAACAGTCGGCACGATGCCGGTGCTGCCATACTCCATCTGTCCCTGAGTGAAGACCTGCTGAGCCATGCCTAAATCGACAGCTTGCAAAGAAATCTCCATTGGGGGGGCGATTGGATAACGCAACCTGCCATTACGGTCAGGAAATAACAAGGTATTGCGCCCGCCGAATTCAACATGAAGATGCCGCACGCCGATTTCGATGATTTCCTTTTCCGAACAGGCTTCGGTCAGCTCTTTACTTAATCGGTAAAGAGCAGATACCCGTCGTTCGCGATGTTCGGCGATCCGGGCTTGATGGCGGACACTTGCCGCTAAATTGCTGGTTACCACGCCGACCACCAGCATGACCGCCAACCCGACTAGGTTTTCCGAGTCGGCAATGGCGAAAGAAAAAATCGGTGGCGCAAAGAAATACGCGAAGGCAGCGGCACTGGTCAGTGAGGCGAGAATAGAAGGCCAAAGACCGAGACGAATAGCGATGAAACACACCCAGCAAATACACCAGCAGGATATTGCTGGGCGTCAGCATGTCCCGAAACGGCCAGTCGATTAACGTTAGCAGTAAGGGAAAAACGATTCCCCAAAGCCAATAAAGATTGGGAAATTCGCTTCGCTGACGGTCGAAAGTTTTTTCTGGTTGTACTCTATGCATAAAATCACATAGCCGCAAAGGCTTTGCTCATGTGTTCCGTGAGCTTGTTGTCGCCATCGTAAATGAGCAGCACTTTGAGCTGCTCCGTCGCTGCAATTCTAGCCGCTTCCGTTTCCCCCACACAAAGCAGCGCGGTATCCCAAGCATCCGCCCACGCCGGGTCCTCGTGCATCACTGTGACTGAATGCAATCGGTGGGTCACCGACCGCCCGGTCTTGGGGTTCAGGATATGGGAATAGCTTTGCCCATTCTGCTCGAAGAAATTCCGGTAGGTTCCTGCCGTCATAATGGCAATACCCTGTTGTTCCCTGACCTCAATGACTTTCTGGACCGCGCGGCTAAAGGGCGTCGGCGTTTCGACGGCAACCCGCCAATTATCGCCGTTGGCTTTGCGGCCTTTGACCATCATTTCGCCGCCTATTTCAACCAGGTAATTGTTGACGCCCAATGCTTCCAGGAGCTTGGCGACCACGCCCACGCTGTAACCTTGCGCGATGGAAGACAAATCGATCTTGAGTTTGGGATCTTTCTTCCTGATACGCTGATTGACCGCATCCACTTCCAGAAGCCCCATGCCGACATGGGGTAACAGCGCGTCGATTTCGTGCTGGGCAGGAACCCGGTTTTCGTGCTGGGCAAAGCCCCACAGGTCAAACAAAGGCTTCACGGTCAGGTCATAACAGCCGTCCGAGCGTTCGTAAACGGTCTGGGCGATGGTCAGCAGTTCGGCGATCTCTTTAGATACCAATAACCACGTGGTTCTTTCCTGCCGGTTAATGCGCGAAATTTCGGAATCTTCGCGGTAATTGGATAATTGGGCATCGATTTCGGCCAGCGTCGTCGAGACTTGGCGGCGAACTTCCTCCAACGAGGTTGATGTGCCGTCTAAAACCAGCTTGATGTGGTAAGTCGTCCCCTGCGTCTCTCCAGACAACTCGGATTCACGAGATGATTTCTGGCACCCCGACAGGGCAAAGACAATCAGTAATAGTGCAATCAGCCAATTTATTTTCATCGTATCCTCTCTAATCTTAATTGCAATGATCACATCACGAGGGCGTCAAAATTGAACGACTGCATCCACTCCCAATAAAACTTGGTCAGTCCGTTGCCCTCCGTCGAAAGGAGCTATTTGCGCATGGCTCCAGTCGTAACGGAGTTCGGGGCGGATCATCAACCAACTCTTGGGTTTCCAGTTCACTCCGGCGGTCATTGCGTAATAGTTGGCGGCGCCTGCCGAATAGCGGACCCCGTTGTGATCCCGAAACCATTCACCACGCACACCCAGTCCCCAGGTATCGGCCATCTGATAGGTGAGGTATTGGACGATGGAATACCACTCGGCATTTTGTCCCTGAGCAACGGCATTCTGTTGGGTTCCCCGGTCGTGTTGGAGCACGTAATGCCATTTTCCGAGGTTTTGCTGGGCAATTGCCGAGTAATACATCAGCTCAGAACGCTGGTTTTTGTAGACATCGCCCTGCAACACCGAAAAGGAAACCGTGGTGCCGGTCTTGGCATTGGTCCAGGTCAGTCCGCTCGTGTGGCTCATGGCACCTAAATCCCGTACAAAATTGTCCGCGCCCGTTATCGCACCAAAGTTTAGGCTCCATTGCTCGTTTAGCGCATAGCTAAACAGCGCTCCAGTCGCGGTAAAAGGGGAGGACTTGAAGCTGTAGGAGTGCGAGGAAAAGAAATTCAGTGGCGATGGCACCGACTCGTAACCGATGATGCCGTAAAAATGGCCGAATTTTCCGCTCAAGCCGTTACCGATCGGCGCAAAAACCTCCACGTAAGCCTGTGGCAGGGCGATGTCGTAAAAACGCAGATCGCGTTGGCTGATCAAACCCATATCCCAATGTCCGGTTGCCTGGGTATAGCGGGCATCCGTTCCGAACATAAAGTCGAAACGCCCACCTACATCCCAGCTTGTGTCTTTGAAGACGGCTTTTTCGATAAACAGATTCAACTGGTACAAATGAAACTCACCGGTTCGGTCAGTCATGGAGACCGGGCCGTTGTTGCGGTCACTCGGATTATCAATATTGTGGTTGATACCGCCCGCCGCCCAACCGCCGAGATTCAGCCCATAAGCTTGCTGTCCGGTCCAACTGGACGCATCTTTTCCAGACAGTTCGGAAATCAACCCAGCAGGCGTGCCATCTGCAATCGCTACATTACTTAGTATCAAAATACTGCAAACACTTAATAAGGAGTTTCGTATGGACATTAGAATTTGCCTCCATTTATAAAAAAAAGCGTAACGATGCTGGCGAAAAAACCTAATAAAATGGCGGGCATCCAACGCAAATGCAGGGTAAAAGTATAGCCTTCGCCTTCTTTCATATTGCCTTTCATTAATCCCAATACATGCAGCGCAGGCGCAGAACCAATCGCCAACAAACTGCCGCCGACACCCAAGGTTAGGGTTAATAACAGCCATTGTCCAATGGGAAGGTTGGGATGCATATTTAACACGGCAAACATCAAGGTGCCGTTATCAATGGACGAGGATGACAAGCCGATCAAGATATTGGCTACGGTGGGACTGATTTCGGTAAACAAATAATGTGCCATGGCATCCAAATAACCTAAAAAGCTCAGTGCTCCGACAATCATCATCGCACCATAGAAAAACAACAAGGTATCCCAATCGACACCGGCAATGCACTTGAAAACATCGAAACCTTTATTCGAATCACTAGGTTCTTGTGTTGCAGGTATTAAAAAATGACTCAATCTTTCAGTTTTAGTTAAATAATAAGCAAAAAATTGTAATATCGCTAAACCCAGCATCATTCCTGCTATCGCGGGCATATCAAGAAATACGTTCGATAAAATGGTAATGCTGAAGGTGAGGATAAATATAAAAATAACCCGCTTGCTGCCGCGCTTTAAAACCGGTGTTTCTTTGGCAAAGGCAGGCGTTTCTTTATTAACCGAAAAATACATAATGGATGCAGGCACTACAAAATTCACTATACAGGGAAGCGTTAAGGTAAAAAATTCAGTGAAATGCAGCGCGTTTTGTTGCCAAACGAAGAAGGTGGAAATACCGCCTAAAGGACTCATGGTACCGCCGGCATTAGCGGCGACCACGGCATTCAAGCCTGCTAAACCAACAAATCTAGGGTGATCTTTACCTATCACTAATATGATATACCCCATCAACAAGCCCACCGTTAAGCTGCTGATTACTGTGGACAGTACAAAAGCCAACACACCGGTAATCCAAAATAATTGCCGATAACTGTACTGCCTATTGGCTAATACAATGCGCAAAGCGTCGAAAATGCCCCGTTCGGTCATGGCATTTAAAAAAGTCATCGACACAGTAATAAACAGAAATAACTCCGCATAAGCCGTTAAATTACTTTGGAAACCGACGGCGACATTTTTTGCTGTGCCATATTCCACGCTATAAAAAACAAATATGGCAAGCCAGATTAATGCCGAAGCTAATACCATCGGTTTTGCTTTACTCAATTGATGCAAATCTTCGGTCATGGCGATGGCATAGGCAATGACAGTGACCGCAACCGCAAAATAACCGACAAAGTGGTTTTTTAAATCCAATTGTTGTGCAGCATCTTCTGCAAAAGCGAAAGAAGGAAAAAACAAAAGAAATGCTAAAACAAAAAAATGACGAATGTTGAGCTGGGGGAATTTTTTCATTTGAACTCGCTTACGATTTTAGATAATGGAATATCGTTAAAATGCTTGCTGCGCTCAGTGATGAGCCGGAGTTTACGCCGTTCAAATTTTGCTGATTCAAGGGAAAGCTTCTCTTTTTGGCGAGATCCAAAACTGGAAACAACAAGATAAAGCAAGGTAAAAATGTCCATCCATAAATCCTTCTAATGGGTTTTAACGATGGAGTCATGCTAGGGTTTTTAAGGTAAATATTTCGTAATGATATGCTTACAAATAAAAAACAGATTATTGCGCTTATAGAAACAATCTGCGGCTATGCTTTGAATGAAGTTTTGCGCTTATTTGACTAAGCTGCGGTATTGATTAACCGGCTCAGGCGTGGACTATCGACTTAAGGTTTAACGGGGGGGTAATCGGAGAGTGCGTAAAAAATTGCCGATTGGCTCGAGACAACCGAAATAACATCACTGAATTTAATTTGTCCTGTGTCGCTCTTCCTTTATGCTCGGCCCTTGGCTGCGATAACTCATTTTGGTGTAAGTATTCAGACTCCTTAGCACCATACGGTTGACTTAACCATTAAACGGTTCGTTTAAAATTTTATGGCTAAATCATCCTATTGAAAAATATAGTGTTACGCCAAGACCTTCCAGGTTTTAAAAACCTGGAAGGTCTAAATACGGTCGGGCTCTGAATAGTTACATTTTGGTCAGGAAAATTTATATTTCCTTTTTAGTTTTTTAGCTTCGGGCTTAATTTTTACAATTTTTTTATAGTGTTTTTTATAGCATGTAACTAGTTGCTTGATGACCTGTTTTACACGAACGGCTGTTTTTGAAGATCAATACAGCATCAATTGGGCGGGATTAATTCAAGCAGGTTCCCTACAAATTTCTTAGGAAACACTTTATATGAATAGCAAGCTTATTATCTTAGCATTGAGTCTTATGGCTCAAACTGCATTTTCAAACATAGCTCATTCAGCGGATACTTTACCCGGAGCGCCCGATAGCGCGAATGTAAACATTACCAACCGCTATGCGCTGCCGCCCAGTAAGGTTAACATCGAACCCTGCCAACGGGAGGCGCTGCGTCTGCATCCGGGAGTGATTGAAAAACAACGAATACTGCATCGGCACGGGAATTTCTTGGTACGGTTTCAGGTACAGGCGGATGACGGTTTTGACTGGTTTATGTTGTGCGACTTGGCAACAAGGAAGATCATTGATGCATTCTGATGGATTTGCCCGGATTAGCTCCATAAATCCCGTTCTCACATGCTATCGAACGGATGATTTGACATTACAATTGGCTGAATAACAAACTAAATTAAGAGGACAAAACTTATGCATTGGCTAACTAAATTTCATAACGCGATTCAATGGGGGAACACCCTCAGGTTCGATCTCTTCAGAGCCAAAAACCTGGAATACCTGGTCTTGCTTGCAACCATGGTGACCTTGGCTGTCGGATTGGCGCTTTTCCTGATTGATCCCAATATCAAGTCGCCCATGGACGGCATTTGGTCCGCCTGGGTGACCATGACCCATGTGGGCTTCGGCGATGTGGTTCCGGTCTCCTTTTTTGGGCGTTTGCTGGCCGCCGGGCTGATTTTGTTTGGACTGGTATTTTTTTCACTGTTCACCGCCATGGTTTCGGTGGCCTTGATCGGCAGAAATATACATGCATTAGACGTGGAAGACGCCGGGCAAATAGAGCCGGAAGTCGGCTATATTCAAAACGGGGAAGACCGGATTCTCGCTGAGTTAGCCCGATTGCACGAGCGTATGGCGGCTCTGGAGAAGCTGTCATCATTGAACACGGATCAAGGTCGTTCAGTGCCCGGCCCCAATGTAGAACAGCCATGAATAATCCTGAAAAGAGCAGTTGAGCCACGGATGGACACAGATTTAGACAGATAAACGATAGCTTACATTAATGCTTTAAGACAACCATTGGGTGAAATACTCACATTGCATAACCAATTGTTTTATCAGTGATTATCGGTGTAAATCTGTGGCTAACTGATTTTTTTAGGATAATTCAGCTCAGGTCAAACGACTGGAGTAAAACCGGCTTCTGCGTCCTCTTTTAAAATGCCGAAAATTATTGGCGAGATCCCAACCATGCGGAGGGAGAAACGTGTGACCGAACAAATTAACAATAGTATGGTCATGAAATGCGTGGCCTATCAAAACGGCGTCAATATCGGCGATGTAACTATTGAAGACATCAGCGAAGTGCTGAAACAGGAAGACACCTTTGTCTGGTTGGGTTTGCGTGAAGCAAACAGCGAGCTGCTAGTCAAAATCCAGCAGGAGTTCGGGTTGCATGACTTGGCTATCGAAGATGCCTGCGCGGCACATCAACGCCCGAAAATCGAGGAATACGGCGAATCGCTGTTCATGGTGCTGTATTTGCGTCTGAAAAAGGCAGGCTGGCTGTAAATCCAAACTGCATACATGATGCGTAAGACTATCATCATGAACAACGAACGTTTAAATCACCATCAACTCAATAAATAATCCCCCACAGCTATCGTTCCCACGCTCCGGCGCTCGTCTTTATACACAAGTCTTTAAAAGCACGTCATTCCGGCAGGGATTGCCGGAATCCAGAGCACAAGGATGTGAATGCTCGTCATTAGGCAATTTCGCGTTGCAAGACGTGTTGCCAGCGTTGGCATTGCCATCCATGGCATCTGGATCCCGGCAATCCCTGCCGGGATGACGGTGTCTCGCAGACACTTGTGTATAACGATGAGCGCCGGAGCGTGGGAACTATTCGGGCTGGGGGGTTATTTATTGCGAGTTACCTTACGAACCGCGTCGAACAGTATCAACCTGTAGGTTGAGCTTGCGAATTCCAATATTTGTCGCTTCGCTGTGTTGGAGTTCGTGCCTTGTGCAACAAGCTAATTTTGCAACAAATTCGATAATCTACCGGCGATTTTTACAGTTTTTTTATAACAACAGCGTTACATTAGCCATTCGTAACATCCATAAAGAGAGGTACCCATGACTTTTATCTACGGCTTGAGCGGCTTGCTCGCATTCGCTTTATTCATTTATCTGCTGGTGGCGTTATTTTACCCGGAGAAATTTTAATGACTACGAACGGCTTATTTCAAATCACTTTATATTTTGTCGCCCTGTTGCTGTTGGCTAAGCCATTGGGCGTTTATATGGCGGCGGTGTATGAAAATCGCCCGTTACTTCTTAAGCGCATCTTGGGGCCGTTGGAAGCCGGGTTTTATCGTTTGAGCGGCGTTAACCCTGAACAAGAGATGAGCTGGAAAAATTACGCCGCCGCCCTGCTGTGGTTTAACTTGTTCGGCGGGCTGGTTGTATTTGCATTGCAAATGCTGCAAGCCCATTTGCCGCTGAACCCGCAACAGATGGCCAATGTAACGATCGATTCGGCATTCAACACTGCGGTCAGTTTTGCCACCAACACCAATTGGCAGGGTTACAGCGGCGAAGTGACGATGAGTTATTTGACCCAGATGCTCGGACTAAGTGTGCAAAACTTTGTATCGGCAGCCACCGGCATGGCGGTTTTGGTGGCGATGATACGCGGCTTTTTGCGCACTCATGCGGACGGCATCGGCAACTTCTGGGCGGACCTGACTCGTGGCACTTTATATATCTTGCTGCCGTTGTCGTTTTTGATAGCGGTGGTATTGGTCGGCCAAGGCGTGGTGCAAACCTTCAAACCTTACCAAACGATTCCGTTAGTTGAACAGGTCAGTTCGGCAACGGAAACTGCGACACAAACCTTGGCACTAGGACCTGCCGCCTCGCAAATCGCCATTAAACAACTGGGAACCAACGGCGGCGGCTTTTTTAACGCCAATTCGGCGCATCCTTTCGAAAACCCAACCCCCTTGGCCAATTTCCTGGAAATGCTGTTACTGATACTGATACCGGCAGCGCTGTGCCATACTTTTGGCACGATGGTCGGCGATCCACGCCAAGGCTGGGCCATTTTGTCGGCAATGACGCTGGTGCTGGTCAGCCTGCTCTTCATCACCGTCGGTTATGAGCAAGGCGGCAACCCTGCGTTGGCTGCACTTGGCGTCGAACAAAACGTTGGCCTCGGCCAGTCCGGCGGCAACATGGAAGGCAAGGAAACCCGTTTCGGCATCGTCAATTCGGTGATCTGGGCGACGGCTACAACTGCGGCATCCAACGGTTCGGTCAATTCGATGCACGATTCTTATACGCCGCTCGGCGGCATGATCCCTATGTGGCTGATTCAGTTAGGTGAAGTCATTTTCGGCGGCGTCGGTTCCGGCCTATACGGAATGCTGATTTTTGTGCTGATTGCGGTGTTTGTCGCCGGTTTGATGATAGGGCGCACACCGGAATATCTCGGCAAAAAAATTGAAGCTTTCGAGATAAAAATGGCGGCTATCGTTATTTTAATTCCGGCCATCTTTATTCTGGGTGGCACAGCGCTGGCAATCATGATGGAAGCAGGAAAAACAGCGGTTGCCAATCCTGGCGCGCATGGCTTTAGCGAAATTCTTTATGCATTCTCTTCCGCCGCAGGCAACAACGGCAGCGCTTTTGCCGGTCTTAGCGCCAATTCGCCGTTTTATAACGTCGCTTTGGGCATTACGATGCTGTTCGGACGCTACGGAATCATTATTCCGGTGCTCGCTATTGCCGGTTCATTAGCGGCTAAAAAGACCGTGCCAACCACCGTCGGCACCTTGCCTACGCATACGCCGTTGTTTGTGATGCTGCTGATCGGCACCGTAGTTTTGGTCGGTGCGTTGACTTTTGTACCCGCATTGGCTTTAGGGCCGGTGGTTGAGCATTTAATCATGGGCTCCACAAAATAACGACTTCGTGATTTATATGAATTTGTAGCTGTTCAGGACACAGAGAAATGGAACACGGATGGCACGGATTAAACGGATCAACACGGATTTAAAAGCGTAAACAAACTTGGCTAGGACTAAAAGTCCGTGTAAATCAGTCCTATCCGTGTCATCCGTGTTCTATCGCATTAATTAAAGCAAAGTGAGAAACAATCGATGATCAATAAAAATCATACGCAACAGCTATTTAATAGCGAAATTCTGTGGGATGCGTCAGGCGATGCCTTGCGCAAACTGGCGCCTCAACAACAATGGAAAAATCCGGTGATGTTCGTGGTCTATATCGGCAGTTTGCTGACTACCGGGCTATGGCTGTGGGCGTTGTTTTCCGGTGACAGCACGCAAACCGGCTTCATGTTGGCCGTGACCTTCTGGCTTTGGTTCACGGTGTTGTTTGCCAACTTCGCCGAAAGCGTCGCCGAAGGCCGCAGTAAAGCGCAAGCGGCATCATTGCGCAACGCCAAACGCGACATCATGGCGAAGAAACTGGACAAACCGCAGTACAGCACCGATTACGCCAAAGTCGCCAGCACCACATTACGGCGCGGCGACATAGTGCTGATCGAAGCAGGCGATTTTGTCCCCGCCGACGGCGAAGTCATCGAAGGTGCGGCCAGTGTTGATGAAAGTGCGATTACCGGCGAAAGCGCGCCGGTGATTCGCGAATCGGGCGGGGATTTCAGTTCGGTAACCGGCGGCACGCGGGTATTATCCGATTGGTTGGTGGTACAGGTCGTCGCCAATCCCGGCGAAGCATTTCTTGATCGTATGATTGCGATGGTGGAAAGCGCATCAAGGCAAAAAACGCCTAATGAAATCGCCCTGACTATTTTGTTGGTGGCATTGACGCTGATTTTTCTGCTGACCACCGTGACGATGCTGCCGTTTTCACTATACAGCGTGGAAATAACCAAAGCCGGTATGCCGGTGTCGATCACCGTACTGGTGGCGTTGTTGGTTTGTCTGATTCCTACCACCATAGGCGGCTTGCTGTCCGCTATCGGTGTTGCAGGCATAGGACGAATGATGCAGAAAAACGTCATAGCCACCTCGGGACGGGCTATTGAAGCAGCGGGCGATGTGGATGTGTTGCTGCTGGATAAAACCGGAACCATTACGCTGGGTAACCGTCAAGCCTCGGATTTTTTTCCGATTGGCTTGACCAGTGAAAGAGAATTGGCCGATGCCGCGCAACTGGCGACGCTGGCCGATGAAACGCCGGAAGGCCGCAGCATCATTATTCTTGCCAAGCAGAAATTCGCAATTCGGGAGCGCAATATTCACGAGCTGGATGCAACGTTTGTCGCCTTTAGCGCGCAAACCCGGATGAGCGGCGTCAATATCGGCGAGCGTCAAATCCGTAAAGGCGCTGTCGATGCGATACGCAGCTTTGTCGAAGCCCAAAATGCCAAATTTCCTGAGGAAGCGATACGCATCGCCGATGTTGTAGCACGCCGGGGTAGTACGCCGCTGCTGGTTGTCGACGGCGGGCAAGTGTTGGGGGTTATTGAGCTGAAAGACACGGTCAAGGGCGGCATTAAGGAGCGTTTTGTCGAGCTGCGCAATATGGGCATTAAAACCATTATGATCACCGGCGATAACCGTTTGACTGCGGCAGCGATTGCAGCCGAAGCGGGCGTCGATGACTTTTTGGCCGAGGCGACGCCGGAAGCCAAACTCAAGCTGATCCGCGAACACCAGGCGGAAGGCCGTTTAGTGGCGATGACCGGCGACGGCACCAACGATGCGCCTGCTTTGGCTCAGGCCGATGTAGCGGTGGCGATGAACTCGGGCACCCAGGCGGCCAAGGAAGCCGGTAACATGGTCGATCTCGACTCCAACCCCACCAAGCTGATCGAAATCGTTGAAACCGGCAAACAAATGCTGATGACGCGCGGCGCATTGACCACGTTTAGCCTGGCTAATGACTTAGCCAAGTATTTCGCGATAATCCCGGCAGCGTTTGCCAGTACTTATCCGCAACTTGGCGTGTTGAATATCATGGGGCTGAGCAGCCCCGCCAACGCGATACTTGCGGCGGTTATTTTTAACGCCTTGATTATTGTCGCCTTAATTCCGTTGGCGTTAAAAGGCGTGACTTATAGGCCGCAAAATGCAGCCGTATTGCTGCGCAATAATTTGCTGGTTTACGGTGTCGGCGGCCTTATTGTGCCGTTTATAGGGATTAAGTTGATTGATTTGGGGTTGGGGGTGTTGTAAGGCGAGGAGTCAGGTAGGGTGGGCAACGCTTTTTTGCCCACCGATCAACTGCGATTGTTTAGTTGTTGCTATTGATTATTCGACCGATTTGAGGCTGCGATAGCCCAAATTTTTTACCAAGGGAAGCTTGGGTCTCTCCTCTACCATTATTATATAACCTTTTAATTAATATATTTCTTTCGCCTTCTTCCATAGAAGTAGGATCAAAATTCGTCATTTGATTAAACCCGGCACCACGTATAGTTTGTGTTATTGTTTCAACTTTTCCAGATTGCCGTTTAACTTGGGCTTCTAACATCCCATTTTTATAGGTAATTGAAAACTCGTCTGTTGGTTGTACGCTCGGCATACCTAAATGGTTAAAAAGGAGAGGAACAGGATGGTTGTCTTTCATGCTATGTATCCAATGTATTGAAATTTATGCATTGTATACTTTTGAGTCTTTTTGTCAAACTTAACGATGTTTTGCTTCGCAGTAATTATGTTACAGCTATTCTGTTTACCGTAGTCAATAACTCCAAATTTGAAGGATATAAAAATGATCGCATTAAGACAAATCCAATCCATAAAGGGTGACGTGATGACCGTCAAGTTACCATCCGAATTTAAACATTACCAACAGGCGGAAATCATTGTTCTGCCCGTGGAAGAGAGTCTCAAGCAACCCGATACAGAGGCATTTATCCAACGTTTCGCCGGGGCGATTCCCGATTTTCCAGAGTTAGATGCACTGCTGCCGGAAACTCGGGAAGAGTGGGAATGATGTATTTATTAGACACCAACACGTGCATTGCGTTCCTGAAAAATAATCCGGCGGTTATCGCCAAAATAAGAACGGTAGGCATGGAAAAGCTAATGCTCTGCTCGGTAGTAAAAGCGGAACTCTGGTTTGGCGCATGCAAAAGCGAACGGATAACAGCGAATCAAGCCTTGTTAAAAGAATTTTTCGCTGAGCTTCCAAGCGCGCCTTTTGATGATAATGCGGTAACGCATTACGGTGAAATCCGGGCTTTGCTGACGAAAACAGGCAAACCGATTGGCGCCAATGACCTTTTGATTGCCGCAACGGCCAGAGCCAATCGAGTCTCTTTAGTGAGCCATAACACCAAAGAATTTATCCGTGTCCCGGATTTACTGCTTGAGGATTGGTTAGACCCATGAAAGTTTCTTTAGATAAGCAGGACATTGTGGTTCATAGACTCAAGGATTCAATAACGCAAACCGCATGGGCTAATTTCCCGGATGATGTTGAATTGATGTCGCTGAACCAAAACAGCCAGCTGACGCAAGAACAAGCCGACGACTTGGCACGGAAAATCGATTGTAGCGTTTGGCAAGCACTACGCGACAAAGTTTTGAAGTGATTTCCGTGCGTCCCGCTGTCGTCGATAGCAATATTATTTTTTCCGCGTTACCGTTTTAATTAAAGGAGTCATCAATGACCAATCACATCAAACCCGCAATACTCATGCTCTTGCTTTTTACTGCATTAACCGGCGTTGCCTATCCATTGGCCGTCACATTCTTCGCACAAATCATGTTCCCTAATCAGGCAAACGGCAGTTTGCTTGACAGTAAGGGGCAACAACTCGGCTCTGAATTAATCGGCCAAACATTTAGCCGTCCCGAGTATTTTTGGGGACGGCCTTCAGCGACTTCGCCCACTTCCTATAACGGCGGAGCATCCAGCGGGTCCAATCAAGGCCCTACCAATCCTGCTTTGATAGACGCCGTTCAGGCGCGCATTAAAACGTTACGCCATGCAGACCCTAGCCATTCGAAAGCTATACCTGTGGATTTGGTCACCGCCTCGGCCAGCGGGCTTGATCCTCATATCAGTCCTGCCGCCGCCGCCTATCAAATCAGCCGTGTTGCGCAGGCCAGACACATGTCGCCTGACCAAGTGCGTGAATTGGTTGAGCGTTACACACAAGCCCGGCAATGGGGCATATTGGGCGAGCCGCGAGTGAATGTGCTGAAATTAAATTTGGCGCTGGATCAGGGGCTTAAGTAATGAGTTTAATGCCGCCATCCTTCCCACGCTCCGGCGCTCATTTTTATACACAAATATTTCCAAGCACGTCATTCCGGCAGGGATTGCCGGAATCCAGAACACAGGGATGTGAAACTTTCAGCTGGCACTCAAGCACCGGTAAAACCGCCAAGTTACTGTCTATGGCAGTGGATATCGAAATCCATCTCGATATAACGACTCCAAGACACACTTGTTACCTGCTTCGGCATTGCCATCTATGGCTTCTCGGCAATCCCTGCCGGGATGACGGTGTCTCGCAGACACTTGCGTATAAAAGTTACCCAAAGGGCGAGTTACTAAATCAATACAACATATTGTTTTATTTAGTATATTTCGTTATTTTCGTGGATAAACTGCGGTTTTTAGGATGAACGATACCCGACCCGACCCAGACGCCCTCCTCGCCCGCGTAGAGCGCGAGGAAAACCAACGACGACGCGGACGACTCAAGGTTTTTTTCGGCGCGGCAGCCGGTGTAGGCAAAACCTACGCGATGCTGCTGGCCGCCAAAATCAAACGGGCTGAAGGCGTCGACGTGGTGGTTGGGCTGGTGGAAACCCATGACCGGCAAGAAACCGTCGCGGTATTACAAGGCCTGGATGTGCTGCCGCCCAAACTAATCAAACATCGAGGTACGGTGCAGCGCGAGTTCGACCTGGACGGAACCTTAAAACGTCGCCCAACCTTGGTTTTGGTGGACGAATTGGCGCACAGCAACGCGGTCGGCTGCCGTCATCCCAAACGTTGGCAGGATGTAGAAGAATTACTGAATGCCGGAATCGACGTTTACAGCACCCTGAATGTCCAACATTTGGAAAGCCTCAACGACGATGTCAGCCAGGTAACCGGGATACAGGTTAGGGAAACCGTGCCGGATACGGTATTCGAGATGGCCGATGAAGTCGAGTTGATTGACTTGCCGCCCGATGAATTATTGCTGCGACTCAAGGAAGGCAAGGTTTATGTGCCTCAACAGGCGGAACGGGCGATGCGCAGTTTCTTCCGCAAAGGCAACCTGATTGCCTTGCGCGAGTTATCGTTACGCCTCACCGCCGATCGGGTCGACGCGCAAATGCAAGATTACCGTGACATCCACGCGATACGCGATGTTTGGCAGGTCGGCGACCGGATCTTGGTTTGCATCGGTCCCAATGCTATCGCCGAACGGCTGGTGCGTGCCGCCAAGCGGCTTGCTACCAGTCTTCATGCACACTGGATCGTGGCCTACGTGGAAACGCCGGAGCTGCAACGCCTGCCTGCCGAACGCCGAGATGAGGTATTGCGGGTGCTGCGTTTTGCCGAGCAGCTGGGCGCCGAAACGGTGACCTTGTCAGGCCCCGATATGAGCAAGGAAATCCTGAGTTTTGCCAAAAGCCGCAACGCCACCAAGATAGTCTTGGGCAAACCCGGTCGCCGGGGTTGGAAGCGATGGATGCTGGGCTCTGTCGTCGACACCCTGATCACCGAAGCGCACAACATTAATGTCTATCTGCTGGGTAGCCCGCGAGGCGAAGACGCCTTAGAGCAAAAAGCGCGTAAAGAAACGCCCGGAGCAAAAGTGTTACGTTCCAGTTATTCCAAGGGCCTAGCTAAGCGACGCTGGATAAACTGGACTTGGGCGGTCGCTATGACCGCTTGCACGAGTTTTCTTGCCTGGTTAATGTCCGGGAAATTCGAGCTGGCTAACTTAGTCATGGTTTATTTGCTGGGCGTGGTTTTTATGGCGGCCCGCTTTGGTCGAGAGGCCTCCATCTTGACCTCGGTGTTGAGCGTTATCGCATTCGATTTCCTCTTTGTAAAGCCGGTTCATTCCTTTGCGGTTGCCGATGCGCAGTATTTAGTGACCTTTGTCATTATGCTGCTGGTGGGGATAATCATCAGCCACCTGACCAGCAATATGCGCTCCCAGGCAAAGATAGCCTCGCATCGGGAACGCCGCGCCAATGTTCTTTACGCGTTGAGCGAAGACCTGGCGGCCAGCCGTACCGTAGCGGAAACCGCTAGAATTAGCGCACGTCATATTAAAGATGAGTTCGGCGGCGCCAGCGTATTGCTGTTCCCGGTCGATGACAACAAGATCGTCTACCCGCTGGACTCGCCCGCTCCCGAATCCCTGCGCGGTTGCGATCTCAGCGTGGCGCAATGGGTTTTCGACCACGACCAGATAGCGGGGCAAGGCACCGATACCTTACCCGGCGCCGACGCGGTGTTTTTCCCTCTGTCCGGTTTTCGCGGCGTGATCGGCGTGCTGGCTTTACGCGCCGCCAATCTGCGCCGGGTGTTTTTACCCGAACAACGTCGACTATTGGATACCTTTATCAGCCAGATTGCCCAAACCATTGAACGGGTGCGTTTCGCCGATGAGGCGCAGCAAACGCAGCTACGCATGGAATCCGAAACCTTGCGCAATTCCTTACTCAGCGCCATTTCCCATGATTTACGCACGCCATTGGCATCTATAGTCGGCGCAGCCAGCACTCTGGTGGAAGAGGACGCCCATCTTACCCCGCTGGATCGGCAAGAGTTGAGCCTGACCATCTATGACGAAGCGCTACGCATGTCGAACCTGGCCAATAATATCCTAGATATGGCCCGTTTGGATGCAGGACAAGCGCCGCTGAACCGGCAATGGTATCCGCTGGATGAAATTGTCGGCGGCACCTTGACGCGAATGCGCAAGCGGCTTGACGAGCGAATCGTTAATACCAAACTGCCGGATGACCTCTGCCTGGTGCGTGTCGATGCGGTGTTGATCGAACAGGTGCTGATCAACTTATTGGAAAATGCCTGCAAATATACGCCGAAGGGCAGTCCCATCGACATTATTGCCGAGTTTTCCGCCCATACCCTAAAGGTGACGGTAGCGGATCGCGGCCCCGGCATCCCGCCGGGTGAAGAGGAAAAACTGTTCGATAAATTCTACAGGGTACACCGGGAGGGCACGCAAAGCGGCGTCGGTCTGGGCCTAGCCATTTGCAAGGCGGTCATTATTGCGCATGGCGGCGTTATCGGCGCCGCTAACCGGCTTGGCGGCGGGGCGCAATTCTTTTTCCTGCTTCCTGTAGACGAAGCGCCGCCGCAACTGGCAGCGGAGCAACTGCAAGATGAATAACATCAACGCCGTTATTGTAGTGATTGAGGATGACCCGCAAATCTGCCGCTTCTTGCGTACCAGCCTGAGTGCGCAGGGATTCCAGGTATTTGAGGCGGGGACCGGCGAACGAGGCATAGTTGAAGTCGGCACCCGCAAACCGGAGCTGATCATTCTCGACCTGGGCTTGCCGGGCATGGACGGCATAGAAGTCATTCGCAAGGTTCGCGAGTGGTCCGCAGTGCCGATCATCGTACTGTCGGCCAGAAGCCAGGAAAGCAACAAGATTGCCGCGCTGGATGCCGGAGCGGACGATTACCTGACCAAGCCGTTCAGCATCGGCGAACTGCTGGCGCGCATCCGCGTATCACTACGCCATACGGCACAACTTACAGGAGACGGCATCGAAACGCTGTTTTGCATCGGTGACTTGCAGGTGGATTTGTCCCGTCGTAGCGTCCATATCGGCGACCGGGAAATTCACCTGACCCCAATCGAATACCGGCTGCTGACCGTGTTAATCCGTCATGCAGGCAAGGTGCTGACACACCGGCAACTATTACTGGACGTTTGGGGGCCGGCATACGTAGAGCACGCCCATTATGTACGGATTTACATGGGCCAATTGCGCCGGAAGCTTGAAGCCGATCCGGCTCAGCCGCGTTATTTGATGACCGAAGCGGGCGTGGGCTATCGGTTGGCTGGCGGGGAGTAAATGCGTCGGCAGTTTTTTTCATCCTTCCCAAGCGCCGACGCCCATCGTTATACACAACGCTGTCCCGTCTCCGGGGAATCCCCCTGTAGGGCGTGCCGACATCTCTGCTGGAATGACGCTATCTCCCGCAGACTTGTATATAAAGACGAGAGCTGGAGCGTGGGAGACCGGCGTAATATCTTCAAGTCCTTCATGCTCTTCATGCTCTTCATGGTAAAAATAAATGACATTTTTGGGAATCGGCACCCGATGAAGGTTGGGCGATCTATTAATTTAGCCATTGCCGGTAATGAGGGACCTGATGCCCATCCTACCGGGCTATATCTCATTTTCTTCCGTTTCCTGGCTATGGTGAATAGGCAACCAAATGGTAAACGTCGACCCTTCGCCTATTTTGCTGTCCACGTCTATTCGCCCCCCATGTTGGGCAATAATTCCGTAAGCTATCGATAAACCCAAGCCAATGCCCTTGCCGATTGGTTTGGTGGTAAAAAAAGGATCGAATATTTTTTCATAATGTTCAGCTGCAATCCCGCAACCGTTATCGCTGATCGCAATACTAATCCATTGATCGTCGCAACGGGTTCGTAAGACAATTTGGCCTTTTTCCTTGATGGCTTGCGCCGCATTAACCAAAAGGCTCAGCAATGCTTGGTTAATTTGAGATGACAGGCACTCAATCATAGGTAAATCGGTGTAATCTCTAAGCACCTCCGCCTTTAGTTTAATCTCGTTCCAAACCACATTCAGTGTACTTTCCAGCGCCTCTTGCAAATTAACCGGCTGCCACCCCGATTCGCAAGGATGCGAAAAACCGCGTAAATCATGAACTATCCTGCGAACTTGCCCGATGCCCTCAAGAGACTCGTCAATCAATTCCAAAATATCTTCGCGTAAAAACGCCAAATCCGCTTGTTGTTTGACGTTTTTAAGTCGCTGCTGCATATCGACCGTCGCCATAATTTCAAGCGGCTCATATTCGTCTAATAAATGCAGCAAGGTCGTAACATAGTTTTTTAGCGTACCGAGGTTGGAATTGATAAAGCCGATAGGATTATTGATTTCGTGCGCCACCCCCGCCGCCAATTGACCGATGGAAGCGAGCTTTTCAGACTGCAATAATTTGCCGCCCATGTCTTTTAGCTGCTGATGCGTCGCTTCCAACTCTTGTAAATTGCGGCGCAAACTTTCTTCACGGGCCTCAAGCGCCCGACGAGCCCGGTACAACGCCGTATGCGTGGAGACGCGCGCCTGCACTTCTTCGGGCTGAAACGGTTTAGTGACATAATCGCTGCCGCCTGCCTGAAACGCTTTGACTTTATCCGACACCTCTTCCAATGCACTGATGAAAATAATCGGGATATCCGGTAACGATTCGCTGTTGCGTAGCCTCCTGCACGTTTCAAAGCCATCCATATCAGGCATCATGATGTCGAGCAGAATCAAGTCGGGGCGATACTTTTTTGCCAGCTCAATTCCTTCTGCGCCGCCGGTTGCAAAGCTTATGTCGTAATCCTTTGCCAAGGCTGCGGCGAGCACTTCGATATTGGTGATGTTATCGTCAATAATCAACACACAAGGTCTGGGGGGTAGAGGATTGCTCATGACAGCATCCATCCTTGGTTTGCCAGCAACTGCGCCAACTTAGCGGCCGCCAAATCGTAGCGCAAGGCTTGTATGTTATGCTCTATATCTGCAAATTCGACGCTCATCGGCGTGGCTTTAAGCAACTCGCCAACCTCATGCATCACCTCGCGGGCGCGAAAACTTTTAGCAATCAACAGCGCATTGAGCTGACTTAACAAGGGCAATAACTGTTCAAGCGGTACGGCTTCGGTCGCCGATGAGGCAAGTTCTGTTGCGTTGCCGGGCAAGGTCGCATTGAGTTGCCGTATTAAGATAAAGGCCTGTTCGCAATGTGTTAGCAACGCATCCGCCAAAATGGATAAATGCGCTTGATCGCCGCTTCTGGCGGCATTTGCCAGACTATCCGCCGCATTTTTGAGCTGATCGATGCCCAAATTACCAGCTTCACCTTTTAAACCGTGCGCAAGCGCATACAGCGTGTTGGTATCGTGATTTTTCAGCGGCTCTTTGAGATGATCGGCAATGGCCTGATGCCGCTGGACAAACGCGCTTAACAAGCGTCGATAAAGCGCGGTATCGCCTTGCAAGCGCAGCAGCGCGGTTTGTACTGAAATAGTCGGCAATGCCGCTTGCAGCTCGGCGATATTGTCATCCGGCAAAGACGCCGTAGCGGTCGCTTCGCCCGGCTGCTCCGCTTGGCTTGGTTTAACCCAGCGCACCAAGGTTTCGGCAAGTTCTTGAGGGTCTATCGGTTTGGCGATATGGTCGACCATACCGGCTTCGGTGCTGGCAATTTTATCCTGGGACATCGCCGCCGCAGTCATCGCGAGGATAGGCAGATTCTCCAGCCCCGGCAGGCTGTGTATCTTGCGAGTCGCTGCAAAGCCGTCCATCACCGGCATGTGCAAATCCATCAACACCACATCGAAACTTTCGCGCTGAACATAATCCACGGCTTCCTGGCCGTTATTGGCAATTTTAACTAGCAAGCCCCCCTTCTCTAAAAAACCTTGCGCGACTTGTTGGTTGAGCTCGCTATCTTCGACCAATAAAACCCGTGCGCCGCGGATACGGCTTAAGGTCGTGCGCGTATTCTGAAAGATGTCTTCTGGAACCCGTGTGCGTTCTATTATTCCACTCTGAAGCTCGGTTAGAACATGGAATAGATCCGAAGGCGTTACCGGTTTATTGAGTATCGCATCGATATTGGCGATTTCCCCATCTTTGAGCAGTTGTTCCCGGCTATAGGCAGTGACCATAATAACCGTAGGCAACCGTGTCATATCTTTACGGGCGCTACTGTCACATATTTGCTCAACCATTTCCAAACCGCTCAGCCCCGGCATTTTCCAATCAACTAACAGTAAATCGTAGGGCGTACCGCGTGCGCTTGCTTCTTGTAACAAGCGCAAGCCGTCTTCGCCGCAATTGGCGGTGGTAACGTCAAAATTCCACTGCTCCAAGATATTGCGCATGATCAGCAGCGATGTTTCCTGGTCATCGACTACTAAGGATTTCATCATCCGCCAATTCTGCAATTTTTGACCGCCAGCGAATGCGACCTTACCGAAACGAGCGGTAAACGCAAAGGTACTGCCTTGGCCTAAGGTGCTGGTTACGGAGATTTCGCCGTCCATTAATTCGACCAGCCGTTTGGAAATCGTTAAGCCTAAGCCGGTGCCGCCGAATCTGCGGGTGATACTGGCGTCAGCTTGCATAAAAGGCTGGAACAGGGCATCGGCTTGTTCCTTAGTTAAACCGATACCGGTATCGCGAACGGCGATGCGTAACATCAGGCTATTGCCGTCTATCGTCTCCGATAAGCGTTCCACGATGACATAGACTTCGCCATGATCGGTAAATTTAATCGCGTTGCCTATTAAGTTACTGAGCACCTGACTGACACGCAAGGGATCGCCCAATACCTGGCTAGGCAAATCGTTCCCCATCTCCACGAACAGCTCAACGCCCTTTTCTTCGGCACGAGCCGCAAATAAATCGGCCACCGTTCGAAGTATGTTTCCAAACGAAAACTCTATTGCCTCAATATCCAAACGTCCGGCTTCTATCTTTGAGTAATCGAGAATGTCGTTGAGGATGCCCAGCAAGGCTTTGGAGGAGTTTAAAACTTTTTTTAAATAGTCCCGTTGCTTAACATCCAATTCCGTATCCAACACCAAATGCGTCAAGCCGATAACTGCGTTCATCGGCGTCCGAATTTCATGACTCATATTGGCCAAAAAATCCGATTTAGCTTGATTGGCCCTAACCGCTATGTCGTGGCTTTCCTGTATCGCTAATTGAAGGCTCGCCCTCTCCAGCGCAGTTCTGTTACGATCTATCGCAAGCCCCGCTAAATAGGCGGCCGACCGGATAATCATCAGTTCGTCGGTTTGTGCTGGACCGGGGTGTCCGACACTCAATCTAAACATACCCAAGACA
Organism: Methylobacter sp.; assembly: GCA_004299305.1. Classification (GTDB taxonomy): domain Bacteria; phylum Pseudomonadota; class Gammaproteobacteria; order Methylococcales; family Methylomonadaceae; genus Methylobacter_A. The sequence continues at coordinate 41,370 of SCPZ01000103.1, forward strand.
TCGCCATGCACGGAACGCACCGGTTCGAACCAGAGTGCATGTATATTTTCCTGCTCGGTAATATCGCGGTATTCGGCCCATAACGGATCCTGCGTTACATCCTCTATTTGAAGCGGTTCCCGGCATCGGGCGATTAAACCGTGATCATAACTATGCCCGGCTTGTACCGCCGGACAAAAGTCCGGCAAATACGATCCTCCGCCATGGACTAAGTGGTTTCCGTCCTCAGCCAACAACATGATTTCACAGCTTAAATCCGCACGTAGGGTTTCCATCATAGACGCGACTTGATCTAACACATACTCCAATGGGGCGTCTTTTGCCAGCATCTCCAAAATCTCATTGTTGGAACGCTGGAGAAAGGCCATCTGCTTTCTTTCCTGGATTTCGCATTGCAATTGGGTGGCTACCTCCTCCTTTTCTGCGATTTCCTTGCGTAATTGCTCGGCGCTCGGCAGCGTCAGTAATATCGGCATAAATGCACATATCCGTCCGGCAGTGAGCAGCGATACCGAAGCAGTAAACGCCATAATGGCGCCATCCAACCAATAAAAAGGCCACCACAGCGTAATAATGCCCATTAAATGCGTCAGTCCACAGCTCATCATGAACGTACCAAACAGCCAGTGCAACGACTTAAAGGGAATATCGGGGCGACGCCTGACAAAATAAAATATCGCAAACGGGATGGAGAAATTACCGACGACAATTACACCGTCGGCAATAGCATGTAAATAAACCAAAACAGGATCCCACAATAGACAATAGCCGTGCGGTGTCATGGTAGTTGGCGAGAATAATGAAGTTAACAGGGAGATGAACGGCATGGTGAATTTCCTCTATGGAATAGACAGTAAAAATTTCTTGATGCTCGTTATAAAAAATCAGGCTGCCAATTTAAGGGTGGCGATTTTACAAATAACATAGCCCAACGGGATGTTATCTGTCCCTGCTTAAGTTGGTAGTCAACAGTCAGTCTAAGCGCTTATGCAAAACGGAAAATCCGGCTGCAAGATCTGGTGCGGGCAAAGACATCGTTACGAACTCCCTGTAAAAAACGGTTTTAGTTATAAAGTCCCGTAGATTGGGCATGTTTTCCATGCCAGGCTAGAATGATAGCCCCAAAAACGACGGATCATACCAAGCCGCTTTTCAATTGAGCAATCACAGCCGCCGAAATACGATAGCCGATCTGATTAAGTTCGGCTATCAAAGCCTCTGCATCGGCAATTAGTCCTTTCCGTTGCGCGGCAAACAACAGCGCCGCCGTGCCGACAATGCTCAATCCCCTGCGCAAGGCCTGTTTACGCGCTAACGCATCATCCAGAATTAACAAGGTTTTAGTGCCTGTTTGCAAGGCGTATTCAATGCTGGATTGCTCGCCTAGTCCTAAGCTTTTTGATAAAGGATGCTTAAATACCGGGTTGTCTACGCACTTCAACCAATCGGATTCTAAAGCTTGCTTGATTAAGACCGCATCGCTGGATTGACTGCGTAAACACTCGTCCGATACAGCTTGAGTGATGGACACAGAGGTAAAAAGGGCGGGCAATACATGCAGCTGATTGATTTTAGCCAGCGCGATTAAAGGTCCCGCATCGGCTATTACGACAGCCATGAATCCAGCGTTTCCAGTTCCTTGGCAGTTTGTCGGTCGGCATCCACCAAGTCAATATCCAACTGGGTTAAATGATCAATAAATTCGGACAGGCTTAAGCCGCTGATTTGCGCGGCAGCACCTAGTGATAGCACCCGGTCTTTAAATAAACTGGCCGCTAAAGCAGGCCTTAGCTGCTCGCCCATATCGCCTAGCGAGCTTTTTAAATTTAAGATCATCGCATTGGGTTGATTGCCTTTCAGAATCAATACGGGTTCCTGCTCGGCATGTCTGAGTGCTTCTGAAGGATTGCGTTTTAAATTTCTGACATTGGTTGCATACATAGCTAATCCCCGTAGTTAAAGAACTAAAGTGTAGTCCACGCTAAGTGCGAACACAATGGTTTTCGCCAAGCCAGGCAGGACTTGTAGCCCCGCTCGGCGGTAGCCCGATTCCCTATAATGCGGATTTATTTTTCAAAGCTAAGAAAGTACCGGGTATGTTTACGTTCCTCGCGCCGAACTAAGTCTCCTTTATTCACCGAAAAAGGGAAAAAGGGTTACTTTTTCATCATAATGTAACCCCTTTTCCCAAGTGTCTGCGGGATACCGTTCCTCGTTCCCACGTAGCACGTGGGAACGAGGTGTACTTGAACACTTGTGTATAACGATGAGAGCTGGAGCTTGGGAACTAGCACAAGCCCGGGTACGCTACGCGTACCTTAGCGCTCTCCGATTCACCGTGCTGAAATCAATCCTGTCCACTATACGGTACGCACAGCGTACGTTTTTTACTGCGGTACTATGTTAAGCAGCGTGCATTCAACCCATAAAAAATCAATAATTCCATTTTTATTTTCCTCAGTATTTAGGAAAATTATTATGCCGCTTCAGTTTTATAATGTAATTGTTGTTGTACTGCCAATTTTCGGTGAATATTGCTAGGGCTTAATTCCAAGCCATTACGCCAACATAATGCACCAAGTTCTAAAAAGAACTGTTTAAAATACGCTTCATCATTTAAAGGTATCGTCAATTCTGTTTGCCTATCAATTAAAGACTGTAAATCATAATCGCCACAAGAATTATCGGAAAAATATAACCGTAAAACTCTTTGCTTTACATACTGTGCTTGAATAATTTTAATCATTATCTGCTCCTGGAATGCGTTGTAATGGTTTCAAATCAATTGCCTGTTGCCAATTGATTAGCAATTCTTCTTGATGTTCATTTGCCCATTCGCGTACTAACTTAACTGCTTTACTAGGTAATTTGCCTGCTAAAATTTCACCTGTTTCAATTGCCATTAATGCTTGATAACCTTGATATTCTATATGAAAATGTGGCGGATTATGGTCATCCTGATACATACGAATATAAATGCCGAAAAAATAAGAAATAACAGGCATTTTCTCTATCCCCTAATATAAATTAATGATAACGAGGTTTGCGAAACCTATACCCGCAAGCCCGGTACGCTACGCGTACCTTAGCGCTCTCCAATCTCCGATTCACCGTGCTGAAATCAATCCAGTCCACTATACGGTACGCACAGCGTACCTACGTTTTTTTACTGCGGCACTACCCCCTGCGAGTAATTGTTGACGGGTGCGTTCAGCGCGTCGTCGCTAAACAATGATTATGAGGCTTTCCTGCTCATCCAAAGACAAGGTGTTAATAGCTTCTAACACGTCTCCGAAAGCTAGGTTTGGACACCCTAGCTACCAATCTTTATAAGTAGTAACCGTTATTCCTGATTGCTGATACCGGCGATAACGGTCTCTGCCGGCTGCTTTGGTTATCTCACTATTATCCAGTATTTCAAGAATACGCTCGGTTTGCGACCCCTGCTCAGGATAATGTGACGACAGGTTGAATAAGACTTTTTGCCAATTCTCAGGCGCACTCAGTGAGCCGATCAAGATAACTTTTTCAATTTCAGGCGGCTCACCTGTGTATATCTGGTGCGGAATAAAACTGCCTGCCCTGAAGGTCCAGAGCAGGTCGTCTATGATCCGGCTTTGTTCGACGGAATCGGTCAGTACATAACAAAAACTACCGCTACGATAGGCTTTCTCGATCAGTTTGCAGGCAAACAGATACCTGTCCTGTAACGATTCAGTCGGCAGTATATAAAAGCTGACTTCAGCCACTTATATTCTGCGCCCGGTTAATCAGGTATTGGCTTAATAACAGCACAGGACGACCGGTCGCGCCTTTAGTTGGTCCGCTACGCCAAGCGGTCGCGGCAATGTCCAGATGCGCCCAACGGAACTTTTCGGCAAATCGCGACAGAAAACAAGCAGCAGAAATGGTGCCTGCCTCTCTGCCGCCGGAATTAGTCATGTCGGCAAAATTGGATTTAAGCAACTCCTGGTATTCTTCCCATAACGGTAAACGCCAAGCGTTGTCGTTAGCGATTTCACCGGCCGCTGTCAGCTCATTGCACAAGATGTCATCATTGCCGAGCAAACCAATGGCTACATTGCCTAAAGCGACGCCAACCGCGCCAGTCAGGGTGGCAATGTCTATCACTACCTCGGGGCTGTAGCGTTCCGCATAGGTTAAGGTGTCGCAAAGCAGCAGGCGGCCCTCGGCGTCGGTATTTAACACTTCAATGGTTTTGCCTGACATGCTGGTCACAATATCGCCCGGTTTATTGGCATCGCCGTCGGGCATATTTTCCGACGAAGGAATCAGGCCGATAATATTCAGCGGCAGTTGCATTTGCGCTACGGCAAGCAATATCCCCAGCACCGTCGCGCCGCCGCACATATCGTATTTCATTTCATCCATGCCTTGAGCCTGTTTTAATGAAATGCCGCCCGCGTCGAAAGTGAGGCCTTTGCCGATCAGGACGATAGGCTTGGCGTTTTTCTCGCCGCCTTGATAATCCAGGGTAATTAATTTTGCGGGCTGGCGGCTGCCGCGCGAGACGGACAACAACGCGCCCATACCCAGCGCCGTCATATCGGATTCTTCCAGTACCTTAACGGTCAGGCCTGCGCATTTTTTGCCCAGTTCAATCGCCTGTTCGGCAAGATAGGCTGGAGTACAAATGTTGCCCGGTAAATCGCCAAGGTGTTTGGTCAGCACCATACCTTCAGCAATAGCTTTGCCTTGCAGTAGCCCGAAATTCGCCGCAGTACGTTCGGTTTCGGTGGCGGCAATGGATATTTTTTCAATCTTGATTTCTGTTTCTTTATCGGATTTTGTGTAGGTAAATTGATACGCGGCATCATTAAAAACTTCGACAATGTGCCGGGATTTCCATTGCATGTCACGGTCTGTCACATCGCATTCCGCCAGACAGCAGACCACTGATTTTATTTGCGTCTTTTTCAGGCTGTTAACGGCGGCGAGTAGGGCTTTTTTGTAGTTTTTGCCGGATAAGGGCTTATTTTCACCCAATCCGACCAGCAAAATACGTTCAATTGTGCCGCCTGGAACCGCATTGATTAATACGGTTTCGCCATTTTTCCCAGCCAGGTCGCCACGGCTGACGATAGTGTTAATGAACCCACCGGTGCTGCTGTTAAGGGCAGTGGCTGAGGGACTGAGTTGTCGGTCTTGATAAACACCGACAATAATACAATCGCATTGCAGTTCTTCTAATGGCGCGGTTTCTATTGAATAGTCCATAATTTAACTCGTTTATTTGCAGGAGAGCGTTATCGTGAACAGGCCGGAACTAACTTGCCCTGAGCCTGTCGAAAGAGGCGGCACAAGATGCGCCGTTTAGCCGCGATTATACAACACAAATATTGATTGAGGAGACAGGGTGCAGCTATTCGGTTTGGAGCCTGGGAGCCGGAGCAAATAGGATCATCAAAATCCTCTAGCCGACTTAGCCTCAGTTGCTGGGTTTTATTTTGGCTTTAGCGCAGTAGGCGCGCGGCCAATTTACCAACACCAAGCGACCGGGGTACATTGAATCATTCCAGGAATGAGCATGAAATAACTTAGGCATTTTATTCTCCTCTCCCCAGCCCTCTCGGTAACTGCTCCTGCGTTACTCTACCTCCTGCATCCGTGCAGTCGTCCAGCAAGAGAGGGAGCTAGTTGTCGAAGTTATTTCGTGCGTATTCCTATTTTAAAATGCTCAACGCAATCAGGTATTCCACCGGTTGTTCGGCACAATGCAAGCCCTTTTACCCCTTAATGTTTACTTCTCAAAAATCAGCAATCTATTATTTTTAGGCTGAGTAGTTAACACCTATAATGTAAACACTTTTTCAGTGTCGGGTAGTAAATCGACTGTAGTTCAAATTTGCGATGGAAATATGAACAATCACAACAAAATACGCATGTTCCAGTCGCGCGCTACCGATGCAAAATTGGCGGCGCAGGAGTTTTATGCCGCAGTGGCACAGCAGGATATGGCGCTGGTGGTTTTCTTCTGCTCCAGCGAATACGACCTTGACCTGCTGGCTGAAGAAATGCAGCGTTTGTTTGCCGGAGTTCAAGTCATCGGTTGCACCACCGCAGGTGAAATTGGACCGGCCGGTTATTGCCAACATAGCCTGTCCGGCGTTAGTTTTCCTAAAGCAAGTTGCGTCGCTGTCAGCGGGCTGCTGAATCAATTAAGCGAGTTCGATATTACCAAAGGGCATGATTTTGCCCAAAACCTGTTACAGCGGCTTGAAAGTAAAGCCCCAAACGCAAGCCCGGAGCATAGCTTCGCACTACTGCTTATTGACGGCATGTCCGGTCGTGAAGAACGTGTAGCACATGCTTTACAGTATGCATTAGGCAAGATCACGCTGTTTGGCGGTTCGGCGGGCGACGACCAAAAGTTTGCCAAAACCTATGTTTACAGCAATGGCGGCTTCCACACCGATAGCGCGGCACTGGTTTTGGTCAACACATCCTTGCCCTTCAAAATATTCAAGACCCATCATTTTGTTTCGACTGACGAACGTTTTGTCGTCACGGAAGCCGATCCCGTCAAGCGCATTGTCAAGGAGATCAATGGACTACCTGCCGCCACAGAGTACGCCCGACTGGTGGGGGTTGACGTTACCGAATTCAATGCAAAAGATTTTGCTTTTCCCTCCGTCGTGGTAAAAATCGGCGGTACGGATTATGTGCGCTCTATCCAGAAGGCCAATACAGACGGCAGCCTGACTTTCTATTGCGCCATTGAAACCGGCCTGGTGCTCAGGGTGGCGCATGGCGTAAATTTAGTGGATAACTTGGAGCAGACTTTCGACGCAGTTCGGGCAAAAATCGGCCCAACGCAACTGGTCTTGGGTTGCGACTGTATTTTGCGCAATCTGGAAGTTGCCAAGAACGGATTGACAGGCCGCGTCATGGAGATTTTCCGGCGCAACAACACCATAGGTTTCAGCAGCTATGGCGAACAATTCCGCGGCATCCACAACAACCAGACCTTCACCGGCTGCGCCTTTGGCAGCGCTTCCGGGATAGAGGGCGAGACGCGCGATGACTGACCAAGCGGCTATGAACGAGCAGGCATTACACGCCGAGATCGCGCGCTTGAACAAAATCGTTCAGGCCTTGATCAATCGCGCCGAAAGCAGCGCAAACATCGATACGTCCGACTTCAACCTGTTTCAGACCGCGATTACGCTTGAAGACCTGGTACGCCGCCGCACCAATGAACTGGAAGCGGCATTGCGGGAAAACGAGAAAATTACCCGTGCCTTGCGTGAAAGCGAAAACCACAACCGCTTGCTAGTCGAAAACTCTCCCATGTGTATCCACGAGATCGACATGGGAGGCGGAATAGTTTCCATGAACAGGGCGGGGCTGAGCATGTTGGGGCTCAAAGAGGAATCCGAGGTTCAAGGATCTTTATATCTGGATTCGGTCAGCGCTGCCGACCGGGAACGCATAGGGGCGCTACTTGTCCAGGCGTATGCCGGGGAAAGCAGCCACTTCGAGTTTAAGGCCGAAGGACCGCTCGAACAGATTTATAAGTCGTGCTTTGTTCCGATCAAGAACAAGTCTGGCGGCGTTGAAAAATTGATGGGTATCACCGAGGACATCACCGAGCGCAAACACCTGGAACAACAACTGGTGGAGCGCGAGGAGTTGTTTCGCGCCATTTTCGAAGAGGCGCCCAACGCTATCGAATTGATAGACCCGGAGACCTTGCGCTTTGTCGAGGCTAATCCTGCGGCATGTCGCATGTTGGGCTATACGCATGAAGAATTTCTCGGACTGCGGCTGGTTGACACGCAGGCCGACTTGAACGAAAAGGAGCTGGTTGCCGCAGTGCGGCAGCTGGAGGAATCGGGCGGAATGTCTTTAGATAACCGGCACCGTTGCAAGAATGGAGACATCCTGGATGTCGAGATCAATTCCCGCATGTTGAATCTCTCCGGCAAAAGCCTGCTGGTTGGCGTCTGGCGCGACATCACCGAGCATAAGCGGTCGCAGCAGGAAATAAAACTCAAGAATACGATCCTGCAAACCCAGCAGGAGGTCTCGCCCGATGCCATCCTGGTGGTTGATGAAAACGCACATATTATCTCTTATAACCAACAATTCATCGATCTATGGCGGCTCTCACCGCAACTGGTGAGCGAGCATCTGGATGCGCCGGTGCTTCAGTCAGTTGTTGATCAAATCGCCGAACCGTACGTATTCCTCGCCCGTGTCCAATATCTATACGAGCACAGGGACGACAAGAGTCGCGAAGAAATACAGCTAAACGATGGCAGAATCATCGATCGGTATTCCGCTCCAGCCACCGGAGCGGACGGCCAGTACTACGGACGCGTCTGGTATTTTCGCGACATCACCGAACGTAAACGAGCAGAGGAAGACCTGCGCATCATTGCCGGCGTGTTTGACAACAGCCAGGAAGGCATCGTGATCACCGATGCGAACAATGTTTTCTTGAACGTTAACCCGGCATTCACCCGGATTACAGGCTACTCCCGCGAAGAGGTGATCGGCAAGGACCCCAAGATGCTGAGTTCGGGGCGACAACAGGACAAAACCTTTTATGCCGAGCTGTGGCAAACGCTGAAACAGAAAGGGGCTTGGCGCGGCGAAATTTGGAACCGGCGAAAGTCCGGCGAGATTTTTGCGGAGCTACTCTCGATTACCGCCATCTGCGACGATGATGGACGAGTGCGGCGCTATGTCGGGGTGTTTTCCGACATCAGCTACCTCAAAGAACATGAGGCCGAGCTGAGCCAAGTTGCCTATTACGATGCGCTGACCGGTATTCCTAACCGGCGCTTGCTGGCCGACCGTATGGTTCAGGCCATCGCGCGGGCGCAACGTAGCGGCAGGATGCTGTTCGTCTGCTACTTAGACCTCGACGGCTTCAAGCAGGTCAACGACCGGTGTGGGCACGAGGCCGGCGACCAATTGCTGGTGGAAGTCACCCGCCGCCTGCACGAAGCGTTGCGAGCGGGCGACACTTTGGCGCGACTGGGCGGGGATGAATTCGTTGTGTTATTTAATGATCTTGCCGGTGAGCGCGAGTGTTGCCAAATTCTCGACCGTATTCTGGAAATTATCGCCCTACCGGTAGTCATCGGTAATCATCAGGTTGCGGTCTCGGCCAGCATAGGCGTAACTTTTCATAGCGCTGCCAACGAGGACGGCGATACGCTATTGCGCCAAGCCGATCAGGCCATGTATGTCGCCAAGCAGACCGGGAAGGGCCGCTATCATCTGTACGATGCGAAACATGATTAGCTTTAAACTTTGAGAGCCAGATCTTGGGGACTCGACTCACTGCAATGGTTCGAAAACAGATAGAGGCCAAGTTTCGGTGTGTGAGCAGTGGAAAACTGTGGATGGATGATGCGACTTGATCCCCCTCTGTATATAGACGTTGCCATTCAGTATACTTAAAGGCTAGCCCCTGAGAGGTCCAGGGCTACCTCATTAAAAAACCTGAGCCAAAATATCAGTTAAGACCGAATCATCCCAGCCAGCCGCCTTGCGCATACGTTTGATGGACACCCGTTTCTTTTGGACCTGTCGCATCATGT